>NZ_JBMIRT010000037.1:0-182746 GCF_049195285.1 Ruegeria sp. MALMAid1280 | reverse complement strand
GATCGCGCCGTCCATCTGCGCGGCACCGGTGATCATGTTCTTGACGTAGTCGGCGTGGCCGGGGCAGTCAACATGCGCATAGTGGCGGTTGTCGGTCTCGTATTCCACGTGGGCGGTCGAGATGGTGATGCCGCGCGCTTTCTCTTCCGGCGCACCGTCGATCTGGTCATACGCTTTGAAGTCACCGAAATACTTGGTGATCGCTGCGGTCAGCGTGGTTTTACCATGGTCAACGTGGCCAATCGTGCCGATGTTGACGTGCGGTTTTGTACGCTCAAACTTTTCCTTTGCCATGATGGCCTCCTTTGTCGGTAATGAAGGGAGCCCCAGACCGGAGCTCCCTCAAATCTTCGCTTATGCGTATTTCGCCTGAATCTCGTCCGAGATGTTCTGCGGAACCGGATCGTAGTGCGAGAATTGCATGGTGAACTGGGCACGGCCCGACGACATCGAACGCAGAGTGTTGATGTAGCCGAACATGTTCGCCAGCGGAACGTTCGCATCGATCGCGATGGCGTTGCCGCGCGGCTCTTGGCCCGACACCTGGCCCCGACGCGAGGTCAGGTCGCCGATGATACCGCCGGTGTATTCTTCCGGGGTGATCACTTCGACCTTCATGATCGGTTCCAACAGTTTCGCACCTGCTTTGCGCATGCCTTCACGCATACACATCCGCGATGCGATTTCGAACGCCAGAACGCTCGAGTCAACGTCGTGGAACTTACCGTCCAGCAGGGCAACCTTGAAGTCGATCACAGGGAAGCCAGCCAGCGGGCCGCTGTCCATGACCGAGTTGATGCCTTTTTCAACACCCGGGATGTATTCCTTCGGAACGGCACCACCAACGATGCGGCTTTCGAACGAATAGCCCTCGCCCGCTTCGGTCGGCTGGATCTCCAGCTTGACTTCCGCGAACTGACCCGAACCACCCGACTGTTTCTTGTGGGTGTAGGTGTGCTCAACCGGCATCGAGATGGTTTCGCGATAGGCCACCTGCGGTGCACCAATGTTCGCTTCAACCTTGAACTCGCGCTTCAGACGGTCAACCAGGATGTCCAGGTGAAGTTCGCCCATGCCCTTCATGATGGTCTGACCCGATTCCAGATCAGTTTCCACACGGAAGGACGGGTCTTCGGCGGCCAGACGGGCCAAACCCTGAGACATCTTCTCTTGGTCGCCCTTGGTTTTGGGCTCGACCGCGATCTCGATCACCGGATCGGGGAAGGTCATGGTTTCCAGAACCACCGGATCCTTCGCGTCACACAGGGTGTCACCGGTGGTGGTGTCTTTCAGACCCGCCAGCGCGATGATGTCACCTGCAAACGCTTCTTCGATCTCTTCCCGGTTGTTCGAGTGCATCATCATCATACGACCGATGCGCTCTTTCTTACCTTTGGTCGAGTTCAGGATCGAGTCGCCTTTCTGCATGGTGCCCGAATAGATCCGGGTGAAGGTCAGCGAGCCAACGAAGGGGTCGTTCATGATTTTGAACGCCAGGCCCGAAAAGGCCATGTTGTCGTCTGCACGACGCGCGATGTCACGAACTTCTTCCTCGTCGCCGGGTTTGAAGCCCATGTAATCAACAACATCCAGCGGGCTGGGCAGATAGTCGATCACAGCGTTGAGCAGCGGCTGAACGCCTTTGTTCTTGAACGCAGACCCACCCAGAACCGGAACAAACGCGATTTCCAGAGTACCTTTGCGCAGCAGGGCGCGCAGGGTCGGAACGTCGGGCTCATTGCCTTCCAGGTATTCCATCATCGCGTCGTCGTCCATTTCGACGGCCGCTTCGATCATCTTGCCACGCCATTCGTCAGCCATGTCCTTCAGGCTGTCGCGGATCGGCGCCTTGACCCAGCTTGCGCCCAGGTCTTCGCCCTGCCACAGCCATTCTTCCATGGTCACCAGATCAACCAGGCCTTCCAGCTCGGTCTCGGCGCCGATCGGGATACCAACCGGAACAGCGCGTGCGCCGGTGCGGTCTTCGATCATGCGAACGCAGTTGAAGAAGTCTGCGCCGATCTTGTCCATCTTGTTGACAAAAACCATACGCGGAACCTTGTAGCGATCAGCCTGACGCCACACGGTTTCGGTTTGGGGCTCAACACCGGCGTTTGCGTCCAGAACGCAAACGGCACCGTCGAGAACCGCCAGCGAACGTTCAACTTCGATGGTGAAGTCAACGTGGCCGGGGGTGTCGATGATGTTCAGGCGGTGCTTGGCCGAGTCAGCGGTCTGACCGTCTTCGGTGCGTTCCCAGAAGGTGGTGGTCGCAGCCGATGTGATGGTGATGCCGCGTTCCTGCTCCTGCTCCATCCAGTCCATGGTGGCTGCGCCATCGTGCACCTCACCGATGTTATGGGATTTGCCGGTGTAATACAGGATGCGTTCCGAGCAGGTGGTCTTGCCTGCATCGATATGCGCCATGATACCGAAGTTGCGGTAGTGTTCGAGTGTATATTCGCGTGCCATTTTGATAAGCCTCTGGAATTACCAACGGTAATGGCTGAAGGCTTTGTTCGCCTCGGCCATCTTGTGGGTGTCTTCGCGCTTTTTCACGGCGGTACCGCGGGACTGAACGGCGTCCAGCAGCTCACCGGCAAGGCGCTCTTCCATGGTGTTTTCGTTGCGGCCACGCGCAGCGGTGATCAGCCAGCGGATGGCCAGTGCTTCGCGGCGCTCGGGGCGCACTTCGACCGGAACCTGATAGGTTGCACCACCAACCCGGCGCGAGCGAACCTCGACCGACGGTTTGATGTTGTCGAGCGCTTCGTGAAACACTTCGACCGGTGCGCGCTTGATCTTGCCTTCAACGCGGTCAAACGCGTTGTAGACGATGCGCTCTGCGACCGACTTCTTGCCGTCGATCATCAGGTTGTTCATGAATTTGGTCAGTACCTTGTCGCCAAATTTGGCGTCAGGCAGGACTTCGCGTTTTTCGGCGGCGTGACGACGTGACATATCAGCCTCTCCTTCTTACTTGGGACGCTTCGCGCCGTATTTCGAACGGCGTTGTTTACGGTCTTTGACGCCCTGAGTATCCAGAACACCGCGCAGGATGTGGTAACGCACACCGGGAAGGTCTTTCACACGGCCGCCACGGATCAGAACAACCGAGTGTTCCTGCAGGTTGTGGCTTTCACCGGGGATGTACGAGATGACCTCGAACCCGTTGGTCAGGCGCACCTTGGCAACCTTACGCATAGCCGAGTTCGGTTTCTTCGGCGTGGTGGTGTACACGCGGGTGCAGACGCCGCGTTTCTGCGGGCACTGCTCCAGGTGCATGGACTTCGAGCGTTTCACTTTGGGCTGCCGCGGTTTGCGGATCAGCTGTTGAATAGTTGGCATTCCGGTTTCTTCCCCGTTTTGCAACACACATGACATGCACGCGGGTTGCGTGCGGTTAAATTCGCTGCACTCATGCGTCCACAAGCGCAAAACCCGCGAGCGTTCCCATTCCGAGGTGAACGTCGCGGTTTGTTATCAGAGGGCGCGAACGATAAAAGTGTCCGGGCCTTGACCAGTTCATTACTGAAATCGGTTGTGGGGCGGCCCCCGGTACCGAGATGACGCGCGTAATAGGGGGAGTCGGGCCAAGTGTCAACAGCAACTCCCTGTCAGGCCGCCACGCTATCCACCATCCCCACTTACCTGCCCGGTCATGCGTTTTCCAGCCCGTTGCGCATTGCGGGTTTCTGGACGCGCGGGCATAGTCGCAACGACGACCTGAACCACGGATGATTCATGCAAGTCATAGGCCTTTGCCGCTTTTCCTACCCCGCCCTTGGCGGTTTTCAGGTCGAACATGACACGATCGAGGAACGCCGGCGGTATCTCTACAACCCGGCCCGTCTGGAAGAGCGGTTCCGCCTGTTCGAAACCACCACCCTGCCCTGTTTCAAGGAACAGACCGATGAGGATTTCCAATTCCTGATCGTGATCGGCGACTGCCTGCCGAAACGCGCCTTGGACCGGCTGCATGATCTGACCTCTGGCATGAAACAGATCCGGATCATCGCCCGCGAACCCGTTCGGCACCGTAAAGTGATGAAACAGATCCTGAACGCGGCGCGCGACAACCCCAGCGCGCCGTGCCTGCAATTCCGCCACGACGATGACGATGCCGTCTCGGTGGATTTCGTCGAACGCCTGCGCATCGCCGCAGTCGAGGGTGAAACTCTGATGGCGAACAACAAAACCGTCGCCATCGATTATAATCAAGGGTTCCTGGCCCGTTTCGGCCCGGACGGCATTCGGGCCGCACAAGTGTTTCGCCCTCTGCTGGGCGTTGGGTTCGCCATGCATGTGCGCGGCGGCTGCGAGCAGACGATCATGAATTTCGCCCATCACCGCATCGGGAACTTCATGCCGGTGATCAGCTATCCGGACGCACCGATGTGGGTGCGCACGCTGAACCAGTTCAACGATTCACCCCATGCCCGCAACAGCACCACAGAGTTATCCCCGCTTACGCCCGAGCAGGAGGGCGAATTCATCGCCCGCTTTGCTATCGAACAGGACTTGGTTCGGCGGGTTCATTCTGTGGCGTGAGCGTGCCGTTCGCGGAACAGCGTGAACAACCCGGCCCCCACGACCAATGCCGCCCCGAGCAATGTGACCGCGTCTGGCCAGTCTCCGAACACCAGCCAGCCCAGGGCGAGCGCCCAGATCAGGCTGGAATAGCGGAACGGCGCGACAAAGCCGACGTCTCCGACGCGCATCACCATGACACTGCACAGGTAGCCGGTCAGTACGAATACCGCAGCACAGGCGACCATAAGCCCCGCCCCTGTCGGCACCGGCTGCCAACCTGAGGCGACAGAGGCGCACCCGGCCGCAACGGTGATGGTGAACGAGGTCGCCAATGTAACGGCCAGCGAGGGCACATGGATCGACATCCGCCGTGTGATCAGATCGCGGATCGTGACCGACACAACCGCAATCAGCGCGTAGATGGCATAGATGCTGAACCCCTCGGGACCTGGCCGTACGATAAGCAGCATTCCAAGGAACCCCAGCGCAATCGCCAGAACCCGCCGCCATCCGATCTGTTCTCCGAAGAACACCACCGCACCGAGGGTCACCGTCAGCGGCAAGGCCTGCAATACAGCCGTCACATTGGCCAGCGGCATATGCAGCAGCGCAGTCAGAAAGAAGAACGTGGCCGACAGCTCAGCCAGACACCGCGCCGCCACCAGCCACTTGTCATGACGCGGAAAGTTCAGATGCAGCGCCCCCAATTGCCGCGCCAGCAGATACACCAGAACCGTCGCCAGAACCCCGCGCATGGCGACCATCTGAAACAACGGCACCTCCGCCCCGGCGGCCTTGATCAACGCATCATTGATGGTAAAGGCGGCCATACTGCCCATCATCAGCAGAGCGCCTTTTACGTTTGGGGTCATGGTCAGTGGTCCAATATATATCAATTGGGATGTTGGCCCTTTCGGTGACGCACCTGTCAACTCGCTGCTGATAAAAGGTTCACCAGCTTTTACATTCAGCAAACCCAATTACTACTGACACCAGTTCATCTTGTGCCGTTTCAATGGAAACGCACTTCTCAATAAACTGTTCACTCCACCACACAAGCGCCAACAAACACGTCCACCATCGGCGTGACGCCAGCGTCAGAGGATTGAACCGTCAAGCTGGCTGGTGGCTTTGAGGGACCATATCCGTCTGGGTGAGGCAGGAAATAGTCCCTATGCATCACCAACGTGTAAACAGCATTTCCGAAGGAGGTCGCGAACGTAATATTCGGTGGGTGGCTTACTAAATTTGGAACGAAAACGGCCTCTAATTTCAACTGATTGACCTGAAAATGAACTTCACCTTCGGCTTCTGCGCTCACATTAACCGATACTTGTTCGCCATCTTCATTGTTCAGTAGGCAATTCAGCTTCAACACCTGTTCTGTAGAACCTGCGCCGATTGCAACAGACCCAGTACAAACCCATGCAAGGAGAATGGCAGACAGTCGCCTGATTCTTGCAATTCTTCTGTTATTCATAGCTATTTGACCCAATCCACCCACTTATCAAGGGAACAAAAAAGGCCCCGCGTTTCCGCAGGGCCTTTCCTGAAATTATGCCAAAGCGCTTACTCGCGGCTTTCCGGCGTTTCCACCAGAACGTCCAGTTCGTCACCGACCATGTCGTCTTCGACCATCGGCGCAGCCAGGGCAGCGGCGGCTTCGGCCTCTTCCCGGCGGGCTTCGATCACGACGTTGTCGCGCGACTGGGCAACCTGACGCACGGCCTGGGTCGCACCACCGGTACCGGCGGGGATCAGGCGGCCGACGATGACATTCTCTTTCAGGCCAACCAGCTTGTCCTTCTTGCCCTGAACCGAGGCTTCGGTCAGCACGCGGGTGGTTTCCTGGAACGACGCCGCCGAGATGAACGAACGCGTCTGCAGCGAGGCTTTGGTGATCCCCAGAAGGATCGGCTCGCCCTGAGCCGGACGACCGCCGCGCGAGATGGTCTTCTCGTTGGCTGCGTCGAACTCCTGCTTGTCGACATGCTCGCCTTTCAGCAGGGTGGTGTCGCCTGAATCCAGGATCTCCCACTTCTGCAGCATCTGGCGCACGATAACCTCGATGTGCTTGTCGTTGATCTTCACGCCCTGCAGACGGTAGACGTCCTGCACTTCGTCGATCATGTAATCCGCCAGCGCTTCGACACCCATGATGGACAGGATGTCATGCGGAGCCGGGTTACCGTCCATCAGGTATTCACCCTTCTGGATGAAGTCACCTTCGGCGACCGGGATGTGCTTGCCCTTGGGCACCATGTACTCGATGGTCTCCATGGACTCGTCAGCCGGTTCGATGCTGATGCGGCGCTTGTTCTTGTAGTCGCGGCCAAAGCGCACGTAACCATCGGCTTCTGCGATGATCGCGTGATCCTTTGGACGACGGGCTTCGAACAGTTCGGCCACACGCGGCAGACCACCGGTGATGTCCTTGGTCTTGGCGCCTTCACGCGGGATACGCGCAACAACGTCACCGGCTTCGACCTGCTGACCATCTTCAACCGAGAGGATCGCGTCCACCGACATCGGATAGTGAACCGGGTTGCCCGCATCATTGCGGACAGGCTCGCCATCTTCGCCGACCAGAATGATCTCGGGCTTCAGGTCGCTGCCTTTGGGGGCGGCGCGCCAGTCGATCACGATCTTCTGGGTCATACCGGTTGCTTCGTCGGTCTCGTCGCGGACGGCAAGGCCCGAAACAAGGTCGACATATTTCGCGGTACCGGACTTCTCGGCGATAATCGGCAGAGTGTACGGGTCCCATTCGAACAGCTTGTCGCCACGGGCCACCTTGGTGCCGTCCTTGACGAACAGCTTGGAGCCATAGCCCAGCTTGTGGCTGGCACGCTCTTCGCCATGCTCGTCCTTGATCACCAGCTTCATGTTCCGGCCCATGACCAGGCTTTCGCCTGCGGCATTGACCAGAATCTGCGGGTTCTCGAAGGAAACGACACCGTCCTGGCTGGCTTCCTGGAACGACTGCTGACCACCTTGCGCAACACCACCGATGTGGAAGGTCCGCATCGTCAGCTGTGTACCGGGTTCACCGATGGACTGGGCGGCGATGATGCCGACAGCTTCACCCGTGTTCACCATGGTACCGCGTGCAAGGTCACGACCGTAGCAGGTGGCACAGACGCCTTCCTCGGACTCACAGGTCAGAGGCGAGCGGATGCGCATTGACGCGATACCGGCCTCATCAATCGTGTCGGCCATACGCTCGTCAATCAGCTGACCAGCAGCCACGATCACCTCATCCGTGCCCGGACGCAGAACATCGTCAGCAGCCACACGGCCCAGCACACGTTCAGCCAGCGAGGCAACAACTTCACCGTCGTTCACGGCTGCTTCGGCCGTGATCGCACGCTCGGTGCCACAATCGATCTCACGCACGATGCAGTCCTGTGCCACGTCCACCAGACGACGGGTCAGATACCCCGAGTTCGCCGTCTTCAGAGCGGTATCCGACAGACCCTTACGGGCACCGTGGGTCGAGTTGAAGTATTCAAGAACGGTCAGACCTTCCTTGAAGTTCGAGATGATCGGCGTCTCGATGATGTCGCCGTTCGGCTTGGCCATCAGGCCGCGCATACCGCCCAGCTGTTTCATCTGAGTAACCGAGCCACGCGCACCCGAGTGGGCCATCATGTAGACCGAGTTCGGTTCCTGCTCGGACCCGTCCTCTGCCCGATCCGAGGATGAGATCGTGCTCATCATCGCCTCGGTGACGCGGTCGTTACACTTTGACCAGGCATCGACAACTTTGTTGTACTTTTCGCCCTGAGTGATCAGGCCGTCCATGTACTGCTGTTCAAAGTCCTTCACCTGACCACGGGTGTCATCAACGATGCCCCACTTGTCGTCCGGAATGACCATGTCGTCCTTACCGAACGAGATGCCCGCCTTGAACGCTTCTTTGAAGCCCATCGACATGATCTGGTCACAGAAGATAACCGACTCTTTCTGACCGCAATAGCGGTAGACGGTGTCGATCACCTGCTGCACTTCTTTCTTCCGCAGCAGGCGGTTGACCAGCTCGAACGGCGCCTTGTTGTTCATCGGCAGCAGAGCACCCAGACGCAGACGGCCCGGAGTGGTCTCGTAACGCTTCTGAACTTCGTTGCCTTCGTCGTCGATCTGCGTGATCCGCGCGGTGATCTTGGTGTGCAGGTGTACTTCGCCCGAATCCAGCGCGTGCTGCACTTCGTCGATCGAACCGAACACTTTGCCTTCGCCCGGCATGCCTTCGCGTTCCAGGGTCACATAGTACAGACCCAGGATCATATCCTGCGACGGAACGATGATCGGCGCGCCGTTTGCAGGCGACAGAACGTTGTTCGTCGACATCATCAGAACACGGGCTTCCAGCTGGGCCTCAAGGCTCAGCGGGACGTGAACTGCCATCTGGTCCCCGTCGAAGTCGGCGTTGAAGGCCGAACAGACCAGCGGGTGCAGCTGGATGGCTTTGCCTTCGATCAGGACCGGCTCGAACGCCTGAATGCCAAGACGGTGCAGCGTCGGCGCACGGTTCAGCATGACAGGATGTTCGCGGATCACCTCGTCAAGGATATCCCACACTTCGGGACGCTCTTTCTCGACCAGTTTCTTCGCCTGTTTCACGGTCGAAGACAGGCCCTTGGCTTCAAGGCGCGAGTAGATGAACGGCTTGAACAGCTCCAGCGCCATCTTCTTGGGCAGACCACACTGGTGCAGCTTAAGTTCCGGACCGGTCACGATGACCGAACGGCCCGAGAAGTCGACGCGCTTACCCAGAAGGTTCTGACGGAAGCGGCCCTGCTTACCTTTCAGCATGTCCGACAGCGATTTCAGCGGGCGCTTGTTGGCGCCGGTGATCACGCGGCCACGACGGCCGTTGTCGAACAGAGCGTCCACGGATTCCTGCAGCATCCGCTTTTCGTTGCGGACGATGATGTCAGGCGCGCGCAGTTCGATCAGACGCTTCAGACGGTTGTTCCGGTTGATGACGCGGCGATACAGATCGTTCAGATCCGAAGTCGCGAAACGGCCACCATCCAGCGGAACCAGCGGACGCAGTTCCGGTGGGATGACCGGGATCACGGTCATCACCATCCACTCGGGCCGGTTGCCCGACTCGAGGAAGCTTTCAACAACCTTCAGACGCTTGATGATCTTCTTGGGCTTCAGCTCACCCGTTGCTTCGGCCAGATCAGCGCGCAGCTGCTCGGCTTCGGCTTCCAGGTCGATCTGGGCCAGCATCTCACGGATGGCTTCGGCGCCGATATTGGCGGTGAACGCGTCCATGCCATAGGCATCCTGCGCATCCATGTACTCTTCTTCGGTCAGCATCTGGCCATAGGTCAGGTCTGTCAGACCGGGCTCGATGACGACATAGTTTTCAAAGTACAGCACGCGTTCCAGATCACGCAGCGTCATGTCCAGCATCAGACCGATGCGGGACGGCAGCGATTTCAGGAACCAGATATGCGCAACAGGCGCGGCCAGTTCGATGTGGCCCATACGCTCGCGGCGGACTTTCTGCAGGGTGACTTCCACACCGCATTTCTCGCAGACAACGCCGCGATACTTCATCCGCTTATATTTGCCACACAGGCATTCGTAATCTTTGATCGGGCCAAAGATACGCGCGCAGAACAGACCGTCACGCTCGGGCTTGAACGTCCGGTAGTTGATGGTTTCGGGCTTCTTGATCTCGCCATAGGACCAAGACAGGATCCGCTCGGGCGACGCCAGCGAGACCTTGATCTCGTCGAAAACCTTCGGGGGCGTCAGCGGGTTGAACGGGTTGTTGGTGATTTCCTGGTTCATGTCTGCTCCAATCTGGGTGAGCATTTAATTTCAAGTTCTCCACGGCCAGCAGCAGCTTGAGCACGGGACACGTAACCTGAAACGGGTTCCATTCCGATATCTGCGCAACCGGCTTCTACTCGTGGAAGACAGGAAGAATTCAGATCAATAACTTCCAGAGCATTAACCTTGGCGAGTGTGGTTTCCTTCCAACTTGGCTTCCACCACCAATAGACGCCATCGCCGCGACCTTGGTTAACCACGATGCTCTTTGCGTTTTCGATCTCCGAGGTCGGTGCAGAATAACATGCATCGAGAACAATTTTCTTAGATGCAGCGTCCCGTGCAGCACGTTCCTTGTTTCGTGAAATTTGTTCTTGCGACACACATCCTGTCGCAAGAACCATTGTCGAAACGAGCAGAGCGCCGATAGTCCAAGAAGTTTTGAGACTATGCTGAATCACTCATCCACCTCCGCATCCAGGAGTTCCATATTCAGGCCGAGGCCACGGACTTCTTTAACCAGAACGTTGAACGATTCCGGTACGCCCGCTTCAAAGTTATCCTCGCCCTTGACGATCGATTCATAGACCTTGGTCCGACCGGCGACGTCATCCGATTTCACGGTGAGCATCTCCTGCAGGGTGTAGGCGGCGCCGTAAGCCTCCAGAGCCCAGACCTCCATCTCACCAAAGCGCTGACCACCGAACTGCGCCTTACCACCCAGCGGCTGCTGGGTCACCAGGCTGTACGGCCCGGTCGAACGCGCGTGGATCTTGTCGTCCACAAGGTGGTGCAGTTTCAGCAGGTACTTGATGCCCACGGTCACCGGGCGTGCAAATTGCTCGCCTGTACGACCGTCGAACAGAACCGACTGACCGCTTTCCGAGAAGCCCGCACGCACCAGCGCGTCGTTGACGTCTGCTTCCTTGGCACCGTCGAAGACCGGGGTGGCGATCGGAACACCGCGGGTCACGTTGCCCGCAGCCTCAATCAGGCCATCCTCGTCCAGACCGGTGATGCCTTCTTCGTAGACATTCTCGCCATAGGCCAGCTTCATCGCTTCGCGTACCGGGGTCAGATCGCCGGACCGGCGGTATTCACCCAGAGCGTCGTCGATGTTCAGGCCCAGACCGCGCGCGGCCCAACCCATGTGGGTTTCAAGGATCTGACCAACGTTCATACGCGAAGGCACACCCAGCGGGTTCAGACAGAAGTCAACCGGAGTACCATCGGCCAGGAACGGCATGTCTTCCATCGGAACAACCTTGGAGATCACACCTTTGTTCCCGTGACGACCGGCCATCTTATCGCCCGGCTGAAGCTTGCGCTTCACAGCGATGAAGACTTTGACCATCTTCATCACACCCGGCGGCAGGTCGTCGCCACGACGGACCTTCTCGACCTTGTCTTCGAAACGGGCATCCAGAGCACGCTTTTGCACTTCGTATTGCTCGTTCAGAGCCTCAACGATCTGTGCGTCCTGCTCGCCTTCCAGCGCCAGCTGCCACCACTGACCACGGGTAAGGGTTTCCAGCAGTTCCTCGGTGATCGCCGACCCTGCCTTGACGCCTTTCGGGCCTTTGACAGCGGTTTTACCAAGGATCAGACCTTGCAGACGCGCATAGATGTTGCGGTCCAGGATCGCCAGCTCGTCGTCCCGGTCACGGGCCAGACGTTCGACTTCCTCACGCTCGATCTGCAGCGCACGCTCGTCTTTCTCGACGCCGTGGCGATTGAAGACGCGGACCTCAACGACCGTACCGTAGTCGCCCGGCTTCACGCGCAGCGAGGTGTCGCGCACGTCAGATGCTTTTTCACCAAAGATGGCGCGCAGCAGCTTTTCTTCCGGGGTCATCGGGCTTTCGCCCTTCGGAGTGATCTTGCCGACCAGAATATCGCCCGGCTCAACATCCGCGCCGATGTAAACGATGCCCGCCTCGTCGAGGTTGCGCAGCGCTTCTTCACCGACGTTCGGGATGTCGCGGGTGATCTCTTCCGGACCCAGCTTGGTGTCACGGGCGGCGACTTCGAATTCCTCGATATGGACCGAGGTGAAGACGTCGTCACGCGCGATACGTTCCGAGATCAGGATCGAGTCTTCGTAGTTGTAGCCGTTCCACGGCATGAACGCGACGACCACGTTCTTACCAAGGGCCAGTTCACCCATATCGGTCGACGGACCATCGGCAATGACCTCGCCCTTCTGGACGGTGTCACCCACCTTGATCAGCGGACGCTGGTTGATGCAGGTGTTCTGGTTTGAACGCTGGAACTTGCGCAGACGATAGATGTCAACGCCAGCGTCGCCCAGTTCCAGATCTTCGGTGGCGCGGATAACGATACGCTGTGCATCGACCTGGTCGATGATACCGGCGCGTTTCGCTTGAATCGCAGCGCCCGAGTCGATCGCAACCTTTTCCTCGATGCCGGTACCGACCAGCGGCGCTTCGGCGCGCAGCAGCGGAACCGCCTGACGTTGCATGTTCGAGCCCATCAGAGCGCGGTTAGCGTCGTCATTTTCAAGGAACGGGATAAGCGATGCAGCGACCGAGACCAGCTGTTTCGGCGACACGTCGATCAGGTCTACATTCTCGCGCGGAGCGAGCGTGTAGTCACCGGCCTGACGGGTCGACACCAGATCGTTGATGAACTTGCCATCGGCATCCAGAGTCGCGTTCGCCTGCGCCACGGTGTGACGCATTTCCTCGGTCGCGGACATGTAGTGAACCTCATCGGTCACCTCGGCGTCTTTGACGACGCGGTAGGGTGTTTCGATGAAGCCATACTTGTTCACGCGGGCAAAGGTGGCCAGCGAGTTGATCAGACCGATATTCGGACCTTCCGGCGTTTCAATCGGGCACATCCGACCATAGTGGGTCGGGTGCACGTCGCGAACCTCAAAGCCCGCACGCTCACGTGTCAGACCACCCGGGCCAAGCGCCGAGAGACGGCGTTTGTGGGTAACCTCGGACAGCGGGTTGGTCTGGTCCATGAACTGCGACAGCTGCGAGCTGCCGAAGAATTCACGAACAGCAGCCGCAGCCGGTTTCGCGTTGATCAGGTCCTGCGGCATGACGGTGTCGATCTCGACCGACGACATACGCTCTTTGATCGCGCGCTCCATGCGCAGCAGGCCAACACGGTACTGATTTTCCATCAGCTCGCCGACCGAGCGCACACGACGGTTGCCGAGGTGGTCGATATCGTCCACGTCGCCTTTGCCGTCACGCAGCTCAACCAGCGCCTTGATGCAAGCCACGATGTCTTCGCGGCGCAGGGTGCGCAGGGTGTCGGGTGCGTCCAGAGCCAGACGCATATTCATCTTCACGCGGCCAACGGCGGACAGGTCGTAACGCTCGCTGTCGAAGAACAGGGTGTCAAACAGGGCCGACGCGGCCTCGACGGTGGGCGGCTCGCCCGGACGCATGACGCGGTAGATGTCCATCAACGCGCTTTCGCGGCCCATGTTCTTGTCTGCCGCCATGGTGTTGCGCATGTAGGGGCCAACGTTGACGTTGTCGATGTCCAGAACCGGGATGTCGGTGATACCCGCATCGATCAGTTCCTTGACGGTACCGCCGATCAGGTCGCCGTCCTTGTCGTATTCCAGGGTCAGCTCATCACCGGCTTCGACATAGATCGCGCCGTTTTCTTCGTTGATGATATCCTTGGCAACGAATTTGCCAACGATGTGATCGAACGGAACCAGCAGATCAGTGACTGTGCCCTCGTCGATCAGCTTTTTGACCGCGCGCGGAGTGACTTTCTTGCCGGCTTCGGCAATCACTTCACCGGATTTAGCGTCGATCAGGTCATAGGTCGGACGGGTACCGCGGACACGTTCGGGGAAGAACGGCGTGATCCAGCCCTTTTTCTTGTCCAGCTTGTAGGACACGGTGTTGTAATACGCGTCCATGATCGCTTCCTGATCCAGACCCAACGCATACAGCAGGGTGGTCACAGGCAGCTTGCGGCGGCGGTCGATACGGGCGAACACGATATCCTTGGCGTCGAACTCAAAGTCCAGCCAGCTGCCGCGATACGGGATGATGCGGCAGGCAAACAGCAGCTTGCCCGAGGAGTGGGTCTTGCCCTTGTCATGGTCAAAGAACACACCGGGCGAACGGTGCATCTGGGACACGATCACGCGCTCGGTGCCGTTCACGATGAACGTACCGTTCGGCGTCATCAGGGGCATGTCGCCCATGAACACGTCCTGTTCCTTGATGTCCTTGACCGACTTGGCGCCGGTGTCCTCATCGACATCAAACACGATCAGACGCAGAGTGACCTTCAGCGGCGCGCTGTAGGTCATGTCGCGCTGCATGCACTCTTCGACATCATACTTGGGTTTTTCCAGATCGTATTTCACGAACTCCAGAACGGAGGTTTCGTTGAAATCCTTGATCGGGAAAACCGACTGAAACACACCTTTGATGCCTTCGCCGTCTGTGGGCTGCTCTGCATCGCCGGAGCGCAGGAAAAGATCATAAGAAGATTTCTGCACCTCAATGAGGTTCGGCATCTCCAGCACTTCGCGGATTTTGCCGTAATATTTACGAAGACGTTTCTGGCCAAGGAACGTTTGAGCCATGTCAGATGTCACCTTTCGATGTTCTCAGCGGGCAAAGACACCGTCGGGCCCCGGCATCTTGCACATTCGAGACGACACGTCCGGATCAATTCATGGCCACCGTCCCGAAGGCAGCCTCCCGATCCGCGAACCGCGTCTTAGAAAACACCCCAACCCATGAGGTCCTTTCTAAGACAGGTTCGGCTGGACCCGGATTTCTCCGGACCCAGCCAAATTCTTCGGCACATCAGCGATGCGCCAGAGACTAGACTTAGGCCAGCTCGACTTCGGCGCCAGCTGCTTCCAGCTTGGCTTTGACGTCTTCTGCTTCGGCTTTGTCCACGCCTTCTTTGATCTTGCCGCCAGCTTCGACCAGCTCTTTGGCTTCTTTCAGGCCCAGACCGGTGATGCCGCGAACTTCTTTGATCACGTTGATTTTCGAAGCGCCGGCGTTCTTCAGAACGACGTCGAATTCGGTTTTTTCTTCCTCAGCTGCGCCACCGGCGTCGCCACCAGCTGCGACCATTACGGCGCCGCCAGCTGCGGGCTCGATGCCGTATTCGTCTTTGAGGATGGTTTTCAGTTCTTGTGCTTCCAGCAGGGTCAGACCCACGATGCTTTCTGCGAGTGCTTTCAGATCAGCCATTTTATCAGCTCTTTCCGTTTACAGTGTGTGTTCCAACGTCAGGGGCAATCCCCTACGCAGATCATTCAGTGCCAACCGCTTACGCAGCTTCCGCCTTCTCTTCGATGGTGGAAAGGATGCTTGCGATGTTGCTTGCAGGTGCGCCAATCGCGCCGGCGATGTTCGAAGCAGGTGCGCCAATGCAGCCAACGATCGAAGCAATAAGCTCCTCGCGAGACGGCATTTTCGAAACTGTTTCGACGCCTTTGCGGTCCAGAGCGTTCTCACCCATTGCACCGCCGAGGATCTCAAAATTCTTGTTATCCTTGGCGAAGTCCTCGGCCACCTTGGCTGCTGCCACGGGGTCCTCGGAATAGGTCAGAACGGTCATCCCTGTCAGCAGGTCGGCCATGCTTTCACACGGCTTACCCTCAAGGGCGATTTTGGCAAGCCTGTTCTTGGCAACACGCACGGAGCCGCCCGCGTCACGAGCACGTGCGCGAAGGTCCTGCATCTCGGCAACTGTCAGACCGGCGTAGTGCGATACCACTACGACGCCAGAGCTTTCGAAGATTTGGCCGAGTTCCTCGACCACTTTCTCTTTCTGGGCTCTATCCACAGTTCTCTCCAAGTTAGGGGCGATATCTCACCCCGGCTCATATTTGCCGCAGCTTGCGCCCCGGCGTTCAGGTCCGTTGTTACGGGATTGGCCAAAACTCGCCCGAGGATCGTGACCCTCAGAATTCTTTGGTCTTACCCGTCTCAGGCAGGGAATTAAGGGGCCAGATGGACCCACCCACCGTCTTGGACGAAACGAAATAAAGCGCACGACGAATCGCACGCTTTACTCCGCAGCTCTCTTTAGGGCAGATGGCCGGGGTTTCCAAGGGGTAAATTGACCGTCCGAGCGGTTTGGCGGGACCATGCCGCCGCGCCCCGGCCCCTGTCAGCGATTGACATGGCCCGCGCGCTGGGGTCCAGTCAACCAAACTCCCTGCTTAGTGTCCAGCTTTTACCCCCTATGCCAACTCTCACAGAAGATGAACACAGGCGCGCAACCGAGTTTGTCGCGGAGTTCTCGCGCCATGCCGGGCTGGACAGGGCGCTGCAATTCGATTGCGTATACCGGTCGCACGGCTTTCCCGACACGCGACTGGTTCTTCGGGCACAAGGACCTTTGCGGGACTATGCGATAAAGATCGACACCACCTCGCCCGAGACCGGCCGGCTGCAGGCAGAATTCGACATTCTGACCCGGTTGGCACGGTATTTTGACCGGCACGAGACATCGCGCGTGGTGCACCCCCATTACCTGTCACCGGGGAACATGTTCTTCGTGTCCGAATTCATCGACCGGCCCACCGCCGTCGACGTGATCCACAACAGCGCAGACGACGATCAGGTTGGCCGGATCTACCGTCGCGCCGGGGCGTGGCTGCACGATCTGCATGGCTTTCAACCCGCCACGGAATACGAGTTCCGCCCGCGCTGGATGACCGACGCCATCAACGAGCTGCTGCCATCAGTTCCGCCGCACATCCGGGCAACAGGCGGCCAGATGGCGGAAATGCTGGAAAGCTCCGCACTGTACCTGAAGGGCATCCCCGAAACACGCGTGTTTTCGCATGGCGACTTTCACGGCCAGAACCTGATTGTCGGCAAGGGCGAGATGATCGGCCTGGATTTCACCGAGGTGCGCGACAAGCTTGCCGTTTATGACATCGTCGACTTCCTCAAATCGGATATCTTCCGCGATGCGGACCCTTCTGATGTGGACCGCAGCGGCATTGTGAAGCTGAACAAGGACATGTTCTTTCGCCGCTATCGGCACCCGATCCATGCAGGGATACTGGATTTCTGCATCCGCGGACGCCTTCTGAAAGACTGGTTGGCGTCGTGGCACGTCGATCACGCCTGCACCCCCTACGAAGAGGATCGACGGCAGCGTCTGGGTGATCGGCTACACCTCGCCTTCAAGCAGGGTTAGGGTCAGTCCCCGGTCGCTGTTTGATAACGCCCTTGTTAACGCCAATCTCAGGTTGACTGTTTACATCGGGGCCGTTTTATATCCAGATCAAACAGTAGCCGGTCTTTGACGAAAGACCCGCGAAAACAGGCGTTTTAAAGGTCTCTTTGCTAAATGGTACTTCGCAGTTTTTTCGCCCAGGACAGTTCCAGCCTGGTTGTTACGTCAAGCTCTGATCCGGGAATTGTCGGCGATCCGATCATCAACAATTCCGACACTCCGAACGGCACCGTTTTTCAATATTCCGGCGGCACAGGAACCACGGTCACACTGAATGACACCAGTGGCGGTTCGGGTATTTTCAACGACGATCAGGAGTCAAACCACGTCATCACGGATGGCGGCGGAATTGTGACCAACGGAACGCAGGTCGAATCCGAGTCGATCATTTCCGTGCGCGCCCTGGACATCAACGGAAACCCTACCGGGCCCACGATCGAAATATATGTGTTTTCACAGAACGGGGTCACACAGGACGTCTGGGGCTATGCAACGTCTGCCCCTCTTGTGCCCGGCACCTCCTATGTGAAAATCAGCGGATCCAATGCCGGCAGTTCAGCCTATTCCGATTACATTACATGCTTCGGCCCGGGAACTTTGATCGCAACCGCCGATGGCGACACCGATGTTCAGAAACTCAGGCGGGGTCAGCGTGTCTGGACCCGGGACGCCGGGCTTCAGCCAATCCTGTGGATCGGCACAACCGAAGTATCCGGCTTCGGCGCATTTGCTCCGGTTGTGATTGAACCGGGCGTAATCGGAAACTCACGGGAACTGGTTGTGTCTCAGCAGCACCGGGTCCTGATTCAATCACCTGCGACTGACATGCTGTTCGCCTCGCCCGAAGTCTTCGTGGCAGCCAAGCATCTTTGCGGCCTTCCGGGCATTTCCATCCGCGAGATGGACCATGTGACCTACACGCATTTCATGTTTGACCGTCACCACATCGTCCGCTCGAACGGCGCACTTACTGAAAGCTACTATTACAGCGACACCGCGAAAAAAGCGCTCTCGTCACCGCAACAGACGGAAATTCTTGCGCTGTTTCCGTCGGTCCAGCACGCCAGCGACGCGTTCCGGCACACCGCGGCGGCGACGATTGGCGCGCGTGAGGCCAGCGTACTCCGCGCCTACCTCTGAACTGACCGAGATCAGAAACAGAAAAACCCGGGCTGCATCCACAACCCGGGTTCATTCTGTCTAAGCGGTAGCTTTGGGCTTATTCGCCCGACGCAGCCGCCACATCCAATGTCACGCCCGGGCCCATGGTCGAGCTCAGCGCGATTTTCTTCATGTAGGTGCCTTTGGCGCCTGTCGGCTTGGCTTTCGCAACAGCCGAGATGAAGGCACGAACGTTTTCGACCAGCTTGGCTTCGTCAAACGACGCTTTGCCAACGCCAGCGTGCACAACGCCGCCTTTTTCAGCTTTGAACTGAACTTCGCCACCTTTGGCTGCTTCCACGGCCGCTTTCACGTCCATGGTCACGGTACCGACCTTGGGGTTCGGCATCAGGTTACGGGGGCCCAGAACCTTACCCAGACGACCGACGATCGGCATCATGTCCGGGGTTGCAATGCAGCGATCGAATTCAATGGTGCCGCCCTGAATGGTTTCCATCAGGTCTTCTGCGCCAACGATATCTGCGCCAGCTTCTTTCGCTTCGTCAGCCTTGGGGCCACGAGCGAAAACAGCAACGCGCATCGCTTTACCGGTGCCGTTCGGCAGGCCGACAACACCGCGCACCATCTGGTCTGCGTGACGGGTGTCAACGCCCAGGTTCAGAGCGATTTCGATGGTCTCGTCGAATTTCGAAGTTGCGTTGGCTTTGACCAGGGCAACTGCTTCGTCCACCGACAGGTTTTCCTTGCCGGCGAAAGCTTCGCGCGCAGCGCGGGTACGTTTACCGAGTTTTGCCATCTTACTTCACCTCGATGCCCATAGAGCGGGCCGAGCCCAGGATGATCTGCATTGCGCCTTCGACGTCGTTGGCGTTCAGATCTTTCATTTTGGCTTCGGCGATTTCGCGAACCTGCTTGCTGGTCACGGTGGCCACGGTCTCACGACCGGGGTTTTCCGCACCACGGGGACGGTTACGCTTCCCGACCGGCTTCAGACCAGCTGCTTTTTTCAGGTAGTAAGACGCGGGCGGCGTCTTGATGTCCATGGTGAAGGACTTGTCCTGATAATAGGTGATCACGGTCGGGCACGGAGCGCCGGGCTCCATGTCTGCGGTCTTGGCGTTGAACGCCTTGCAGAATTCCATGATGTTGATGCCGCGCTGACCCAGCGCCGGACCAACTGGCGGCGACGGGTTCGCCTGACCTGCAGGAACCTGCAGTTTCATTGTACCAGCAAGCTTCTTGGCCATTTGGTTTTCCTTTCAACGTAGGTGGAACGCGTCCCACCCGGTATATGTTGCGTGGTCCGATCCGGGATCGCGATCCCTGCAACCTCCCACGAGAGAATCTCGCCCGAAGACGATAGAGGCGGCGTTTACAGGGGAATGCAGGGGTTGGCAAGGGGACGAGCGTTCCCCTTAGGGTTTTCGAATCGGCACCGGTGACAAATCGCCAAGCCTTGGGGAACCGTGCGCGTTTCCCGGTTGCGCCAATAGCGCCTAACCCTTCGAAAAAACACCCAAATCCAGCAGGCCCCGATGTGTTGAGCACGTCTTTGTCATTGCCTCACATCAAAACCCGCGCCTGTGGTATAGTCATAAAAAATAGGTGTTTTTAGTGGAGGTTTATTATGATCTTTCGATTAATCGCAACACTTGCCATTGCATTCTCTTTTGCAGGGACCGCTCCGCAAATCGTGCGGGCTGACGCAGGCGAAATCTTGGGCGGCGCTGTCGTCGGCGGCGTCATCGGGTACGCAATAGGCAAGGATCAGCAAAGAAAGCAGCAAGCCAGAACGACCACGAGGTCCTCACGGGCTTACCGGCCGGGGATTCCGTCGACCTCGCAGGGCGCGCAGACACAGACCGCGCTCAACTATTTTGGCTACAATGCGGGACGGGTCGATGGTCAGGTCGGACGCGGCACGCGCACAGCGATCGAACGGTATCAGGCCTCCATGGGTTATCCTGTGAATGGCTATGATTTCCAACCCTATCAGCGCGACTTCCTTATGCAGGCCTACTATTGGGGAACCAGCGGCGGTCAGGCCTCAACTCAACTCTCGGGTCAGCCACTGCTGATGGCCTACCGCCAGCAGGTACATACCGGTTCTGCCCTGGCAGCCGCTCCTCAGGTGCAGGCAACGCCCACACCGGTTGTGACCGCGCCGGCGCCTGCGCCAGCACCCGCGCCGGCACCCGAGGCGACCGCGACTGAAACAACCTCCGCCAGCCTGCCGAGCCTGTTTTCCGGTGGTACCGGGGGTCCTTCCCTCGCCAATCGCTGCAGCGGAGTAATGCTTCAGACGTCAACAAATGGCGGCTATACGACTCTGTCAAACATGTCCGATCCTGATTTTGCACTTAGCGAACAGTTCTGCCTTGCCCGTAGCTATGCGATGTCGCGCGGAGAAGATTTGATGCAGGGCATCCAGGGTCTGACCCCGGATCAGGTCGCCGCTCAGTGCGACTCGTTTGGTGACATGTTGGCGCCGCAGGTTGTTTCGCTGTCTCTCAGTTCCAAAAATGAGGCGGAAACTCAAATGCGCAAACTTGCGTTGGATTCCGGGCTTAGCCCCGAGGATCTCGCCGCAACAAGCAAGGTTTGTCTGGCTATAGGCTATCGCGAGGACAACATGGATGCCGCCGTTGGCTCGGCGCTGATGTTGGTTGCAATGGGCGAACCCGCCTATGGAGAACTGATTGGCCACCACCTGCGCGAAGGGTTCGGAGTACAAGAGCGTCGCGACCTTGCCATGCAGTGGTATGATGCAAGCCTGTCGGCGCTGGATGCCGGATCGCAGGCCGTCTTCTTGCCCTCTCAGACCGACCGCCCGCAACTTTTGCGCGCTGCCATGGTCCAGACGCAATAAGCTGGTTGTAGTGCGCCGCTTGTGATTGCGGCGCAAATACAAAAAATGCCGCGATGCGTTGCGCATCGCGGCTTTTCCAATTCCTGAAGCGGCTTGCTCAGCCCTGCTTGGTCACCTGGGTAAAGTCCAGCTCGACCGGGGTTTCGCGACCAAAGATCGAAACCGAGACCTTCAGCTTCTGGTTCTCGTCGTCCACGCCTTCGACCATGCCGTCGAAATCCTCGAACGGGCCGTCGTTGACCTTGACCTTCTCGCCCACTTCGAACGAGATCATCAGCTTGGGTGCTTCTTCACCTTCCTGGACGCGGTTGAGGATCTGGTTCACCTCGGCGTCGCGCATCGGCATCGGACGACCTTGCGGGCCCAGGAAACCGGTGACGCGGTTGATCGAGTTCACAAGGTGATAACCCTGATCCGACATCTCCATATGCACCAGCACATAGCCGGGCATGAAGCGGCGTTCGGTTGTGACCTTCTTGCCCCGGCGCACTTCGATCACCTCTTCGGTGGGCACCAGAACTTCGTCGATATCGTCCTCAAGGCCCTGCTCGGCCACGGACGTGCGGATCTGCTCTGCGATCTTCTTTTCGAAATTCGAAAGAACGCTGACCGAGTACCACCGTTTCGCCATGAACCTGTCGTCCTTGTTTACTTTCGGTGCGTTCGGATCGCCGCAGGCACCGTCATTGAAATTCTATCGCATCACCCGGAATAAAAAGCGGCGCACAGCCCGAATCGCCGCACGCCCATTCCGAATAATACCGCGTCACCTACTCTGACATCGCGCGAGGCGCAAGGGGGCAGTGGCGTTTCCGCCCGCCCGAGGCGGTTTAGCCGAACACACCCAGGATCGCCTGAAGCCCACCGCGAATGGCCAGATCGACCAGCGCAAAGAACACGGCCGTCAGCGCCGCCATGATGAACACCATGACCGTGGTCAGCAGAACTTCGCGCCGGGTCGGCCAGACGACCTTCGCGACTTCGGCACGGACTTGCTGAATGAACTGGATCGGATTCATAGTTGCCATTTGGCTTGGTTCTCTCTGCTAGCGGATGGGCCGGACATAACCGGGCATTGCGGCAATTTCAAGGGCCGTCAGGGCCTGGGCTTGTCGTCCCATTCATCGCTGAGGATACGGCGCGCGTCCCCTTCGGGATCATCGTACTGGTTCGACCGCACCGTATAGATGAACGCCACCAGGCCAACCCCGCCCAAAAGCAGGGAAATCGGTATCAGATAGGCCAGAACTTCCATTGGTTTACCTCAGACGCAGGGCGTTCAGCGACACGGTGATGGACGAGGTCGACATCGCCAGCGCCGCAATCAGCGGCGTGGCCAGACCAACCACGGCCATTGGTACCGCGATGATATTATACACGGTGGCGATGCGAAAGTTTTCACGAATCCGTTTGGTCGCCTTCACCGCCGTATCGCAGGCATCCGCGATCGGGGAAAGATCATTGCCCAGCAGCACGATATCCGACGCCACCCGCGCCGCATCCAACGCCGAGGCCGGAGAAATCGACACATGTGCCGCCGCCAACGCAGCGGTATCGTTCAGGCCATCGCCGACCATCAACACGTGACGGCCCTGATCGCTCAGCCCTTGCACGCGGGCCGCCTTGTCCTGCGGCAGGGCCTGCGCAACCCTGTTGTCGATCCCCAGTTTTTCGGCCAGCGCCTGAACCGCGCCCTGCGTGTCGCCGGATATCAGGATGACATCCTTTCCCGCATCGCGCAGGGCCTGAACCGCCTCAGCCGCACCGGGGCGCAGGCTGTCCGTGAACAGGAAGGTTGCGGGGGATTGCCCGCCAACCGACAACCAGGCCGCCGTCTGGTCGCCCTCTTCCGCGCCGGTCCACGCCGCGCGACCAAGGCGCACCCGCTGGCCGCGCCAGTTGCCCTCGGTGCCATAGCCCGGAACCTCGGTGACGTCCTTGAGGCTGGCCGGCTTGATCCCTGCGTCCCGTGCTGCCTTGGTCAGGGCCACCGACAACGGATGCGATGACGCCTCGGCCAGTGCCAGCGCGATCTCAAGGTCCGCGCGGGAATGATCGCCCAGATTGGTCAGCTCGGGCGTGCCCGAGGTCAGCGTACCGGTCTTGTCGAAGACGACCGTATCCACCTCGGCCAGTCGCTCCAGCGCGGTGGCGTGTTTGATCAGCATCCCCTTGCGGAACAACCGCCCCGAGGCCGCCGTGGTCACCGCAGGCACAGCCAGACCCAGCGCACAGGGGCAGGTAATGATCAGAACAGCGGCAGCGATGTTCAGCGCGGTGCGGATATCACCAGAATAGATATACCAGCCCAGAAAGCTGAGCGCCGACAGGATGTGCACGCCCGGCGCATAGAGCTTGGCTGCCTTGTCTGCCAGCGAGGTATAGCGCGACCGCCCCGATTCAGCGATGGCTACCAGATCGGCCATACGATGCAACGAGGTATCCTCGCCCACCGCCGTCGCCCGGATGGTCAGGGGGCCGGTCAGGTTGACCTCACCGGCGCTGACAGTCAGGCCTGCTTCGGCGAAAACCGGCAGGGTCTCACCAGTCAGCAAAGAGCGATCCAGTTCGGATTGGCCCGATACAATCTCACCGTCCACCGGCATACGGCCACCGGGCCGGACAAGGATCAGGTCACCGACGGCCAGCGTGGCCACCGCCACCTCTTCTTCAGCCCCATCGACCAGCTTGAAGGCGCGGGGCACCTCTAGCGCCGTCAGTTCCTCGGCCGCGGATCGGGCGGCGGCGCGGGTGCGGTAATCCAAGTAGCGACCGGCAAGCAGGAAGAAGGTCAGCGTCAGTGCCGCATCGAAATAGGCGTGCTCACCGCTGAGCGCGGTTTCCCACAGCGACGTCACCAGCGCCAGCACGATGGCCAACACAATCGGCACGTCCATGTTCAGGCGCCGCACGCGCAGGGCGCTCCAGGCTTTGGCAAAGAAGGGCTGCCCGGAAAAGGCAATCGCAGGCAGCGCAATGGCTGCCGAAATCCAGTGGAACATGTCGCGGGTGGCATCCGAGGCCCCCGACCAGACCGACACCGACAGCAGCATCACGTTCATCGAGGCAAACCCGGCCACCGCCAACCGCATCAGCAGATCGCGGCCCGCCTTGTCCGCCTGCGTGGCCGACAGGGCACCGGGATCCAGCTCATGCGCCTCGAACCCTGCCTGCTCCAGCACCGGGATCAGGTCGGCGGCGCGCAGATCGGAGCCGGCTTTGACCATCGCGCGTTTCAGGGTCAGGTTCACCCGCGCATCTTCCACGCCGGGATGGGCGTTCAGCTCACGCTCGACCGTGGCGATACAGGCCGAGCAATGGATGCCCGGCAGCGACAGCGCAATCTGCACATCCTGCGGAATGGGCCGCGCCGGTTCTGCCGGGCTGGCAATGCATCCCGGACAGGCTGCGGTGCCGGATGTAAGCTGCGCCGTCATCCGGTCACCCCTTCACATACAGCGGCACACGCTGCGCGAACTCGGCGCCCGAGCTGTCCTTGGCCACCAGACGAATGTTCCAGTTGCCCTTGCCCAAAGCCGCCGGGGCTGCATAGGCCTGACCGTCAAAAGTGAAATCGGGCGCGAAATCCTCTTTCACATGGGTGGCGCGTCCGACGACGGCCTGCAATTCGGTCACTTTGACCGGGGCGCCGGTCTTGTCGGTGATGTGCAGGATCAGCAGCCCGCCGGACATTTCGGCGCGGATGGTCCAACCCAGCGCCTGCTGTTCCTGCAGACGCTCGTTGAACTCCTGACTGGCGACATACGAGTTCTTCACCTCAAGCCCCGGAAAGGTTTTGACCGCACTATAAGCCAACACGAGGTTGACGGCGATGATCACGCCAAAGGCGGCGACAAACACGGCCAGGGCGTGCTTTCCGGTGAACTGACGTTCGGCCATCTTAGTTCCCTCGTCCATTGAACGTGGTGTCCTTGTGGGCGCGCTCACCACTTTCCACATCCTCGACCCAAATGCGCACAGGTGTAGAGGCCGCAGCCGCAGGTCCGGTGCCTTTTGCCGAAATGATGTAAACGCGGGTCAATTGTGCCGTATCCGCGGTGACATTGACAGTGCTGCCCTCGATCCCTTCGATTTGCAGCTGCAGCGCCGGATCGCCGGTCAGTGACAGTTCGAACGGCCGGTCCTCACCATGTTTGTTGCGCAGGCGTACGTCATAGGTGTTGCGGATGGTGCCGTCGGACAGGGTCACGAAGGTCGGGTTGCGCACCGGTGCTACGGTCAGATCGATATCCGAGCGGATGAACAGCGCGAACAGCAGGCCAAAGCCGACCAGCGACCACATCGCCGTATACATGATCGTCCGCGGCCGAAGGATATGCTTCCAGACATTCTTGGGCGGCTCGCCCGCGCGCTCGTGGGTTTCATCGCTGAGCGCCATGTAATCGATCAGGCCGCGCGGCTTGCCGATCTTGGCCATCATGTCATCGCAGGCGTCGATGCACAGTGCGCAGGTGATGCATTCCAGCTGCTGGCCGTCGCGGATGTCGATCCCAACGGGGCAGACATTCACGCAAGCCATGCAGTCGATGCAGTCGCCCAACTCGGAATCCGCAGTTCGTTTGCCCTTACCGCGTGGCTCACCGCGCCATTCGCGGTAGCCAACGACCAGAGTGTCCTCGTCCATCATCGCAGCCTGAATGCGCGGCCACGGGCAGGCATAGATACAAATCTGCTCGCGGGCGAAGCCACCGAACAGAAAGGTCGTGCCAGTCAGGATCAGAACGGTTGTATAGGCAACAGGATGGGCGTTGCCGGTGACCAGATCGCGCAGCAGCGTCGGTGCGTCGGCAAAATAGAATACCCAGGCGCCACCGGTGGCCACGCCGATCAACAGCCAAACGGTCCATTTCGTAAAACGCAGCCGGGCCTTGCGGAAGTCCAGCTTTTCCTGCCGATGCAAACGCAACCGGGCGTTTCTATCCCCCTCGATCCAGCGTTCAACCAGAATGTAGAGGTCGGTCCAAACGGTCTGCGGGCAGGCATAGCCGCACCACACGCGCCCCAGCGCCGAGGTGAACAGGAACAGCCCGAGGCCCGCCATGATCAGCAGGCCGGCAACGAAATAGAACTCGTGTGGCCAGATCTCGATCCAGAAGAAGTAAAAGCGACGATTCGCCAGATCCAGCAGCACCGCCTGATCCGGCAGGCTGGGGCCGCGGTCCCACCTGATCCATGGCGTCAGATAATAAATCCCCAATGTGACCGCCAGGATGATCCATTTCAGGTTTCTAAAAGGGCCGGACACGCGCCGGGGAAAGATGGGCTCCCTGGCGGCGTATAGGCTGGGGGCGGGGTCGGAATCGCTCACGAGCTGGCTCCAGATGTGGCTGTTTTTTAGGCATCTTGTCCCAAATCACAACACGTCCCACTTTGACATGGGTCAAAAGCGCATCGCACAGACACCTTTTGTCACATGCGACCGGATTGCCGCCGGAGCCATGCCACAAAAACCTTGACGGCAGGCCGCAGCGGTGCATCGCCGGTTACAATATGATAGCCCCGTTCACCCGGTTCGCAAAACAGTTCGACAAGGCGGCCAGCTTTTATGTCGGGTTCGACGAAATGCCGCGCCGTGACGGTCACCCCCTGCCCGGCCCGCAGCCCTTCGAGCACCAGATTGCCCGGTAACACGATACGACCGGCGCGGGGGCCGCGTTCGACCCCCTGCCGGGCCAGCCACGAGGTCGCCTCGGTGGTTCCAAGTTCTTCAAGCCAGGGCAGCTGGCTAAGCTCGTCCGGGGTCATAGAGACCCTGCCCTGCAGCAGCGAGGGCGCTGCGACAATCACAATCGGGCTTTGCAGCAACAGGTCTGAAACCATGCCCGGCCAGTTCCCATCCCCGTACCGGATCGCAACATCCACCCCGCCCGGGCGCAGGCTGACCAATTCCGGCGAGGGGTCCAATACCAGAGGGATATCGGGATGGTCGAGTTGAAAGGCAGGCAGGCGCGGCATCAGCCACGAGGCCGCAAAAGACGCGGTCAACGAGATGTGAACCGGGCGATCCTCGGTCAGGTGCATCAGGTCGGCCACCGCATCGCCGATAGCCCCGAATCCCAGATGCAGGGCGCGGGCCAGCTTCTCGCCTGCGGGGGTCAGGGTCATGGACTTTCCGCTTCGGTCCAGCAGCGCGGCACCCAGATGTTTCTCCAACGCGCGCAACTGCTGACTGATGGCAGCGTGGCTGACATTCAGCGACGCGCCCGCCTGAACCACATTCCCCGTTTCTGCAAAGGCATGAAAGGCCTTCAGCGACGCAAGCGGCGGCATCTTCAACCAATCCATATGTAAACCCTGCTTACACGTCCAAATACCAATTGAGTCGCATTTTAACGCTCGCAGATCAATCCTGGACTCAATTGCAACCAGAATCAGGAGAGGTCAGATGCTGTCTGTTTTTGCCAGAACCTTCATGGTCGCCACCCAAACCGAAACACGCAACAAACCGAAACAGCGGTTGCGCGATGATCCCTGGTGGAAAGTAAGCTTGCGCGTCACAGGTTCGGGCCCAAGATAACGGGCCTCTGGACCGGGTCGGGTCGGAACACTAGTTTGGGGTTGTAGCACCGGCTGTTCAGGAAACGCGCGAACAGATGGAACAGCCGGTGCCTCAACCTTCGGGCGGCGAACCGTCCGAAGGTATTCTTTAAACCTTACTGACCACCACCAAGCTGGTGGACATAGGCAGTGACAGCGCGGATCTGCGCGTCAGTCAGGCGGCTTTCCCAAGCAGGCATCACGCCAAAGCGGCTGTAGGTCACCGTTTCGGTCAGAGCCTCTTGGCTGCCGCCATAGAGCCAGATGGCGTCGGTCAGGTTCGGCGCGCCCTGGGTGACATCGCCTTTACCGTCTTCGCCGTGACAGGCCGCACAGTTGTCTTCAAAGACAACCTTGCCCGCCTGGGCCGCTGCATCGTCGGTCTGCGCATTGGTCAGCGACATGACAAACTGAACCACCTGAGTAATCTCTTCGCCTTCGAGAATTTCGCCAAAAGCCGGCATCTCGGAATAGCGCGCATCGTCGCTTTCCTCGTTCCGGATACCATGGGCAATGGTGAACTCGATGTCCTCGAGCGTACCGCCCCACAGCCAGGCGTCATCCAACAGGTTCGGGAAGCCGGTGGCACCCTGCGCGCCCGAGCCGTGGCACTGCGCACACCAGGTACGGAATACAGCGCCACCCGAGTTCACGGCGTATTGCTGCAGCTCGGCATCTGCCGAGATCTGCTCCAGAGATGTTTCGACCAGTTTGGCATTCCACGGCGCGTTGGCCTCTTCGAACGCCACCATATCCTCTTGCACGATTTCACGCGTGGACCAGCCCAGAACACCTGCAGTCGCCGAATGGACCAACGGCCAAGCCGGATACAAGATCGTGTAGATCACAGCCCAGATGATGGTGGCGTAAAAGGTCCACAGCCACCAGCGCGGCATCGGATTGTCGAATTCTTCGATGCCGTCCCAGGTATGTCCGGTTGTGTTTGGATCGCCCGGCAGTTTTTCAGATGGTTTGCTCATTGCCGCGCCTCCTCGGATGTGGCCGGTTTGTCTTGGTGCCGGAACGGGATGTTGGCGGTATCCTTGTAATCCTTGCTGGCGCCGGGGCGGAAAACCCAGATCACGATGCCGACAAAGAAGGCAAACAACAGCAGCAGCATCCAGCTATCCGCGAATTGCCTCAGGAGTGTATATTCTTCCATCACACCCTCCTTAGCGGCTCGCGACCGGGGTAAAGGTCGAGAAGTCGACCAGCGTACCCAGCATCTGCAGATAGGCAACCAGCGCATCCGCTTCGGTCAGTTCGGGCTGACCGTCGAAGTTGCGAATGCTGACCTTGTCGCCATAGCGTTCCAGCAGCCCGTCATAATCGCTGTCCGGATCGGCCTGTGCACGAAAGTCCGCCTGGGCGTTGGCCAGCATCTCTTCGGTATAGGGCGTGCCCACAATGGCGTTGGCCGCCATGACATCACCGATATACTTGCCGTCGATTTTGCGGTGCTCGAGGAAGCCGTATTTTGGCATCACCGATTCCGGCACAACTGACTGCGGATCACGCAGGTGGTCCACATGCCACTGGTCCGAGTAACGACCACCCACACGTGCCAGATCAGGCCCGGTACGTTTGGAACCCCACTGGAACGGGTGGTCATACATCGACTCGGCCGCCAGCGAGTAGTGGCCGTAGCGTTCGACCTCGTCCCGCATCGGGCGGATCATCTGGCTGTGGCAGGTGTAGCAGCCTTCGCGGATGTAGATCTCACGGCCCGCCATTTCGAGAGGGGTGTAAGGGCGCATGCCCTCCACCTTCTCGATGGTGTTCTCAAGATAGAACAGCGGGGTAATCTGTACCAGGCCACCGATGGTCACGACCAGAAAGCTGAAGATCAGCAGGAGGGTCGCGTTGGTCTCGAGGATCTTATGTTTGTCGAGAATTGCCATAGCTACCGGCCCTCCTTATTCAGCCGGGACCGCGACGGTCAGGCTGGCCTCTTTGGCCGGTGCCTTCCGCACAGTCATCCACAGGTTGTAGCACATGATCACAGCGCCAGCGACGAACATTACGCCACCCAGAGCACGCACCACATACATCGGGAACTTGGCTGCCACGGTATCTGCGAACGAGTTCACCAGGAAGCCGTTTGCATCCACTTCGCGCCACATCAGGCCTTCCATGATACCGGTCACCCACATCGACGCGGCGTAAAGCACAATGCCGATGGTGGCGAGCCAGAAGTGCCAGCTGACCATCTGCAGCGAGTACAGACGCTCACGCTTCCACAGGACGGGCACCAGGAAGTACAGCGCGCCAAAGGTGATCATGCCGTTCCAGCCCAGCGCGCCCGAGTGTACGTGACCGATGGTCCAGTCGGTGTAGTGGCTGAGCGAGTTCACAGCACGGATCGACATCATCGGACCTTCGAAGGTGGACATGCCGTAGAATCCGACAGAGATCACCATCATCCGGATCACCGGATCGGTGCGCAGCTTGTCCCAAGCGCCCGACAGGGTCATCAGACCGTTGATCATACCACCCCAGGACGGCATCCACAGCACGATCGAGAACACCATCCCCAGCGTCGAGGCCCAATCTGGCAGCGCGGTATAGTGCAGGTGGTGCGGACCGGCCCAGATATACAGGAAGATCAGCGCCCAGAAGTGGATGATCGACAGCTTGTACGAGAACACCGGACGTTCGGCCTGCTTTGGGATGAAATAGTACATCATGCCCAGGAAGCCTGCAGTCAGGAAGAAGCCCACAGCATTGTGGCCGTACCACCACTGGATCATGGCGTCTTGCACGCCCGACCAGACGATGACCGATTTCGACCCCCAGATGCTGACCGGAATGGTCATATTGTTGACCAGGTGCAGCATCGCAACGGTGACGATAAACGCCAGATAAAACCAGTTGGCCACGTAGATATGCGGTTCTTTCCGCTTGACCACAGTGCCCAGGAACACGGCCAGATAGGCCACCCAGACAATGGTCAACCACAGGTCGACATACCATTCGGGTTCAGCGTACTCTTTCGACTGGGTTCCACCCAGAACGTAACCGGTTGCAGCCAGCACGATGAACAGCTGGTAGCCCCAGAACACGAACCACGCCAGATTGCCGCCCCACAGGCGCGCGGCGCTTGTGCGTTGAACGACATAGAACGAGGTTGCGATCAGCGCGTTGCCGCCAAATGCGAAAATCACCGCCGAGGTGTGCAGCGGGCGCAAACGGCCAAAATTCATGTAACCCTGTGCCCATTCGAAGTTCAGCACCGGGAAGGCCAGCTGGAACGCAATAAAGGTTCCCGCCAGGAACCCGACCACACCCCAGAACGCTGTTGCAATCACGCCGTAGCGGATGACCCCATCCATATATTCGCCGGAGCGATCCACGAGAATATCTGGCTCATCGGTGTTTCTAAGCGTCCAGATGAACAAACCAACGGCGATCACCATCACCAGAATTGCGTGCACCTGATACGCCAAATCGCGTGCATAATTGGTTCCGATCGCCGCGAAAATCGCGATCAGACCAAGCACGATCAGCTTGATGTAATTTGACATATTGCGTCCCTTTGCCATGCCCCGCGCGATTCTTGATGTGTCACAGGGCTTATTTGACTGGCTGCTGTTTTGTCGGACAGAGGCCAGAACTGCTTTGATCTGTGTCAAGACAATAGCCGGTTTTCTGTGACAATCGTAATCTTGCAGCTGGGTCATCAGGCCGCAGCAAGGCGCTCTGCAGGCACGAGGTCAAAATGGCTTACAAATCACTTCTCACCGTCATGACGGATACAAGCCAGAGCGATCCGGCTCTGGCCCAAATGGCCGCGCTGGCATCAGCGCAGCACGCACATATCGAGGCGCTCTGTCTGGGCGTCGACCGCAGCCAGACCGGGTATTACTACGCGGGCGCCAACGCACTGATTCTTCAGGAAACGCTGACCCGCGCCAATGCCGAAGCCGAGGAAATCCTGTCCTACGCCAAAACCTATCTGGGCAAGACCGACACCCGCTGGTCCGCCGAAAGCGGGGTGGCACAGATATCGGATATCGGCCGCCACGTCGCCCATCGTGCACGGTTCTCCGACCTTGTCATTCTGCCGCAACCCTACGGGGAGGATCGCGGCGCCGAGGCCGAACCCATCGTCGAAGCAGCAATGTTCGAAGGTCACGCGCCGGTTCTGATCACGCCGCAGAACGCCACGCCCTTCGCGCGGCCCGGCACGATCCTGATCGGCTGGAACGAAAGCGTCGAGGCCATGCGCGCCATTCGCCGCGCCATTCCCTTCCTGATCGAAGCCAATCTGGTGCGCATCGTCGTCATCGATCCGCCGCGCCACGGCCCCGACCGGTCGGACCCCGGGGGGATGCTGTCACAGATGCTGGCCCGCCACGGCGTGAAATGCGAGATCGACGTACTGAGCAAAACCATGACGCGCGTGTCGGACATCCTGAACCGGCACGCCGCTGACACCGAAGCGGACATGATCGTGATGGGCGCCTACGGCCATTCACGGTTCCGCGAAGCCATTCTGGGCGGTGCGACCCGGAACATGCTGGAACAATCCACAGTGCCGGTGTTCCTGGCCCACTAGGCCAAACATGATCGCATAAGCCGCCCCTCGGGGGGGGCGGTTTTTACTTTTTCACCAGCCCGATCAGGAACAGCAGGATCGCTGCGCCAACCGTCGCGAAGAAGATGGAGGAGAAGACGCCACCCCCGACAGCGAAACCCAGTGCCGGAAAGATCAGTCCGGCCAGAAACGCTCCGACGATACCGACGATGATGTTGCCGATCAGGCCAAAGCCGCGGCCTTCCATGATCTTGCCCGACAGCCACCCGGCGATTGCGCCGATGAACAGCATCGCCAGAATGCTACTGAATTCCATGACTTGCTCCTGAGGATTGCGCCACTCAGGCCCAGTTAAGCACGGCGCGCAGTCTCAGTCACGCCGCAAGCGTGTCAGACCAGAAACCCGCCATCCGAGTCGTCGCCGGCCTCTTCCATCAGGCGGCCCATGTCGGGGATCGTGACGTGGCGCTTGCCTTCCAGCAAAATCACCTGATCCTTTTTCAGCGCCGAAATCTGCCGACTGACCGTTTCCAGCGTCAGGCCGAGGTAATCCGCCATCGCCTCGCGGGTCAGGGGCAGGTCGAATATGATCGGGCCGGTATTATTTTTATTGCTGATCGAGGCATCGCGGCGGGCGATGATCGACAACAGGCTGGCAATCTTCTCGCGCGCGGTCTTGCGCCCCAGCACCAGCATCCACTCGCGCGCCGCGTCCAACTCGTCCAGCGTCATCTGCAGCAACCGGTGCGCGATATGCGGTGTTGAACTCATCAGGTCTTCGAAGGGCTTTTTGCGAAAGCAGCACATGACCAGATCGGTGGTTGCCTGAACGTCATAAGGCGCAGAATCACGTCCCGGCCGGCCAACGAAATCACTGGGCAGCAAGAGGCCGACCATTTGTGTCCGGCCATCTTCCATCGTCTGGGTCAACGATGCAATTCCCGACACGACAGAGCCCACAAAATTCATCTGATCCCCGGACCAGATGATCGTCTGGCCGGCTTCGAAACTGCGGTAATACTTAATCCCTTCAAGCGCTTCCAGTTCATCTGCATCGCAGCGTGCGCACACGGCCCGGTGCCGGATCGGGCAATCTGAGCAATTCGTGTGGTCGAATTTGGGTATCGATGTCATGCGCGTTTCCACTTGATCTCGGTCAAAGCATCCGTCCGGGGCGTCCCTTAAACGTATCGCCATGATAGTAAAACCACAATTGGCAAAGCTTGGACTATTTGACGCGAAAGTACCGCGTTACACCAGCTACCCCACCGCCCCCCATTTCAGCAATGATGTGGGGTCAAGTCTTTACGGCGACTGGATTTCCGGCCTCAAGCCCGGCAGTTCCGTTTCGCTGTATATCCACGTCCCGTTCTGCCGCAGGCTGTGCTGGTTCTGTGCCTGCCGCACGCAGGGTACGCAGACAGACAACCCGGTCATTGCCTATGTCGATGTGCTGAAGGCCGAGCTGGACCTGCTGGCCGAGCGTCTGCCCGAAGGGATCACCCTGTCGCGCCTGCATTGGGGCGGCGGTACGCCGACCCTGCTGAACCCGGATCTGATGCGCGATCTGGCAGCGCGGATTCTGGACGTGGTGCCGCTGGGGCCGAACGCCGAGTTTTCGGTTGAGATCGATCCGAACGAGATCGACGAAGGCCGTCTGGACGCGCTGGCCGAGGCCGGTATGAACCGCGCCTCGATCGGGGTGCAGGATTTCGACGATGAGATTCAAAAGACCATCGGGCGCATCCAAAGCTATGACACCACCCGCGAAGCGGTGGACATGATCCGTGCGCGCGGAATCAATAGCCTGAACGCCGACATCTTGTACGGCCTGCCCCATCAGACCAAAACCCGGATGACGGAGAGCGTACAGAAACTGCTGTCGCTCAGCCCGGACCGGGTGGCGCTGTATGGCTATGCGCATGTGCCGTGGATGGCCAAGCGGCAACAGCTGATTCCGTCAGACGCCCTGCCCACCCCCGAAGAGCGGCTGGACCTGTTCGACACCGCCCGCCGCCTGTTCATGTGGGACAACTACGCGGAAATCGGCATCGACCATTTTGCAACGCAGGACGATGGCCTGACCCACGCGCTGAAAGCCGGACGGCTGAAGCGGAACTTCCAGGGCTACACCGACGATCAGGCCGAGGTTCTGATCGGTGTCGGTGCCAGCTCGATCTCGCGCTTCCCGCAGGGCTATGCGCAGAACGCGCCCGCAACCTCCGCCCATACCAAGGCGATCCGTGAGGGACGGTTCTCGACCTCGCGCGGGCACCTGTTCAAAGGGCAGGACATCCTGCGGTCGCGGCTGATCGAGGCACTGATGTGCGATTTCCAAATCGACAGCGCCGAGATACTGCGCGACCACGATATCACAGCCGCCGAGCTGCAGCGCATGTATCAGGATGCCAACAGCGCCTTTGACGGGTTGCTGCGCATCAACAAGGACGGGTTGTTCATCCCGCCCGATGCGCGCCCGCTGACCCGCATGATCGCACGCAGCTTTGACGCCTATGATCTAAGTAAAGCCGGCCACAGCTCGGCCATCTGACCCGCCAAGAGGTCAGGGCTTGACGCGACGGGTCGGTTTTTCACACACTTGCAGGGCGGGCGGCGTCTCGCCCGCATCTGAGGCAGGCCAAGTAACAGACAATTGCGCCGACGCATTCGCGTGAGGCTACCCTTTTCGTGCAGTCGATCTGCAATTTGAAAGAGGGACAGCACCTATGCGCGTTTTCACCGTCCTCGGCCCCAGCCAATCGGGCAAAACCACTCTGGTCGAGGCCATAAGCCGCCTCGACGACCGGCCCATCACATTCGACGTTTCCGGAACCGTGCATTTGCACGGTTTTTCTTACTTGGGCGAGCCCTGGTGCGCGATTGACGTCGATGGCGGCGGCGACAATCTGGCCTATGTCGGCCCGGCCATGGCAATCTCGGACGCTGCCGTGGTGGTCGTCCCGCCCGACCCGAATGCCGCCGTCCTGTGTGCGCCCTACCTGCGGCTGGTCGAAGAGGCGGGCATTCCCTGTTTCTTGTTCATCAACCGCATGGACAATCCAGGCGGGCGCATCCGCGACATCATCGCGGCGCTTCAGACCTATTGCACCAACCACATCGCCCTGCGGCAGGTGCCGATCCGCGAGGGAGACACGATCATCGGCGCGGTCGACCTGATCTCGGAACGGGCGTGGAAATACCAGGAGGGGCAGCCCTCGGCCCTGATCGAACTGCCGAAATCGGTCGAGGACCGCGAGCAGGAGGCCCGCACCGAGTTGCTGGAAACCCTGTCGGATTTCGACGACAACCTGCTGGAACAACTAATCGAGGACAAGCAGCCCCCCAGTGACGAGGTTTACGATCTGGCCGCGCAGGTGCTGCAGAACCACCAACTTATCCCGGCCTGTTTGGGTGCGGCCAGCCACGGCAACGGCCTGACTCGCCTGATGAAGGCGCTGCGGCATGAGGCACCCGAGTTCGACATCGCCGCCGACCGTGACGAGGCAGCCGAGAATGCCCGCGCCATTGCCGGGTTTGCGGATGTGAAGAAACATATCGGCAAGATCGTCGTCTTGCGCGGGTTGGGTGATGGCGTCAAAGCGCATGAGAATCTGGGCGGTGAGACCGTCGGCAACCTGACCACACTGGATGCCAAGACGCAGATCGCGGACCTGCCTGCCGGGCAAATCGGGCTGGCTGTCAAGTCCGACCACCTGAATCCCGGCAACCTTTTTGACAGTACCGAGGCGACACCGCTGCCGGAATGGGCGTCCTCGCATCCCATCGCCTTTCGTCAAATCGTGTCCCCCGCGCATGAACGCGACGACGTGCGCCTGTCAAACGCCCTGACCCGTCTGGTCGAAATCGACCCCGGCCTGCACCTGGAGCAGGATGAATTGAGCGGCCACGCCATTCTGGGCTCGCAAGGGCCGCAGCACATGCGGCGCGTCACCGCCAAGCTGGCCGAGGATTTCGGCATCGAAATCGCGACCGAACAGGTTGAAACCGCCTATCGCGAAACCATCCGCACACCTGTCGAACATCGCCACCGCCATCGCAAGCAATCCGGTGGTGCCGGGCAGTTTGCCGATGTGGTGATCTCGGTCGCGCCAATGCCGCGTGGGGCGGGCTTCCAGTTCGAAGAAATTGTTAAGGGCGGCGCGGTGCCCAAGAACTATATCCCCTCGGTCGAACACGGGGCCAAGGATGCGCTGGCGCAGGGGCCCGAGGGCTTTCCGGTGGTCGATGTGAAAGTCACGCTGAGCGATGGCAAGCACCACAATGTGGACAGCTCGGATTATGCGTTCCGCACCGCAGGCAAGAACGCGGTGCGCGAGGCCTTGCCACAAGCCAAACCGGTGGTCCTGCAACCAATCCTGAACGCCGAGATCCACCTGCCCTCGGATTTCGTCGGCGATCTGGTCCCGACCATCAGTTCGCTGCAGGGTCAGGTTCTGGGGTTCGAAAGCAACCCCAACGCCTCGGGCTGGGAGATTTTCAACGCCCAACTGCCCGCCGTGGCCGAGGATGAGTTGCACCGCACCCTCGCCAGTGCCACACGCGGCACCGGCTGGGTCAAGCTGAGCTTTGATCACTATCAAGAGCTGCGCGGACCGGTGCCGAAATCGGCATCGCAGGAAACGGCCAGCGCCTGAAGAAACGTGGCGGGCTGGTCTCAGCCCGCCGCCGCGATCAGTTCGCGGGTGTAATCGGTCTGGGCGTTTTCGAACAGGTCCTCGGCCGTGCCCATTTCGACAACGTCGCCGTTCCGCATGACGATCACTTTGTGGGACATGGCGCGCACGACCTTCAGGTCATGGCTGATGAACAGATAGGCCAACCCGTATTTTCGCTGCAGGTTGCGCAGCAACTCAACGATCTGCACCTGCACCGTCATGTCCAGCGCGCTGGTCGGTTCATCCAGCACCAGCAGCTTGGGCCGCAACACCATGGCTCGCGCGATGGCGATGCGCTGGCGCTGCCCACCTGAGAACTCGTGCGGGTAACGGTCCATCGCAGCCGGGTCGAGGCCGACCTCGGTCATCACTTCGGCCACCAGTTCACGCGGGGCGCGGTGAGGGTCGACCTTGTGGATCGCCAGCCCCTCGGCGATGATCTGCTGGCAGGTCATCCGCGGGCTCAGGCTGCCGAACGGGTCCTGAAACACGATCTGCATATCCTTGCGCAGCCGCCGCAACTGACGCGTGGACCAGCGGCGCACGTCCTGATCGCGGAAGGTGATCCCGCCCTCGGACGCGATCAGCCGCATGATCGCCAGCGCCAGCGTGGTCTTGCCCGAGCCGCTTTCGCCGACAATGCCCAATGTCTCGCCCGCGCGGACGTTCAGCGTGGCGTCGTTGACCGCTTTGACATAGCCCACGGTCCGTTTCAGGAACCCGCGCTGGATTGGAAACCAGACCTTCAGGTGATTTGTCCGGGCGACCTCTTCCGCATCCTGTGCGACCGGATCGGGATGGCCCGAGGGTTCGGCCCCCAGCAGCTTGCGCGTATAGGGATGCTGCGGGTTGTCGAAAATCTCGGCGGTGGCGCCCGTTTCGACGATCTCGCCGTCCTTCATCACACAGACCCGGTCGGCGATGCGTCGCACGATGCCCAGATCATGAGTGATGAACAGCATTCCCATGTTTTCGGATTTCTGCAGCTCGGCCAACAGTTCCAGGATCTGCGCCTGAATGGTCACGTCCAGTGCCGTTGTCGGCTCGTCCGCGATCAGAATATCGGGCTTGTTGGCCAACGCCATGGCGATCATGACCCGCTGCCGTTGCCCGCCCGACAGCTGATGCGGATAGCTGTCCAGCCGCTCGCGCGGATCACGGATGCCGACCTTGGTCAGCAATTCGACGATGCGTTCCCGCGCCGCGTCACCGGTCAGCCCCTGATGCAGAGCCAATGACTCGGCCATCTGCTTCTGGATCGTGTGCAGCGGGTTCAGCGAGGTCATCGGCTCCTGAAAGATAAAGCTGATGTCATTACCGCGCACATCCATCAGCTTGTCCTGCGAGGCACCGATCATCTCGTCGCCATCGTATTTCACTGAACCTTCGACAATGGCACTGTCGCCCAGCAGGGACACGGTGGACAGGGCGGTGACGGATTTGCCCGAGCCGGATTCGCCCACCAGAGCCACGGTTTCCCCGCGGTTCACGGTAAACGAGACGCCCTTGACCGCCGCGCTGATCTGCCCGTCCTGCCGGAACGAGACCTTGAGGTTGTTCACTTCCAGCAGGCTCATGAGAAGGTCTTTCTGGGATCAAACGCGTCGCGCACGCCCTCAAAGATGAAGACCAGCAGCGACAGCATGATGGCAAAGGTGAAAAACGCGGTGAAGGCCAGCCACGGCGCCTGCAGGTTCTGTTTGGCCTGCAGGGTCAGTTCCCCCAGCGACGGGGCCGAGGATGGCAGGCCGAAGCCGAGGAAGTCCAATGAGGCCAAACCCGCAATAGTGCCGGTCACGATGAACGGCATGAAAGTCAGCGTCGCCACCATCGCGTTGGGCAGCATGTGGCGGAACATGATGGTCATGTTGCCCACGCCCAGCGCCCGCGCCGCGCGGACATATTCAAGGTTCCGCGCCCGCAGGAACTCGGCCCGCACGACCCCGACCAATCCAGTCCAGCTGAACAGGATCATCAACGCCACCAGCAGCCAGAAACTGCGCCCCAGAATGGCGAACATGATGATGATCACATAAAGCGACGGCGTGGCCGACCAGATCTCGATGATGCGCTGGAACACAAGGTCCAGCCAGCCGCCGAAAAAGCCCTGAATGGCCCCGGCGAAGATACCGACGATACTGGCCGCACCGGTGACCATCAGCGTGAACAGGATCGACAGGCGGAAGCCGTAGATCACCCGCGCCAGCACATCGCGTTTGGTGTCATCCGTTCCCAACAGGTTCTGCCCGTTGGGCGGCAGCGGTGCGGCCCCCGGACGATCGACACTGGTGTTGAAGGAATAGGGGATCAGCGGCCAGATGGCCCATCCACGTTCGAACCCGCCAGCCTGATAGGTCCCGGCCTTGATCTCATCAATGATGCCTTCGGGATCGTCGAAACAGTCTTCGATCCCGCCGCTGTCGATCAGGCATTGTACCTCGGGGTCGCGATAAATCGCCTCGGTCTGGAAATCACCGCCGAACTCGGTTTCCGGGTAGAAGTTGAAGATCGGCGTGTAGAACTCACCCCGGTATTTCACCAGGATCGGTTTGTCGTTGGCGATGAACTCTGCAAACAGCGACAGGCCGAACAGCACCGAGAATATGATCAGCGACCAGAAGGCCCGGCCGTTGCGGCGGAAGTTGCGCCAGCGGCGCTGGTTGAGCGGAGACAGCGCCATTTACCCCTCCCGCTTTTCGAAATCGATGCGCGGATCGACCAGCACATACATCAGGTCGCTGATGATGCCGACGACGAGGCTCATCAGACCGAAGATGAACAGCGTCCCAAAAATCACCGGATAATCCCGCGCCACGGCCGCCTCGAACCCCAGGCGGCCCAAACCATCCAGCGAGAAGATGGTCTCGATGATGATCGAGCCGCTGAAGAACACCCCGATGAACACCGCAGGAAAACCCGCGATCACGATCAGCATGGCGTTGCGGAAAACATGGCCGTACAACACCTTGCCCTCGCTCAGGCCCTTGGCGCGCGCGGTCATGACGTACTGTTTTTTGATCTCATCCAGAAACGAGTTCTTGGTCAACAGGGTCAGCGTCGCAAAGGCGGAAATCGTCAGGGCGATGACCGGCAGAGTGATGTGCCAGAAATAGTCGGCGATCTTGCCAAACAGGCTGAGGCTGTCCCAATTGTCCGAGGTCAGCCCCCGTAGCGGGAAAATCTGCCAGTACGACCCACCGGCGAACAGCACCAGCAACAGGATGGCGAACAGAAAGCCGGGGATGGCATAGGCCACGATGATCATACCGCTGGTCCAGGTGTCGAACCGCGATCCGTCCCTGACCGCCTTGCGAATACCCAGCGGGATCGACACCAGATAGGCAATCAGCGTCGACCACAGGCCCAGCGAGATCGACACCGGCATCTTTTCCAGCACCAGGTCAATCACGCTGATCGAGCGGAAATAGCTCTCACCAAAATCCAGCGTCAGGTAATTTCCCATCATGTCGAGGAACCGCTCAAGCGGCGGTTTGTCGAACCCGAACTCTTTCTCAAGCTCTTCGATGAATTCGGGTGGCAGACCACGTGCACCGACATAGCGATCGTTCACGCCGCCGGATTGCTGCTCGATGTCGCTGCCACCGCCGGCGATGCCTTCGAACACGTCACCACCGCCCTCCATCTGGGCGATGATCTGTTCAATCGGACCGCCGGGGACAAACTGAACCAGCGTGAAGTTGACGATCATGATCCCAAGCAGGGTTGGAATGACCAGCAACAGGCGTCTTAGAATATATGCTCCCATGAGGGCGGCTTACCTCAACGCACCCGAGGACTTCAACTCGGCTTCTTTCTCGGCGTTGATCCACCACAAATCCTCGACACCCAACTCATAAGGCGGCAGGTTTTCGGGGTGTTCATAAATATCCCAATACGCGACCCAGTGTTTGCCCAGATACCATGTCGGCACCATGATCCGCTTGGCCCGCAGGACACGATCCAGGGCACGGACATTGGCAAAAAGCTCTTCACTCTCCTCGGCTGACGCGATGTTGTCGATCAGCGGCTCGATGTCCGGGCCATGCACGCCCGACGGGTTGAAGACCGAATAAGACGCAGCCTCAGTTCCGAACTGCTGATACAACCCGGTCGAAGGCTGCAATGATTTCGGATATCCGCCAACGATCATGTCGAAATCGCGGTCCCTGCGGCGCAGGGTGAACTGGGCGTTGTCCACCCGGTTATAGCTCGCATCGATTCCCATTGCCCGAAGGTTGGCGACAAAAGGCTGAATGAGCCTGTCCAGCGTCGGCTGGTCTGACAAAAATTCGATAGACAGCACTTCGCCCTTGTCGTTGCGACGAATGCCGTCGTCCCCAACCAGCCAGCCAGCTTCGTCCAGCAGCTTCATCGCCTTGCGCAAGTTGCGGCGGTCATTCTGGCGTGCGGGCTTGGATTCATGCGCCGAGACCGGTTCCTGGGTCAGGATTGCCGGGTCCAGCGCGTCGCCCAGTTCTTTCAGGACCTCAAGCTCGCGCCCTTCGGGCAGGCCGGTTGCCTCAAGATGCGTTCCTTCCCAGAACGAACTGCGCTGTTGGAACAACCCGTATTGCAGGCTTTCATTGGTCCATTCAAAGTTATAGGCCAACTGGACCGCCTCGCGCACGCGGGGGTCCTGGAACTTGGGGCGGTCAAGGTTCATGATAAAGCCCGACGCCGACGGGACGTTGCCATTTTCCAGCTCGGCCCGAACCACATCGCCGTTTGCAATCGCGGGAAAATCATAGGCCGTTGCCCAGCTTTTCGAGTTGTTTTCCTGCCGCAGCGTGAATGTGCCCGCCTTGAAGCCCTCCATCGCGGCGATGGAATCGGCGAAATACTCGATGCGGATGGTGTCAAAGTTGTTGCGGCCCACGTTTACGTTGACGTCATCTCCCCAATAGTCGGGGTTGCGCTTGTAGACGATGCGTCGGTTGATGTCATAGCTGTCCAGAACATAGGGTCCCGAGCCGATGCCCGGATCAAGCCGCGACTTGTCCAGCCGCCGGTTTTCGGGGTCTGCCTCGAACCATTTCTTCGAGAAGATCGACGTGGCCCCAACTTGCGATATCCGGCCCCGGCGCGGGAAATCCGGCGAGAAATAGAACTTTACGCGATGGGTATCCAGCGCCTCGGCCTTGGGGATTCGCAAGCGAATTGCGTCGGCATAGGATTTCAACCCCTGGTCCAGCAGCAGATTGTGGGAAAAGACGACATCCTCGGCCGTCACCGGCGTGCCGTCGGAAAACCGTGCCTCCGGTCGGATGTTGAAAATCACCCAATCATAGCTTTCAGGATATTCCAAGCTTTCGGCCAGCAGGCCGTAATAGGATGCAGGTTCGTCATAAGACGGGACCAGCAGGCTTTCGTAGTGATCTGCAGACCGGGCGCCCGCCCGGCCCTGCCGTGTATAGGGGTTGAAACTGTCAAACGTCCCCTGTGCGGCATAGGACAACTCTCCTCCGCGCGGCGCGTCCGGGTTCACATAATCGAAATGGGCAAAGCCTTCGGGGTACTTCAGGTCTTTGAACTCAGAGAACCCGTAGCTTTTGATGATCTTTTCTTCGGCAATCAGCTGCGTTGCCGCCAAAAGGACCAGAAACAGCCCCAGCATCGACGTATAAGCCCAACCCCTGACATCCAATGCGCGCGCCTGACCGGATACTCTGTTGGATCTCATCTTGCTCATCCCCTGCTTGGCCTCTGCCATTAATCTTATGCGTGCCAGCTAAATGACCAGCACTGTCAGGTTCAAGTTTAGAATGCGTGAACGCTTTGTGAAGATGTCGTAAGGCAAAAATAAAGCCGCTGCGCGGGGCAGCGGCTTTGAAATTCAGTGCAGTTGATCACAGGATCAGTTGCCGATGGTCTGCAGGTAAGCAATCAGATCGGCGCGGTCCTGCGGTTTTTTCAGGCCGGCAAAGCTCATGGAAGTGCCCGAGATATAGCTTTTCGGGTTCGTCAGGAATGCGTCCAACGCTTCCGGTGTCCAGTTGCCGCCATGGGCCTGCATCGAAGGCGAATAGCCGCCAAAGCCATTCGCCGAGGCGACCGGGCGATCGACAACGCCGTACAGGTATGGGCCGGTTCCGTTGGCGCCATCTTCAAGCTTGTGGCAAGCCGAGCATTTGCGGAAGACCTTCGCGCCCTTGTCCGGATCGGCGGCGGCCAGCATGTCTTCGAATACCACCTCTTCACCGTCGGCGCTTTCACCCGCGCTTTCGGTTTCGATGATATAAGAGGCCGTCTCGCCATGCCCATCGGCATGGTACAGCGCCTCGGCGCCCCATTTTGCCAGAAGCAACACCAGGAAGGTGCCAAACAGGCCTGCGGCGGCCTTGGTAACTGTCATCGTGTCGAACATTGATCGCGTGTCCATTTCAGCTGTCTGCGGGGTGTCTAAGGGTTCCCCTCGCAAGAGGCAAGGTATAGACACCGCGACTAAACGCCCAATTCTGGAACTTGTTGCACGGAATCGATCAAATGACCAATCGTATCGCATTTCAGGGGGAACCCGGTGCCTATAGCCACGAGGCCTGCCGCAATGCGCGCCCCGATATGGAGGCCCTGCCCTGCCGCACGTTCGAAGATGTGATCGAATCGGTTCGGTCCGGCGACGCCGATCTGGCGATGCTGCCGGTCGAGAACACCACCTATGGCCGGGTGGCCGATATTCACCGCCTTTTGCCGCACAGCGGGCTGCATATCATTGATGAGGCCTTCGTGCGCGTACATATCAATCTGCTGGCGGTGCCCGGCGCGACTTTGACCGATGTCACCGAGGCGCATTCGCATCTGGTCCTGCTGCCGCAATGCGCCGGGTTTCTGAAGGAACACAACATCCGCGGTCGCGTCAGCCCCGACAACGCCCGCGCCGCGCGTGAGGTCTCGGAACAGGGCGATCCGCATTCGGCGGCACTGGCCAGCGAATTGGCCGGAGAAATCTACGGTTTGAACGTTCTGGCCCGCCACATCGAGGACCACGACAACAACACCACCCGTTTCCTGATCATGTCCCCAGAGGCAGACCAGTCCCGGCGCGGCCCGCACGGCATGATCACCAGTTTCGTCTTTCAGGTGCGAAACATCCCGGCGGCGCTGTACAAGGCGATGGGGGGCTTTGCCACCAACGGTATCAACATGACCAAGCTGGAAAGCTACATGGTCGACGGGTCATTCACCGCGACTCAGTTCTATGCCGATATCGTCGGCCACCCGGACGACCGCAACGTGCAGCTGGCGATGGAAGAGCTGGAACATTTCACCACCAATGTCGAAGTGCTGGGCGTCTATCCGGCCGCGCAGCCGCGCGGGTAGGTCGGCAGACTCAATCGACGGTAAAGGATTTGCACACGGCGCCGTGATGCGACCTGTAATCTACAAAGCCCATGGCTGAGTAATAAGCCAAACCCTCGGCGTTGTTGCGCGAAATAGTCGCGTCAATCGCAGCCAGTTCCCGCGCTTTCGCAACCTCCAATGTTACACGAAACAAAGCCCGCCCCACGCCCTGACGTGCGGCCGAGGGGCGGATATGCGTGCCAATAACGCCCCAGCCCACCGGCGCACCGTAGGGGTTGCCTTCGACCGCAATCCTTATGGATTGGAACCCCAGAACGCAGCCGCCCCGAACCGCCACGGCACACCGCAGCTGATCCGGGTGGGTCAGGTAGTTCGCGGTCGCAAAACTCAAATCACTGGGCCGGCTGCGCTTACCGGCGGCCGCTATCTCTTGCAGAACCTCGGCAATTCCTTCGGCATCGCCCAGCCCTGCTTGCCGGATAATCAGATCACCCATTGCTCGCCCCCCTCAGGCGCCATGCAGGTAGCGCTCTTCGATTTCACGGGCAAATTCGTTCAGGCGCAACTGAAACTGTCGCCGGAACCGCGCCTGACCCAGCCTCAGCGATTGCAGCAACAGCCGCGCGGGCAAAGATCGGGCTGCAAGCGACATGTCGACGCTCAGACGGGTGCGGCGTTGCGACAGGGCCAGGAATTCAATGATCGTCACCCCGTTCATGCCTTTGCTGATAGCGTCGAACCGCAACAGGGACGGCGCGTCGCACTCGGCCATCTCGATTGCAACTTGGCGGGGCTTGCCGCGCAGCTTGAACTCGGTTTCCCATTGCGTGCCCGGCACCACCCCCATATGGCCCGACAGGCGCCGCACTTCGATCCCGCGGCGCATCGCCATACGCTCGAAGCGCTCAAAATCAGCGACCATTTCGAACACCGCGTTGATGGGGGCTTCGATATCTTCGCGCGCTGTAAACTGCATGACGGGTCGTGGTTCTCTTTGCTTGTCGCTTAGTATCTGTCAGTCCAGCGTATCCGCAAGCCAGTTTTGCAGCAGGAAATGTGCAATGGCCCCCTTGCGGGCCGGCAACAGCTTCGGATGCTCTCCGGCAAAAGCCTGCATCATTTCGGGCTTGCTGACCCACATTGCATCCTCGATTTCCACCGGATCGATGGTGATCTCACGCGACAGAGCCTCACCCGCGCAGCCGAACATCAATGAGGCCGGAAACGGCCAGGGCTGGCTGGACAGATAGCGGACCGCACCGACCGGCACGCCTGCCTCTTCCATCACTTCACGCCGGACCGCAGCCTCAAGCGTTTCGCCGGGTTCAACGAAACCGGCCAGTAGCGAATACATCCCCTCGGGCCAGCCCGGAGACCGCCCCATCAGAACCGAATCCCCGTGCGTAATCAACATGATGACCACCGGGTCGGTGCGCGGGAAATGCTGCCCGCCGCAGGACGGGCAGCTGCGCTGCCACCCGGCCTGTGTTATTTCGCTGGTGGCGCCGCAGCGGGCGCAAAACCGATGGTTTTCATGCCATCCGATCACTGCCTTGGCCGCCGCGGCCAATTCCGCATCGCGGGCGGACAGGCAGGTCATGATCCGGCGCAGTTCGGCAAAGACATATCCTTGGGGCAGGTCCGGATGCTGCTGTTCGGTTCGATCGACAAACGCCCCCAACTGCGACATGTCCAGGCCTTCCGGGGACCAGTTCGAGATATCGAGCGCAAAAACCGGCGATCCGTCCGAGAGGCCCAGAAACACAGGTTCCTCAACGCTGCCGCCCGGCCCGATTGCCACCAGATCATGGGTCATCGGGATCAGACCCAGTCGATCCAGCGCCTCGCCCTGAACCAGCGGCTTGCCACGCCAAAGCAGCATACAGGACGCCTGCGGATGGGTGCGCATCTGCGCCAGCCGTTCCGCATCCCCCCGGATATCCGCCGCACGCTCCAGTCCCGAGCCGCCAAACGTCACAAGTTCCGCGTGTTTCATGAGTGTTCCTTTGGATCGTTTGCACAGGGCTGCCACGGCTGCAGCAGCGTTGCAATGGCAATTCCCAACACCCGGAATCCGGGGGTCGTCAAATGATCGCAGTCACGCGTTATATGTTGCGCCTATTATACTTTTTGGAGAAAATGCTTAACACATAACTGCCAAAAGTAGAAATTTGTCACGCTCCATTCCTCGGCCGCGCCTCGCATTGAAGATACGGATTTTGGCGACATCCGATCTGCATATGAACCTGAGCGGCTTCGATTATTACTCGGACGCCCCGGACCCCACAATCGGGCTCACACGGACCGCCAGCCTGATCAGGGCCGCGCGGGACGAGGCGATGGCGGCTGGCGCGCTGGTCCTTCTGTTCGACAATGGGGATTCGCTGCAGGGCACTCCGATCGGGGACTGGGCCGCGGAACCGGCCAACGCGCCGCATATCCTGATGCGGGCCTTTGGTGATCTGGCCTATGACGCTATTGGGTTGGGCAACCATGATTTCGGCTTTGGGCTGGAGGTTCTGGATCGTGTTCTGGCTGATGCCCCCTGCCCGGTGGTGTGCAGCAATGTGCAGCGCAAGGACGCCGATCCTGTGTGGCAAAGCCATGCTATCCTGACGCGCACGGCCCGGTGCCAGGGCCAGCAGTGCGCGCTGAAGATCGGCGTGTTTTCGGTACTTCCCCCACAGACCGCAAAGTGGGAGGCCCATCGGCTAAAGGATCGGGTCACTCTGGACGATATCCTGACCTGCGCCGGCTCCAAGGTGCGGGAGCTGAAGGCAGAGGGTTGCGATCTGATCCTTGCGCTGGCGCATACCGGGCTGGGATCGCCCATTGCGGAACCCGATATGGAAAACGCTGTCATCCCGATGGCCGCCATCGACGGCATCGACGCCGTGATCGCCGGGCATTCCCACCTGACGCTGCCCGGCCCCGCGCATGAGGGGTTGGATCATGTCGATGCAGTTCAAGGGCGGGTTCACGGAAAACCGGTGATCATGCCGGGTCCGGCCGGATCAAATCTGGGGGTGATTGATCTGAACCTGCACAGAGTCAAGGACGGTGCGTGGGTGATTCAGGACCACAGCACCGAATTGCGCCCGGTCTACCCGGCGATGCCTGGCAGGGCGGCCCAGCCCGTTGAAGAAGACCCCGATTTGCTGCGCTTATTCGCCAGGGGTCATTCGGAAACACGACGTCACACGGCGCAGCCGGTGGGCCGGACCGACCAGCATCTGCACAGCTATTTTAGCTTTTGCGCTGCGGACAGGGGGCTTGCTTTGGCGGCGGCGGCGCAGGCGGCGGCCCTGCGCCCGTATCTGCAAGGGACACCTTTTGCAGAACTGCCGCTTCTGTCCGCAGTGGCACCTTCGAAATTCGGAGGGCGCGCCGGGCCGCGGTTTTATACGAATGTGCCACCGGGGCAGGTTTTCCTGCGTCATATCAACGATCTGTATGTGTTCCCCAACGAATTGCAGGCGGTTGTCGTGGATGGCGCGCAGATCGACGACTGGCTGGAAATGTCGGCGGGTGTGTTCAATCAGGTCAAACCGGGCCGTGAAACCAATCTGGTCGACCCCAGCCGTGCCGGGCATAATTTCGATGTTCTGCAGGGGCTGAGCTGTCAGATTGACCTGTCGCAGCCATCGCGCTTTGACGCCGCCGGTCGCCTGACCGCCCCCGCGCATCGCCGGATTCACGACATCCGGTTCGAGGCGCGCCCCGTGACCCCGGACCAACGGTTTGTCGTGGCGCTGAACAATTACCGCGCCAACGGAGGGGGGCATTTCCCCTTTGTCGACGGGGCCGAGCTGATTCCGCTGCCGGCTCAACCTGTCCAGCGCATCCTGCAGGACTATTTCTCGGGCGCCCTGCCGCGCGACCCGCTGGAACACGCGCCCCGCGCCTTTCAATTTGCGCCACTATCCGGGGCGACAACCTTGCTCCGGACCGGCCCAAAGGCCCGCGATCACATTGGCGAGCTTGAGAAATACAACCCACAGCTGCTCGGAGAAGACGATGAAGGCTTTTTGCTGATCCGTTTGACGCTCTGACGGGTTGTCTTTTCCACGCCTGTTGCCTATATCGACCGATGAGAGGTTGGCGCGGGCGAGCGCCTCGCCAACCTGGTCAGGTCCGGAAGGAAGCAGCCACAACGAGCCCCGCTTGGGTCGATGTCCAACCTCTCACTTTAGCTCCCGCCGAAAACCAAATAGCGAATTCAAGCGATCAGTCGCGGCCAAACGGCAGCGTTGCGGCGGGCGAAAGCTCCGATATGACCCACTTCGGACAGGCCGAACTCGCCGGGTGACAGCAGGTGGCGGCGGGCATGCGGCCCGTACAGATCGGCCAACCGCCACACCGCGTTCGGCGGCACCACATCGTCATCCTCGAAGGTGAACAGATCCACAGGCGTCTCCGACTGCGCCCAACACGCCTCGGGCAGAGTGATCCCGATCTCGGGCAGGTAGTTGCGCGGCGCGGTGCACCACCGCCGCCACTGCCAATAGACGCTTGCGGGCAGATCGGCCCCGAATCCCAGCGCCTTGCCCGGAAGATAGCCCAGAGCTTTCACCGCCAGCGGCGCATGGCCGTACCAGAACAGCAATGCCAGCGCCCGGTAGGGCCAGGGGTGATCCGATACCGTCACCGGGCCGGAACAGACGCAGATCATGCGGTCGATCTGATCGATATCGGGTTGTATTGGCCCCAGCATCCCGCCGACGGAATGCCCGATGCTCCACTGCTGCGCATCAGGGAACCTGCGTCGCATTTCAGCCCGGGCAGCTGGCATATCGATCAGAGCCCAATCGGCCATCTTGACCCGCGATGCCTTCAACGACCCATTCAGCGAATGGCCGAAATCACTGTAATCATAAGTCAGACAGGCCATCCCCTGCGCCTCAGCCAGCCAGCGGGCAAAGTGCTGATAGTAATCCCTCGGTACGCCCGTTGCGCCGTGAATGACCACCGCCACCCGAGGCGCCGACGCCGGCAGATACAGGCGTGCCGACAAGGTGCCTGCCCCGGACGGAAACCGGAAATCCGCGGTCGATACGGTCTGTGTTGCGTCCAGCATGGTGCGGCCTCCGGGATTTTTGAACCGATTGGTTCACTTCCTTCAGTCCGCCGTGTTTCCCGCCACAAGTCAACAGTGGCCAAACATGACCACACGTCCACCAGGCCGCGCAAATTGCCCGCTTGACTCGGGTCGCCCGCACCCGTTAGCGATGGCTTGATGGTTCTCGTCCCCGGTACCGGGGCGGGATGAAAAGGGAACACGGTGCGGTTCTGCCCGGTGATGCCGGAACGAACCAAGGCCGCGACTGCCCCCGCAACTGTAAGCGGTGAGCAATGCCGAAACACCACTGGCCGAAAGGCTGGGAAGGTCGGCAAAGCGATGACCCGCAAGTCAGGAGACCTGCCATCGAATCAAAACCGAAACTCGGGCGGGGTGTCCGGGCAGGTCGTCAGCACGCTGTCACACCTGAACTACGCCCCCGTCCTGCGCGCGGAGGGCGCATCATGATCTGGAAGACGAAGACACATCAATTCACCGCAACCGTGTGCCAGAAAACCGGCAAAACCTGTCCCGCTCTGGCACAGATGGCGCGCGCGGTCGTGCAGGCGATGGAGACCGCCGCACCTGCGACCACCCCGGATTTCGAATTCGAAGGCAGTAGCGAACTGGCCCATTGCGCTCAGGGCTGTTTCGCACGGTTTCGCGCGCAGGCAGATCAGGTTCGCGTGTTTTGCGGCGCCGATGCCGACACCCCGATCGAAACGCTGGACGACTATGCGGATATGATGTTCGGCCTTGAATTCACCACGCGCCCGGCCAAGCTGCTGCCGACACCGCCCTGCGCGATGCTCGAAGCCTCGGTCATTGCGCAAAACCCGATTGCGCAGCCGGAACGACGCGCGGCGCTCTGATCTAACTGTCCGGTCGGGCGCGGGCTGCCTGTGCGGCCCAGTCCAGCTGGCCGTCGGTCTCGACGGCACAGGGCCGCACGGCGCGCAGGCGTTTCAGCGCTGCCTCGGGGCGTTCGCCATGTTCGATCATAAGGCGCAAGGCGACCATCCCGGACCGGCCACAGCCGCCCCGGCAATGTACCAGCACGCGGCCAGCACGGGCCAAAGCCTGTGCCGCTGCCGCGCTGACTTCGGGCCATGCCGCCTGAACCTCCGGCGGTGGCGCGCCAAAATCCGCAACCGGCAGATGCGCCCAGCCGATTGCAGCGGCGCGAAGATCATCACCGAAAGCGGCGGCACCCTCGTGCAACATCTCGCACTCGGTGGTCATGGAAATCACCAGATCAGGCTGCCAATCGCGAATTACGCAAATATCCTGCAGATAGTTTCCGGCGCGCCCCGGCAGTGGCGACAGGGCAACCGTACCGTTCCCCACCCGCACGGGATGAATTGCAAACAGTCTCACCAGATGGCCCTCCTACCTATGCGTCTACGGTACATAAACTGCGACGCAAACGGAAATTCGCCAAGCGGGATGTGGACGCGGGCGGCGGGGGTCTCTACGCTGCATCGGAACCCGAATCCGACAGAGCAGACATGAACGACACGCCAAGCCCCGCCTATCAGGTTCTTGCCCGGAAATACCGCCCCGAAACCTTTGCCGACCTCGTCGGTCAGGACGCCATGGTGCGGACGTTGAAAAACGCGTTCGAGGCCGACAGAATCGCGCAGGCTTTCATCATGACCGGTATCCGCGGCACCGGCAAAACCACTACGGCGCGGATCATCGCCAAGGGCATGAACTGCATCGGCCCCGATGGCGAAGGCAAGCCGACCACCGAACCCTGCGGTCAGTGCGAGCATTGCGTGGCCATCATGGAGGGCCGCCACGTCGACGTGATGGAGATGGACGCCGCCAGCCGCACCGGTGTCAACGATATTCGCGAGATCATCGACAGCGTCCGCTATCGCGCGGCCTCTGCCCGCTATAAGATTTACATCATCGACGAGGTTCATATGCTGTCGACCAGTGCGTTCAACGCGCTGCTCAAAACGCTTGAGGAACCTCCCGAGCATGTAAAGTTCATCTTCGCCACGACCGAAATTCGCAAAGTGCCGGTGACGGTTCTGTCACGCTGCCAGCGGTTCGACCTGCGCCGGATCGAGCCCGAGGACATGATCGGCCTGCTCAGCAAGATTGCGGCGGCCGAGGACGCCCAGATCGCCGATGACGCGCTGGCTTTGATCACCCGTGCGGCGGAAGGGTCGGCACGGGATGCGACGTCTCTGCTGGATCAGGCAATCTCGCACGGGGCTGGCGAGACCAGTGCCGATCAGGTGCGTGCGATGCTGGGTCTGGCCGATCGCGGACGAGTGCTGGACCTGATGGACATGATCCTGCGCGGGGACGCGGCGGGCGCCCTGACCGAACTGAGCGCGCAATATGCCGAGGGTGCCGACCCGCTGGCCGTGCTGCGCGATCTTGCCGAGATCACCCATTGGGTCTCGGTCGTGAAAATCACCCCGAATGCGGCCGAAGACCCGACCGTATCACCGGATGAACGTGCCCGTGGTGTGCAAATGGCCGAAGCCCTGCCGATGCGGGTGCTGACCCGGATGTGGCAGATGTTGCTGAAAGCGCTGGAAGAGGTTTCGGCAGCTCCCAATGCGATGATGGCCGCCGAGATGGCGGTGATCCGCCTGACCCATGTGGCCGACCTGCCCAGCCCGGAAGAACTGATCAAACGGCTGCAGGACGCGCCGCCGCCCCCGCCGAACGGAGGCCCCGGCGGTGGTATGGCCGTACCGTCCCACGCCCCTGCTCAGCCTGCACCCCCCACATACACCTCGACCGCAACCGGCGGCCCGGCCGGAGCGCCAACCGCCGCGCTGGCACAGGACATTCAGGCGGCCCTTGCGCGGTATCCCAGCTTTGACCATGTCGTCGAACTGATCCGAACAAACCGCGACGTGAAACTGCTGGTCGAAGTTGAAAACGGCGTGCGCCTTGTGTCCTATTCGCCCGGTCGGATCGAGTTTACACCAACGGACAACGCGCCAACGGATCTGGCCCAAAGACTCGGCACAGCGCTGCAACGATGGACCGGAAACCGCTGGGCGGTGTCAATCGTCGCCGACGGAGATGCCGCGACCATCGCCGAGATTCGCGACGCGGCAGACCTGGCCCTGAAAGCGCAGGCCGAGCAGCACCCTCTGGTTCAGGCCGTGCTCATGCAATTCCCGAAAGCGCGCATCAAGCGGATCGAAACACCGGAAGAACGCGCCGCAAAGGTCGAAACCGAAGCCCTGCCTGAGGTCGAAGACGAATGGGACCCGTTCGAGGAGGACTAACGCAAACCTTCCCGGAATTTCTCCCGCGCCCGCCACGGACCATCGGCTGACGCCGATATCCCTGAGCGGCCTTGGGCCCGGCAGCGCGGGCTTTGCCCGCGCTGCCGGGCCCAACGGGAGGAAAGGTCTTGTCAAAGACCTTGACGACAGGCGGGAGCATCCTCGGCCCTTGTGCCGCGCGGTTGGCATCCGTATTTAGGCGGCAAACCGATACACAGGAGAAAAACAATGCTCAAAGGACTCGGCGGTCTGGGCGACATGGCCAAGATGATGAAATCCGCGCAGGATTTGCAGACCAAGATGACCGAAATGCAGGAAGAGCTGAACAACCTTATGGTTGTGGGCGAATCCGGTGCTGGCCTCGTCAAGGCAACCGCCACCGCCAAAGGTGAACTCAAAGGTCTGGATATCGACCCGTCGATCTTCAACGGCGACGACAAGGAAGTGGTCGAGGACCTGATCCTCGCCGCTATCAAGGACGCGCAGACCAAGGCGGCCGAACGCTCGCAGGCCGAGATGGCAAAACTGACCGAAAGCATGGGCCTGCCCGCAGACATCAAGCTGCCGTTCTGATAGACACTCCTGACGGAATACCGGCCGGGCGCCCCTGCCCGGCCCTTTTGCAGGAGCATCCCCGGTGAGTTCGAACAGCGATATCGACAACCTGATCGACCTGATGGCCAAGCTGCCGGGCCTCGGCCCGCGCTCGGCCCGCCGCGCGGTACTGCACCTGATCCGCAAACGCGCCCTGCTGCTGACGCCGCTATCGGACGCCATGCAGCAGGTGGCCGTCACCGCCCGCGAATGCCTGAACTGCGGCAATGTCGGCACCACGGATATCTGCGACATCTGCGATTCCGAAGCCCGCGCGACCGGAGAGCTGTGCGTGGTCGAGGACGTCGCCGACCTCTGGGCGATGGAGCGCGCCGGGGTCTTCAAAGGACGCTATCACGTTCTGGGCGGCACACTGTCCGCACTGGACGGTGTCGGCCCGGACGAGTTGCGCATTCCCCGTCTGAAAGACCGAGTGATGGCCGAGGGGATCACCGAAGTCATCCTCGCTCTGAACGCCACGGTGGACGGCCAGACCACCGCCCACTACATCGCCGATCAACTGGAGGGACAGGTCCGCCTGACCTCACTGGCGCAAGGCGTGCCGATTGGCGGAGAGCTGGATTATCTGGATGACGGGACGATTACGGCGGCGTTGCAGGCGCGGAAGGAATTGTAGCCACAGGAACTCTCACTCCCCGGCGGTAAAATACTGGAAATAAAGTATTTAATCCCTTAACCTACCTCAAAGCAACATTCATTAGAGGCGAATTTGCTCATACCGTTTTCTGACCCTATCTGGTCCCGCCTGTATGGCCCTTACGGCGTTCAAGATGTAGCTGGCATTCTTGCTAAATTAGACAAAGCTTGGGACGATAACCTTGCCAAGGAATTGTTCTGGGAAAAGTTGCATCACCAAGAAGACTTGTATCCGGTAACTTTTGCTGCTTTCCCGTGGCTGTGGGAAATCTCCGGCAGGGGTTCCACGCGGAACACCGACGTCCTCGACTTTTTTCGTTCACGATGAAATGCGCAAGGTCATCTATGACTGGCGGCGCAGGCAGGACCGGAGAAATGTACAACGGACTGTCCCTCAAACTAAACGATCATCTACACAGCTGGATTCCCGAACACTCCCGATTGACCAGCGGCGATATGGAAATTCTGGCCGCGTTGGAAAGCTGGTATTCTGCAAATTGCAGCAACATTGCAAACACATGCCTTGCTGCGATTGACGGGAACGACGACTACCTCGACGCAATTCTATCAGTAGGTTACGCAAGTCCGCACGGTGGCGACGCGGCCCCAGCATTGATCATCGGGTGGGCGGATAAATGCGAACCAGAAGAGGTATTGGAGTATTTTCCTATGCAGACATGGGATGTGTCTGTGCTTTCGGCTCTTTCAAAAATGCTGAAATCGAAGAATGATCGGCTGGCGGACTTCCTTGATGACATTGTGGGACCTTACTTACCCTGTGAAAAAACAGAGAGTTTTCTATGAAAAATCACCTTCTCGCCCTCACCTTCGCAACACTCACCGCAACCGCAGCCCTGTCTCAGGAACTCATCGACAAGGGCTTTGTCGAGGGCTGGAACATCATGATGGACCCGGCGCTGGGCAACGGGTGCCTGATCCAGACGGTGTATCAGGACCTCTCGGTGGTGCGGCTGGGCTATGACGCCTTGGACAATCGCGGGTATTTCGCCGTCTACAACAAGGCTTGGGGCGACATAAAACAAGGCGAAAGCTATCCGATCCGGTTCGAACTGGACGGAAAGAGCTTTGATGCCACCGCCATCGGGTTCAACCAGCGCGATGTGCCGGGGGCGACCGTGTTCTTCACCGACCGGAGTTTCGTCCAAGCGATCGCACAGAACAAGACGATGACCGTTTACAACCCGACGGGCGAAGTGGTGACGGCAATTGATCTCAAAGGCACCGCCAAGGCGCTGGAATACGCCCGCGAGTGCCAGAACCGGGAACTCTAACGAATCGGATCGAACAGCGCATCCTTGGCCGCGCAGTCGCGGATCACGTCCCGGCCACAGGGCACCGGTTCAAGGTCGCGCGACAGGCACAGGCGGACCTCTTCGATGTAGCCCTGTTTGCAGGTGATGGTGATCATATCTCGCTCCAGCGCGGGATTGGCTTTTAGAAACGCATCCTCCACCACCGACGCGGGAAGTTTGACTGACGCGTCCAGCTTGCGGAACACCGGTGGCCGCTGAACGCCATCATAGGCCTGCCGCGACAGCGCGAAATAGTCGGGTGCGCTGAGGCCGGAACAGGTTCCGTGTTTTTTCCATTGATGCCATGCCAATCCGGATGAGCCCTGAATATCGGCCATGTCGCGGGTCATGCCGCGCGACGGCGGTGCCTCGGGTGTGCGGCAATAGGCGGGCCAGCCCTGATGGTATTGCGGCCAGAGCCCGTGCAGGATCCACCCGTGATCGTGCCGCGCATCGCATTGGTCCGACCCGCGCGCGTCACCTTCACGGGCGCACCAGTTGGGCGACCAGCTGAGCGACAGAACGTAATAGTCGAACTCGCCCGCCTTTTCGCCATCCGCCAGCGCCGCCAGTGTGCTGGACACCCAAAAAAACAGCCCCAAAATACCGCAGCGCATTCGCCTCTTCCCTTCTTGCCGTGCCGCGACTATATAGGCCCCAAGTTCCCCGACAACGGAAACCTGCCCCAAAATCCCGGGGCCGCCGAATTCCGGCGACGGGACAGATGTATTTATAGGAGACGGGCTGATGGCAAAACCGCTTATGGCCAAGGCAACAGCCGTATGGCTGGTGGACAACACCACGATCAGCTTCAAGCAGATCGCGGATTTCGTGGGCATGCACGAGCTTGAGGTGCAGGGCATCGCCGACGGCGACGTGGCCGCTGGTGTGAAAGGGTTCGACCCCATCGCCAACAACCAGCTGACTCAGGAAGAGATCGACGCGGCGCAGAACAACCCGCTGCACAAGCTGAAGCTCAAGTTCAACGCCGCCGCCGCTGGCGAGGAAAAGCGCCGTGGCCCGCGTTACACGCCGCTGTCGAAACGCCAGGACCGTCCGAACTCGATCCTGTGGCTGGTCAAGTTCCACCCGGAACTTTCCGACGGTCAGATCGCCAAGCTGGTGGGCACCACCAAACCCACCATCCAGTCGATCCGCGAGCGGACCCATTGGAACATCTCTAATATGCAGCCAATCGACCCGGTTGCGCTGGGCCTGTGCAAACAGTCCGAACTGGACGCCATCGTGCAGAAAGCCGCCGCCAAGAAGGCTGCCGAAGGTGGCGTCATGAGCGATGACGAGCGCCGCAAACTGGTCTCGACTGAACAGTCGCTTGAAATGGACGCTGCACCCAAGATCCCGACCGCCATCGAAGGCCTCGAGACGTTCTCGCTGTCCGACGACCCGGCAGAAGAGGCCGAGGAAGAGCCGATCATCGACGCCGACAGCTTCTTCAACCTGCCCAAGGGCGGGGCCGAAGACGAAGACGAAGACGATCTGCGCCCCTGATGCACAGACAGCCCCGGTTCAATCAGGCCGGGGCTTTTTGCGGAAATACCATGCTGACCATCCTGTCCAAATTCTTCGGCCCGCACCGTGCCGTATCGATCTATGCCTTCCTGAAGACCTGGGGCCTGCTGGTCGTGGCGGTTGTCGGTACGATCTCGATCGCAACGGCGCTTTTGGTGTTGAATGACAATGGCGCGCACGAGCATGATTCGTTCATCACGGTCGCGGTTCTGTCTGCGACCCCGATCAATGGCGATCTCAGCAACGGCGTCGTCGCCTCGGTCCAGCTGCCGGATGGGTCTGCCACGTCGATCACATCGACCGAAGGCCGGGTGTCAAAAACCGTTGGCACCAGCGCCTGCGTCGAAAAACGGACCTATGTGGAAAGTGGTGAACCACGATACCGATTCAAAATGCCGAGCCTTTGCGAGGCTAACCAATAAGCAAAACCGCCCGGTGGTCACACCGGGCGGTTTTTCCTTCAGATCATTTGAAACAGGATGCCCGCAATGATGGCGCCTGTGATCCCCAACCCCAGATAGGTTGCAAAGACCCGGGGTTTGACCAGCGACCAGACCGCCGCCATCGCCGGGATTGAACTGACCGCGCCTGCGATCATGAACGACATCGCGGCACCTGCGCTCATCCCCTGCTCCGTCAACCCGGCCAAAAGCGGCGGCGCAACGTACGAGTTCAGATAAGCCGGCATCCCGACCAGTGCTGCAATCACGATGGGTACGACACCTTCACCGCCGACCACACGGGCAATCAGGTCCGCAGGGACATAGCTGACCAGCAGCGCCTCGAGCACATAGGCCAGCGCCAGCCATTTCAGAAGGAACAGCCCGTTGTGAACAAACTCGGATCGGAACCGCTGACGGCGTTCAGGCTCTTGCCAGAACCGCCAGACCGGTTTGTCATCCTGTTTCGGTCCGCATCCGCAACACCCGGCCGGTTTGTATTCGCGCAGTGGCTGCGCGAATGCCCCCGAACGCATCAGGCCCCGCACGACAAACCCTCCGAACAGACCCAGCGCAACGGCGGCAACGGCTTTGCCGATGGCAAACGGCCACCCCAATGCGCCCGCCGTGATCAACAAGGTCGGCGGGTCGATCAATGGCGAGCTGAGCCAGAACGCCATCACCGCCGACAGTGGCGCACCCAATGCCAGCAGGCCAGCAATGAACGGAATGACCTCGCAGGAGCAGAACGGGGCCAACCCGCCGAACAGAGCCGCCAGCAGGATCATCCGCGTTTCGCGCCCTTCAAAGGCACGCGCGACCATCACCTCGGCCCCGGTTGCCTTGAGGTAGGACAGCAGCAATACAGCAAACAGGATGTACTGGCCGGTATGCGCCAGCGCCTTTCCGGCAAAGGTCACGACCTCGGTCCAGTTGCCGGGGTCCAGAACGGCGACGGCCACCAGGATCGCCACGATCAACGCCCAGGGGGTCTTGATCAGGTCCAGCGCGGTCTTGGCCGAAACCTTGGGGTTTTGTGTCAGCTCAGCCATCGTTTGCGGCCTTTCCCACTTCGTCCGCGCAGCATTCGGCAAGAATGAACTGCGCCAGATTTCTCAACTCGTCATAGCAGGCCCGGTTGATCGTGCTGCGCCCGACTTTCTCTTGTTCAACCACGCCACCGGCGGCCAGAAACCGTAGGTGATGCGCCAGGGTCGACGGGGCGATCCCCGTCCGTTCCTGTATCTCGCCAACTGTCAGACCGGCCTGTCCGGCCCGGACCAGCGTTCTCAGAACCTTCAGCCGGGCCTCGGACCCCATGGCTGAAAATCCTGCTGCAGCGGTTTCCCACATCTCGCTTACTCCATTAAACTAGATTTCTGGTTATTTAGTTTAATCAAGCCACAGGGTCAACCACCCGCATCACGAATTCTCGAGAATTGCTTAAGTCCAGATTGCCCACCCCATAAGTCCAACCTATAAGACCCTATGGCAATATCGGTTGACACTTTCTTTCTTGAGTTGAACGGGCAAGGTACGCTGCAGGCGCAAATCCAGCAGATGATCGCCGAAGGCATCCTGTCCGGCAGGTTTCATGTCGGGGAAAAGCTGCCCTCGTCCCGCAAACTGGCTGCGCATCTGGGCGTCAGCCGGATCACGGTGACGCTGGCCTATACCGAGCTGCTGGCCAACGATTACCTGACGGCCAAAGGCCGGTCGGGGTATTATGTCTCGCAAAACGCGCCGGTGCCGCCGAAATACACCCCTGTTCAGCGGGGCACTGAAACCGTGGATTGGGACGCGGCGCTGGCCCGGCGATTCTCGGGGCGCGATGTGCTGTCGAAACCAGCCGACTGGCGCGACTATCGCTATCCGTTCATCTATGGACAGGCCGACCGCACCCTTTTCGATCACGCCAACTGGCGCCTGTGTGCCGTGCGGGCGCTTGGCCACAAGGATTTCGATTCCCTGACCGCTGATTACGTCGATCAGGACGACTCGCTGCTAGTCGAGTTCATCGCCCGTCACACCCTGCCCCGCCGCGGTATCGCCGCCCGCCCCGAAGAGATTCTGATCACCATGGGCGCGCAGAACGCGCTGTGGCTGGCCTCGCGCATCTTGCTGACCCACAACCGGACGGCAGTGATCGAAGACCCTTGTTATTACGCCCTGCGCAGTCTTTTGGAATGTTGGGATTGCGACGTCACCCCGCTGCCGGTTGATCGCGACGGGCTTCCGCCGGATGCACTACCCGAGGATACCGACGTCATCTTCACCACGCCCAGCCACCAAAGCCCGACGACCTCGACCATGCCGGTGGACCGCCGGCACAAGCTGCTGGAGAGGGCGCATGAACTGGATGCGATGGTGGTCGAGGACGACTATGAATTCGAAATGGCCTTTCTGGGCGCGCCGTCCCCTGCGTTGAAGTCGATGGATCGGGATGGGCGGGTGATCTATGTAGGCAGCTTCTCGAAATCGCTGTTTCCGGGATTGCGGCTTGGCTACATGGTCGGGTCCGAGCCGTTCATCCGCGAGGCGCGTGCACTGCGGTCTCTGGTATTGCGCCACCCCCCCGGCCATATCCAGCGCACGGCAGCCTATTTCCTGTCGCTGGGCCATTACGACGCGCAGATCAGGCGCATGTCCAAGGTTCTGGCGCAACGGCGCGAAGCATTGGACTGCGCCATCGAAGAGCACGGTCTGACCGTGGCCGGGCGCGGCATTCTGGGCGGATCCTCGCTGTGGATGTCGGCCCCCGAACATATCGACACAACCCGGCTGGCCCGTACCTTGCAGGACCAAAGCGTTCATATCGAGCCCGGCGCGCCGTTCTTTTCCGGACCGGATCGACCGCAAAATTTCTATCGCCTGGGCTATTCCTCGATCCCGCAGGACCGCATCGCGCCGGGTGTGACGCTGATCGCCGACGCTATTCGCGCCAGCTGAGACAATTCTGGACCTATTCCGCTGCAAATTCTGGCCCTAACGCCGCCGGGTCGCTTGCGCCTAAACCGTATTCAAACGTCGGGCTGTTGGCCCGGCTCAACCTAGCTATGCGCGGAGAACAATCGGATGAAAATGACCACGGAAGAGGCCTTTGTTAAGGTTCTGCAAATGCATGGGATCGAACATGCCTTTGGCATCATCGGTTCGGCCATGATGCCGATCTCGGATATTTTCGGTAAAGCCGGCATCACGTTCTGGGATTGCGCGCATGAAGGCTCGGGCGGGATGATGGCCGATGGCTACACCCGCGCCACCGGCAAGATGTCGATGATGATCGCGCAGAACGGCCCCGGCATCACCAACTTCGTCACCGCCGTGAAAACCGCCTATTGGAACCACACCCCACTGCTGCTGGTCACGCCGCAGGCCGCGAACAAGACCATGGGCCAGGGCGGCTTCCAGGAAATGGAGCAGATGCGCATGTTCGCGGACTGCGTCTGTTACCAGGAAGAAGTGCGCGACCCGTCGCGGATGGCCGAAGTGCTGAGCCGCGTGATCACCAAGGCCAAGCGTGCCTCGGCCCCTGCGCAAATCAATGTGCCGCGCGATTTTTTCACTCAGGTCGTTGATATCGAGTTGCCTGCCGTTGTCGAATTCGAGCTGCCCTCTGGCGGCGCCGCTGCCGTTTCCGAAGCCGCCGAGTTACTGTCGGGTGCCAAGAATCCGGTTATCCTGAACGGCGCCGGTACGGTCCTTTCAGCTGGCGGGATCGAAGCGTCGAAAGCGCTGGCCGAACGTTTGGGCGCTCCGGTGTGCGTCGGCTACCAGCACAACGACGCCTTCCCCGGCTCGCACCCGCTGTTTGCCGGCCCGCTGGGCTACAACGGCTCGAAAGCCGCGATGGAGCTGATCAAGGACGCCGACGTTGTTCTGTGCCTCGGCACCCGTCTGAACCCGTTCTCGACCCTGCCCGGTTACGGTCTGGAATACTGGCCGACCGAGGCGAAGGTCATTCAGGTCGACATCAACCCGGATCGCATCGGCCTGACCAAGAAAGTCTCGGTCGGTATCGTTGGCGACGCGGCCACCGTTGCGACCAATATCCTGGCACAGCTTTCCGACACCGCAGGCGACGAAGGCCGCGACGCCCGCAAGGCGAAACTCGCGGAAACCAAGTCGCGTTGGGCGCAGGAACTGACCTCGATGGATCACGAGCAGGACGATCCGGGCACCACCTGGAACGAACGCGCCCGTGCCGCCAAGCCGAACTGGATGAGCCCGCGCATGGCGTGGCGCGCGATTCAGGCCGCGCTGCCGAAAGACGCGATCATCTCGTCCGACATCGGCAACAACTGCGCCATCGGCAACGCCTACCCGTCCTTTGAAGAAGGCCGCAAATACCTGGCCCCCGGCCTGTTCGGCCCCTGTGGCTATGGTCTGCCTTCGGTGATCGGTGCCAAGATCGGCTGCCCGGACACGCCTGTCGTCGGCTTCTCGGGTGATGGTGCCTTTGGGATCGCGGTCACCGAATTGACCGCAATCGGCCGCGACGAATGGCCCGCCGTGACCCAGATCGTCTTCCGCAACTACCAATGGGGTGCGGAAAAGCGGAACTCGACCCTGTGGTTCGACGACAACTTCGTCGGCACCGAGCTGGACACCAAGGTCTCTTACGCCGGTATCGCGCAGGCCTGTGGTCTGAAAGGCGTCGTTGCCCGCACTCAGGACGAGCTGACCGCAGCCCTGAACCAGGCCATCGAGGATCAAAAGAACGGCATCACCACCCTGATCGAAGCGATGATCAACCAGGAACTGGGTGAGCCCTTCCGCCGTGACGCGATGAAGAAGCCTGTCGAGGTTGCCGGTATCAGCGCGGGCGACATGACCCCTCAGGCCGGGGCCTAATCGGCGTGAAGCCTCTGCGCGCCATTCTCGGGACGGCAAGCGCCTCTGACAAGATCATCGCCCTGGCAGAGGGCGATGATCCCCGCGTTGTCGAAGGCGCGGTCATGGCTGTGAAAGAGAACGTCGCGCGGATCATCCTGATTGGCAACAAGGCCAAAGTTTCGGCCTTGTTGGAGGCCCACGAGGGCTACGATCCTGAACGGATCGAAATCCACGATCCTGCCAAATCAGAACTAACGCCCGACCTGACGCAGGCGCTGTACGAACGGCGCAAGCACAAGGGGATGACGCTGGAAGAGGCGCGGCAGCAGATCACGGACCGGCTGACCTATGCCGCCATGCTGGTGCGGCAGGGCATTGCCGACGGCACTGTTGGCGGCGCGATCGAAACCACATCCGACACCGTGCGCGCCGCATTGCAGATCATCGGCACCGCGCCGGATGCGGCGATGGTCTCGAGCTTTTTCCTGATGCTGTTCTGCAAGGATCATCACGAGGTCAAAGGCGCCCGCATCTTTGCCGATTGCGGTCTGGTCGTTGACCCGGACGCACAGGAAATGGCCGAGATCGCCCGCGCCTCGGCCGCGTCTTACGAGACCCTGACCGGCGACACCGCGCGCGTTGCGATGTTGTCCTTTTCCACCTCGGGCAGCGCCGAACATGCCAAGGTTTCCAAGGTCGTCGAAGCTACGCATATCGCGCGCGAAAAGGATCCGGCGCTGCTGATCGACGGAGAGTTGCAGTTCGATGCAGCCTTTGTACCCGAGATTGCGGCACAGAAGGCCACGGGCTCGCCCCTGAAGGGCGAGGCGAATGTCTTTGTCTTTCCCAGCCTGAACGCCGGAAACCTGGGCTACAAGATCGCCCAGCGCATCGGCGGGGTCGAGGCGATCGGCCCGGTGTTGCAAGGGCTGGCCAAACCGGCAAACGACCTGTCGCGCGGCTGTTCCGCCGAAGACATTCTGCACATGATCGCCGTGACGGCCGTGCAGGCTCAGCACGTTAAATCCAAGCCGGAGACGCGTTGACCCTGCCACCGAACAACCCCGGCGGCCTGCCCGCCGTTACCGCAACTTTTTCCAGAAGGCCTGTCGGGTAGATGCTGGCAAAGATCGAACTTACGTCTCTTTTAGACGCGAACGCATCGCAGGCAATCCGCACCCTGTTTCCCGGCGTGCTGGTGGCCATGACTGTTGCCGTGACCGCCAAGTTCCTGTCAGAACACTACGCCACGCCCGCGATGCTGATGGCGCTGTTGCTGGGCATCGCGCTCAGCTTTCTGGGGGAAGAGGGCAAAACCGTCCCCGGCATCGGTTTTGCCGCGAAATCGCTGTTGCGTCTGGGTGTGGCGCTGCTGGGCGTGCGCGTGTCGATGACGCTGATGTTGGGGCTGGGTTGGGACCTGATCGCATTGGTCGTCTGTGGCGTGCTGGCCACGATCGCCTTTGGTCTGCTGATCGCGCGATTCTTTGGCCACAAATGGCGCTTTGCCTTTCTGACCGCGGGCTCGGTCGCGATCTGCGGCGCCTCGGCAGCGATGGCGATCAGCGCCATCCTACCCAAGGACGAACGCTCCGAGGAACGGCTGATCTTCACCGTTCTGGGCGTTACTGTGCTGTCGACCATCACGATGATCGCCTATCCCATTCTGGTGCGTATGCTGGGCATGAGCGACGTCGCAGGCGGCGTGTTTCTTGGTGGCACGATCCACGACGTGGCGCAGGTGGTGGGCGCTGGGTTCTCGATTTCGGAACAGACCGGCGACACCGCGACACTGGTGAAACTGTTCCGCGTGGCGATGCTGGCCCCGGTGGTTCTGGTCGCCTCATTGATCATCCGTGGCGTCACCGACATGGACGAGGCAGGCAAACGCCCCCCGATCCTGCCCGGCTTTGTGGTGGGCTTTCTGGTTCTGGCCGGGGCCAGCTCGTTCGGGCTGATCCCGCCCGTCATCTCGGACCTGCTCAGCCAGATTTCACGCTGGTTGCTGCTGATCGCCATCGCCGCGGTCGGCATGAAGACCAACCTGAAACAGATCCTGTCGGTCGGCGGCGCCGCAATCGCCCTGATCGTCGTAGAAACTCTTTTCATTGCAGGAGTTATCCTTGCCGGAATAACATTCCTGACCTGATCCGCCGCCGCGACAGAAGGACGCCAGATGACCATCCAGCAACCGAAGATCGACACCAGCCCAAAAGTCTCGGACGAGGTCCGGCGCACCACCTGTTACATGTGCGCCTGTCGCTGTGGCATCAACGTGCATATGAAAGACGGCAAGGTCGCCTATATCGAGGGCAACCGCGATCACCCGGTGAACAAGGGGGTTCTGTGCGCCAAAGGCTCGGCGGGGATCATGCAAGTCAACGCACCATCCCGCCTGCGCAAGCCCTTGCGCCGGGTCGGGCCGCGTGGCTCGGGTGAATTTCGTGAGATCGAGTGGGATGAGGCGATCAGCACAGCCGTCGGCTGGCTGAACGAACTGCACGAGACCGCGCCGCAGAAACTGGCTTTTTTCACTGGCCGCGATCAAAGCCAGAGCTTCACCTCTTTCTGGGCACAGAATTTCGGCACGCCCAACTACGCGGCGCATGGCGGGTTCTGCTCGGTCAACATGGCCGCCGGCGGCATCTACACGATGGGCGGCGCGTTTTGGGAGTTTGGCCAGCCCGATTGGGAGCACACAAAACTGTTCATGCTGTTCGGCGTGGCTGAGGATCATGACAGCAACCCGATCAAGATGGGGCTAGGCAAGATCAAGGCGCGCGGCGCACGGGTGATCGGGGTGAACCCGATCCGCTCGGGCTATAACGCCTTGGCTGACGATTGGGTCGGGATCACGCCGGGTACCGATGGTTTGTTCATCCTGTCGCTTATCCACGTGCTGATGAAAGCGGGCAAGATCGACCTCGACTACCTTGCCCGCTACACCAACGCACCGGTTCTGGTGAATGCCACTGAAGGGGCCGAAAACGGCCTGTTCCTGCGCGACGCCGACGGCAAGCCGCTGGTGATAGACCGCGTGACCGGAGAACCTGCCGCCTTTGACAAGCCCGGCGTCCGCCCGGACCTGTCGGCCACTTACGACAAAGACGGCGTGACCCATCGCCCGGTCTTACACCTGATGGCCGAGAAATACCTGTCCGACGAACACGCCCCTGAAAACGTGGCCGAGCGCTGCGGCATCCCCGCCAAGCGCATCCGGGCCATCGCCGCTGAAATCGCCCGCGTGGCCTTTGACGAAGCCATCGAGCTGGACCACGAATGGACCGACTTCCGGGGTGAGACGCACAGCAAAATGACAGGCCGCCCGGTCAGCTTCCACGCCATGCGCGGGATTTCGGCCCATGCCAACGGGTTCCAGACCTGCCGCGCCCTGCATGTGCTTCAAATCCTGCTGGGCACAGTCGAGGTCCCCGGCGGCTTCCGCTTCAAGCCACCCTACCCCAAACCGGTCGAGGCCCACCCCACCCCCCACGGCGACCGCCGCCCTGGCCGCCCGCTGGAAGGCCCGCATCTGGGCTTCCCCCGCGGCCCCGAGGACCTGTTGCTGAACGACGACGGCACCGCCCAGCGCATCGACAAGGCGTTCACTTGGGAAAACCCGATGTCCGCCCACGGGCTGATGCATATGGTGATCTCGAACGCCGCCGCCGGTGATCCCTACAAGATCGACACGCTGTTCATGTACATGGCGAATATGTCCTGGAACTCGTCCATGAACACCAAAGGTGTGATGGAGATGCTGACCGCCCGAAATGAGGACGGCAAATACGTCATTCCAAAGATCATCTATTCCGACGCCTATTCCTCGGAAATGGTGGCCTATGCCGATCTGATCCTGCCCGACACCACCTATCTGGAACGGCACGACTGCATCTCGCTATTGGACCGCCCGATCTGCGAGGCCGACGCGGCCGCCGACGCCATCCGCTGGCCGGTGGTCGAACCCGACCGCGATGTGCGCGGCTTCCAATCGGTGCTGATCGAACTGGCCAATCGTATGAGCCTGCCCGGCTTCACCAACGAGGACGGCACGCCCAAGTGGAAGGATTACGCCGACTATATCGTCAACCACCAGCGAAAACCGGGTATCGGTCCTCTGGCCGGGTTCCGGGGCGAAAATGGCGACAAGGAAGGGCGCGGAGAGGTCAACCCCGACCAGTTGAACCGCTATATCGAAAACGGCGGCTTCTACGTTGCGCATATTCCCGAAGGCGCGGATTACTACAAGCCGTGGAACGCGGCGTATCAGGACTGGGCCGTGGGCATGGGCATCTATGACAGCCCGCAACCCTACCTGTTTCAGCTCTATTCTGAGCCGATGCGCAAGTTCCAGCTGGCCGCCGAAGGGCACGGAGACCGCCAGCCGCCCGAACACCTGCGCCAGCGCATCAAGGACACCATGGACCCGCTGCCGATCTGGTATGAAACCGACCAGCAGGGCAACGAAGGCTTTACGGTCAACGCCCTGACCCAGCGCCCGATGGCGATGTATCACAGCTGGGGCACCCAGAACGCATGGCTGCGCCAGTTGCACGGCCGTAACCCACTTTATGTGCCGACCAAACTGATGCGTGAACACGGGCTGCAGGACGGAGACTGGGCCAAAGTCAGTTCTCCGCACGGGGAAATCACCGTACCCGTCATGGAGATGGCCGCCCTGAACGACAACACCGTCTGGACCTGGAACGCCATCGGCAAGCGCAAAGGCGCCTGGGCGCTGCAAGAGGACGCGCCCGAGGCGACCAAGGGCTTCCTGCTGAACCACCTGATCCACGAATTGCTGCCCCCCAAGGGCGACGGGCAACGCTGGGCCAATTCCGACCCAATCACCGGGCAGGCCGCATGGTTCGACCTGAAAGTGAAAATCGAAAAAACCGACGCCCCGAGTGATGCAGAAAGCCAGCCCGAGTTTGACCCGATCAAGTCACCCGTCGGCACTGGCCCGAAAGATCTTGCGTGGAAGGTAGGCAAATGACTCAACTCCCCCAATCCACCGAGCGCAAGATGGGTCTGGTCATCGACCTCGATACCTGTGTCGGCTGCCATGCCTGCGTGATCTCCTGCAAAGGCTGGAACACCGAAAACTACGGTGCGCCCCTGTCCGATCAGGACGCCTTTGGCGCCAACCCCTCGGGCACTTTCCTGAACCGTGTGCATTCCTACGAGGTCACACCGGCCGAGGGTCACGCCCAACTGATCCACTTTCCCAAGTCCTGCCTGCATTGTGAAGATGCCCCCTGCGTCACCGTCTGCCCCACCGGGGCAAGCTACAAGCGGGTCGAGGATGGTATCGTGCTGGTCAATGAAAGCGACTGCATCGGCTGCGGCCTGTGCGCGTGGTCCTGCCCCTATGGCGCGCGGGAACTGGATGTGGCGGAAGGCGTGATGAAGAAATGCACCCTCTGCGTTGACCGCATCTATAACGATAACCTGCCCGAGGTGGACCGCGTCCCCTCTTGTGTGCGCACCTGCCCGGCCGGAGCACGTCATTTCGGCGATCTGGGGGACCCGAACAGCGATGTCAGCAAACTGGTCGCTGAACGCGAGGGCATAGACCTGATGCCCGAGTTGGGCACCAAACCCGTCAATAAATACCTGCCGCCACGGCCCAAGGACCAGATTGAGGACCAGATCGACATTCTGGCCCCGCTGCTTGCCCCTGTTGCCGAAGAGCCCAAAGGGTTCCTTGGCTGGCTCGACAAAACTCTGGAGAAGCTCTGATGCACCCAGCCCCTTCTGTCATCATCTTCACAACCTGTTCCGGGTTGGGCTTCGGGTTGCTGTTTTTCCTTGGTCTAGGCCAACCCGAAGTGACCGGTTTCGTCGCTTTCGTGTTTTACCTGATCGCCTATGCACTGGCTGTGGGCGGGCTGCTGGCCTCGACCTTCCATCTGGGTCACCCAGAACGTGCGTGGAAAGCGTTCAGCCAATGGAGGTCCAGCTGGCTGAGCCGGGAGGGCGTTTGTGCTGTTGCTGCGCTGCTTATCATGGGACTTTATGCGCTTGGTGCCGTGTTTGCGGGCAGCCACTGGACGATCATAGGCTGGATCGGTGCGTTGCTCAGCCTGGCCACCGTGTTTACCACCTCGATGATTTACGCCCAGCTCAAGACCATTCCACGTTGGAACATGAACCTGACGCCGGCAATGTTCCTGTCTTTCAGTCTGGCAGGAGGCGCGCTGTTGGCTGGCGCCGAGGCCCTGGCCCCTTGGCTGTTGGCCATAGCAGGGGCTGTGCAGTTGGCCTATTGGGCCAAGGGCGACGATGCGTTTGCCGGATCCGGCACCACCTTGGGCACCGCTACTGGTTTGGGTGACCGAGGTGCCGTTCGCGCCTTTGAGCCGCCGCATACGGGAACCAATTATCTGCTGCGCGAATTTGTTCACGTAGTAGGTCGAAAACATGTGCAGAAGCTACGGGTGATTTCCTTTGGTCTGGCCTTTGTGCTGCCTTTGCTGCTGATCCTGATCCCGGTTTCGGGCGTTGCGGTCAAGCATATCTTTGCGCTGCTGGCCGTGCTGTCTCACCTGACCGGCGTCGTGATTTCACGCTGGTTGTTCTTTGCGCAGGCCGAACATGTGGTGGGGTTGTATTACGGCAAACGTTGAAGCTTAGCGTTTAAACGAAAATGGGCGGCCATCTGTGATCAGAGGCCGCCCATTCATTTTGATTGTCTATAAAGTTAAATCAGACCGGCATGCGCCATCGCCGCGTCGATGGCGGCTTTGGTGCTGTCGTCCAGCGATGTCAGCGGAGAACGCACCTCTTCGCTGCACAGGCCCAGCTTGCTGAGCGCGTATTTTGCGCCCACCAGGCCCGGCTCGATAAAGATGGCCTCGTGCAGAGGCATCAAACGGTCCTGATAGGCCAGCGCCCTGGCATAGTCGCCCGCCAGCGTCGCCTGCTGGAATTCGGCACACAGCTTCGGCGCAACATTGGCCGTGACCGAGATACAGCCGACACCGCCATGCGCGTTGAAGCCCAGCGCAGTCGCATCCTCGCCTGACAGCTGGCAGAAGTCCGGCCCGCAGGACGCGCGCTGCTGGCTGACACGCGCCAGATCGCCGGTGGCGTCCTTGACCCCGACGATGCGCGGCAGCTTGGCCAGCTCTTCCATCGTTGCAGGGGTCATGTCGATGGCCGACCGGCCGGGGATGTTGTAGATGACGATCGGAATATCGGCGCAGTCATGCAGCGCGCGGAAATGCGCGATCAGGCCTTTTTGCGTGGGCTTGTTGTAATAGGGTGTCACAACCAGCGCTGCATCCGCACCGATCCGCTCGGCGAATCGCACAAAGCGGATCGCTTCGACCGTGTTGTTCGAACCCGCACCCGCGATCACCGGCACACGACCGGCAGCGGCCTTGACGACCTCTTCCACCACGGTTTCGTGCTCTTCATGGCTGAGCGTCGGGCTTTCACCGGTGGTGCCCACGGGGACCAACCCGGTCGAGCCTTCCTGAATCTGCCATTCCACCAAGTGTTTGAGCGTTTTCAGGTCCAACTCGCCGTTTGTGAACGGGGTGACGAGGGCTGGCATCGAGCCTTTGAACATGGCACGCTCCTTGGTGTGCGGTTAGCAATTTTTGCGCCGCAGGCCATCACAATCGTCGCGATGTGAGTTGATCCCGGCGGCGCAAGGTTTATCCTGAGTGGCTGTATCCTTGGTTGGTTGGGAAATGCAAGGCATGACACGCGTTCTGGCGCTTTTGATAGCGGTGATTCTGGGGTCAATTGGGCAGGCGCAGGCCGACGCCGTCGGCGACCTGCGCGCCGGGATGAACGAAATGCGTAAGGGTGATTGGAATGCGGCCCTGCGCGTGTCGGGCGGGCGGGGGTCTGTCAGCCGCGATATCATTGTCTGGCACTGGCTGCGGCAGGGCTTTGGCAGCTCGGGCGATGTGCTGGTGTTTCTGGACCGCCGTCCGGACTGGCCCGGCTTGGGCTGGCTGCGGCATAAAAGCGAGCCCGCCTTCACCGGTGCCGATCCCGACCGGGTGTTGAAATTCTACGCCGGCAACCCGCCGCAAACCGCGGAAGGGGCGCTGAACTATGCCGTCGCGCTGAGGGCAAAGGGGCGTCCGGGGGATGCCGAAGCCGATATCGTGACCGCGTGGCGCACCATGCCGATGGGGGCCGGGCTGCAAAAGGACTATCTCGAGAATTTTGGCAAGCTGCTGAAACCCCATCACGCCGCCCGGCTGGACCGGATGCTGTGGGATGCGCATCTTGTCAGCGCCGCGCAGATGCTGCCGCTGGTAAGCACCGATCAGCGAAAGCTGGCCGAGGCGCGAATTGCCCTGCAAAAGCGTCAGCCCGGCGTGGATGGAAAGGTTGCCGCAGTTCCAAAACCGCTGGCCGAGTCTCCGGGGTTGGCCTTTGACCGGTTTGTCTGGCGCGACCGGAAGGAACTGGACGACAGCGCGATTGATCTGATGTTGGCGCGCTCGACCGGGCCGGATGCGCTGGGTGAACCGGACAAATGGGCCGAGGGCCGCCGTCGTCTGGCCCGGCTTGAGATGCGCAATGGCGATGTCAGCCGCGCGTATGAGATCGCTGCCAGCCACCACATGACGCCCGAGATGGGCTATGCTTATGCGGATCTGGAATGGCTGGCCGGGTTCCTTGCGCTGCGCAAGCTGAATGACCCCGCCACGGCGGTACGGCATTTCCAGAATTTCTCGGGCGCGGTGGAATCACCGATCTCGAAAGGGCGCGGCGGCTATTGGCTGGGCCGGGCTTATGCGGCGCAAGGAGATGCCGACAAGGCCTATGACGCCTATGCGGAAGGCGCGGACTATCAGACTTCGTTTTACGGGCTATTGGCGGCTGAACGGATCGGGCGCCCCTTTGACGGCGAGCTGGCCAATCCGCGTCGGGCACCGCATTGGAAACAGGCCGATTTCGCCAATTCCAGCGTTTTGGAGGCCGGGCTGCTGTTGCTGCGTGCCGGGGAAGGCAACCTGTCCGAGCGTTTCCTGACCCATCTTGTCGAAGAGCTTGACCCGGTGCAGGCCACGCAGCTGGGCGATCTGGTGATCGAACTGAAGGAACCGCATCTGGCAGTGATGATTGCCAAGCGCGCGGCCAAGACCGGGGTCGTGCTGCCCGCCGCCTATTACCCGGTGCACCCGGTCGCCGATATGGGCCTGCCCATGGCGAAAGAGATGACGCTGGCCATCGCCCGCCGCGAAAGCGAGTTCGACCCGGTGGTGATCAGCGGAGCAGGCGCGCGCGGGTTGATGCAGGTGATGCCCGCCACGGCCAAGCTTGTCGCCAAGGAGCTGGGTATCCTCAGTGGCCACAAGACGCTGAAGCTGACGTCGGACTGGCAGTACAACGCCAAGCTTGGGGCAAATTACCTGTCCGGACTGGCGGCGGATTTCAACGGCAACGTGGTGATGATGGCGGCGGGCTATAACGCCGGGCCGCGGCGCCCGATTTCATGGATGGACCGATACGGCGACCCTCGCGCCGGTGAGATCGACATGGTCGACTGGATCGAGACCATCCCCTTCAGCGAGACCCGCAATTACGTGATGCGGGTGGCGGAAAGCCTGCCGGTCTATCGCGCCCGCCTGGGCCAGCCTGCGCTGCCGGTTCCGTTCTCGCAGGAGCTGGTCGGCTCAACTCTGGCGTCGTTCGCGCCATAGGGTGAACAGGCCCGCCGCCACAACCAATGCGGCCCCGAGGATAACCGCGGGCCGCAACGCTTCGCCAAAGACGGAAATGCCGATGATGGCGGTCCAGACCAGATGGAAATAGGCAAAGGGCTGCACGGCGCTGGCCTCGGCCATTTCATAGCATTTGATCAGAAGCCAGTGGCCGAGAACGCCACTGACGCACAGCAACGCCATCCACGCCCAATCCGCACGCGCCATCGGCTCCCAGAACCACATGCCCACCAGTGTCATTGCCACGGCCCCGGCCACCCCGGTCCAGAAGAAACTGGTGGCCGCGTTATCCTTGCGGGCGGCATAGCGGGTCAGCAGACCATAGAGCGCGAACAAAAACGCGGAAATCAGCGGGATAATGGCCCATGGGTTGAACACTCCCACACCCGGTTGCAGGATGATCAGCACGCCGATGCAGCCCACCCCTATCGCCACCCAACGGCGCCAACCGACCTGCTCGCCCAGAACCGGCCCGCTGAGTGCTGCGACCAGCAGGGGATAGCAGATGAACACCGCCATGCTGTCGATCAGACCCAGAACGGTAAAGGCATAAACGGCGACGCAAATCTCGGCCGCCAGAAGGACGCCGCGGAACACCTGTAGCCCAAGTTGGCTGGTTTGGGTCGCAGCCACCAGCCCGCCGGGGGACCGCGCCGCCAGCGCGATGACAAAGGCGGCGAAGAACCAATAGCGGATCATCACGACCATGTAGGTGTTGTAGGTCCCCGCCAGATGGCGCGAGATGCCGTCCTGCAAGGCAAACACAACCGTCGCCGCGATCATCAGCGCGATACCCGCGCGGGTGTTGTTCTGTTGGGTCATTCCCGGATCGCCCGGGTCATATGGCGCTTGCGGCCATATCCGGGGTTGCGGGTGACGGCAAAGCCCGCCTCCTCCAGCCCGCGCCGCACAAATCCGGCGGCGGTATAGGTCGCGACCGTGCCACCAGACGCCGTATGGGCGGCCACCTGCTGCATCAGGTCCGCGCCCCAAAGTTCGGGGTTCTTGGCCGGAGAGAACCCGTCCAGAAACCAGGCATCGGCCGCGCCTTGCCATGCGGGCAATGTCTGACGCGCATCGCCCTCGATCACCTCAAGGTGCAGGGCGCCCAGATCACAACGCCCGCCCTGCCACCGGGCCAGAAAACGGTCGACCCAAGGCGCAAGCTCGGGAAAGGCCGCCAGTGCGCGGGCCATGTCCTCGGGCACCATCGGGAAGGCCTCGAAACTGGTGAAGGTCAGTGGCGTGGTCTGACCCGACTTTTCCCACTCGGACCAGACTGTCAGCATGTTCAGACCGGTGCCGAACCCCAGTTCGGCGATGCGGAACCCCGGCGCGAACCGCGCGGGCAGGTCATTGCCCGCCAGAAACACGTGACGCGTTTCTTCCAGCCCGTTTTGCAGCGAGAAATACGGATCGTCGAAACGGTCCGAGACCGGGATCTGATCTTCGGTCCACGTCAGTTCAGCGCGCTGGTCTGCCATCGGGGAATCCTGTAGCTAAGCGGCGCGACACTGAACAAGGAAAAGGGGAATGGCAATGGTCGATGTAACGGTGCGCGGTGCGGGCATCTTTGGCCTGTCCATCGCCTGGACCTGCGCCCGGCGCGGCGCCAAGGTGCAGGTCATCGACCCGTTCGGCCCCGGCTCAGGCTCCAGCAACGGGCTGGTCGGGGCGCTGGCCCCGCATGTGCCCGAGAACTGGAACGCCAAGAAGGCCTTTCAGTTCGACAGCCTGATCATGGCCGAGTCGTTCTGGAAACAGGTCGAAGCCACAGGGGGCGTTTCCCCCGGTTACGCGCGGCTGGGCCGGTTACAGCCCATCGCTGACGCCCGCACGCTGGAGCTTGCCCATGCCCGCGCGGTCACCGCTGCCGAACTATGGCAGAGCCGCGCCGAATGGCGGGTGGTCGAGGCCAAATCGCTCGGGTCATGGTGCCCGCCCAGCCCGACCGGTTTCGTGATCCACGACACGCTGAGCGCCCGGATGCACCCCCGTCGCGCCTGTGCAGCGCTGGTTTCGGCATTGGCGGTGATGGGAGTGGACGTGGTGGCCGAAGCACCGGACCAGGGTCAGGTCGTTCACGCCACCGGCCTGGCCGGATTGCAGGAGTTGAGCCAGGCCTTCGGCAAAACTGTCGGCAATGGCGTCAAGGGGCAGGCTGCACTGCTGCGCTTTGATGCGGGTGAGGTTCCGCAACTGTTTGCCGATGCGATCCATATCGTGCCCCATGCAGATGGCACGTTGGCGATCGGCTCGACCTCGGAACGGGACTATGACGACCCATCCAGCACGGATGATGCGCTGGACGACGTGCTGGAGCGCGCCACCCGGGCGGTGCCGGTGCTGCATGGGGCCGAGGTGATCGAACGGTGGGCCGGGGTCCGCCCCCGCAGCAAAAGCCGCGCCCCGATGCTGGGCGCGCATCCTTTGCACAAGGGGCAGTTCATCGCCAATGGTGGCTTCAAGATCGGTTTCGGCATGGCCCCGAAAGTGGCCGAGGTTATGGCCGATCTGGTGCTGGATGGGCGGGACGCAATTCCTGACGGCTTCCGGCCCGAAGCGTCACTCTGACAGCGGCGCGGCCTCAGCCACCATGCACTGCCGCCCATCCGGCCCGCGCACCCACAGGGTTTGCCCGTTCCGGCACAGGGTCGCGGTTTCAAAATGCATCAGCGGCGCGGTCGCCCGGAATGAGAATTGCGTCAGCGGACCCATAATCTGTTCCGCAAACAGCATCAGATGCTGCGCCAGCAGCGGGCCGTGCACGACCAGCCCGGCATAGCCTTCGACGTCGCGGGCGTAGTCCAGATCGTAATGGATGCGGTGCCCATTGAAGGTCAGCGCCGAGTAACGGAAGAGCAATGTTGTATCGAAGGCAACGTCACGACTGTCTGCCTCGTCCGTGCGCGCCGGGGGTGGGGCCAGTTTGACCTCATCGGGCGAAGGGTCCCTACGATAGACCAGATCCTGCCATTCGGTCAGGCGGAGGGTATCGTCTTGCCGGATTTCGTGGCGCAGAGTGACAAAACCCAACGGCCCGGTCCGCCCGGTCTTCGAAACCGCGTTTTCACAGACCGAGCGCCGCTCGGCCACGGACCCCGCGATCAGTGGCGTGTGGAAGCGCAGGCGACCACCGGCCCACATGCGGCGGGGCAAACCCATATCCGGGATCAGGCCGTCTCCGACCGTCGGATGCCCATCACGACCCAGCCGGTCCGGTGACTGCGGCGACCAGAAATAAAGCTGGTGAAAGAACGGCGGCAACGCCGCCCCCGCCGTTATCGTCCCGTCCTGCCCCAACGCCACCTGCAAAGCGGCGGCGCGAGCCGGGTCGATCACGTCGGTCTGAATTTCTTCTGCCATGGCCGCAGATTAAGCGGCCCGGAGTGGGTCAACAAGCGTTAGAACCCTGCCTCGGCTCGTAGTTTCTCCATCAGCACCCGCAAGCTGCTTTCATAACGGTCGCTGGACAGTTTCCCCTGCTCGTCGAATTCGTTCGAGCTGTTGGCCAGATGGATTTCCGGCCCCTGCAGGATGCGCGGCTGGAACGGCACCATATAGCTGCGCAATACCATTTGCGCCCGTTCCCCGCCCGCTCGGCCAGCGGCAGCCGACATCACGGCGACCGGTTTGTCGGCCCAGGGGCGGCCCTCGGTCCGGCTGACCCAGTCCAGCGCGTTTTTCAGAACGCCCGACGGGCCCTTGTTGTATTCCGGGGTGGAGATGATCACCGCATGGGCCTGCGCGATCTGATCAGCCAGCGTCTGCACCGCCTGAGGAATGCCCTCGCCATTTTCCAGATCACCGTCATAGAGCGGCAGGTTCAGATCGGCCTCGATATGGGTGCCGGGGTTGAACAGCCGCGCCGCCTCGCGCAGTAGTTTGCGGTTAGTGGCATTTTGGCGCAATGAGCCGGAGAGGCTCAGCAGGATCGGTTCGGACATCGGGAAACTCCGTCATGGTGTTTCCCGATAGCTAGCCCAAAGCCCGCGCGCACCAAAGCCCAGTTGACGCGCAGTCAATGTGCGAAATAGGGCACCCGTGGGTGCCCTATCGCACTAGACGCTTCCGTTGGGGATGATCTCGATATCGACCCGGCGGTTGCGGGCCTTGCCTTCGGGCGTCAGGTTCGAGGCGGCGGGGCGGTTCTCACCCAGGCCGATTGTGCTGATCCGGGCGCCGCTGACGCCATTGGCCTGCAGGATATCGGCCACGGACCGGGCGCGGCGTTCGGACAGGGCCTGATTATAGGACGCCTCGCCATCGCTGTCGGTATGACCGATGACCTGAACGCTCGAGTTGGGATACCGCGTCAGGTTCTGCCCCACCCGCACCAGATCTGCGCGCAGCGCCGGGCGCACAGTCGCGCTGTCGGTGTCAAACGAGATATCGTTCGGCACGGTGACGATCAGCCGGTCGCCCGCATTGGTGACAGTGATGCCCTGATTGGCCAGTTGCTGGCGCAGTTCGGCCGCCTGACGGTCCAGCTGGTTGCCGATCAGACCGCCACCGGCGGCACCCACTGCGGCTCCGGCCAATGCGCCCAGACCCGGGTTCGAGTCATTGGCAATCGCGCCAACACCGGCTCCGACCAGACCACCCAAAAGCGCGCCCTGTTTGGCGTTCTGATTGGGGTCGGACGGCAGGTTCAGCGTGCCGGGATCCGCACAGGCCCCAAGAAACATGGCCGAGCCCAGCCCGGCGGACAAAACAAATTTGGAAATCGTCATGATATCACCTTCTGCTCCGGCGCCCGTTTACCGGGCGCGTTTTGTTTGGCGCAGTATATCGCGCTGCCCGCAGGTGTTCTCAAGCAACAATCCGGTGAAATCGGCGAATACCCGCCGCCTAGGACGCTCGTGCGGAACTATCCCAGTGGTTCTGCTCCTGCCAGATCGTGCGCAGAGGTTCGCCCTGCCCGCAAAAGTGATCCTCGGTCAACTCACAGGCCCAGATACGATCGGTGCGGAAATGGCGGAACCCGTTGCGCAGCTCGCACCAGGCGGCCAGCAGGGTGCATTCGATGTGATAAATCAGCGCCACGGGGCGAACGATCCGGTCGGTCCGGACGCCTTCGGCATTCACATAGGTGATGCGGATCTTACGCTCATTCCGGATCGCCTCGCGAAAGTTCACCACCGGCACACAGCCCTTGTCAGGATCGTCCATCGGGGCCCCCCAAGGGGCTACCTGCAGCCAGTCGGCGGGCTCGCGCAGCGCTTCGATCTTGCGACATACCCGGTCGGCGGCCTGTTGCAGCGTGCTGTCCCCGGTGCGCGCGAGCATCGACAGACCGACCCATAGTGCCTCGACCTCCTCGGCATCGAAATTCAGCGGCGGCAGGTCATAGCCGCGCCGCATCAGGTACCCCACACCGGCCTCGCCTTCGATGGGCGTACGCTGCGCCTGCAGGGCCGCGATATCGCGATAGACCGTGCGCGCAGACACTTCGAGCTTTTCGGCCAGCATTTCAGCCGTCACCGGCGCCTCGGCGGCGCGCAGAATCTGGATGATTTCGAACAGGCGGGTGGAACGGCGCATGAGTTTCTCCGGTTCATCTGCTGACACTCTAGCACACCCCCCTGACAGGGTGGTGTCAGGAGTGATGGGCGAGACTTGAGCTCAGACGAAAAGGAGATCACCGATGCCAAGCCTCGACAATCACGTGATGATGACCCTGAAACTGGGCCCCTGGGCGCAGGACCACACCCTGCGCGGCTTTGAGATCGAACGCGAGATCATGGCCGCCCGTCAACCCTGCGCCCCGCGCAAACGCCGCAGACGGTTTTCGCTGGGCAACCTCAAGATGCTGTGGACCAGTACGGCGTAAGGTTCAGAAATCCGCCTTGGCGCGGAACTTCATCGACGCCCCACCGTCTGGGTTCTTCAGACGCAGTTCCTCGGAGTGCAGCATCAGACGCGGGAAATCCCGCGCCGCGCCTTCGGCATAGAACGGGTCACCCAGAATCGGGTGGCCCAGCGCCAGCATATGCACCCGCAACTGATGCGACCGGCCCGTCTTCGGGAACAGACGCAGACGGGTCGTGCGACCTTCGTACTTCATGACACGCCAGTCGGTAACGGCAGGCTTGCCGGTCTCGTGGCACACCATCTGGCGCGGCCTGTTGGGCCAGTCCACGATCAGTGGCAGATCAACGGTTCCGTTCTTTTCCTCAACCTGCCCCCAAACCCGCGCCACATAGGTCTTGCGGGTCTGGCGGTTCTCGAACTGCATACTCAGATGGCGCTGCGCATGGGGCGTCTGGGCAAAGACCATCACCCCCGAGGTATCCCGGTCCAGCCGATGCACCAGCAAAGCCTGCGGAAACGCCGCCTGCACCCGGCTCAGCAGGCAATCGGCCAGATGCTCGCCCCGCCCCGGCACCGACAACAGCCCCGAAGGTTTGTTCACCACAATCAGCTGCGCGTCCTCATAAAGCACGTCCAGAGGGGTCTTGGGGGGATCATAGGTCTCGCTCATGCGCGCCTGCCTATCGCAGCGCGCGACCTCCCGCAACGTCGCGCTTGCCTGAACGGAACAGTTCAGCAACTCTGCCCCCAAAGCCGAGAGGAGAACCCATGCACCCCACGATCGAACGCATGCAAGAGGTGGTCGCCAAGGGCGACGAAAGCCTGATCCACGAATTGCTGGCCGAGGATGTGCGCTTTTCCCCACCCACCTATTACAGCACCTGGACCGGACGCGAACCCGTGGCGGCGGTGCTGGGCCACGTAGGACAGGTGTTCTCGGATTTCCGCTATCGCCGCGTAATGGGTGAAGGCAAGGACTGGGCGCTGGAGTTCCAGTGCAAGGTCGGGGATTTGGACGCGGTGGGGGTGGACCTGATCACGCTGAACGATGACGGGCTGATTCAGGAATTCGAGGTGGTCATGCGTCCTTACAAAACCATCGGTGCCCTGCGCGAGGCGATGATGGCGCGCGTCATGACAGACCCGCGATTCCTTGAATACAAGAACGCGCTCAGTTGATCATGCCTGTTGCCGCCGATCAGCTGCTGCGCGTGCCATTGCTGCCGGTTCTGGCGGCCCAGGGCCTGTCGGTACGCCGCAATGCCCAATTGCTGCCAGAGCCCACCGGTCCGCGCAAAGGGCGCGCGGGGCGCGGACCGCAGCGGCGTCTTCTGATTGCAGGCGACAGTTCCGCCGCAGGGGTCGGTGCTGGGACACAAGCGCAGGCGCTGTCAGGCTACCTCGTGGCCCAGTTGGCCAAGCACTATATGGTCGAATGGCAGCTTAAGGCCACCACCGGGCATACAACACAGGACACGATTGACCGACTGCGCGGCCTGAGTGGCCAGTTCGACATGGCCGTCACCGCTCTTGGCGTGAATGACGTGACGCGCGGTGTGACACACCGGCAGTTCATCGACCGCCAGACCCGATTGCTGGAGCTTTTGACCGGCCCTCTGGGGGTGCGGCGGCTGGTGGTTACGGCTGTGCCGCAGATGCACCTGTTCCCGGCCCTGCCGCAGCCTTTGGCCTGGGTTTTGGGGCGACAGGCCGCACGGCTGGATCGCGGTTTGCAACAGGTCGCGGCCAGTTTCCCACAAGCAAGACATCTGCAACTGGATTTGCCCAACGACCCGGCCCTCGCTGCACCGGACGGCTACCACCCCAGCCCGAAAACCTATGCCCTTTGGGCCGAAGAGGCCGCCCGCCTCTTGCGTCAGGTCTGAGTCCGCATCTGCCGGATCATCGGGATCGAATAAACCACCAGCGCCGTCCAGATCAGAGGAAAGGCAATCATGCGGCCCCGGTCGATTTGCTCACCAAACACGGCAATGGCGGTGATGAAAATCATGGTGGGCGCGATGTATTGCAGAATGCCCATCGTCGACAACCGCACCAGTTTCGCTCCGTTGGCATAGACCAGCAGCGGCACTGCCGTCACAACGCCTGCACAAGCCAGCAGCATGGTGTCCGAGGCTCCAACGCCGAAATGCCCGGCGCCCTGCACCCCCAGCCATGTGACATACATCAGCGCCGGGATCAGCAGGATCAGAACCTCAAGCAGAAACCCCTGATTTGGCCCAATCGGCAGCGACCGCTTGAAAAACGCGTAGAACCCCCAACTGACCATCAGCCCCAGCGCAGGCCACGGCAGGCTGCCTGCCTCGACAACCAGAACCAAAACGCCCAGCGCCGCAATGGCCACTGCCGCCAGTTGCGTCTTCGTCAATGGCTCGCGCAGCAGAACCGCGCCCAGAGCAATACTGAACAGCGGGTTGATGTAATACCCCAGCGCCGCGTCCAGCGCCCGGTCATTGGCAATGGCCCAGACGTATATCGCCCAGTTCACCGAAATCAGAGCGGCCGTTATGCAGGCCATCCCCAGCATCTTCGGGTTTGCCAAGGCCGCCTTCAGATCTCGCGTACGTCCCAAGGCCACCAGCAGCAGCCCCGCCACCGGAACCGACCAGATGACGCGGTGCGAAACAAGTTCAATTGGTCCAACATGAGACATCGCCTTCATGTAAAGCGGCAGAAAGCCCCACAGGACATAAGCCGTCACGGCCAACGCCAACCCTTTGGGCGTATCTTCTCTGCTCAGGGGTACAGGGGTATCTGCCACGGTGAATCTCCGACTGATATCAGGCTTGTCTACGGCATATCAGACCGGATTGGGAACCGCGAAAACTGTGAAGCAAGCGATCAGGAATTCTGATACGTCGCGGTTACCACTGGCAATCCCAAGAAAAGAGCCGGGGCGCCGCAGCGCCCCGACAATTTGATTATACTTTCACCCGCTCGGATTTCGGGTCGTACATCGGCTTCAAGGATACCTCGGCCCTGACCTTTACACCGCAGACGTCGATCTCATAGGTCGAGGCCAGCACATCCGCCGCCTTTTCGCCCTCGCACGGCACGTAACCCAGACCAATGGCAGCGCCCAGCGTGTGGCCATAGTTGCCCGAGCTCAGATAGCCCACACACTCACCATCCCGAATGATTGGCTCATTGTGGAACAGAAGCGGTTCTGCATCGGTCAGCTTGAATTGGACCAGACGGTTTTTGGGGCCGCTTTCCTTACGTGCAATCACCGCCTCGCGGCCGATAAAATCGCTGCCCTTGTCCACTTTGACTGCAAATCCCAATCCGGCATCCACCACGTGGTCTTCGCAGGTGATATCGTGACCAAAATGGCGGAAGCCCTTCTCGATCCGGCAGCTGTCCATCATGTGCATACCGCACAGCTTCAACCCCATGCCCTGTCCCGCCTCGTGCAGCGTTTCGAACGCGTGGCCAGCCATGTCGGAGGAAACATAAATCTCCCACCCAAGCTCGCCCACGTAAGTCACACGGTGGGCACGGGCAAGGCCCATGCCCAGCTCGATCTCCTGCGCGGTGCCGAACGGATTGGCCGCGTTCGAGAAATCGTTGGGCGAGACCTTCTCGAGCAACGCGCGCGCATTCGGGCCCATGACGGCCAGAACCCCTTCGCCCGCGGTCACGTCGGTGATGACCACGTTGAAGTTGCCCGCGTGGCGCATCATCCAGGTCTGGTCGGCCGGGCGCGTCGCCGCCGGTGTCACCACCAGGTAGGCGGTTTCGGTCAGGCGGGTGACGGTTACATCTGCCTCGATCCCGCCAGTGCGGTTCAGGAACTGGGTATAGACGATCTTGCCATTGGGCACTGAATAGTCGCCGCCGCCAATGTAGTTCATGAACTTCTCGGCATCCGGCCCTTCCACGCGGATCTTGCCGAAGGACGACATGTCATACATGCCGACGTTTTCACGGATCGCGCGGTGTTCAGCCGCCGAATTCTCGAACCAGTTCTGGCGCTTCCAGCTATACTGGTATTCACGCTCCTGCCCTTCATTGGCGAACCAGTTGGCGCGCTCCCAACCGGCGATTTCGCCCATGACCGCGCCCTGCTCCAGCAGGTGATGGTGGAACGGCGTGCGTCGCACCCCGCGCGCAGTCGCCTTTTGCCGATAGGGGAAGTGATCGGCATAGAGCAGGCCCAGCGTCTCTTTCGAGCGCTCGAACAGGTATTTCTTGTTGCCCTGGAACGGCTGCATCCGACCGATATCCACGTCACCAAGATCAAAGGGTTTCTCACCGCTATCCATCCACTCGGCCAGGGCCATGCCCGCGCCACCGGCGGACTGGATACCGATCGAGTTGAACCCAGCCGCGACCCAGGCATTGTCCGTCTCGGGCGCCAGCCCCAGGTGATAGGCGTCGTCGGGGGTAAAGGATTCCGGGCCGTTGAAGAAGGTGTGAATACCCGCCTCGGCCAGCATCGGCATCCGGTTGCAGGCCGCTTCGAGGATCGGTTCGAAGTGGTCAAAATCCTCGGGCAGTTGGTCGAACTCAAAACTGTCTGGAATCCCGTTCATGGCCCACGGTTTGGCATTGGGCTCAAATGCGCCCAGCATCATTTTGCCTGCATCTTCCTTGTAGTAGGCGCATTCATCCGGCACCCGCAGAACCGGCATCTGGCTCAAGCCTTCAATGGGTTCAGAAACGATGTAGAAATGTTCGCAGGCGTGCAGCGGTACATTCACGCCGGCCATCTTGCCAACCTCGTGCCCCCACATTCCCGCGCAGTTTACAACCATATCGCAGGCGATATGCCCTTGGGTTTGCCCGTCATCACTGGTCCAGTCGACACCTGTCACACGCCGTCCGTGCCGGGAAATCCCGGTCACCTTCACCCGTTCCTTGATCACCCCGCCGCGTTGACGCGCGCCTTTGGCCAGCGCCAAGGCGATATTAGCTGGATCCGCCTGACCATCCGTTGGCAACCAAACGCCGCCTGCCAAGCCGTCGAGGTTGATATGCGCATATCGCTCTTTGACTTCAGTCGGTGAAAGCTCTTCGACCGGCACGCCAAACGCGCGGGCCATTGCCGCATTTCGGTACAGTTCTTCCAACCGCTCACCGGTCAGCGCGACCGAAACAGAGCCGACCTGACGCAGGCCGGTGGCGACACCGGTTTCTTCCTCTAGGCCCAGATAAAGCTCTGCGGAATAGCGCGCCAGTTTGGTCATGTTGGAAGACGCGCGCAGCTGCCCGATCAGACCGGCCGCGTGCCATGTGGTGCCGCTGGTCAGTTGCTTGCGCTCCAGTAGTACAACGTCGCTCCAGCCCTTCTTGGTCAGGTGATACGCGACCGAGCATCCGATGACGCCGCCGCCGATGATGACCACTCGGGCCTTGCTGGGAAGATCAACCATCCTGAATTCTCCGCTGTGTCAGGTTTGGGGCAAAATGACACGGAAGATCGACAATAAATGCACCAAAAACGTCACAGTATCGGCGATTTTCACCGATGTGCCGCCGCCCGCTTTTCCCGTCGGACAACAAAGGGGGTGACGCCGAAAAAGCTCTTGTAAACAGAGGAAAAACCGTTCGGGAACCCGCAGGCCAATCCGATTTCCCGGACGCTCATGGTGGTGTTGAGCAACAGGTTGTTGGCCTTCGCCAGCCGCATTTCGCGGTAAAACCCATTCGGCGTGGTTCCAAAGCAGTTTTTGAATTTCCGCTCCAGCGAGCGGTTCGACAGGTGCAGCAATTCGACAATCTGGTGGATCGGCAAAGGGTCTTCGATATTGGCCTGCATCAGCTTGATGCATTGGTCCAGCTTGGCATCGCCCGTTGCTGTCAGCTTGGCACCGGAAAACGGCTGCATCGAGGAAAAGTCGCGGATGTTTTCATGCAGCATGATGTCGGCGACGGTCATCTTGGCCGGTCCCGAGATATGGCGCCCGATCACTGCCAGCGCCACATCCGTCGTCGCCTCCATCCCCGCGCAGGTCACCACCGCGCCCTGTTCCGTTGCAATTGACAGCTTGGCCTCGAACCGCGCCCTGCGCTCTCGGAGGAACGAAGCGTTTTCCCAATGTGTTGCCATATCGTCGGTGCCTTGTTCATCGATATAGCGGCTGGCGGCTTCGGCCAGCAGGAACACCTTGGCCCCGCGGAATGTGTAATCCGACACCACGCGCCCCAGGGACAGATCCGGGTGATCGGGGTCGGAATTGCCGATTACAAACAGGTAATCCGCCTTGGGCTGGGTTGGCACAGATTCGGTTTGCACCACCGCATCGCTTCTGCTGGCAATCGGGCCGCCTTTCAGCGACCGGTAAGTAAAGGTGAACGGAGGCGACGGACACACACGATTGGCCAACCGCAGCACCTCGACCAGCGAAGCCAGTTCCAACAGCACATATCCGGGCGCAACCAGGATATCGAAATGCAGCTGGGCCGAATTGTCCGCCGGGTTCCGCATCCTGTGTACCTCAGATGATCTGGTGACCGGTCGCGCGCAACCGGTTGGCCAGGGTTTCGATGTGATCCGGACCAACCTCGCAACAGCCGCCGACAATGGTCGCGCCTTGCGCAACCCATGCCATCGCGTGTTCGGCATAGGCCTCGGGTCCCAGATCCTGACGCTGTTCCAGCGCATCCACGGTGGGCGCGTCTTCCAGAAACTTCTGGGTGATGCCGGTGAACCCGTTCGCATAGGCCCCGTAGGGTCGGCCGAATTCGGCTATGATGTCCAAAGCGATGGGAATGGCCTCGGGGCGCGAGCAGTTGATCAGCACGGCCTCGGGTGCAAAACGGTTCACCATCGGCGCAATATCGGACAGCGGCTCGCCCGAGCGCAGGCGCGTGCCATCGTCATCCATCACCGTCAGCGCCAGCCAGACCGGCTTGCCGCCTTCCGCTGTACCCCGCAGGGCGCCTTCGGCCTCCTGAACCGAGGACACGGTTTCGATCAGGAAAAAGTCCACACGATCCGCCATCATCTGCGCCAACTCAGCAAACTTCTCGGCCGCTTCATCCACGTCGGGTTTCAGATCGGGCCGGTACGAGGCCAAAAGCGGCCCCAACGCCCCGGCAATGCGCCCTCCGTTTGAGCCGCGCCCCCGTTGGGCCTGCGTAACCGCTGCGCTGATCAGATCGGCAAGTCGCGCCTCGATCCCTTCCCGCACCAGCCGGGACCGATGCACGGCATAGGTATTCGTGGTCGCAACCGACGCGCCGCGGCGGAAGTATTCGGCATGAACATCGCCAACCAGTTCGGGATGGTCAATCATCACCCGGGTCGACCACAGGGGCGTTGGCCGGTCACCGCTGCGCTTGACCAGTTCCTGCCCGATTGAACCATCCAGAAGAGTGATATTTGCCATTTCCTCAGCCCTTTCACGGAATCAGAACAAGTTTGCCCGGGAATGCCTTGGATTGGAAATCCACCTGCGCCTGCGCAATGTCCTTTAGCGGATAAGTCTTTGAGATCAAGGGCCTGATCCGGCCGGCATTGATCATCTCGACCAACCTCCCGAACAACTCAAAGGCCTGATGCGTGCAGCCGTGGATGGTGATGTCACGCAGATAGATGTCGCGCAGGTCGGCCTGAACGATTGGCCCCGCAATTGCGCCCGATACGGCATAGTGACCGCCCGGTTTCAATCCCAGGATCAGGCCGGGCCATGCCGGGCCACCCACAATGTCGATCACCACATCGAACATATCGGCAGGCAGCGCCGCGCCGCGGGCAAAGGTCGCGACCGCGCCTTGCCCTTTGACCACCTCTGCCTTTGCCGGGCTGGTCACGCCCCAAACATTCGCCCCCCGCAGCGCCGCCAGTTGAACGGCGGCCAGACCGACACCGCCGGACGCTCCGGTGATCAACACCCTTTGCCCCGAGGTCACACCTGCACGGGTCAGAAGGTTCTCGGCGGTGCCAAAAGCGCAGGGGATGGCGGCGATTTCCACATCCGACAGCGGCGAGGCGGTGACGTCATTCAGGTCATCCGCCTCAACCACACAATATTGCGCAAAAGCGCCGTCCGTTTCCGAGCCCAGAGCGATGAACCCGGTCGGATGGCCCGGACGTGGTCGCGGCAGGTTGATCGGACAGGTCACGCGCTGGCCGGATTGGAAACCCGTCTGGGGCCCGGCCAGTTCGACGACGCCGCACAGATCACCGCCCTGAATGCGCGGGAAGTGCAGCGCGCCGCCCCAGCCTCCGGCCTCGACATCCTGATCGACGGCGTCGGTCGCGCCCGTCACATCCGAGGAATACCAGCCGACGCGCGTGTTGATATCGGTGTTGTTCACCCCAGCGGCCAGAACCCGAACCAGCACCTGCCGCGGTCCGGGCTGGGGAACCGGGATATCCTCGCGCCATTGCAGCGCCTCTGGCCCGCCGTGTTGGGTCAGGTACACACCGGACATGATTTGAGGGAGTGTCATCTGGTGCCGCCTTCAGGTCTGATCGTCCGGATGTGGCGGAACCGGACCCATCGGGATGATGTCATAGCGGGCATTGAGCGCGGCCATCTTTGCTTCATCCGAAAAATCGGCCTCGCTCATTGTCGCAAGCTCGGCCAGAAAACCGTCAAACCCCGCAGGCTGAAAGATCATCAGCATCCGCGCCGGTTCACCCCCGGCCACGCGGCACGCATGTGGCACTCCCGCAGGGACATGCATCGTTGTACCCGTCGTGCACCGGTACCAGTCGCCGTCGACATAGAAATCCACCTCACCGTCTAGAAAGTAGAAAGTTTCGGCGTGGCTGTCGTGGCGATGAAGGCCAAGCGCGAAGCTGGCCTTCAAGTTGTCTTCCATGAGCGTATAGGCACCACCTGAGTCCTGACCGGACACCTTGACGAAGGTATGGTCGTTTTCCCAGTCATAGTTGGGGCCCTCACCGGGCCCCAGTTTGGCGTATCGCTTGCCCATGGCACCTCCGTCCGGGTTTACGCGCGCAACCGCTCGTTCGCCGGATCCCAGAGCGGTTGGTTCTCTTGTACCACAGCGCGGTATTTCTGGCCGTAGATTTCCACCTCAAGCTCGGTGCCCGGGTTGGCGGCTTCGGCCTTGACCATGCCCAGCGCGATGGATTTGCCGACGCGATAGCCCCAGGCGCCAGAAGTGGTCTCACCCACTATCTCGCCGTTGTGCGAAATGCAGGACATGTAAGGCGCGTCGCAATCACCGGCCTCGACGGTCAGCGTGACAAAGGACTTTTTAACACCCTGCTGCTTTTCGTTCTGGATCGCGGCCTTGCCCGGGAAGTCCTGCGGCTTGTCCAGCTTGACGAACCGCTCCAACCCGCCTTCCAGCATCGAGTAATCGGTCGACAGATCGCCTTTCCATGTGCGGTAGCCCTTTTCGATCCGCAGCGCGTTCAGGGCATACATGCCGAACGGCGTTGCACCGGCATCGAGGATCGCGCCGTAGATCGCAGGCATGTCCTCGTTCAGGGCGTGCACTTCCCAGCCCAGCTCACCGGCGAAGGAGACACGGATCAGCAAGGCCGATTTACCAGAAACGGTAGCCGCCTGATGGGTCAGCCACCCGGCGGTCAGGTCCGCATCGGTCAGACCCGACAGAATCTCACGCGATTTCGGGCCGGTCACGATCAGCGTGTCGCGGGTGGTGGTGACGTCCTCGACCGAGACGCTGGCGGGCATGACCCTCGTCAGGATGTCGCGGTCATGCCACTGTGCGGTGGCGGCGGTGATCATCATGAACTCATCCTCGCCCAGACGGACACAGGACATCTCGGTCAGGATGCGGCCCCGGTCGTCCGAGACGTAGACGAGGTTAATGCGGCCAACCTTGGGCAGACCACCGGTGATCAGGCCGCGCAGCGCCTCGGCCGCGCCTTCACCCTTGACCATGAAGCGCGAGAAACCCGGCAGGTCGAGCACGCCGCAATTGTCACGGACGGCTTCGCACTCTTCCTTGATGCGCTGTTCCCACGGCCCGAACCGGCCCCAGGTGTGGGTGGCACCCTCAGAGGTGTCGTCGCCCGGCTTGGCAAACCAGTTGGCGCGCTCCCAACCGTTATAGGCCCCCATCACGCCGCCCAGTTCCTTGACCCTGGCATGAACCGGCGACAGCTTCTTGTCGCGCGCCGCAGGCCATTCGTGGTGCGGGAAGTGCATGGCGTATTCGTTGCCGTAAACTTCCATGCCTTTCTGGTTGCAGTAGTCCTGATCAGTGTAGTCGGTATACCGGCGCGGATCGACGGCCCACATATCCCATTCGGTGTGACCATCGACGATCCATTCGGCCAGCACCTTGCCGGCCCCACCGCCCTGCGCGATGCCAAAGGTAAAGCTGTGCGCCTCGAACGCGTTTGTCACGCCCGGCATCGGGCCGATCAGCGGCAGACCATCGGGCGCGTAGGGGATCGGGCCGTTGATCACGCGGCCAACGCCCGAGGAAGCCATTAGCGGCACCCGCTCCATCGCGTCGGTGACGATGTCTTCGATGCGGTCCAGATCGTCGTTCCACAGCTGGAAACTGAAATCCTCGGGCATCGGATCGTCCTCGGTCATCCAGTGGCCCTTGCAGTTGGGTTCATAGGGGCCGAGGTTGAAGCCGTTCTTCTCCTGACGCAGGTAGTACGAGATATCCACGTCGCGCAGCAGCGGCAGCTTGCCGCCGCTTTCTTTTGACCATGCTTCGATCTCGGGCACTTCGTCGGTCAGCAGGTACTGATGGCTCATGACCATCGCGGGCACGGTGCGGCCGCCATAGGGCTTGAACCACTCCCCCACGCGCTGCGCATAGTAACCGGCGGCGTTCACCACATAGTCACAGGCGATGTCACCCTGGTCGGTGTGCACGGTCCAGGTGCCGTCTTCATGCTGGGTCACATTGGTCGCCGGGCAGAAGCGAATGATCTTCTGGCCCAGATCGCGGGCACCCTTTGCCAGCGCCTGCGTCAACTGCGCCGGATCGATGTCACCATCGGTCGGGTCGTACAGAACGCCTTCCAGATCGTGCGTTTCCAGAAAAGGGTAACGCTCTTTTGTCTGTTCCGGGGTCCACATCTCCATCGGGATGCCCTGATACAGGCCCATCGACATGGCGCGCTCGAATTCCTGCATCCGCTCTTTGCTGTGCGCCAGACGGATCGACCCCGACACGTGGTAGTTCATCGGGTAATCAACTTCTTCGGCCAGGCGCGAATACAGCTCGGTCGAATAGCGCTGCATGTTCATGATCGCCCACGAGGTCGAGAAGGTCGGCACGTTGCCCGCCGCATGCCAAGTCGAACCTGCGGTCAGTTCGTTCTTTTCCAGCAGCACGCAGTCGGTCCAGCCCTTCTTGGCCAGATGATACAGGGACGAACAGCCAACGACGCCGCCGCCGATGATGACCACACGGGCCTTGGTTGGAAAATCGCTCATGTGTTTTGATCCTCATTTACTGTGCCCGCTGGGGCAGATCGTCTGTGATGTCGTAGTAATCGCCCTTGTCGGCCACAAAGATGTGCCGGGCGAGGTGCAGTCCGGTGGGTTCGCTCAGGGCGCCCATGGAAATGGAAATCGTGTCCTCGTCATTGTGCTGCCAGAACAAGAACGACCCGCAGGCACTGCAAAAGCCACGCCGCGCGGTGTCCGAGGCCCGGAACCAGCGCAGCGAGTCGCTGGCGGTAAAGCTGAGATTGTCCTGATGGGTCGTGGTCGAGGCCCAGACATGGCCCGACTGCTTGCGGCACTGGCCGCAATGGCAGGCCGATGGCGGCGACAGGTCACCGTCGATGGCAAACGAAACAGCGCCGCAGAGGCAGGAACCGGTATGCATTTGATTACCTCCTTGCTGCTGGCGCATGGGTGAGCGCTTTGCCAACCCCGCAAATGTTGAATGCGGACTCCGTCATGTCAGTACACCGGCGGCGCGATGACCCAGACGGCCACCGCAGGCTCATCATAGGGGTTGGACCATTGGTAGGGTTCGTTTTTGATCCGGAAGCTGTCCCCCGGACCGACCGAAAACGCGCGCGCCCCGATCACCAGATCCAAACGACCCGACACCATATAGCCGACCTCTTGCGTGGGGCGGTTCGCGGGCGTCTGCATCTTTGAATGCGGCTCGAACGTGGAATGCACCATTTCGAAGTCATCGGTCAGATCGGGCGAGAGCAGCTCTTCGATCAGCCCTTCCTCGCCCGAACCCATCGGGCGGCGCGATCCGGCGCGCACGACGTAACCCTGCTCGGCCACCGGCACCGAGGAATGCGCGAACAGCATCGACATCGGTACGCCCAGACATTCGGCAATCTGACGCAGGTCCGAAATCGACGGGTCCGACATGTCCCGTTCAACCTGGCTGAGCCACCCGACCGAGCGGTTCAGGCGTTCGGCAATTTCGGTCAGCGTCAGACCGCGCGCCTTGCGCAGAGCGCGGATATCCGCACCAAGCGTCGCACTTTGAGGGGCCTGCGTGTTCACCGATCGCTCCTGATTGTCGTGAAATTCTCTCCCTGTTTTTCACAATGACTCGAATCTATGAAAATTCCAAACCTTTTTTCATTTGATATTGCAGCCCGGCGTGGATATCCCTCCGGCATGTGGATCGCTGTGCTTTACCTGTGGGCAATTAATATCCTGAGCCTGGTGGCTTTTGGCTGGGACAAACTGCGCGCACGACGTCGTAAAGGACGCATCCCCGAGCGTAAATTATTATGGCTGGCAGCCCTGGGCGGCAGCCCCGGCGCAGTCATGGGGCGGTGGATATTCAACCACAAAACCCGCAAGCGCAGCTTTTCGATGCGGCTCTTTCTTATTGTCGGGTTTCAGGTTGTCTGCGGCTTTTTTCTTGTGCAGTTTGCTCAGGCAAATTGATCAGAGAAGTGCTGTTCAAGCCAACCTACTGGGTGAATTTACGGGGGAGCCGATGGATCTTGTACTGCGGTCGATCAAGTACATGCTTTGACTGAACGGAGCGATGATCGTCGGCGCGATTGGAATCGCCGTTGGATACAATTCGCCCGAAACCATTACGGTATCCCTGCAAATCGGGCTGGTTATCTTGATCTTGCTGGCCTTTCGGGCCGGTCTCCGCAGAGAAAAGCGTTGGGTTGCCCTGTTATTTGCCGTGTTCTGCACAATTGATCTGTTTGGCGCGCTTTCAGGGGGCATTTCGCTGCGGAATGCTATCAACCTCGTTGACGGCACCTTGTCGTTCGTCGCCATTTGCGGTGTCATCATTTGGCTGCGCGAGCGGAGCATCACAGCCTCAAAATCAAAGGCCTAACAGGCAAAGACCTGCGCCAGAATGCGAGTCAGATTGTCGGCGTCTTCTTTGTCAAACGCATCCGGCTGATCGCTGTCGATGTCGAACACGGCAATGACTTCACCCGAAGCGTCCCGCACCGGCAGCACCAGTTCAGACCGGGTGGATGAGGCACAGGCGATGTGACCCGGAAACGCATCCACGTCGGGCACCAGTTGCACCTCGCCGGTGCGCGCCGCAGCGCCACAGACACCGCGCTCGAACGGGATGACCAGACAGCCATGCCCACCCTGATAGGGGCCGATCTTCAGCAGGCCAGGCGCGGTCACCCGGTAAAACCCGGTCCAGTCGAAGCGGTCGTCTGCGTGGTGCACCTCGCAGGCAATCGTGGCCATCAGGGCGACCTGATCCGTTTCGCCTTCGGTCAGGGCGGCAATGGTCTTGGCAAGCGTGTCGTAGTCAACGGTCATGGTCAGTTTTTTCCGTGCTGGGTGGGGGCGCTGCCCCCTCTTGAGCCGATGGCTCAATTCACCCCCGGAGTATTTGGAAAAAGATGAAGCGTCAAACCCGTTCGATAGCGATGGCCGTGCCTTCGCCCCCACCGATGCAGATGGCCGCAACGCCGCGTTTGAGGTTTCGCTTTTCCAACGCATTCAACAAGGTGACCATGATGCGCGCGCCCGACGCGCCGATCGGGTGGCCCAAAGCGCAGGCGCCGCCATTCACGTTCACCTTGTCCCGCGGCAGGCCCATCTCATGCATGAAGGCCATGGGGACGACGGCAAAGGCCTCGTTCACTTCCCACAGGTCCACGTCGTCTTTGGACCAGCCAATGGCCGAGAGCAGCTTTTGCGCCGCCGGGACCGGGGCGGTCGTGAACAGGCCGGGCGCCTGCGCGTGGCTGGCGTGACCGACGATCCGGGCACGTATCGTCAGGCCCTGCGCCTCGGCAGCGTCGGCCGAGGCCAGGACCAGAGCAGCGGCCCCGTCAGAGATCGACGAGGAGTTGGCCGCCGTCACCGTACCGTCCTTGCGGAACGCGGGTTTCAACGTCGGGATTTTGTCGGGTCGGGCGGATTGCGGTTGCTCGTCCTGGCCAAAGGTGACCTCACCCTTGCGGGTGCGGGTGGTGACCGGTGTGATCTCGCCCTCGAATGCGCCGTTTTCCTGCGCCGACAGGGCGTTCGACAGCGATTGCAGCGCGTATTCGTCCTGTGCCTCGCGGGTGAATTGGAACGACTCGGCGCAGTCCTCGGCAAAGGTGCCCATCAGGCGGCCCTTGTCATAGGCGTCCTCGAGCCCGTCCAAAAACATATGATCGACCACCTGGCCGTGCCCGATCCGCGCGCCACCGCGCATTTTCGGCAGCAGGTAGGGGGCGTTGGTCATGCTCTCCATCCCGCCCGCAATCATCGTATCCGCATGGCCCAGAGCGATCTGATCATACGCCATCATCGCCGCTTTCATCCCCGATCCGCACATCTTGTTCAGGGTCGTTGCGGGCACCTCTTCACCCAGACCCGCCGCGAATCCGGCCTGTCGTGCAGGCGCCTGGCCCTGACCGGCGGGCAGCACGCAGCCCATCAGCACCTCATCCACCGTTTCAGCGCCTGCGCCCTTCAGGGCCGCTCGAATGGCGGTTCCGCCCAGTTCGGCGGCAGCCACACCGTCGAACATTCCCTGAAACCCTCCCATGGGTGTGCGCGCGGCCCCAGCGATAACGACCTGTTTCATCGGCATGATCCTCCTCTTTTTCCATTGGATAGATACAGAATGGTAAGATTTGCCGTCTAGCGTATTTCTACCAGCGATTTTCATATTAGAGGACCGTCGCGCATGGCCCTGACCAGCACAACGACCGACGCAACCCAGATTATCAAAGTACATTCAGACCGGATTGATGCGGCCATGGCTATCCAGTTCAAGGAAGACATGCGCAACGAGGCCGAAGGTGGCGCCAGACGTGTGGTGCTGGACCTGAGCAGCGTTGAATTCATCGATTCAAGCGGGCTGGGCGCCATCGTTGCCTCGATGAAGCAGCTTGGCAACGACCGCAGGCTGGATCTGGCCGGGCTGCATCCCTTTGTCGAAAAGGTGTTTCGGCTGACCCGCATGGACACGGTGTTCAAATTGTACCCGACACTGGATGATGCCTTGTCGGCCACGGCCGGTTGACCCTCCTGACCATCTGAATAGGCCCAATACCCATGTGTAACGGCAAATGTTTGGATCTGAGCTTTGCAGCGACCGAGTCTGAGGCCAGCGCCGGTATTGCGCAGCTCAGCAGATGTCTGGCGACTCAGGGGCTGCCGCAGCACAAGGCGGGTGACGTGAAGATTGCTCTGGCCGAAGCGATCAACAATGTGGTGGAACACGCCTATGCCGATGTGACGCCCGCAAGGGTCAAGGTGCGATGCCGCCTGCACCGGAACTGGCTGGATATCGTGATCTCGGACACCGGTAACCCCCTGCCCGGGTTTCGGGTGCCAGACGGGGCTCCGGCGCCGTTGGGATCAACCATTGACGACCTGCCCGAAGGCGGGTTCGGCTGGTTCCTGATCCACGAATTGACCAGCGATATCCGCTATGAACACTCGGATGGTTGCAACCGGCTGTCTCTGCGGTTTGACTTTCCCGATCCTGCCTGACGGCCAGAAAACGTCACAATAAGGCCCAGATCGAACCATTGTGGCGCCGCAAACGACCGACAAAAAGATACCTGTAGCTCAGATAGCTTCCCTCGGCGCCAAGTGTCACAGCCCCCACCCAGTGAACGGCGCCGAGGACCTTCTCCTTCATGTGACTGGACAAGTTCTGACCGCGCGATACCTTCGGCGCGTTCAAATCGGGGAAAAGCATCATGCGGGATTTTCACACTCCGGGCCGGTCCGAAGTTCTGGCGACCGTAGGGATGTGCGCGACGTCGCACCCATTGGCCGCGAAAGTGGCCGTGGACATTCTTGCGCAGGGCGGCAATGCGATGGATGCGGCCATTGCCGGTGCGGTCCTGCTGGGCATTTGCGAACCTCAGATGACTGGGTTGGGCGGCGATTGCTTTGTCCTATACAACCGGGCCGGAGAGGACGAAATCCACGCCCTGAACGGTTCAGGCCGCGCGCCTGCCGCCGCCAATGCCGAGAAACTGCGGGCACAAGGGCTGACGGCCGTGCCGCTGAATACGGCGGACGCGGTAACTATCCCTGGCGCGGTCGATGCGTTCTGCCATCTGGCGGAAACCGAGGGCAGGCTGGGGCTGAACACCATCCTGCAGCCCGCCATCCGCTATGCCGAGGCCGGTGTGCCGGTCGCGCCGCGGGTTGCGTTGGATTGGGCGACCGGGGCAGCCACTCTGCAAGGTACGGCGCGGGCTCACTATCTGATCAACGATAAAGCGCCTGAAATCGGACAGATCTTTCGATCCCCCGGTCAGGCCGAGGTTCTGCGTCGGATTGCCCAAAACGGGCGGGACGCGTTTTACTCCGGCGAAATTGCCGAGGACATGATCGCAACGCTGGCCCGCCGGGGCGGTTCCCACACGGCCGAAGATTTTCTGGCCACCGCCTGCACCAAAACGCAACCCGTCAGCGGCCCATATAACGGGCTGGAACTGGTCGAGCATCCGCCCAACGGTCAGGGCGCCACGGCCATTTTGCTGCTGAACATCCTCAGGAATTTCGACCTTGCCAGCATGGATCCGTTCGGTGCCGAATGTCTGCATATCGAGGCCGAGGCCTCAAAGCTGGCCTATGATGCCCGCAACCGGTTCATCGCTGATCCCGATCATACTACACATGCAGATCGGTTTCTGGATCAAGACGTGGCCGACAGGCTGGCGGCGCTGATCGACCCTAAGCGCGCGATGCCTGCTGCGGCCCCGCTGACCGAAGCCATTCACAAGGACACCGTCTATATCACCGTGGTGGACCGGGACAGGATGGCGGTCTCGCTGATCTATTCCATCTTTCACAGCTTCGGCTCGGGGATCGCGTCAGAGAAATACGGTATTCTGCTACAGAACCGGGGGGCTGGCTTTACCCTGCAGGCAGGCCACCCCAATGAGTTGAGCGGTGGCAAACGTCCCATGCACACCATCATCCCCGGCATCCTGAAACAGAATGGCCGGGTTCTGATGCCGTTCGGCGTGATGGGCGGCGCCTATCAGCCCACCGGCCATGCCCGTTTCGTGTCAAACCTGACCGACCACGGGCTGGACATGCAGGCCAGCATTGACGCTCCACGTGCTTTTGCAGACAACGGCATATTGAAGCTGGAACGCGGAATTTCGCCCAAGACAGTTCAACAATTGTGTGAAATTGGCCACACCGTTGAAATCCCAGAAACACCTTTGGGCGGAGCACAGGCCATCCGAATCTGTGAAAATGGCGTCTTGAAAGGCGCAAGTGACCCGCGAAAGGACGGTTGCGCCCTCGGGTTTTAATCGGTGAACGCGCGGCCAGAGGACCTCAGTTCAGGTTGAAATGCAGCGGGTAGGACCCGTTTTCAAACGGACCGAACATGTCAGGGATATCCGGGTGTTCGACCGGCTCGCCCGACTGATCCGCAACCAGATTTTGTTCTGAAACATAAGCAACATAGAAGGATTGGTCGTTTTCCGCCAACAGGTGGTAAAACGGCTGATCCTTGATCGGGCGGCTGTCTTCGGGGATGGCCTGATACCACTCTTCGGTATTCGAAAACTCTGCATCCACGTCAAAAATCACCCCTCGGAAGGGATGTTTTTTATGACGGACCACCTGACCCAGGCGATACTTTGCATGTGTCTTCAGCATTGTTTCTGCCCCCAATGGTCTTACTACCTGTTTCCGGGCCGAAAAGCCAATCATTGATCCGAAATTTAGGGAAACAGTCTGTGAACCTATGGCCGACAGTGCCGGGATTCTTGGCTCGTGCCATCGCTTTGGCCGGAGTGTTTCATGATCTCAATTCCCCTGTCCGAAGGCGCTTTACCTCTAATTCGAACTATTGTTCCGCAACGAATGTGATTTCCTAAACGCTCAATCTGCGCTAGAATGAAAGAAAAAGGCACGAGGCACATGAGCAGAATTCTTTTCGTACTCTTCGGGGTGCTGCTTCTGGCATCCTGTGGGGGTGGTTCCAAGCAGCCGCCCAGCAAACTGAATGACGCGTGCAGCATTGCGCGCGAACGGCCCGAATACATGAAGGCCTTCAAAAGCACCGAGCGGAAATGGGGTGTCCCGGTCCATGTGCAGATGGCGACGATCTATCAGGAAAGCCGTTACAAGCATGATGCCCGCACACCGCATCAATACGTTCTGGGTGTGATCCCGATGGGCCGTCAAAGCAGCGCCTATGGCTTTAGCCAGGCGCTGGACGGCACTTGGGAAGAATACCAGAAGGAAACCGGCAAACGCCGCGCCAAGCGGGATCGTATCCGCGATGCGTCGGATTTCATCGGCTGGTACATGAACAAAAGTTACGAACGGAACGGTATTCACCCCAGCGACACGCGCAACCAGTACCTCGCCTATCACGAAGGGCACACCGGTTACGCCCGCGGCAGTCACTATGGCAAAAGCTGGCTGCTGAACGTCGCCAATGACGTGGACGCGCGCGCCAAGCTGTATCAGGCGCAACTGTCCGGTTGCCGCTACTGACAGGTCAGCGGGTCAGCGATTGCCTGACCCGCTTCTGTTTGATTTCCTAAACAGGTCCCGGTTCAGGTTCTTGCCCGTGTCCAGCTGACCCAGCAACACAGTTGTCTGGGTGCCCGCGTTGTCGTAAATCACCCATTTGCGCAGTTCGACCGGGTTATCGGTGAACATCAACTCAATCCGGCCGGACTCGGGATTTTTCGGGTCCTGTGCGGTGACGACCGTCGCGGTGCCGTCGAAATCATGAGCCACGACCATATTCGCCTGCCCCAGATTCACATTGCGCGCCAACACCAGTGACAGCGGTGTCCGTTTCAACGGGTATTGCTCGGCCGGTTGGTTTGACTTGGGATCAAAGATCTGCACCGTGCCCGCATTGGCCAGCACAACTGCGCTGCTGGGCGGATCATACTCGAACCGCATCTTCCCGGGCCGCTGCATCCACAGCTTGCCGGTGCTCAGCGAGCCATCGTCGTTGACCTGAGTAAATGTCGTCTGAACGGCTTTCAGTCCGTTCAGATAGTGGGAAATCTGCGACAGCGGCAGTTTATCGGCCGCCCAGGCGGCAGGTGCGGCCAGGGTCAGGGCAAGGGCAAAAGCAATCTGTTTCATGCGTCCCAGATAAGCCTTCTGCCCTTGTTATTAAATATCCTACTGCTCGGGGACGAGGATTTCCCGCTTACCGACGTGATTTGCCGCCGAAACAACGCCTTCATCCTCCATCTGCTCTACCAGCCGCGCGGCCTTGTTGTAGCCGATGGCGAGTTTCCGCTGGATGTAGGAGGTCGAGCATTTGCGATCCTTGATCACAATCGCCACCGCCTGATCGTACAGAGCGTCCTCACCGTTGGTGTTGCCACCGGTGTTTAGGCCCAGAACAGCATCGATATTGTCGGCCTTTTCCTCGGCCGGGCCATCGACCACGCCGCTCATGTAATCCGGTGGACCGAACTGTTTCAGGTGGTTGACGATTTCCTCGACCTCTTCGTCCGAGACAAACGGCCCGTGGCAACGGGTAATCTTGGCGCCACCGGCCATATAGAGCATATCGCCCTGCCCCAGCAGTTGCTCGGCCCCCATCTCACCCAAGATGGTCCGGCTGTCGACTTTCGAGGTGACTTGGAACGAAATCCGGGTCGGGAAGTTCGCCTTGATCGTACCGGTGATCACGTCGACCGAGGGGCGCTGCGTCGCCATGATCAGGTGAATACCCGAGGCCCGCGCCATCTGTGCCAGACGCTGGATGCAGGCCTCGATTTCTTTACCCGCGACCATCATCAGGTCGGCCATCTCATCGACGATGACAACGATATAGGGCATCGCTTCGGGTGCGAATTCCTCGGTCTCGAACACCGGTTCGCCGGTTTCATCATCGAACCCTGTCTGGACCGTACGGCTGAACATCTCGCCCTTGGCCTGCGCGTCCTTTACGCGGCCGTTATAACCGGCGATGTTGCGGACGCCCATTTTGGACATCTTGCGATAGCGGTCCTCCATCTCACCCACGACCCATTTCAGAGCGACGACCGCCTTTTTCGGGTCGGTCACAACGGGCGACAACAGGTGCGGGATGCCGTCATAAACCGACAGTTCCAGCATCTTGGGGTCGATCATGATCAGGCGGCATTCATCGGGCGTCAGCTTGTAAAGCAGCGACAAGATCATCGTGTTGATCGCCACCGATTTACCGGAACCCGTGGTCCCCGCGATCAGCAGGTGGGGCATTTTCGCGAGGTTCGCCACAACAGACTCACCGCCAATATCCTTGCCCAGCGCCAAAGGCAGCGCGTGATTGCCATCGCCGAAATCGCGGCTGGCCAGGATTTCACGCAGCACCACCATTTCGCGGTTTTCATTCGGCAGTTCAATCCCGATCACCGATCGGCCCGGCAGGGTCGAAACCCGCGCCGACAGGGCCGACATCGAGCGCGCAATATCGTCCGCCAGACCGATCACCCGGCTGGCTTTCAGACCCGGAGCCGGTTCCAGTTCATACATGGTAACCACGGGGCCGGGACGGACGCTGACGATCTCACCCTTGACGCCATAGTCATCCAGCACGTTTTCCAGCATCCGCGCGTTTTCCTCCAGCGCCTCATCGCTGAGGTGATGGCGCTGGATGCTGGCCGGGTTCGATAGCAGACCCAGCGGAGGCAGTTCGAAATCGGAATGCCGTTCCTCGAAGGACAGGGCCGGCTGCGCCTCAGCCTGGGCCCGGCGCGAGGGCGGCGGGGTGCGGCGCACGGGTTGGGCGACCACCGGTTTGCGCGGCTCGGCCACCGGGATTTTCATCGCCGGACGCGGCTGCGGCTCGGGTTCGGGAGCGTCCTCGAACACGGCCTCATCTTCGAAATCCGACTCGGGCGCGAAATCCTCATGCAGCGGGTCTTGCTGCCAGTCCGGCGCGGGCTCTGCCGTCAGCATCGGCTCGGGCGGCAGACCGGAAGAGGTCATCGGCGGTTCGGGCGGCAGGTCTTCCCCACCTCTGGCGTTCAGGATCAGCGGGTCCGGACCGCGGCCCCGCCCCTTGGTCAGCGGCAGGTTCGGATCATGCTCGGGCGCCATCTCACCCGCGGCGACCTTGCGGTTGCGCACAGCGGCAGAGATTTTGGACCGGATGCGATCCTCGCCCGGCATTTCGTCAAAGCCTGCAACGGGTTCGGGATCGACCAGTTCGGGTTCGGGCATCGGTTCAGGGCGACGGATCAGGCTGGGCATCCGCGCCAGCAGGCCGGGTTTTACCGGCTCGGGCTCGTCAAGCTCCGGCTCTTCGAAGACCGGGTCTTCAAAGGCGATTTCATCATCGAAAACGGCGTCGGCACGGGCGGCCTTGCGTTCCTCCCACTGCGTGCGACGGTCGCGCGCGGCCTGCGCGGTGGCGGCGGCGCCACGGCCCAGCAGGTTCATCAGCATGTCGTAGGACATCACCAGACCCAACAGGAAGGCGCGGAACCCCTTGCGTACGTCGGCCTTGGTGAAACCCAGAACAAAAACACCCAGCGTCAGCATCCCGGCGGCCATCGCCAGCGACATCAGCTTGACCATGAAATGCGATGAGATCGGCAACAGCGTCAAAAGCGCACCCATAACGGTGTCGCCGAACAGGCCACCCAGACCAAAGCTGTGGGTCGCGCGCCAGGCCTCGCCCGGCACCAGCGTCGCAGCATAGACCGAGACAATTGCAATCCAGATCGGCGCAAAGATCAGACGGGCGACCGCGCGTTCTTCGCCGAAATGCCCGGCAAAACGCACGCCCCAGCCGATCAGCACCAGTGCGATGCTCCAACTGCCCCAACCGACAATCATGAACAATGGCGCTGCGATCGAGGCACCAATCCGCCCCATCCAGTTCTGCACCGGCGCATCGGTCGACACCATCCAGTTCGGATCATCGGGTGTGTAGGACCAGATCATTGCTGCAGCAGCCAGCCCCAGCAGGATCAGGGCGATCCCGATCAACTCCTTGCTGCGCCGCTCGATGGCGGCTTGCGTCGTGCTGTCCAGCAATGGATCGCGGTTGCGCGCGTTATATGATGCCATTTTGCCCTCGTACCTCACGAATAGATGCAGTCGCGGAGCTTGATCAGCCCCGGCCGCAACTCTGTTTTTGGGGCCACCAGAGCGACCCGGATAAATTGTTCGCCCGGGTTTTGCCCCGGATCACCTTGAGAAAGATATGCGCCCGGCAACACCCGGACACCGGTTTGCTTCCAGACCTTCAATGCAGTTTCTTCACCGTTTTCGACCGGCAGCCACAGGAAAAACCCGGCCTCGGGCGGCATATAGCCCCGAATGCCGGCGAAGACCTCATCGGCAATCGCGTATTTTTCCTGATAGAGCGCGCGGTTCTCGGCAACGTGTTCTTCATCCGCCCAAATCCGGGCAGCCGCGGCCTGCAAAGGCAGCGGCAGCGGTGCGCCTGCATAGCTGCGCAACTGTTTGACCCGTTTGATTGTCTCGGGGCCACCGGCAATCAGGCCCGACCGCAGGCCGGCCAGGTTTGACCGTTTCGACAGGGAATTGAACAGCGTCACCCGCTCAGGATCAGCACCCAGTTCCTGCGCCACGGTCAGCGCCCCCGTGGGGGCCTCATCGCGGTAAATCTCGGAATAGCATTCGTCGGCGAAGATGCGGAAATCGTATTTCTCGGCCAGTTGGATCAGTTCGGCCCAATAGTCGTGCGAAGCCACCGCACCCTGCGGGTTGGCGGGCGAACAGATATAGGCCGCGACGGTGCGGTTCAGAACATCCTCGGGCAAGCCTGCATAGTCCGGCAGATGGCCGGTTGCGGCTGTGGCAGGTACGAAAACCGGCTCGGCCCGGACCGAGATCGAAGCGACCATGTAGACCTGATAGAACGGGTTTGGGCACAGGATGACCGGTTTCTGACCGTGTTTTTCCTCGGGGCACAGCGCCATGGCGGCGTTATACAACCCCTCGCGGGTGCCGTTCAGGGCCATCACGTTGGTTTCCGGGTCCATCGTGACGCCATAGCGGCGGCTGATCCAGTCGGTGATCGCGCCCCGCAGCTCGGGCGAACCTTCATTCGGCGGGTACCCCTGAAACCCGGCGGCGTTTTCGGTGATCACATCGGTCACCCAAGCCGGAAAATCATGCATCGGCGCACCGATGGTCATGTGAATCACGTCCCCGCCCGGCTGGTGATGGTCCAACAGGGTGCGCAGACGCGGGAATGCGTATTCCGGTAGGTTCGAAAACCGCTCGGGGAAATTCATAATTGTTGCCTCAATACCGGGATCATTTTCGCCCCGTTTTTTTGGCAGATTACAGGCCGCGCCCCGCTTCGTCCAGACAAAGAGGCGCCGAATCAGGGGATTGTGGCATTCAGGCCAAAGCGGCCTCGGCGGCTGATCCCAGCCTTAACAGAGCCTCTTCCGACCCCGGATAGCCCATCATCATCACCCCACAGCCCGGCGTTGACGTGGGCAAAGTCAGCGCGGCCAGCCCCATCAGGTTGCCGATCCGCGTATTGCGCAGGGCCAGCAGGTTCTCGGTGACATAATAGTCGTGGTCGGCCATCAGACGATCCAGGTTCGGCGGCAGAATGGGGGCGGTCGGGGCCAGAACCGCGTCAAACCCGGAGGTGGCCGCGTCCCACGCGGCGCGGCTGGCCTTCAGCTTGGACCAGGCCGCGATATAGTCGGGGCCAGAGGCGTTCTTGCCCGCGCGGAACCGCTCCAGAATCTCTGGATACATCGCGTCCGGGTTGGCTTCGATCACGTCACGCCACAGCCCGTACGCCTCGGTTGTGTAGAGAATGCCGGACAGGCCCATAGCCTCGTTCAGCTCGGGTACTTCAAGGGGCACAATTTCAGCTCCCGCATCCCGCAGACGGTCCAGCGCATCGTCGAATGCCTTGCGCGGCGCATCCCGCAGATCGTCTTTTGCCACGTTTTGCAGGTCGGCAAAGCGGCGGCCTTTCAGACTGGCCCCGCGCAGATCGGCCGGTGCGTTCCCTTCCATCATCGCCAGCAGATGCGCCGCGTCCTCGACCGAACGCGCCAGCGGACCCGCAGTGTCAAAGCGCAGGCACAAGGGCACCACCCCTTCCAGGCTGACCCGCCCGGCGGTGGTCTTCAACCCAACCAGATTGTTCCAGGCCGCCGGGATGCGCACCGACCCACCCGTGTCCGAGCCGATCCCACCCGCCGCCAGGCCCCAGGCCACCGACGCACCAGCCCCCGAGGACGATCCGCCCGGCACCGCCTCCTCATCGTTGACACAGGGTGGCGTTCCGGTGATCGGGTTCAGGCCCAGGCCGGAAAAGGCCAGCTCGCTCATGTGGGTTTTGCCCAGGCAGACGGCCCCCAACGCGGTGGCATTGCGCAGCACAACTGCGTCGGCCTCGGGCATGCGGCCTTGCAACAGGGCCGATCCGGCCTCGGTCGCGGTTCCGGCGGTATCGAACAGGTCTTTCCAGCTGATCGGCACACCATCCAGCAGCGACCGGCGCAGGCCCAGCTTTGCACGTTCCTGCGCCGCCCTAGCCTCGGCCCGGGCGCGGTCGTGGGTCACGCGGGCGTAGATCCGGTCGCGGTGGGGGTGGGCATCGATGGCGGCCAGATAGGTCTGGGTCAGTTCCACCGGGTCGATGCGCCCCATGCCGATGCCCCGGCCCAGATCACACGCCGTCATGGTCAACCAGTCCTGCATCCCTACCCCCTTTGGAAAATCGCCTTATCGGACGGTAGCGACAGGACCGCACATGGACAATCCCGAATGTCCGCGCATATTGCGGGGCATGGAACAGAAGACCGATATCCTGATCGTTGGCGGTGGCCTGAATGGCCCGGCCCTGGCACTGGCGCTGGCGCAGACGGGGCATTCCGTCACCGTGATTGACGCGCTGGCCGAAACCGTGCGCAAGAACGCAGCCTTTGACGGGCGCGCCTATGCGTTGGCGCTGGCGTCGCAACGCCTGCTGGACGCGATCGGGGTATGGCAGCGGGTCGCCGAACACGCCCAGCCGATGCTGGAGATCAAGGTCACCGACGGGCACGCGGGTGCGGGACCGTCGCCGTTCTTCATGCATTTCGATCATGCCGAGATCGAAGAAGGCCCGATGGGGTACATGGTCGAGGACCGCCACCTGCGCCGCGCCTTTCTGGACGCGATGGCCAAGGAAAAGGGCATCACCCAGATCAGTGGCCGGACGGTCATCGCGCAAGAGGCTGACGCGACCGGCGTGACCCTGACGCTGGACGATGGCAGCACCGTCGCCGGCGGCCTGCTGGTCGGCTGCGACGGGCGCCGCAGCGGCACCGCCGCGCGCGCAGGCATCAAACGCACCGGTTGGGATTACGGCCAGACCGCGCTGGTCTGCGCCATCGAACACGACCTGCCCCATCACGGCGTCGCGCACCAGTTCTTCATGCCCCCCGGCCCGCTGGCGATCCTGCCGCTGACCCGCAACCGCAGCTCGATCGTCTGGAGCGAACGCACCGAGGCCGCACAACGCATCAACGCCCTGCCCGAGGCCGAGTATCTGCAGGTTCTGCGCCCGCGCTTTGGCGATTTTCTGGGCGACATCCGCTTGGCCGGAGACCGATTCACCTATCCGCTGAACCTGACCATCGCCAATTCCTTTATCGGCGACCGCATGGCCTTGGTCGGAGACGCCGCCCACGGCATGCACCCCATCGCCGGGCAAGGGCTGAACGCGGGCCTGCGGGATGTGGGCGCGCTGGCCGAGGTGCTGACGCTGGCGGGACGGCGCGGTGAAGACATCGGCTCGGTTCTGGTACTGGAGCGCTATCAGGAATGGCGCCGCTTTGACACTGCCGCGCTTGCGATGGCGACGGATGTGTTCAACAAGCTGTTTTCCAACGACAATCCTCTGCTGCGGATCGGCCGCGACATTGGGATGGGGATCGTCGGCTCTCTGCCCGGTCTGCGCCGTGGGTTTGTACGCGAGGCCGCCGGATTGACCGGAGACCTGCCGAAATTGCTGCAGGGCCGCCCGATTTAATCCAGCTGGCGCGCCTCGTCGACCAGCATCACCGGGATACCGTTGCGGATCGGAAAGGCCAGATTGGCCGCCTTGGAAACCAATTCCTGCTTTTCGGCGTCGTAGTGCAGTGTGGTATGGGTCTGCGGGCAGATCAGCGCCTCAAGCATGTGGCGGTCAAAAGGGTGTTCGGGGTCGGTCATTGCAGTTTTTCCTCGTTCGTTCCGCCGCGCATGGCGAATTCTATCAATGTCACCAAAGTCTCGCGCCGGGTACGCAGGCACGGCGCCTCTAACAGGGCCTGTTTTTCTTCGGGGTCGAAATCCAGCAGCATAGACAGTGAGTTGACCAGCAGCTCATCGTCGGCGTCTTTCAGCGTGTCCCAATCCGTCGACAGCTGACGCGAGGCGAAGAAACGCTCCAGCAGATCCAGAAACCGGGACCGGTCGAACCCGCCGTCCAGCTCGGCCTTGCCCAGATCGCGGTCAAACCCGCCCCATGACACGGCGCAGCGCCGATAGGGGGTGAAGGCGTCCAGCTCGGATGTGATGCGGAACCGCGAGATACCGGTAAGTGTGATCAGATAGCGGCCATCTTCGGTTTCGGAAAACTGCGTCACCCGCCCGGCGCAGCCAATCTGGTGCAGTTTGTCCTCATCGCTCTGACAGGGGTTCGGCTGCACCATGCCAATCAAACGTTCCTGCGTTTTCAGGGCATCGTCCAGCATCTGCAGATAGCGCGGCTCGAATATATGCAGCGGCAGGCGTGAACGGGGCAGCAGCAGCGCCCCGGGCAAAGGAAAAACGGATACCGTTTCCGGCAGATCAGCGGGATGCATCATGTACCCGAGTGTAGCTCTGATCCGGGATTAGGCAAATATCATCGAGCTGAGCTTGCGGCGGCCGTTCAGAACAATCGGATCGTTGGGCTTGAGCGCATCGAAGATGGTGAACAGCTGCGTCTTGGCGGCACCGTCATTCCATTCGCGGTCGCGGCGGAACAGGTCCAGCAGCTGTGCGACGGCATCTTCCACATCGCCATTGGCGTGCAGCGCCCGCGCCAGATCAAACCGCGCCTGATGGTTGTCGGGATCGGCCTCGACCGCAGCGGTCAGTTCAGCCACAGGACCCGCATCAGCGGCCTGTTTGGCCAGCTCCAGCTGCGCATGGGCGGCTTCCAATTCGGGCGAAGAGGAAATCTCGGCCGGTGCACCGTTCAGGATCGCCTCGGCCTGTTCCAGATCACCTGCCGCGATATGGGCACGCACCAACCCGCCATAGGCATCGGCATGGTTGGGGTCTTCACCCAGAATGGCAGCGAATGTCTGGGCGGCGTCACTGGCCGCGCCCTCAGACAGCATCTCTTCGGCGGCTTGAACGGCGTCGTCCAAATGTCCACCGGGACTTTCACCGCCCGCAGCCTCGATCACACGGTCGACAAATGCCTTGATCTCGGACCCCGGTACAGCACCCTGAAACCCGTCCACAGGCTGGCCCTTGAAGAACGCGTAGACGGTCGGGATCGACTGGATGCGCAGTTGCGCAGCAATCGTCTGTGCCTCGTCCACGTTGATCTTGACCATCTTCACCGCGCCCTTGGCGGCGGTCACGGCCTCTTCCAGCAGCGGACCAAGCGTCTTGCAGGGGCCACACCAGGGCGCCCAGAAATCGACGATGACCGGGATGTCCTGCGAGGTTTCGATCACATCGGCCATGAACGTGGCCTCGGTTCCGTCCTTGATCAGATCGGTGGTCTCGGGGCTGGCTGCGGCGTTCAGAAGGTCCATGGCATTCATTCTCCGGTTCGAACTTGCGCCCTATATGCAACCGCTGGCTGCGGAAACCAAGGGCAGAGTTGCCGCTTTACAGATCGAAACTGGCAAAAACGGGTGCGTGGTCGCTGGGTTTCTCCCACCCGCGCGCATCGCGCAGAATGCGGCTGGAATGGCCCGCGTTCGAAATATCAGGCGTGGCCCAGACATGATCCAGCCGCCGCCCCTTGTCGGCCGCATCCCAATCGCGCGCCCGGTAGGACCACCAGCTATAGAGCTGCCCTTCGGGGATATCCTGTCGGGTGATATCCACCCAACCGCCCGCATCCTGCGTTTCGGCCAACTGTTCTACCTCGATCGGCGTGTGCGACACGACCTTGAGCAGTTGTTTGTGCGACCACACATCATCCTCGCGCGGGGCAATGTTCAGATCGCCGACCAGAATGGATTTCTCGGGCTTTTCCGCATGGAACCAATCGCGCATATCGGTGAGGTAATCCAGCTTTTGGCCGAACTTCTCATTCACCTCGCGATCCGGAACGTCACCGCCTGCAGGGACGTAAAAGTTGTGGATGGTGACGCCGTTTTCCAACCGCCCGGCGATGTGGCGGGCATGGCCGAGACCTGCGAAATCCTTGTCGCCCACCTCTTCCATCGGAAGGCGCGACAGGATGGCGACGCCGTTATAGCCCTTCTGACCGCGCGCAACCATGTGGGTATAGCCCAGCTCGGCGAACCCTTCGGTCGGGATCTTTTCGACCGGAGACTTGCACTCCTGCAAACACAGAACATCCGGAGCCTCTTCCTGCAGCAATTTCAGCACGATGGGCTCGCGCAGGCGGACCGAGTTGATGTTCCAGGTGGCAAGGGTGAAAGGCATGGGGGATTCCTCTGTCGCGGGTTGGGCGGAGGTTAGCGCGGTGTGAGATGGGGTACTATTAGAAAGTGCACCAAAATGCATTTGACCAAAAATGACAGTTTAGCGAAGGTTGCTGGCTTTCGATTCATTGCGGGAAAAAAATTAGTATTCAGCGAAGTTACCCCCTATCCCGTTGGCAGCGACGCGCGATCCATCCAAGATTGGCTGTTTTTTCACAATGAAAACCTAGTGCAATTGGCATTTCAATCGCAGGGCACACCGTTAGTTCAAGCGATACATATCTAGTTGAAGCGTGTTCAAAGTTCATTGCCGGCCCGTTTATCTCAAGTATATTGATAGCTCTGAGCAGTTCAGGTTCGGAAACTCCCAGTGCCGCCCACTCGCTCTTGCTTTCTCGAAAGATTCGCCCTCCAATCTCGACTTCCGCATCCGCAAAGGATCTTGGCAACACCCCGTGTCGGAAGCATGTCGCTCTGTTGATCTGTGCCACGGCAATTCCAACGGTGATCACCGAGAAAATGATGAGAAAAGTGGTTATGAAAAGGCGCTTCATTCGGCGAACATAACGAACCTAGAAAGTTGCGAAAAGAGTTCAAAGCAGACGTCTTACTAACGCACCACCCCACAAAAAAAGCCGGGCCATCAGGCCCGGCAGTCCAACAGGGAGGTGCATGTCATGACCCGGACATGCGCGGGTTGGGAGAACTCTAATTACACATCCAGAGTATCACTTTGATCCACGTCAATCCACAACGAGTTAAGAGACCAATCGATATCCACCCGATTCTGTGACCAAAAGGCGTGCATTGGACGGATCGGGTTCGATTTTCTGGCGCAGGCGGTAGATGTGGGTTTCCAGCGTGTGGGTGGTGACACCAGCGTTATAGCCCCAGACCTCGTGCAGCAACACGTCGCGGGCGACGACGCCATCGGTCGAGCGGTACAGGAACTTGAGAATATTGGTTTCTTTCTCGGTCAGCCGGATTTTGCGATCCTCTTCGGTGATCAGCATCTTCATCGCAGGCTTGAACGTGTACGGCCCCAGAACGAACACTGCGTCCTCGGACTGTTCGTGCTGACGCAGCTGGGCACGAATGCGGGCCAGCAGAACCGGGAATTTGAACGGCTTTGAGACATAGTCATTAGCCCCTGCATCCAGACCCAGAATGGTATCCGCGTCGCTGTCATGACCTGTCAGCATCAGAATCGGGCTTTTGACACCCTGCTTGCGCATCAGGCGGCACAGCTCGCGCCCGTCGGTATCCGGCAAGCCGACGTCCAGAATGACCAGATCGTAGATCGCCTCGCGCGCGCGCTCCATTGCGGACGCCCCGTCATGAGCTTCGAACACGTCGAAATCCTCGGTCATCACAAGTTGCTCGCTGAGCGCCTCGCGCAGGTCTTCGTCGTCATCCACCAGCAGGATTTTCTTGAGCTGAGCCATGTCCGGTCCTCCTAAGCCTTTTCCACCACTTGCGCGCGGAAGATGCAATCAACAAGGTTTACTGCAATAGTCTCACGCCCTCGTGTCCGAGGCGGAGGAAATGTTTCACATTTCCGTTCTATCAGGCTACAGGAAGGCCAGAACGTTACAGGGTAACATAGATGAGTCTGATCCCGGATATTTCAGAATTGCTGGCGCGGGCCCGCGCGGACCTGCGCATGGGGGTTCCGGTTGCCCTGACCGATGGCAGCGGTTTCAGCGTGTTGGCGATTGCCACCGAAACGCTGAGTGCCCAGCGGCTTGCGGATCTGCGCGGCCTTGGCGGCGAGCCGGTCGTCGCCGTCACCGTACGCCGGGCCGAGACGCTGAAGGCGCGGGCCTATGACGGCGATCTGGCCCGGGTAATCATTCCGGCCGACGCGGATATTGCCTGGGTTCAGGCCGTGGCCGACCCGTCTGACGATCTGAATGCGCCGATGAAAGGCCCCCTGATGACCGAGCGTCAGGGCCACGCCAATCTGCACCGTATCGCCATCGCCCTGACCAAATCGGCACGGTTGCTGCCCGCAGCTGTGGTCATGCCTATCAAGGACGGGCGCGATTTCGCGGCCCAACACGGCCTGACCTGCATTGATCACACCCGCGCCGCGCCGCATCTGGCCGACCGTAGCGAATTACATGCCGTCGTTGCAGCCCGGCTGCCGATGGAGGTTTCCGAGGCCGGACGGCTGCACGTGTTCCGCCCCGAGGATGGCGGCGAAGAGCATTACGCCGTTGAAATCGGCCGTCCTGATCGCGACAAGCCGGTTCTGGCGCGGCTGCATTCGGCCTGCTTCACCGGTGACCTGATGGGCAGTCTTAAATGCGATTGCGGCCCTCAGCTGCGGGGCGCACTGGCGCAGATGGGCTCGGAAGGGGCCGGGGTGCTGCTGTACCTCAACCAAGAGGGGCGCGGCATCGGTCTGGCCAACAAGATGCGCGCCTATTTCCTGCAGGATCAAGGTTTTGACACGGTCGAGGCCAATCACCGGCTGGGCTTTGAGGATGATGAGCGTGATTTCCGGCTGGGATCGGACATTCTGAAATCGCTGGGGTTCAGCTCGGTTCGGCTGCTGACCAACAATCCGGCGAAAATAGCGATGATGGAAAAGACCGGTATTGCCGTCACCGAACGTGTGCCCCTGAAGGTCGGTGAAACCGCCCACAACCGAGGGTATCTGGCGACCAAGGCGGCCAAGTCGGGGCACTTGCTGTGACGCCTGCCGATCTGGTGCTGACCCCGCTTGGCGTGCGATTTGCCGGTCGGATCTTTCCCTGCTCCATCGGCAAAGGCGGGCTGAGCAACACCAAGCGCGAAGGCGATGGCGCCACGCCGACCGGAATGCACCATATCGTCGGCATGTTTTATCGACCGGACCGGATTGCGAAACCGTGCGAATGGGCGATTCCCATCGGTCCACGCGATCTGTGGTCGGATGACGTCCGGGACGACCAGTACAACAATCTGGTCACCGCACCCCATGCCTTCAGCCATGAAAAGCTGCGCCGCGCCGACCCGCTTTATGATATGGTGCTGGTCACCGACTGGAACTGGCCCAATGCCGTGCCCGGTCACGGTTCGGCAATCTTTATTCACCAATGGCGTCGCCCCGGTTATCCGACCGAAGGCTGCGTCGCCTTCCGCCGCGACCACCTGCACTGGATTGCCAGTAAGGTGTCGCTGGGTACGCGGCTGATTATTCCCGAGGTCTGACCCGTTCGCCAAAAATGGCAGAGCCGACGCGTATATGGGTTGCCCCCAGCGCGATGGCCTTTTCGAAATCACTGCTCATGCCCATCGACAAGCCCTCAAGACCATTGCGCCCGGCAATCTTGGCCAGCAGGGCAAAATGCAGCGCGGGTTCCTCGTCAACCGGAGGGATGCACATCACCCCCCGAACCGGCAGGTCCAATTCCCGGCATTCGGCGATGAAGGCGTCGGCATCGGCGGGCAGGATACCCGCCTTTTGCTCCTCTTCCCCGGTATTGACCTGAATGAACAGGTCCGGGCAGGAGCCGACCTCCTGCGCCAGCCGGGCCAGTGTCCTGGCCAGCTTGGGCCGGTCGACCGAGTGGATGGTGCTGAACAGTTCCATCGCTTGCCGGGCCTTGTTGGTTTGCAGCGGCCCGATCAGATGCAGATCGACATCCGGGAATTGCGCAGTAAAGTCCGGCCATTTGCCAGCGGCCTCTTGCACCCGGTTTTCACCGAAACACCGATGCCCCTGATCCAGAATGGCCTGCACACGCTCATCCGGCTGCACTTTGGAGACCGCGATCAGTTTGACGGATCCCGCAGCCCGCCCCGCGGCGGTTTCGGCTTTGGCAATACGGTCAGTGATATCTTGCAGTGACATTGGGTTCCTCAATCTGCTTTGAGCGCAGGAAAACACCATGTCGGTACAAAAGAAAAGGGCAGGTCCGAAGACCTGCCCTAAAACCTTGCGGTTTCAGATCAACTTAGAAGTTGAACTGTGCACCGAAGTCAGCTTGGATGCGATCTTCGCAAACGTCGCAGTCGTTGCGGCCAATACCACCGCGCAGCGATGCACCGCCGCCCAGGTCGTAGATGGCACCAACAGCGATTTCTTGCGTGTCAGCGTCGGCGTTACCGTCACCGTAGGTGAACAGCAGGGTGGTTGCGGCGCCCAGGTTGTAGGCGGCCGACAGACCCCATGCGGTACCGTCGGTGGCAGCGACTTCGGTGGCGTCGTCTGCAACAAACAGAGTGCCCGAGAAGTCACCAAATTCTGCACCCAGGGTCAGAACAGTCAGGCTCGGATCGGAGCCAGCGCCACCGTCGGTTTGACCATAGGCAACAGCTGCGGTGATGTTGTTGAAGGTGTAAGTCGCGCTTACGTCCCAACGGTCTGCGTCGGTGGTGGTCGATGTGAGGCCACCCGCTGCAACAGTGGTAACCTGAGCTTGGTCATACGACGCGCCGAAGGCGAAGTCGCCAACTGCGTACTGGAAGAACACAGCGTTCGAACCTGCGCTGTCGCCCGACTGGTAGCTCAGGAAGCTGTAGTCAACGCCCGAGTACTGACCTGCGAACAGTTCCAGACCAACTTCGTTACCGTAGTAGTTTGCCAGGTTGTCGAACGAACCGGCAACGTTGCCGGCGTCAACACGCAGACCACCGTAGATGACCGAGAAGCGTGCGCCGTTCAGTTTGGCGTTGTTTGCTTCGCCGTTGGCGGCGTTTTCGTCAGCCTGCATACGAACACGAGCCGAGAACTGAACGCCACCGTCGGTTTCTGCGGTGCCGTCGATGTTCAGACGGAAGCGCGAGACCAGGATTGCGTCGTCGGTGTCAGCGGACGAAACTGCCGAAACGTCGTCAGCAGTGCCCATCAGGCCGTCTGCGCCAGCGCCGGTTACCGTGGTGGATTGCGCACGGTCTTCCAGGTAGCCAATACCAAAGCGGCCATAACCGCTGAAGCTAATTTCGGCCGCTGCAACACCTGCTGTTGCGATCAGAGCGGTCGATGCGAAGAGAACTTTTTTCATCTTGTTTCCCTCGGTTTCAAAAAGTTTATCTACTCGACACATGCCTCAGCACATGTCTCAGCACGGGAACCGTTTCGCTCTTTTTGCCCCCAACGCGCAAGCTTGGCATAAATGAATGGACCGCATTGGCACAAAATTGGTGCAAGGATGCCACAGTCTGTTTTGAGGGCCCGACCAACCCTGACCCCCGCCCTTATGCGACAATAATAGGGTTGTTGCTGAACGGGTCCTTGTCTAGGAGTAACATCTGACAACGTAGACCAAAGTGAACAGGACCAGTCGACAATGCGCCTGCAGACGATTTTCGGTTTGATCATAGTGACTGCCGCCGTGTCGGCTTGCGGAGAGAATCGGGGGGCGGCGCCTAATCCGAATGTTGTCGCCACGGGCGGTAACTCTGATGAACAAGAGCTCAACGATCCGGAACGTTCGACAATCTGGGATTTGTTCGACAACAGAAACGCCGAGCAGGTCACAAATGTGAATCGCTATCTGTGGGCTGCCTCGCTGGATGTGCTGAATTTCCTGCCTGTGCAGGAGGTCGATCCGTTTACCGGTGTGATCGTAACGGGTTACGGCACGCCCCCGGGTGGCGGGCGCCAATACCGCGCGACCGTACATATCAGCGACCCGGCCTTGGCGGCGCGCTCTTTGTCGGTGTCGCTGCAGACCAGCGGCGGCGCACCGGTCAGCGCGGCCACGGCGCGGGCGATCGAAGATGCCATCCTGTCCCGCGCCCGTCAGTTGCGCATTGCGGACAACAAGCTCTAGCCACCCGCAGAAAATCACAATATTACCACGCCGGGTTCATGCCCGGCGTTTTCATTCACGAAGGACCGCACGATGTCTCGCTATTCGGCCAACGAAATCGAAGCAAAATGGCAAGAGGCCTGGGACAAGGCCGGAATCTTCACCGCCGACCGCACGGCGGACAAGCCGAAATACTACGTGCTCGAGATGTTCCCCTACCCCTCGGGCCGAATCCATATGGGGCATGTGCGCAACTATACGATGGGCGACGTAATCGCGCGGCATAAGCTGGCGACCGGGCACAACGTACTGCACCCAATGGGCTGGGATGCGTTCGGGATGCCTGCGGAAAACGCCGCGATGGCGATTGGCGGCCATCCCAAGGACTGGACCTATGGCAATATCGCCGACATGCGCGGGCAGATGAAGCCGCTGGGCCTGTCGATCGACTGGTCGCGCGAATTCGCCACCTGTGACCCTGAATATTACGGGCAGCAGCAGGCATTGTTCCTGGATATGCTTGAGGCCGGGCTGGTTTACCGCAAGAACGCCGTGGTGAACTGGGACCCGGTGGATATGACCGTTCTGGCCAACGAACAGGTGGAAAATGGTCGCGGCTGGCGCTCGGGTGCGTTGGTGGAACGCCGCGAGCTGACCCAGTGGTTCTTCAAGATTTCGGACTATTCCGAGGAACTGCTGGACGCACTGGACACGCTGGAAAACTGGCCCGCCAAGGTGCGCCTGATGCAGGAAAACTGGATCGGCAAGTCGCGCGGCCTGCAATTCGGCTTTGAACGCACCGATGGTGGCGATCCGATCACTGTCTATACGACGCGGCCCGATACGCTGATGGGCGCGTCTTTTGTCGGCATCTCGCCGGATCACCCGATTGCGAAAGCCTTGGAGGCCAAGAACCCCGAAGTTGCTGAGTTTGTTGCCGAATGCCGCAAGGGCGGCACCACCGAAGAGGCCATCGAAACCGCCGAAAAGCTGGGCTATGACACCGGCATCCGCGTCAAACATCCGCTGGACCCGAGCTGGGAACTGCCGGTCTGGATCGCCAATTTCATCCTGATGGACTACGGCACCGGTGCGATCTTTGCCTGCCCGGCCCATGATCAGCGCGACCTGGATTTCTGCCGCAAATATAGCCTGCCGGTGGTAGATACCTTCTTTGCTCTGGACGATGATACGCCGGTCGACAAGATCGCCTTTGTCCCGCCGAAAACTGAAAAAGTCCGCTGGGTGAACCATTTCGCGGGCCTGACCGAGGCGACAGGCGACGAGGCGATCAACGCCACCGTCGATTTCGCAGAGAAAGCCGGTTGGGGCGAAGGCGTCACCAAATACCGCCTGCGCGATTGGGGGCTCAGCCGCCAACGCTACTGGGGCTGCCCGATTCCTGTTGTGCATTGCGACAGCTGCGGTGTGGTGCCTGAAAAGAAAGAGAACTTGCCGGTTCGCCTGCCCGATGATGTCACCTTTGACAAGCCGGGCAACCCGCTGGACCGCCACCCGACCTGGCGCGACTGCGCCTGCCCGTCCTGCGGTGCACCCGCCAGGCGCGAGACCGACACGATGGACACATTCGTCGATTCGTCGTGGTATTTCGCCCGCTTCACCGCCCCGCGCGCCGAAACACCGACCGATCTGGCCGAGGCCGAATACTGGATGAATGTCGACCAGTATATCGGCGGGATCGAACACGCGATTCTCCACCTGCTCTATTCCCGCTTCTTTGCGCGCGCGATGCAGATCACCGGCCACCTGCCGAAAAAGGCGATCGAGCCGTTCGATGCGCTGTTCACCCAGGGCATGGTGACACATGAGATCTACCAGACCCGCGACGCCAATGGCCGCCCGGTTTATCACCTGCCCGAGGATGTGACCGACGGCAAACTGGCCGACGGCACCGAGGTCGAAATCATCCCCTCGGCCAAGATGTCGAAATCCAAGAAGAATGTGGTCGACCCGGTCAGCATCATCTCGGCCTTTGGTGCAGATACCGCGCGCTGGTTTGTTCTGTCCGATTCGCCGCCGGAAAGGGATGTGGAATGGACCGCAGCCGGAGCCGAGGCCGCGTATAAGCACCTGAACCGCGTCTGGAACCTCTGCGACAAGATTGGCGCCATGGAGCCCGACGCGAAAGGCGAAGGGGATCAAGAGCTGCTGCGCGAGATGCACAAAACCATCCACGACGTGACACTCGGCGTTGAGAGCTTTGGCTTCAACGCCGCCATCGCCAAGCTCTACGCCTTCACCAACACGCTGGCCAAGTCCAAAGCGGGTGCTGCGGCGCAGAAACAGGCAATCAAGACCTTGGCACAGCTGATGTCCCCCATGACACCGCACCTGGCCGAGGATATCTGGGCACATCAGGGCGGCAAAGGTCTGGTCGCCACCGCCCCGTGGCCCGTCGCCGACGAGGCAATGCTTATCGACGACACCGTTACCCTGCCGATCCAGATCAACGGCAAGCGTCGCGCGGAAATCAGCGTGGCCAAGGATTTGGCCAAGGACGAGGTTGAAAAAATCGCGCTCAGCACCGAAGCTGTGCAAAAGGCGCTAGATGGCAATGCGCCGAAGAAAGTAATCGTTGTCCCGGGCCGGATCGTGAATGTCGTTGTTTAATCGCAGAACTCTGTTGATGATGCCGCTGGCTGCCTGTTTTCTGGGGGCCGCCTGCGGATTTGAACCGGTCTACGCGCCCGGCGGTTCGGGCACGGCCTTGAATGGCAGGGTCGCCGTGTCGGCTCCGAATTCGGTCGACAGCTATATGCTGGTTCAGAATCTGGAACAGCGTCTGGGACGCAGCGCAACGTCGGGCGGCGAATACAACCTGGATGTGAGGGTTTCGACCGCATTCCAGTCTGCTGCGATCACAACAACGAACGAGACCAACCGATACACCATCGAAGGCAGCGCGAATTACACCCTTCGGTCGAATGCGTCCGGTCAGGTCATTGCCTCAGGCACGGTCAGCAATTTCGTCGGCTATTCGGCCGCCGGTTCGACCGTATCCACACTGGCCGACGAACGCGATGCCAGAGAACGGCTGATGGTGATTCTTTCGGATCAGATCATAGCCGAGCTTTACGCCGCACCGGGCCTTGGCACATGAAGCTCAGCCCGCGCGAGGCTGAGGGGTATTTCGCCCGGCCAGATGCCGACAAGGCCGGGTTGCTGATCTATGGCGCGGATGCGATGCGCGTGGCGCTGAAGCGGCAGCAGGTTCTGGCCGCACTTCTGGGTCCCAACGCCGAAGAGGAAATGCGCCTGACCCGGATGCCGGGAGCGGATTTGCGCGGTGACCCGGCCCTTTTGCTGGACGCGGTCAAGGCAGTTGGCTTCTTCCCCGGTCCGCGCGCCGTGTTCGTCGAAGACACCACCGATGTCGCCGCCCCGGCGATCCTCGCCGCGTTCGAGGATTGGGCTCCGGGCGACGCTCAGATCATTGTCACCGCCGGGCAATTGAAGCCCAGCTCGAAAATCCGCAAGGCGTTCGAGGCGCATCCGGCGGCCTACGCGGTTGGCATCTACGACGATCCCCCCTCGCGCGGTGAGATCGAACGGATTCTGACCGAGGCCGGTTTGCGGAACATCCCACGCGATTCGATGTCGGCGCTTGCAGAGCTGGCCACCGGGATCAGCCCGGGCGATTTCGCGCAGACCATTGAAAAACTGTCTCTCTACAAACGCGGTGACAGTTCGGATCTGACCATTGAAGATATCGAGGCTTGCGCCCCCCGCTCGACCGAGGCGGCGCTGGACGATGTGCTGAACGTGGTCGCTGATGGCCGCGCGGGCGAGATCGGGCCGCTGATCCGGCGTCTGCAATCGCAGGGCACCAACGCGGTCAGCCTGTGCATCGGCGCGACCCGGCATTTCAGGACTTTGTACGCCTGCGCGTCCGACCCAGGCGGGGCCGCGCAGGGCATCGGTAAGCTGCGCCCGCCGGTTTATGGCAAACGCCGCGACCGGATATTGCGGCAGGCGCAGGGCTGGGGCGCACCAAAACTGCAGACGGCTCTGACCGTCCTCACCGATACCGACCTGACGCTGCGGTCGGCAGGTCAGACCGCCCCTGCGATGGCGCTGGTGGAACGTGCGATGATCCGTCTGGCGATGCTGGCCCGGTCACGCTGAACGGTTCACCCACTCTGCCGAGGATCGCCCGGCCCATTTCCCCGTCGCCATGCAGGCGGTCAGCAGATAACCCCCGGTCGGGGCTTCCCAATCCAGCATCTCACCGGCGCAGAACACACCGGGCAGCGCGGTCAGCATCAGCCCGTCATCCACTGCGGATTGTCTGACACCGCCTGCCGTTGAAATCGCTTCGTCCATCGGGCGAAGCCGTGCCCCAACGATAGGGAGGCGTTTGATTATTGTTACCTCGTGCGACTTGGGAAGCGCACGACGCTTTATCATCTCGTGAAACAGCGCGATCTTTTGCGGCGGTAGTTTCAATGACTTTTTCATCCATTGCGACAGCGTGGTCTTTGAACTCTTTGCGGCCAACCGCTGCCGCAGAGAAGCCGCGTCCAGATCAGGTACCAGATCAACACAGAAATCGGCTCCATCGCGCAGAGCCGGGGTCAGAGAGTACAGCCCGCCACCTTCAAGCCCGGTCGCCGATATCGTGGCCTCACCGCGACTGTCCAGTTCTCCGGCCAACCAGCGCACCGACTTCAGCGCGGCCCCAAAATGCGGCTGCATATGAGGGCTCCAATCGACGGACAGGGCCGAGTTCGCAGGGGCGAACGGCGCAAGCTCCACACCTTTCTTCTGCAAGGATTGCGCCCACTGACCGTCCGATCCCAGCCGCGCCCAGCTGGCCCCGCCCAGCGCAAGCACGGTGACATCCGGCGTGATGCTTTTCTGGCCATCCACAGTCCCGAACAACAGCGCATCGCCGTCCCACCCCAACCAACGCCAGCGGGTTTTGATCTGAACACCTGCGCTATCCAGCCGCCTTAGCCACGCGCGCAACAAAGGCGAGGCTTTCATCGCCGTGGGAAACACCCGCCCAGTCGAGCCGGTAAACACCTGCTGTCCCAGTTCGCGCGCCCAGTCCTGCACTGCGGCGGCATCGAACCCGGCAACCATCGGGCGCAGCCAGTCCGAGGCCTCACCATAGGCCTGCAGCAGTGTCTCGAACGGTTCATCCTTGGTCAGGTTCAGGCCCGATTTTCCAGCCATCAGAAACTTGCGTGCGACCGAAGGTTTGGCCTCGGCGACCAGCACGTCATGACCCGCAGCAGCCAGTTCCTCCGCCGCCTTCAGGCCTGCGGGTCCGGCCCCGATTACCACTGCCTGCGCCATTACCGCCCCCTTGCCTTCTGCGCCATCCGGCGCAAATTTGTCCCTGCCATGTCGACCGACGAACCGATCTGCCCGCTCTGTGACCGCCCCATCCCGGATGGGGGCGGCAGCCTGCACCATCTGATCCCAAAACTCAAAGGGGGCAAGGGCGGACCCACGGTTTTGCTGCACATCATCTGCCACAAAGAGATCCATGCCACCCTGTCCGAAGCCGAGTTGGCGCGCACGTTCAACACGGTCGATGCCCTGCGCGCCCACCCGCGGCTGGAGAAATTCCTGAACTGGATCCGCAAACGCCCGCCCGGGTTTCGGTCGAAAGTGCCGGGCAAGCGGCGCAGGCGGTGATCAGCCGGGCCGCACCGGGTCGCCAAAGGCATCGCGGAAGGAAACCGTCAGCCCCTGAACCTCCAACCCCCTATAATCCGGCGCCGGGGCAAATTGAGCGCCCGCAAGATGTTGGAATTCCAACGTGGTATAGGGGCGTTTCCACAGCCATTCACGGTTTTCGACCGACCAGAGGTCCGGGTTCGGTGGCACCTCGTCTGTGAAGGCATAGAAATGCAGGTCGAACCCGTACTGATCCACATCCTGCACTGACAGCAGGCGCATTCCCTGCGCGCGGCAGAACCCATCCTCGGCAGCTATATCGCCGGTACGCAAGGTGGTCTGACCGATACAGGCCTTGGCGAACGGCTCGGCCGGGTCGGCCGCATTTTCGGGGCGGTTGCCCTGAAAGTCATGTTGCAGCAGCTCGATCACAAAACCCTCGGGGTCTTTCAGATGGCACATATAGCCAATGTCGAGGAACTGATTCGGGTCCGAGACCTCAACCCCTTTATGACGCAGATACGCGGCGGCAAGATCGACATTCGGCACGGTGATCCCGATCTTCCAATACCTCTGCCCGCTGTCATGGGTATAGCCCCCGCCACCCGGCATCAGCAGCAGATCGGCGTCCTGACCACCATAGCCAACACGGCGATTCGACCCCTGCGCCCGCCCGGTCATGCCCAGAACATCCGTGTAAAACGCGGTAAGCCGGTCCGGGTCGGCGACACGTAACAGCACAGCAGACAATCTCATGGGCACATCCTTGCAATACCGGCGGCAATCCGGGGATCGGCTGCCAGGCTGTCCGCCACCAGTTCATGCGCCGTTGGCATCAGCCTGTCGGGGTCAACCACGCGGTCGACGAGACCAAAGGCATAAGCCTCATGCGCGGTGATCTTCTGCCCACCCATCAAAATCATTCTGGTCCGCGCCGGTCCGATCAGGGCAGCCATACGCACCGGGTCTGACGGTTGCGGCAGAAAGCCCAGCTTCATGACCGGGTAGAAGAACTTGGCCTGCGGCACCGCGATGCGAATGTCACAGGCTAACACCATCCCGTTGGCCCCGCCCGCAAGCGTTCCGTTGAGGGCGGCCACTGTCAGGCATGGCAGAGCGGCGATAGCACCCGAAAGCCTCTCCCACACATCCGAGGTCGCCAACCCGGCGCGCGCCTCGTCCAGATCTGCCCCGGCGCTGAACACCTTGCCTGTACCCGTCAGGATCAGGGCGCGCGCCTCGGTGGCGGCCTCGGCGATCTCGGCCAGTTCGGTCAGCATCGCGTTGGTCAAGGCGTTGGCCTTTTGCGGGTTGTTGAGCGTCACGGTCCACAACCCGTCATCCTTGGTCAGCTCGATCACGTCAGTCCAACCCTTTGCCGGATATCTTCACGCCGCAGCGAGATTTCGGTGCCCAGGAATTCGTCCGCATCCGCCGAGCACATCCACAGCAGCGCCCGCGCCGGCCAATCGGCGGGGATGTGATCGCTCCAGTCCAGCTGGCTGACCGCGTTGATGCCGCTGGCCTTGATGACGCGCTGCATGTCGGTGGCCACGGTTCCGGGCGACAGGCCCATGGCGCGGATGCCGTGAATGGATTCCTCAAGATGCAGACATTCGGTCAGCATCTTGGCCCCGGCCTTGGAGGCGCAATAGTGGCTCCACGCCTCGATCGGATTGGACGCCGCCCCCGAAGAAACGGTGATCACCGTGCCCCCGCCCGCGGCGCGCATGACGGGCAGGGCCGCGCGCATTCCGTAGAAAACGCCTTTGAGGTTGATGTCGATGGCCGCGCTCCACGCCGCAACATCGGCATTGGACAGATGGAAGATCGGGTCAATGACACCCGCATTTCCGATCAGAACGTCCAGCCCGCCGAACCGGTCGACGCAATCCGCCACCGCCTGTTCGACCTGCGCGAAATCGCTGACATCACAGTGCAGCGCGATGGCGTTTTCGCCCAGCGCATCGGCCAGCGCCCCGATCTGATCACGATTGCGTGCGGCCAAAGCGACATTCCCACCGGCTGCGGCAAATACGCGCCCTGCCTCGGCCCCGATGCCGCGGCTGGCCCCTGTTATCAGTACGGTTTTCCCCTGCATGTGACCTCTGTAGCTCCGTAGTTTTGAGATTGTGTGAATCTGTACCGCGCCAACAGGGAACGGGTCCAGCCCTTGCCCCTTGACGCCCGGCGCCACAGGCACGACGATGCCCGCAAAATTGATCAAGAAGGGTTCTCAAATGTCCGTTTTCGTTCGCCGCAGCTGCGGCGCAGTCCTGGCTTATGCCGTTGCCACCCAAGGGGCGCTTGCCGATGTCACCGCACAGCAGGTCTGGGATGACTGGCAGGCCTATCTGACCCAGATGGGGTACGCGGTTTCGGCCGAACAATCCGTGTCGGGCAATGTGACAACGATCACTGATATGACAATGGTTGTTGAAGTACCGGATAGCGAAGACAGCTTCCAGATGGCTATCCCGCAGATGACGCTGACCGAAAACGGCGATGGTACTGTCAATATCGGCCTGCCGGAAAACCTCCCTATGACTGTTTCGGGTGATGAAGAGGACAGCTCATTCTCTGTCGATATCGTATATTACCATGACGGGCTAGAGATGGTCGTTTCCGGAGACCCCGACGACATGACCTATGACTATTCGGCGCCCACACTGGGCGCAAAGCTGGCGAATCTGACAGTCGATGGCGACACCATGCCAAATGATGTTCTGGCTCTGGATGTCAAACTGTCCGACGTTGCAGGCAGTTCGCAGATGAAAATCGGCGAAAACCGCAAGGTCGATCAGAAATTCACCGCCGATGGCCTGACCTATGACCTGGTGTTCAACGATCCGGAAGGATCGGATGACGGCAAGATCGACGGCGCAATGAAAGATCTGGCCTTTGAAGGCCTCAGCGTGATCCCGTCGGATTTCGATGGCTCGGACCCGGCGAGCTTTTTCCAGGGCGACACCTCGTTCTCGGGCCTGTTCACCTATGGCTCGGGCAACACCGCCATTGACGGGACCAGCGAAGGTCAGGCGTTCTCGATGGGCAGCGAATCCCAGGGCGGGCGGTTCGGCGCCAGCCTGGACGAACAGCGCCTGGCCTATGACATCGAACAGAACAACGCGAAACTGGCGGTGACCACGGCCGACCTGCCGTTCCCGATTGAAATCGCGATGGCCAAGACCGGTGTGAGCTTCGAGTTCCCGCTGAAGCAATCCGAGGAAGAGCAGCCCTTTGGGTTCGCCTTGAACCTGACGGATTTCACCATGTCGGACGTGTTGTGGAGCATTTTCGACCCCGCCGGAGCGCTGCCGCGTGACCCTGCGACCATCACGCTGGACACCACCGGCACGGCCAAGATCCTGACCAACTTCTTTGATCCGGCCTCGATCGAGGCGATGGAGGAATCCGGTGAAGCGCCGGGTGAGCTGAACTCGCTGAAGATCAACGAATTGCTGGTATCGCTGGTCGGAGCGAAACTGACGGGAGACGCGGACTTTACCTTCGACAATTCGAATACCGAAGAGTTTGACGGTATGCCTGCACCATCGGGCGTGGCGAACCTGCAACTGGTAGGGGCCAATGCGCTGATCGACAAACTGATCGGCATGGGCCTGGTTGAGGAAAGCGACGCGATGGGTGCCCGGATGATGATGGGCCTGATGGCGGTTCCGGGGGATGAGCCCGACACGCTGAACTCGAAAATCGAGTTCACCGAAGACGGCCAGATCCTGGCCAATGGTCAGCGCATCAAATAAAAACGATCGGGAAGGCGGTTTGACTGCCTTCCCGACAAACAGGCCTATCGGCGGCCAATACGGCGGAACAGAACGGACCCGCCCCTGCTGACACGTTGATCATAGGCAAATCCCAGCGCCGACAAATGATCAAAACAGGCTTTTATCCCGCGAAGGCCGATTTTACGCGTGTGAACTTCAAGGTAAACTTTCTGAACCCGCGCCAGATTGGCCCCGTCGAACAGGTTTTTCTCGCCACCTTCGATATCGACGATCAGAACGTTGGCATCAAACTCGTCCAGTATTTCCGACAGGTACCGCTCGGGCACACTGACCTCTTTGACATAATCCGGCTTGGGGTCCAGGGACGAAGACCAGAAGGGTTCCCGAACGTAGAAGGTAGAGGTACCCGGGCTCTGGGAATTGCTCAGGGCAACCGCATTCAGCACGCCGACGTTTGAAATCCCGTTTGCTGCATGGGCCCGCGTTATGAACTCGCACAGGCTTGGGTTCGCCTCCACACACATCACGGATCGAACACCCAGCTGTGTGGCAAGAAAAGATGAGATAAAACCAATCCCGGCACCGAGTTCGACCACGCGATCGTCCGGTTCTATAAACTTGGGAAGGCCTTCGACTTCGTCCTTTTCATAGCGCCCCGCCAGAATGGCCCGTTTGACCTGTGGCGTGATGATACTCGGATCATCCGGAAGCTTGACGCCCCGCAGTTCGTGAAAGTCATTCATGAAGTATCCTGCCCGTGTGCCCCGTTAATCAGCTTTAACGTTATCGCCTTGCAGGACCTTTTAGATCAAGGCTGTCGCCACCGCAGCAGGATTGATTGGAAATCGGGAATTATTTTACCTCTGCAGCGTGTGTGCGACAAAGACAAAACAGTCGCAGGTCTTGCGGGTCGGACGGTCCAAGGCTAGGTCCAATGCATAAGGACCGGAGGCCGCATGACCCGAACACCCAAAGAGATCAGCCAATCCCTGCTGGACGCAGCCCGCACAGCCGGGGCGGATGCTGCGGATGCCATCGTGATCGACGGCTCTTCGGTCTCGGTCGAGGTACGGGGCGGCGCGCTGGAACATGCCGAACGTTCGGAAGGGACCGATTTGGGCCTGCGGGTGTTTCTGGGGCAGCGGCAGGCCATCGTCTCCAGCTCGGACAGCCGGCCAGAGACGCTGACCGCGATGGCCGAACGCGCCGTGGCCATGGCGCGTGAAGCGCCCGAGGACCCGTTCACCGGTCTGGCTGATGCGGAACAGCTGGCCAGCGGCTGGGACCTGCCCGCATTGGAGCTGTTCGACCCGACCCCGGAACCGGCGGCCGAGGACCTGTTGCGCGACGCGCTGGAGGCCGAGGCTGCGGCACTGGCGGTTCAGGGGGTGTCACAGGTCTCGGACGCGGCGGCGGGGTTTGGCACCCATCGCGTGCATCTGGCGGCGACCAACGGGTTTTCCGGCGGCTATGCCCGCAGCAGCCGCTCGACCTCTTGCGTGGCGATCTCGGGCGAAGGCACCGGGATGGAGCGCGACTATGACGGCGACAGCCGCACCTTCCAAAGCGACCTGCGCAACCCTGCCGAGATCGGCCGTACCGCAGGCGAACGCGCCGTGTCCCTGATAGGCGCGCAAAAGCCTGCGACCGGCACCTTTCCGGTGCTGTTTGACGAACGCATTTCATCCTCGCTGATCGGGCACCTGCTGGGGGCCAGCAACGGGGCCGCCATTGCCCGGGGTGCCTCGTGGCTGAAGGATTGTCTGGACGAACAGGTGCTGCCCGAGCATCTGTCGCTGATCGAAGACCCGCACCGCCCGCGTATCGCAGGCTCGCGTCCTTTCGATGCCGAAGGGCTGGCGACGCGGCGGCGCGCTATTGTTGAAAACGGCATTCTGACCGGCTGGACCCTGGACCTGGCCAGCGCCCGCAAGCTGGACATGACATCTACCGGCAACGCGGCGCGCGGCGTTTCCGGGCCACCCTCGCCCAGCAACTGGAACCTGAGCCTGACGCAGGGCACCCAAAGCCGCGAGGACCTGCTGCGCGACATGGGTACCGGGTTACTGGTGACCTCGATGATCGGCTCAACCATCAACCCCAACACGGGCGACTATTCGCGCGGCGCCTCGGGGTTCTGGGTGGAAAACGGAGAGATCACCCACCCGGTCAATGAATGCACCATCGCGGGCAATCTGCGCGATATGCTGAAACGGATCATCCCGGCAAACGATGCGCGGTCCTACCTGTCGCGGGTGGTGCCTTCGGTGCTGATCGAAGGAATGACACTTGCCGGCAACTGACCTGCCCCTTTTGATCGACGCCGCGTTAGAGGCCGGAAAGATCGCCACCCGATACTCGGGCACCACGGCGCAGCGCTGGGACAAGCCCGACGGCGCGGGCCCGGTGACCGAGGCCGATCTGGCGGTCAATGCCATGCTGGAACAGCGCCTGCCCTCGGCCCGGCCCGGCTATGGCTGGCTGAGCGAAGAGACCGAGGATTCCACCGCCCGGCTAACCCGCGACCGCGTGTTCATCATCGACCCGATCGACGGCACCCGCAGCTTTGCCGAAGGGTCCCGCACCTGGGCGCATTCGCTTGCCGTCGCCGAAGCAGGAAAAGTTATCGCTGCGGTGATTTACCTGCCGCAGCGCGATCTGCTTTATGCCGCGGCCAAAGGCGAAGGCGCGACCCTGAACGGAGCGGCAATCCGGGTGTCCGGCGTCTCGGACATTAGAACGGCCGAGATTCTGGCGGCCAAGCCCAATTTGGACCCGCGCCATTGGTTGCAAGGTCAGGTGCCCGACTTCAAGCGGGTCTATCGCCCCTCACTGGCCTATCGCATGGCCGTTGTTGGCCAGGGGCGGTTTGACGGGATGCTGACGCTGCGCCCCAGCTGGGAATGGGATATTGCAGCCGGAGACCTAATTATTCGCGAGGCGGGCGGCACCTGTTCGGACCGGCTGGGTCAACCCCTGCGGTTCAACAACGCCCATCCACGTCTGAACGGCGTGATCGCGGCGGGTCCGGCACTGCACGATGCCCTGCGTGCCCAGCTTGACCCGGACAGCGGCGGGATACACCCATGAGCAAGCCGCGCTCTCTCAGCCTGGCGGCGTATCGGGTGCTGTCCTGGGGCGTGCCCAACACGGCTGGTCAGCCCAACATGCCCCGCCCCGAGGGCGAGCTGATCTGGGTGCATATCAGCGCCCAGCACCGTCAACGCGCGGTGATTGATTTCTGCCGCAGACTGCAACAGGCCTGCCCGTCCCTGAATGTGCTGCTGACCGCACCGCCCGAGGCCGATCTGCGGCGCTGGAATCAGGGGGACTATCCGCTGGTGAACCTGCCTCTGGAACAGACCGGCGCCGCGCGGGCGTTTCTGGATCACTGGCGCCCCGATATCGGCCTCTGGGTCGGGGGCGGGCTGATGCCCAACGTCATCACCCGTGCCGAAGAACGCGGCATTCCCCTGATCCTGATCGAGGCGCAGATCGACATCAAGATTGCACGCGGAGCGCGGTGGCTGCCCGATATCACCCGCTATACGCTGGACTGTTTCCAATCGATCCTGACCAAGACATCCGAGACGGCCCGCACGATCCGCCGCCTTGGCGTTACCTCGGACAAGGTCCGTGAATCCCCGCCCCTGCATGTCAGCCCGAACCCGAAGCCCTGGCCCGAAGACGAGTTGATCGAAACCACTCATTCGCTGGCGGGTCGATTGGTCTGGCTGGCCGCCTACGTGCTGGACAAAGAGTTCATCTCGGTCCTCAGCGCCCATCGTCAGGCCCTGCGAATCCTGCCCCGGCTGACATTGGTGCTGCATGTCGCAGACACGGCTGAGGCCGAGCCCTTGCACCGGCGCCTGGAATCGATGGACCTGCGTTGTGCCAACTGGGACACCGACGGGCAGGTCGAAGACACCACGCAGGTCATCCTGTCGGCCGAACCCGAGGACCTGGGCCTGTGGCACCGGATTTCACCTGTCACGTTCATGGGCAGCTCGCTGGAACGCGGTGCGGGCGGGCACGATCCGCTTGTGGCCGCAGCGCTCGGTTCGTCCATCATCCACGGGCCGTTTGTGCATCGCCATCAGCAGATATACGATCAGCTGGATCGCGCCGACGCCGCGCGCAAGGTCAAAACCGCAACTGAACTGGGCGACGCCGTGGTCGAGATGCTGTCGCCGGATCGCGCTGCGGACATGGCGCTGGCGGGATGGCAGATCGTATCCGAGGGCGCACCACAGACGGATCAGCTGATTGACATGGTGCAGGACTGTCTGGATCAGCGGGGGACAGACGATGCGCGCACCTGACTTCTGGAACACCGCCCCTGACCGGCTGGACCTGCGCGCCAGATTGCTGGCGCCGCTGGGACGCATCTATGCGGCCGCAACCGCGCGCCGGGTGGCCTCGGACACCGGTGTCAAACCGGGCGTTCCGGTGATCTGCATCGGCAACCTGAACGCGGGTGGAACCGGCAAGACCCCGACCGTGATCTGGATGATCGAACAGCTGCGCGACGCCTGGCACACAACCCATGTGGTGACGCGCGGCCATGGCGGGTCACTGGAAGGCCCGGTGCGCGTTGATCCTGCCAAACACAGCGCCGCGCAGGTCGGGGACGAGCCGCTGTTGCTGGCCGCCTTTGCCGAGGTCTGGGTGGCCAAGGACCGCGCTGCCGGGGCACGTGCCGCCGCCGAGGCCGGGGCCACGGTGATCGTACTGGATGACGGGTTTCAGAACCCCTCGGTCGCCAAGGATTTCTCGGTCATCGTGGTGGATGCGGCACGCGGTTTTGGCAATGGTCTGTGCCTGCCCGCTGGCCCCTTGCGCGAACCCGTCGATGTTGGATTGCAACGCGCCGATCTGGTGCTGTCACTGGGGGATGCGGCGTCACAGGCGCAATTCGCAGATCGTTGGGGTTCGGCCCTGACGGTGCCCCATGTCACGGGTGAGGTCGCACCCTTGCAGACCGGTATGGATTGGGCCGACACGCGCGTTCTGGCCTTTGCGGGCATCGGGTATCCGGAAAAGTTCTTTCGCACCCTCCGTCAGCAAGGCGCGAAACTGCTGCGGGCCGAGGCGCTGGACGATCATCAGCCGCTGACACCGGCGCTGATGACGCGGCTGGAAAACGAAGCCCGGCTATTGGGTGCGCAGATGGTGACAACGGAAAAAGATGCCGTGCGCCTGCCCGCCGCATTCCGCAGCAAGGTCCTGACACTGCCTGTTCGTCTGAAAGTGGAAGAGGCCGGCAAGGTCCGGCAGATGCTGCAGCAGATCGCCCCGTCGCCGTGATTGGCGACCGGCCCGGATTGAGCCGGTCGCATAAGGCAGTTAGCTGCCCAGTTCTTCTTCGATCAGCGTCTTGAAATCGGCATAGGACATGTTGTCGACCTTCTTGCCGTTCACGATGAACGAAGGCGTTGCCTGAATGCCGTCCCGCTCGGCGTTTTCCTGATACCAGGCCACCAGCGTCTGGGCGCGGGTGCCGTCTTGCAGACAGGCCTCAAGCTGGTCATTGTCGATACCGGCCAGACGGCCGATCTTGCGCAGCTCGTCCACGATCTCGGCCGGACCGCCGGCTTTGACCCATTCGGACTGACCTTCAAAGATCAGGTCGGAAATACCAAAGAACTTCTCGGGGCCGCCACAGCGCGCCACCATCGAGGCCCACAGGCCGTAGCGGTCGAAATACACCTCGCGGTAGATGAACTTGACCTTGCCGGTGTCTATGAAATCCTTCTTCATCTGCTTGTAGGCGCCCTGATGGAACGTGGCGCAGTGCGGGCAGGTGTAGGAGGCATATTCGATAATCTCGACCGGCGCGTCCTCGGCGCCCTGCACCATCTCGACAATGGTCGAGGTGTCCAGATCAGCCTCTTGCGCCTCGGCGCTGCCGACCAGCGGATAAGACGGAGAGGAATTTGACATCGACAGCCAATAGCCGCCTGCGGCGATGGCCACCGCCGCGCAGATTCCAGTTGCGATACGGCTCATTTCTCAGCCCTTTCTCAGCGTTTTTGCTTGGATAAAACATTGCGGCCCAGACGTTCAAGGGCCGCGCGCAGATCACCATCGTGAACCTCACGTGCGGTCCGGCCTGCCTCGGCCTCGATCTCTGGGTCAATCTTGGGTTTCGCCAGTTTCGGTTTGTGATCGAAACTGGCCTGCCCCTCGGCAAATCCGGTCGGAGCGGTCTGGGTGATGCGCACCCGGCTGATGGCGTTATAGCCATAAACCGCGTTCACCTTGCCGCGCAGCTGTTCTTTCTGCATCTCAAGCATCGGGGCCTGCGGTCCTGTGGTCAGAACAGTCAGCGTCGCGCCGATCCCTTCCCTGCCATAGCCCACCTTTACCGGTCGCGCGATCGAGGCGAGGTCCTGGCCCACAATATCGGCCCAGTGGGTCAACAGCCGCGACACGGCAAAGCCCCGGCTTTCCCCGGCGCGCCGAATCTGTCCGTTCAGTAATGTCGCGGTGCGTTTGAACCCGCGGGTCGAAGAACGTCTGCGCTGCATCTGGTTTCCAACTCCTGCGCCGCTATTGTAAAGGGCGTGACACCGGGCGCCAGCGAAACCCGACAGGGAGATAGATAAAACTTGCGTGATTCTATTCAACAAGGCCTGAGCGGTGCTCTGCTGGACTGGTACGACCGCCACGCCCGTGAAATGCCCTGGCGCGTCGGGCCTGCTAATCGGGCCGCAGGGGTGATGCCCGATCCCTATCGCGTCTGGCTGTCCGAGGTGATGCTGCAGCAGACCACCGTGGCTGCGGTGCGCGACTATTTCATGCGGTTCACATCGCGCTGGCCGACGGTTCAGGAGCTGGCCGCCGCGCCCGATGATCAGGTCATGGGCGCATGGGCCGGGCTGGGTTACTACGCCCGCGCCCGCAACCTGCTGAAATGCGCGCGGGTGGTGGCCGGGGATCATGGCGGCATCTTCCCCAACACTTGTGACGCGCTGCTGGAACTGCCAGGTATTGGCCCCTATACCGCCGCCGCGATCTCGGCCATCGCCTTCGACCAACCCGAGACGGTGCTGGATGGCAATGTCGAGCGGGTCATGGCGCGGCTTTATGACATTCACGACCCCCTGCCCGGTTCGAAACCCTTGCTCAAGGACAAGGCCGCCGCGCTGACGCCGGACACGCGGCCCGGAGACTATGCGCAGGCGGTGATGGATCTGGGCGCCACGATCTGCACCCCGAAATCTCCGGCCTGCGGTATCTGCCCCCTGCGCGACCCGTGTCAGGCCCGCGCGGCCGGAACGCAGTCCGAACTGCCGCGCAAGACACCAAAAAAGACCAAACCCACGCGCTACGGCCATGTCTATATCGCCCAAAGCGACAACGGTGCACTTCTGCTGGAGCGCCGCCCCGACAAGGGGCTACTGGGCGGAATGCTGGGCTGGCCGGGATCGGATTGGTCCGATACGCCGGATGGGTCACCTCCGTTTGAGGCGGATTGGCAAATGCTGACCGGAGAGGTGCGACACACGTTCACACATTTCCACCTGATCCTGCGCGTCTGGACGGCTCCGCTGCCTGCCGAATGCGTGCCCGAAGGCCTGATTGTACTGGAAAAGCACGCCTTTCGCCCCGGCGACCTGCCCACGGTGATGCGCAAGGTGCACGACCTCTGGCGCGACCGATAGTCCGTTGTGCACACCAATGGACTGTGACTAGTCTATGCGCAATCGTTCGGAGCCCTCCCATGACCGCAAACCTGTCCCTGTCACGCTGGCAATCGGCACTGCCCTTCTGGACCTCATTTCTGCTGATCCCAGTGATCTGGACAACGGCGATGGCCGGCGGCTGGTGGGTACTGCTTGTCCCGATGTCGACATGGTGGGCCTTTGCAGTGCTGGACCGGTTCACCGGACTGGAACTGAACAACGCCGACCCCGACACGCCCGACACCATGTTGCGCTGGTACATCCTGCTGACCAAAGCCTGGGTTCCTGTACAGTTCCTGACCCTCTACGGGCTGATCTGGTACGCCACCCAAACCGACCATCTGTCGACCCCGGCCAAGGTCGGGCTGTTCTTTGGTATGGGCGTGATCTCGGGCACCATCGGGATCAACTACAGCCACGAACTGATGCACCAAAGGGGCCGGTTCGAGCGCTGGCTCGGCGACATCCTACTGGCGATGGTGCTGTATTCGCATTTCCGCTCGGAACACCTGCTGGTTCATCACCGCTATGTCGGCACCCCGCGCGACCCGGTCACCGCGCGTTATAACGAAGGCTTCCACCGCTTCTACCCGCGTGTCCTGAAACATTGCCTCGTCTCTGCCTTCCGGGCCGAGCGCGAAAAACTGGACCGCAAGGACCGCCCCTGGACCGACCGCTCCAACCCCTTCTGGCGGTATTGGGCCCTGCAAACCGCGATGCTTACCCTTGCCTTTGCCATCGGAGGGCTGCCCGGCCTCGCCTTGTTCCTGATCCAGGCTGGCACCGCCATCTGGCAGCTGGAACTGGTCAATTACGTCGAACATTACGGCCTGACCCGTAAACATCTGGGTCAGGGCAAATACGAACATGTCCTGCCGCGTCATTCCTGGAACGCCTCTCAAAAGGCGTCGAACTGGCTGCTGATCAACCTGCAAAGGCACTCGGACCACCACTACAAACCCAACCGCCGCTTTCCGCTGCTGCAGCACCATTCCGAGGACACCGCGCCGCAACTGCCCTATGGGTATCCGGTGATGACGGTTGCCGCGATGATCCCGCCCCTCTGGCGCCGGGTCATGAACCCCCGCGTCCGCGCCTGGCGCCGCCAATACTACCCCGAGGTCACCGACTGGGCGCCCTACAACCGTGCTGAAAACCCCTCACCTCAGCCCTGACCGCAGCGCGCGCCAGCGCGCTGCCCGGCCCAACGATCCGCTTTGCATCTTTGATGCAGGGCAGACCGGCGGGAGCACCTACCCTTTCATCACCCACACATTCATCGGGGCTTCCACCCCGCGGACAGCGTGATTTTCGTGTTGGACAAACCCTGCCATCGCCTCCGTCGCATTGGCGCCTTCCTCCAGCAATTGCCCCCGTACCGCGTCGCTGACGATCACCTTCGCCTGAAACTCCCGGGTCAGCGCCTCCAGCTTGGCGGCCACGTTCACCGCATCCCCGATCACCGCAAATTCCAGCCGGTTGGCCCCGATATCGCCCAAGACAACAGCGCCGAAGTGAACCCCGATCCCGACACGGATTTCGGGCTCTCCCGCCCGGCGGCGCTCGATGTTCCAGCGGTCGATCACCGCAACCATTGCCCGGGCACAGGCCACCGCGTTGCTGGCATCCGATGGCGTCGGCACCGGCGTTCCAAAGGTCGCCATCAGCCCGTCACCCAGATATTTGTCCAGCGTCCCATGATGGCGAAACACCTCGGCCTCCATCCGGGCATGGAAGCCGCGCAGAACCTCGATCACCTCGTAAGGATCGCGCCCGGCGGCATATTTGGTGAACCCGACGATATCGATGAACAGAACCGCAATATTCTCTTTGCGCACCTGCTTGAGCGGCTCGTCATTCTGGCTCAGCTCGTCCACCACATTGGGCGAAAAATACCGCGACAGGTTTGCCCTCTCGCGTTCCAGACCGGCATTCGTCATCAGCAACCGGTTGAGCCGCCGCATCGACACACCCAGCGTTACCGCCACCATCATGAACACGACAATCTGCTGAATCCGCAACTGAGGCCGAAAGCTGTTGGGATCGAGAAGCTCGGCCACATCCGGATATCCCGCCAAAGCCTCGGCCACACGCTCGCTGAGACCGGGCATTGGCGTCGCAATCCACCAGGCGATGATCCAACCTACGGTCCACATCGCCGCCGTCCATGATCCCATCGCAATCACGGTGCGCCAGGAATAGGCCAGCGTTCCGGCCGCAAGAATGATGAAGAAATACTGGAAGTTGTCGAACCGGTACTGCATCGCCAGCGGTCGAATATCGTCGCTGAACGGGTTGGGAACGATCATTCCCAATGTCATGATCAGAAGATCCGCGAAAATCAGCAGCAATTCGACCCGCGACTGCCCCACACGACCTGCGCGCCGGATCAGCCAGCCGTTGGCGCATATCAGCAACAGGATGAAGTGGTACCACATCATCTCCCATTGCGGGTTGAGGAAAACCAGCAGAACCGCAGTAAAGCCCATCGCGATCCAGCGGGCACGGACGGCAAGTTCCAAACCTTCGCGTTTGTGACGCTCAAGCGCGGCTTCGGTGTATTTGTTGTCCAGATCGTAGTTATCCGGGCGGGTCACAAAGAACCGGTCAAATCGGGATGGGCTGGCTGTGGTATCCGACATCGCTGAGGCTCCTTCACTGCGCCGAAGGATACAGGAGGCGTATTCTGACACCAGACACCCGGAAAACAAAAGACCCCGCCGAGGTCGGCGGGGCAAGGCGTAGTGCCTTGTGTCAGGCCACAGGCACCGGCGGTATTGGTGAAATCAGTTCATTTCGGCCCGGATCTGCTGGCGCAGAACGTCGATCGGCACCGTCTTGCCGTCGCGTTTGAAGCACCAGTAGGTCCAGCCATTGCAGGACGGTGCGTTTTCCAGATGCGCACCCACCTGATGGATCGAGCCCTTGACGTTTTGTCCAACCAGCGTGCCGTCGGCGCGAACCTTGGCCTTGTGGCGCTGGTTCATCGAATACAGTTCCTCACCCGGGCGCAGCATCCCGCGTTCGACCAACTGACCGAAGGGCACGCGCGGCTCGGCGCGTTTGCTGGCGCTGACCTCCAGCGCCTCGCGGTCGAATTTGCGGACCTTCGAAATCCGCTTCTCAGCCACCTTGCGATAGCTTTCCTCGCGCTCGATGCCGATGAATTCGCGGCCCAGCATCTTGGCGACGGCGCCGGTGGTCCCGGTGCCAAAGAACGGGTCCAAAATCACATCACCCGGATTGGTCGAGCCGATCAGTACACGGTGCAACAGCGATTCCGGTTTCTGCGTCGGATGCGCCTTGTCGCCGTTTTCGTCCTTCAGACGCTCATGCCCGGTGCAGATCGGCAGCACCCAGTCGCTGCGCATCTGCACGCCTTCGTTCAGCGCCTTCAACGCTTCGTAGTTGAACGTGTATTTCGCGCCTTCGCGTTTCGACGCCCAGATCATCGTTTCATGCGCGTTGGTGAAGCGTTTGCCGCGGAAATTCGGCATCGGGTTCGACTTGCGCCAAACAACGTCGTTCAAAATCCAATATCCTGCGTCCTGCAGGGCCGAGCCCACGCGGAAGATGTTGTGGTAGGAGCCGATCACCCAGATCGCGCCATTGGGCTTGAGCAGACGATGTGCCGCCTTCAGCCACTCGCGGGTGAACTGGTCATAGGCGCCAAAGCTGGAAAACTGATCCCAGTGATCGTCGACCGCGTCCACCTGGCTGTTGTCGGGGCGGTGCAACTGGCCTTTCAACTGTAGATTATAGGGCGGATCCGCAAAGATCAGGTCCACCGACGCCTCGGGCAGACTGTTCATCACTTCGATGCAGTCCCCGGATAGAATCGTGTTTAAAGGGAGCGCTTTTGCGCCCTTTTTGGTGGTTGTTGTCATTTTACTGCCTCAAGTATCCACGGCGCTTTTGCGCTCATTTGGTTGAGACAAGGATGAGTCAAAGACGATTCGCCGTCAATTTCTTTTTTGAATCAGCGACTTACGATTTACTCTTGATACAAGATATTGTGTACCGGCTTGAACGAACGTCTATGGTGTGGGGTCACACCAAGATTTTGCAGGGCTTCGCGATGTTGTTTCGACGGATAACCCGCATTTGTCTCCCAGCCATAGCCGGGATGCTGTTGCGCCAAATCCACCATCAGTTGATCGCGCCAGTTTTTGGCAATGATCGAGGCTGCCGCAATCGACACCGAATGCGCATCACCTTTCACCACCGCCAGCGCCGGGATCGTCAACCCGCGCGGAATCATGTTTCCGTCGATCAGCAGGTAATCCGGCGGCGGGTCCAGCGCCGCCACCGCGCGTTCCATCGCCAGATGCGAAGCACGCAAGATGTTGTGTTCGTCGATCTCGGCCACCGAGGCCGCGGCCACCGCGACCTCGGCCCGGTCACGTACGGCAGCCTCAAGCGCTGCGCGGCGTTTGGCGGTCAGCTTTTTGGAATCGTTCAACCCCTCGGGAATGTCCTCGGGGTTCAGGATCACGGCCGCAGCAACAACCGGCCCGGCCAGCGGCCCGCGCCCAACCTCATCCACGCCCGCGATCCGCAGGTACCCCTGCGCCGCAGCTGCATTCTCAAATTCATAATCCGGTGTCGTCATACCCCCGGAAAACCGTGTTTCACCACCCACCGCAAGAAAAAAGAGAGGGCAGCTTGCGCCACCCTCTCCCTGCACGGCACTTCTGTGGCGCCGCTCCTGCTCGAAAACTGTTACTTGTAACTCACCCGGTATCCGTTCTGGCGCAGGCAGCCAGGGTGGTATGCCCGCTTGACCTTTTTGCCATTCCAGAACCTGACCTTGCACTGGTCCGGCAGGCTATTGCTGTATTTGTAATGCTTGCTCAGGCAGTTCTTGCCCAACAGCGGTTGATCAGGCGAGAACCCGTGGAAAGTGCGCAAGCATCGTTGCGGCAGGTTATAACGCGCGACCCGCTTCGGCAGCGGGCGTATGTCACGCGGCCTGCGTTGCGGTTTTGTGTACACGTGATCTTGCGGCGCCTTATATACCTGATTGTAGTTGTGCGTAACGGTGTTCTTCTTGTTATTGTCATTCAAGTGCTTCACCGCAACGCCCAGCAGCGCGATGGCTGCCAATCCACCAAGGATATCTTCGACATCGGCCGCCCGCGCCTGCGACGCCGAAATTCCGGTGATGGCAACCGCAGAGGCCACGATCAGGGCGATGAATTTCTTATGCATGGTGCTTGTCCTTCAGAAGTCTCAGGTGGCCCGTTTGCGGGCCGTGTGCTCGATGCCCTGACACTGGGTGCTCGCTGTCCAGACAAGCAATAACGACCCCCTGTTATCCGATATCAGCCCCGCCAAACCCCTTGGGTTATTGAATATCGTGGCAACCCATGCGCAGGATGCGGCCTATGAAACAGATCCTCTCTTCTCTGGCCCTGCTGGCCCTGATATCGCTTGGCTCTGCCGCTGTGGCGGCCGATTGCTATGCGGATTACAAAGCCAAACAGGACAATCCGCTGCGCCTGCACTACGGCGTGATGCAGGTTTCGGCCTGCGACAAGGGGCAGGCAAAACGTGAAGTCGCCCAGCGCCTCAAGGGCACGGGCTGGACCCTGCTGAACGTCATGTCCGTGTTCGGACCGGACGGGTTGGAGAAAAGGAAGGCCAATGCCGGACAATTCTATCTCCGTTACTGAGGCCCGCCGGTCCGGTGTCAGACTGGTCGGCGCGGGCATCGCGGCGATCGTGTTGATTCTGATAACGGCGGCGATCTTTCTGTTCTGGACCTTGCCCGACGCAAACGCCTTCAACGCGCGGGTTGAGCGGCTGTTTATCGAAAGCGACCTGACCTCGCAGACTGAAATCCGGCTTTTGGAGATTCTGGCACAATCCGGCACAGCCTTTGCCGACACGTTGTCCAGCTATCGCATGGTGATCTTCGTGCTGCTGGTTTTCGCCACCGCTATGCTGGTGACCGCGCTGGTGTTTCTGGTGATGTTGGTGTTGCTGAACCGCCGGATGGCACAGATCGAACGCACTGGCATTCAGGTCACCTCTCTGCTGATCAGCCGCGAGGAAAACACCGTCTACCTGAACAATATGGATTTCAAATTGACCCCGGCGGCGATGGAGACCCTGTCGGTATTGGCCGAATCCCGTCTGGATGATGAGGTCCTGTCGGGCGTGCAGATCGAGGCGATGATATCCGGCAAAGACGCCGCCGAATGTGATGAGGCCGCAGGCGCCACCCGGATCAAACGGCTGCGCGATGCCCTTGGCAACCAGATGGTCAGTGAGTTGCTGGTCAAGAACATCGCCAAAAAAGGCTATATGCTGTCGATCGAAAAAGACGTGATCCAGATGGTCTGATCCTGCCGCGTCGCACAGGGCACGTTCGATAAAATGCCGGTGACACCCCTTGGAATGCGGCAGTGAAAGGCCCATCCTATAAAGACTCGCGTCAGGGAGTCTGATGATGAATGTGCACACCACCCCAAAGACCAAAGGTTATGGCATCTCGGTCGAAGAGCTGACCGGGCGGGTTGCGATCTACCGCGACGACATCCTTCTTGCCGAAAGCAGCAACGCCAAGGTCATGTATGAGACGCGGCTGCCGGCCACGATCTATATCCCGCGGGACGACGTCTGCGTCGATCTTGGCGACGAAACCGAATTGCAGACCTTTTGCCCCTTCAAAGGCACCGCGACCTATCACGATGTCATTCTGGATGGCCAACAACTGGCCAATTCCGTCTGGGCCTATGAGGACGCCCTGCCCGAAAGCGCGGCCATTCAGGGCCATATCGGCTTTATGCCCGGCGCCTATACGCGGATCGATCTGGGCGAGAACGATCTGCGCGACCCCGAGGATGGCAATATCAGCGGCCCGCTGATCGACTGGCTGATGCGCGGCGCGTCCGAGAACCAGACCCCCGAAGCCTTTACCAAAGCCCTGGCTGAAAAGATGCTGGAGCACGGCATCGCCATCCAGCGGCTCAGCATTCTGGCCTGGTCGCTGCATCCGCTGATCGCGGGCAAACACTATATCTGGGAAAAGGGCGCGGCTGAGATCTCGACCAATGTGCCCACCTATGAAATTCACGACCACCCGGCCTATATCAACAGCCCCCTGCGTCATGTGTCGAACGGGCTGGGCGGGGTGCGTCAGCGGCTGAACGACGAAAATCCGCAGAACAGTTTTCCGATCATGGAGGATTTGCGTGCCAAGGGGGCAACCGACTACGTCGCCATGCCGCTGCCGTTTTCAGACGGGCGAACCAACGTTCTGACCCTGACCTGCGACCACCCGGACGGGTTTACCACCGAAAATCTGGGGCTGGTGTTCGAATGCTCCTCGGTCATTGCCCGGTTTTACGAGGTCTTCATGCAGCGTGAAAACGCGCAGGTGTTGTTGGAAACCTATGTGGGCAAACGTTCCGGCGCGCGCGTTCTGGGGGGTGAAATCCGGCGCGGGGACGGCGATGAGATCGACGCCGCGATCATGTTCTGCGACCTGCGCAATTCCACCAGCCTGGAAGAACAGCTGGGTCGATCCGCCTATATCAACCTGCTGAACGAGTTTTTTGAGACCGTGTCCGGCATCGTGCATGAAAACGGCGGTGAAGTTCTAAAGTTCATCGGCGACGCTGTACTGGCGGTGTTCCCGGCCGGCGACGACGCTGAATCGGCGCGCTGGAATGCCCAGCGTTCCGCCATCGAAATCGTCGAAAAACTGGGCGAGCTGCGCCAGTCCGGTTCTGACACTCATTGCGATTGCTCGATCGGTGTTGCCTATGGCCGGGTCACCTATGGCAATGTCGGATCACGCGAAAGGCTGGATTTCACTGTCATTGGACAGGCTGCAAATGTGGCAGCCCGATTAGCGGAATATGGCAAAAATGTAGGCCACCGTATTGTCGTCTCGGCCGATATTCAGCCAGCCTGCGCCAACGCGGTGCCGCTGGGGGATGTCAAACTGCACAACGTGTCCCTGCCGGTCACTTCCTTCGCCCTCCGAACCTCAGCAGATGCGGTTTTGAGCAGCTAGCTTTTTAGGCAGGTATCGCTGACAGATTGGAACCCGCCCGACCAATACCACCATCACGCCCCCAACAGGATCAGTGCGGTCTGAGCAGGTGAAATCGTGCTCTGCAACTGCGCAATCTGGCTGCGGGCAAGATACCGGTCCGTCAGTTGCGCCACCGCCGCCTCATCCGTAAACTGCGACAGATCATCCGATCCGGTCACACCCGACAGCCTGTCTTTGAACACCTCAAGCTGCCGGTCGATATCCAGCTGGGCGAAGCTGGACGGCAAGCCAAGCGCCGTTTCCATCATGCTGCGCAACGGAGGCAAGCTCATCAAATCAAACCACTTGGTATCCGCACTGCCGCTTTGTCCGGCCAGATCGACCAGAGCGTGCTGAGCGTACAGCGCAATCCGCATGGTTTCGTCAGACTCGCCCACCGCGATTTCGAACCGGGACACATCGTTGTCGCGCGCAATGTCTTCCATGAAGGTTACCAGCCCCGTCCGGCGTATTTCCCCCGGCCCCAGGCCAAACGCCTCGGAAAACTCCCGGTACCTGCCGTCAGACAACCTGTTCGACAGCGCATCATCGGCGCTGGTGCCATCGGACAGCACCTTCTGGATGAAGTAACGGTTGTTTACATCACCTTCCAAACCGAAGGCGCCCAGCGCGACCTGCAGCAAGCGGCGATCCGACACCAGATCCTCGGCCGTTTGCACCTTGCCGATGTTTTCCAGAAAATACTGCCGTTCCCTCTCGTTGGCAGATGACGACGAAAAGCTGTCGAGCTGCGCGTCATAGGTGCGTTGCAGAAACCGCCAGCCCACAAGGCCGCCCGTAGGGATGACAGGCTGGAACGTCATTGCTGATACGCCATCAACCGTTCTTCGCGCGGCAATAGCGCACGCAGAGATTTCAGACACTTGTAATACTGCTCAGCCAGCAAAGCCTCTGTCGCCTCGGACAGCACCCTTCGGCTGTCTGCGTCGGTAAAGACCTGGCTCAATTCCTCGACCCGGCGCAGCAGCTGCTGGCGGGCCCGTTCAGGCTCCATATCGCCCGACAGCACAAGCTGAGCGGCGTAGCAGACCCGCCGTACCGGGGTGTTCACCTCGTCCGGGTGGATGGCGTCCCGCAAGCGCAGGACGTTGGCATCGGGCGTCATGATTGAGAACCGGCTGCGGCGATCCCCGTTTTCAACAACCACGCCGTTGATCAGCACCCTCTCTTTCGGTGCCAGTTTCAGAACCAACCCACCCATCAGGTGGCCCCCATTTGCCGCAGGCCGCGCAGCACCGCCATGTTAATCTCAAGCAAAGGTTCCACGGTCGCCTTGTTGCCCAGAACCTGGCTGCTGTGCTGTTCGGTGAACTCGGCCAAATAGAAAATCCGTGCGCGCAGCTCGTTAGGCAAGGCGTTGTCCGAATCCGTGACACCGCTGGCCAATACGGTCCAAAGACGGCGATTTTCGTGCAGCGCCTGAACGAACCCGCCAAAATCTGTTTTTCGCCGGGCGGCAGCGGCCTTGAGCCGGTGCGTGATCTTCGAAATCGCCTCGTATTCGGTGTCGCGCGGTGTGCGCGTGGGGGCGGCGGTCTGCGCATAGGCTCGCTGTGCAAGAGTGTGCGGTGTCACTTGAAATCCTTCCAATAGTCCGTCTTTTGGCGGTCAGGGCCGGGGCGCGCTTCCACGCCCCGGCCAGGTTCCGGAGATTAACGGAACAGAGACAGGATCGACTGCGGCGCCTGGTTGGCGATCGACAGCGACTGGGTGGCCAGCTGCTGCTGCACCTGCAGCGCCTGAAGACGGGCCGAGGTCTCTTCCATGTCGGCGTCAACCAGCGAACCGATACCGGATTTGAACGAGTCCGACAGGTTCGAGATGAACTCTTTCTGGGTCTCGATCCGGCTCTGCGACGAACCGAAGGCAGCCGAGGCGTCAATCGATGTGTCGATCAAGGTTTCAATCGTTGCCATAGCGGCAGTTGCGCCAGCGCCGGTTGAAACGTCAATGCCGGTCAACGCGCCCAGACCACCCGAACCTGCATTCACGTACTGAGCCGAGAATGAGACGTCATTGCCAGTTGCGTTGGTGACCGACAGTGTACCCTGGGTGCCCGAGTCATAATCGACGGTCAAACCTGTGATACCCAATTCTTCGATCTTTGCCTTCAGGCCCACAGCGACAAGGTCACCGGTGGTTGTCGCAGCGGCGTCCGCAGCCGAGACGGTGTAGGACACAGTCTGATCGTTAATCGCGACAACAACCTTGTCACCTGCGGCAAAAGTACCGCTGGATTCATCTGTCACCAGCGCGGTTGCCGAAGTTGCACCATTGTCGATGGTCGCACCCACCCGGTCATTGCCGGTCGAGGCGCCTGTCGAACCGTCAAACACCTGAGCCGCAGTATAGCCGCCGGTCGACAGGTTCTGACCGGCCACAGAGATCGACGAAGCGGTCACCGCACCCAGGTTGTCACGATCCAGCGAGGCCAGGATCGACGCAGAACCTGCAGACCCGTCCACCAGGTTCAGACCGTTGAACTGCGCTGCGCTGACAACCGAGTTGATCTGATCTTTCAGAGCCGACACGTCGTCGTTGATCTTGCCACGATCCACGTTGTCTTCCTGCGCCGCGACGATCTTGCCCTTCATCTGGGTCAGCAGATCGGTCACGGTTTCCGAGGCGTTCCGGGCCACTGCAACGGTCGATTCACCCAGCGCTAGGCTGTCCTTGATCGCGTTGAAGCCCTTTACGTCGGATTCCATGACTTTGGAGATCGCCCAGACGGCCGAGTTGTCTTTCGCAGTTGCAACGTCCTTACCGGTCGAGATCGCGTTCTGGGTCTGTGCCAGGTTCTTGTTGACCGATTTCAGAGTTTGCAGCGCAACCATTGCGCCATTGTTGGTCAGAATGCTGGACATAGCTTTCTTCCTTTTCCGTTCGGGCCCTTTGCGCCCATGCTTACCCCGCATCACATGCGGGCTTTGACGTCTTTCTGATCAGTGCGATCCGCCGTCGGGCTGTTCGCGCCACCTGCTGTTTCCAGGTGCCCGACCACCTTTGCCCCTGATCCCCTAACGGAGTGCTAAAGCGTCCAAGCCAGAAAATTCGGATTTGAATCAAACCCGCCGCTATGCCCGTTTTTCCAGCTTTGCATGGTGGCGCACGGTGTATCCGTTGCGCTGACCGTCGGCGCCATAGGTGCTGAATTCCTGCCGCACGCGGCGCAGCTCGGCCATACGGCTGGCCACGGCGCGAATCCCCTCGGCCGCGCTGTTCAGCAAGGCCTGGTTGCGCTCTACCTTCTCCTGCAGGCGAATCAACTCGGCACTGTCAAAGACCTGAAGCTCATTGATTGCCCCGATCAGCTTTTCCTTTTCCGGCGCCATGTGATTCAGCCGGTCCAGGTCACCGTCGACAAGCGCGGTACGCTCAAGCTCCAGCACTTCTTCCAAGGACTTAATCAGGTCGGTGTCAGCTTTGGTCGGCATTGGTTTTCTCCATCATGGACTGGAACAGAATTTCGGACAGGCCGACGCCACCGGATTCGGCCAGGGCGCGCGCCTGATGCTGCACAAGGAATGAGGAAAACTGGTCCTCCCCCGTGCCGCCGCCAAAGGATTGGCGCGCCTTGCCCAACCCCGAGGCCTTGAGCATTTCTGCCAGAAACGCCGCCTCCAACTCGACAGCGGCGGCCTGTACTTTCTGAGTTGCCGCCGGTGGTTGTGGGACGGGAGGGGTCGCAGAAACCTTCATTGCTTTCTCCGAAATTTGCATCGAACTTTCTTGATCAAAGGCGAAAGCGGTTAAAATAAACGTAACTTCCTGCAGGCAGATTTCCGGGTACACAAAAGGAGCCGGAGCAAAATGCCCAACCCTCTTTCAGCGGTGATATCCTCACCAACCGCCGCCGCGAAACCCGATGCGACCGCGCATGAGGCACGCGAATCCAAGGGCGGTATGTCCTTTCAAACGGTCATGGATCGGGACACCGAACCGCAATCCGATGATGCTGAGACAACTGATCTTCTGGTTCAGGACCCGGATGCGGCGTCAGAGCTGGAGGCCATCGCGGAAGAGGTCGAGCCGACAGGCATCGCTGTTGCTGCGGATGACCAGCCCCCTGCCGAAATCCGCCCCGTTGCTGCCGAGGCGATTCCAGACCCTGCATTGAAAGCGACGCCCAAAGAGCCGTCCGTGATACCTTCGATCGATCAGGCTGACGCCGAAACGACCGGGGACAAGCAACCGGGTCTTGCACAGGCTGAACTGCCGCGAACGGCTGAACGCCCCGCGCAACGTTTGGTTCCGCCGGTCTTTCAGGCGTTGATTTCAGGGGGTGACCAGCCGAGGCGACCATCTGAAAACACCCCTAGGCCAACGAGCCTTCCGATGGGGTCAATCATAACGAACCCGCGCCCGAAAGAGATGCCGGTTTTATCGGTCGTTACCGACCCGGATCGGGGCGCGACGCATGCCGCGTCCGCGGCTGAACCGAAGCCGAACCATCCCGGAACAGCTGATCGCGCACCGACAGTTATGCAGGTGCAGTTTCTGGCATCCGACAAATCGCAAGTTCAGGCCGAAACACAGCCGATTCCCGAAGTCGAGGACATGCAGGCCGCCAGAGAAGCTCCGACGCCGTCTGCCACGCGCGAATCGGGGCCTGCGGCTCAGGCCATGACAGCCACCGCCCGCGCAGAAACGGCGCGCGCCATCGCATCTCAGATGGCAACCGCCATCAATGTAAGGTCGCAATCCGGCGCCATCGAGGTTGCGCTGAACCCCGAAGAACTGGGGCGTGTCTCAATCGTTCTGAATGGCCGCGACGATGGTTTGCACCTGACAATCAGCGCGGAACGCCCCGAGACGCTGGACATGATGCGGCGCCATCTCTCGGTTCTGGAAGCCGAGTTCCAGAACTTCGGTCTGGGCGATCTGTCCTTTGATCTGGGAACATCCGCCGATGCGCAGCACGACGAATCTGACGGGGGTGAGGGCAACGAGTTCTCGGCCCCTCAACCCGAGCACGTCGCCGAGGCAGGCCCGGCGCACCCAAACATGGCCCCTGACGGACGAATCGACATAAGGCTTTGACCATGATCACCCCAACGCAATCGACGACCCAGTCCACCACGTCTGCTCAGGCGGCACCCAGTTCGCAAGCCGCATCCGTGGCATCCGATTTCGACACGTTCCTGTTGCTGATGACCACCCAGGCGCAGAATCAGGACCCGTTGGAACCGATGGATTCCAGTGAGTACGCCTCGCAACTGGCGCAGTTTTCGATGGTTGAACAGCAGGTGCAAACCAACGAGGCGCTGTCCGGGCTGGTGCTGTCGCTGGGTGGCGTCAAGCTGGAAGAGCTGGCCAATTGGGTCGGCATGGACGTTAAGACCACCGCGGCGTTTCACTTTGACGGTGAGCCTGTGACCCTGTCCGCGCAGGCTGCAACGGCGGCCGACGGTGCCGTGATGGTCATCCGTGACAGCAAGGGCACCGAGATTGAAAGGATTTCCGTACCGGTGACACAAACAGACTTTGTCTGGGCCGGAACAGCGAGTGACGGCAGCCCGTTGCCGGCAGGCAGCTATATGGCGACACTGGAAAGCTATGAAGGGGATGAGTTGCTGTCGACCCAACCCGTCGCAGCCTACAATCAGGTGGTTGAAGCACAAGTCGGGGAAGACTCGGTCTTGCTGACGCTGGAAAGCGGTCAGGTCGTACCGGTAGGAATGGTAACAGCGGTTCGCGCCGGAGCTTGATCTGCAGGGCGCGACGGGCCAAACCTGTGCAACCTGCGACTCGCTTTTTGTATCGGTGGCCCCTCTGTCTGACCCGATTACCCCTCCGTTGGATCTTGTTGATGACCTGCGCGATCAGGGTCTGATTGCAGGGAATGCGCGATTTCAGACCCTGTATGGCGGGCGCACCAATCAGGTCTGGAAGGTGCTGGAGGAAAACGGCGGCAAGGTGCTGAAACTATATCGTGACGGGCCGCGCAATCCGCTGTTCCGCAACGATGCCGAGTTGGAAGCGCAGAGCCTGACGGCATTGGAGCCAACCGGTTTTACCCCGCGCCTGCGCGCAGCCGGTCAGCATGAGCATGGCCGATGGGTGTTTTACGATCATGCGCCGGGTTCTCCGTGGCGCAAGGGGGCGGCTGAAGTGGGAAAGCTGCTGCGCAAGTTTCACGCGCTCGACCTGCCCGTACAGGCCCCAAAAGGGTGTAACGGCAGCGCTGATCTGGCCAGACATGGGCAGAATATTCTTGATGGATGCCTTTCGCCAACACGGCTTCGGCTGGGCCAATTGCAACCCGACGGGCAAGTGCCACCGACCGCCAACACCTGCCTGATCCACGGCGACCCGGTTGCCGGGAACATTCTGACCTCACCGTCCGGCCTGACCCTTATCGACTGGCAATGCCCGGCGCAGGGTGATCCCTGTGAGGACCTGGCTTTGTTCCTGTCCCCGGCGATGCAGCACCTGTATCGGGGCGCGGCTCTGACGCAGGCAGAAGAGCGTGAGTTCCTGTCCGCCTATGGCCACACGGATACGCTGGAACGGTTTCAGACACTGCGCCGATGGTACGCATGGCGGATGGCGGCCTATTGCCTGTGGCGGATCGAAAATGGCGCGGCCGACTATGCCGAAGGGTTGGAGTTGGAGCTGGCAACGCTCTGACCATCACCGATCCGCAAGCGCCATCACCGCATAAGCGGGTGGCATCAAAGCACGACGCCAGCGTCCAAGCGGAAACCGCTGCGGCTCATGTCCAACGGGGGCCGGCAACCCAGCATCCCGCCCCAGAACCATCCGGGCCAGCGCGCGCCCGCAATAGGTGCCCATTGCCACCCCGTTTCCGTGATAGGCAAACCCGGCGAACATCCCCGGCTGGTCCGCCACAGGACCGGCAAAAGGCATCAACCCCCGCGACAGGCAAACCAAACCGGACCACATATGGGTCACGTCCACACCCGCCCAGCCGGGGAACATCTGCCTGAAACCCTTGACGACCTTGCGCCGAATGGCGGCCTCGGCCCGAGAAGAGGACAGCAACCCGCCACGCATTCCGAACAGAAACCGCCGGTCGGGCATCAGACGGAAATAGTGCAGCAGATGGCGGGTGTCGTAACACATCTGATCGGTGGTCCATCCTTGCGCCTGCAGCTCGGCCACCGACAGCGGACGGGTCACCAGTACGGTGGACTGGGCGGGCATATAACGCCCCGCCATCCAGGGCGGGATGTCCTCGCTGGAATACCCGTTGGTGCAGATCAGCACGTTCTGCGCCTTGATCCGGCCTGAATTGGTCGGAACCTCGAAACCGGACTGCGTCTTACGGATGGATTGCGCAGCGGAGCGCTGGAACAGATCGGCGCCGCAGGACCGGGCCACCTGCGCCAGACCAAACAGGTATTTCCGGGGGTTCAGCGCAAACCCGACCGGAATGGTGTAGCCGCCATGAAACCCCTCGCCAAAGCCAAGCCCCCGCAGATCACCGGGCTCATGAAGCGTGCCGGACACCTCGGCCTGCCGCCGGAGCTTGTCCATTGCACGTGGGGTATGGGCCAGTTGGGTCTCACCCTGCGAATGCACATCGGCATTGATGCAATGGGCGCCGAGCAGATCGGCGACAAGGTGAACCGCGTCCTCTTCGGCCTGGGCATAGCTGTTTGCAGCGGCCTCTCCGAACTGGCGGACCATCGCACCGTGGCTCAGCTTTGATCCGCCCAGGCAACAGAACCCACCATTGCGCCCAGACGCGCCCCAGCCCGGTGTATCGGCCTCGAGCACGGCAACCGGCACCCCGGCCTTAGCCAGATGCAGCGCCGCCGAGAGGCCGGTGAAGCCGCCGCCGATGATGGCAACGTCGGTGCTCAGATCGCCCTGCAGCACCGGCCAGTCGGGGCTGGCAATCGTCTCATCCCACCAGCAGTTGGTCCGGGGGCCGGGCCCATAGGTGTATTCGGAAAACAGCCGTTTCATTCGGCGCGTGCGGCAGCCATCTCATCCTGCTTTTGCCGCACCATCGCCCGTTTTGTGATAAGGGATGCGGTGATAACCCCCACCGTCACAATCCCGATCATGATCGTGGACAGCGCGTTGATCTCGGGGCTGACCCCCAATCGCACGGCTGAGAATATTTTGATCGGCAGGGTCGTGGCCGACGGCCCCGAGGTAAAGGACGCGATCACCAGATCATCCAGCGAAAGGGTAAAGGCCAGCAGCCAGCCCGAAATCACCGCAGGCGCGATGATCGGCAAGGTCACCAGCCGGAACGCCTGCGCCGGAGAACAGCCCAGGTCCAGTGCAGCCTCTTCCAGCGACTGATCGAATGTCACAAGGCGCGAAGAAACGACTACGGAAACGAAACACATCGAAAAGGTCGTATGGGCCAGAACAATGGTCAGGATGCCCCGGTCCAGCCCGATGCCGATGAACAGCAGCAGCAGCGACAGGCCGGTGATCACCTCGGGCATCACCAGTGGGGCATAGATCATGCCGGAAAACAGCGTCCGGCCAAAGAACCGCCCGCCGCGCACCAGCACATAAGCGGCAGCGGTGCCCAGAATGGTCGCCAGCGTGGATGAGAACACAGCAACGCGCACGGTCACCCATGCTGCATCCAGAAACGCCTGGTTCTGGACCACTTCGCCATACCATTTGGTCGAAAACCCGGCCCAGACGGTAACCAGCTTGCCTTCGTTAAAGCTGAAGATGATCAGAATGATCATCGGGATATAGAGGAAGGCGAACCCCAGCGTCAGGGACACGGTATTGAACCAGCTTAGCCTATTCATTGGTCTGCCTCCGCCTGTTTCTGCTGGTTGCGCTGGAACAGAACAATTGGGATCACGAGAATCAGCAACAGCACCACCGCCACGGCGCTGGCGACCGGCCAGTCGCGGTTCGCGAAGAACTCCTCCCACAGCACCTTGCCGATCATCAATGTGCCGGACCCGCCCAGCAGCGAGGGGATCACGAACTCACCGATCACCGGAATCATGACAAGGAAACACCCCGCGATGATACCCGGGCGCGACAGGGGGACCGTCACCAGCCAAAAGGCGTGAAGACGCGAACAGCCCAGGTCCTCGGCGGCTTCGATCAGCGATTCGTCCATCCGTTCCAGCGATGAATAGATCGGCAAGATCATGAATGGCAGATAGGTGTAGACGATGCCGATATAGACCGCCGTATTGGTGTTCAGAATGGTCAGCGGGGTCGAGATGATGCCCGTCCACAGCAGGATCTGGTTCAGATAGCCTTCGTTCGACAGGATGCCCATCCATGCATAAACCCGGATCAGGAACGAGGTCCAGAACGGCAGGATTACCAGCATCATCAGCGTCGGCCGCCATTCCGCAGGCGCGCGGGCCATGCCATAGGCGATGGGATACCCCACCAGCAGCGTCAAAAAGGTCGAGATCACCGCGATCTTGACGCTTGAGAGGTAGGCTTTCCAATACAGATCATCCTCGGTCAGCCAGACGAAGTTCTCGAAATCCAGTTGGCCGAAAAACTCTTTGATCCCGGCCCAGCCCTGCGTCAGGTCCAGTGTCGGGGTGTAAGGCGGGATGGCCAATTCGGTGTCTGACAAAGAGATTTTCAGGACAATGAAAAACGGCACCAGAAACAGCGCCAGCAGCCAGATATAGGGAACGGCAATCAGAAACGCACGGCGCATCAGTTGGCCAGCAGAACCGCAGCCGTTGCTGTCCAGGACAGCCAGACCGGGTCTTCCCATGTGAACGATCGGCGCGAGATGCGGCGGGTATTGGCCGTCTGCGCCTTGATGATTGTGCCGTTCGGCAATTCGACGTGATAGGTGGACAGGTTGCCCAGATAGGCGATGTCATGCACCTTGCCCTGCACCGCGTTGATCGCATCTGACGGACGGTCGGCCGAAATCGTCACTTTCTCGGGCCGGATCGCAATATGGCAGGCCTGCCCGTTCGAAAATTCGTTGACCGAGGTCGCCGTCAGGGGCGACTGCCCTTCGGCCCAGTCGATCTGATAGGTATCCTCACCGCCGGATGAGGCACGGCCCTCGATGATGTTCACGTCGCCGATGAAATCCGCGACATAGACCGAGTTCGGGTTCTCATAGATGCGATCCGGCGTTGCCACCTGCATCAGCCTGCCCTGATCCATCACCGCGACGCGGCTGGCGACGGTCATCGCCTCTTCCTGATCGTGGGTGACGATGACGAAAGTTGTGCCGGTCTTTTCCTGAATATCCATCAACTCGAACTGCGTGTCCTGCCGCAGTTTCTTGTCCAGCGCGCCCAAAGGTTCGTCCAGCAACAACAGCTTCGGCGCCTTGGCCAAAGACCGCGCCAGCGCCACCCGCTGACGTTGCCCGCCCGAGATCTGGTGCGGCTTGCGGCGGGCGAATTGCTCCAGCCGGGTCAGGCGCAGCATTTCCTCGACACGATCCTCAAGATCATGCTTGGGCATGTTGTCCCTGCGCAAGCCAAAGGCGATGTTGTCCCAGATGCTGAGATGCGGAAACAGTGCATATGACTGGAACATCATGTTCACCGCCCGTTTGTTCGGCGGGATCGGATCGATGTCCTGACCACCTAGTATGATTTGCCCTTCGGTCGGCTTCTCGAACCCGGCCAGCATTCGCATCATGGTGGTCTTGCCGCAGCCCGACGGCCCCAGCAGGGCAAAGAACTCGCGCTCGAAAATGCCCAGAGACAGGTTGTCGATGGCCGTGAAATCACCGAACCGTTTGGTGACATTTTGGAACTGGATCAAAGGTTTCGCCTGTGGGTCTTCCCACGGCGCAAAGACGTCAGAGTTCAAAGCGGCCCCCGTTTCGACAAGCTGGAAAAAGGCGCAAGGCGATCCCGACCGCCCTGCGCGAAATCGGATCAGGTACCCGATTTGATCTTGGTCCACATGCGCGTCACGACGCGCTGCGTTTTTTGCGGGTAAGGCCCCTTGATATAGGTGTTCGCCATAGCCTCTTCCGACGGGTAGACGGCGGGGTCACCGATCACATCCTCCGCAAGAAATTCTTGCGAGGCTTTGTTGCCGTTAGCGTAGAACACATAGTTCGATGCGGCGGCCATGTTCTGGGCGTCCAGCATGAAGTTGATGAACTTATGCGCCCCATCCGGGTTCGGCGCGTCAATCGGCACCGCCAGCTGGTCGAACCACATCTGCGATCCTTCCTTGAACGCGTTATAGGCGATCTCAACGCCGTTATCGGCCTCGGCCGCACGGTCCCGCGCCTGCAGCACATCGCCCGAGAACCCAACGGCCACGCAGATATCCCCGTTGGCCAGGGCGTTGATATATTCCGAGCTGTGGAACTTGTTCACGTAAGGACGCACCGCGGCAAAAACCTCTTCGGCCTTGGCGATATCGTCTTTTTCATGCGAATTCGGGTCGAGGCCCGCATAGACCAGCGCCGCCGGCACCATCTCATCCGGGGCGTCCAGGAAATAAACGCCGCACGCGGCCAGTTTCTCCATGTTCTCCGGGTTGAAGATCAACTCCATCGAATCCAGCGGTGCATCTTCGCCCAGCACTTCCTTGACCTTGCCGACATTCACGCCCAACCCGGTGGTGCCCCACATATAGTTGACCGAATGCTTGTTGTCGGGATCGAATTGCGCGACGCGTTCGGCAATGACATCCCACGCATTACCGATATTTGACAGCTTGGCCGCGTCCAGTTCCTGAAACGCACCCGCCTGGATCTGGCGGCTCATGAAGCTGCCGGTCGGGACCACCACGTCATAACCCGATCCCCCGGCCAGCATCTTGGTTTCCAGAACCTCGTTGCTGTCGAACACGTCGTAGATCAGCGTCAGGCCGGTCTCTTCCTCAAATTTCTTCAGCAGGTCCTCGTCGATATAATCGGACCAGTTGTAGACACGCACCTCTTCGGCGAAGGCCGCCGAAGTCCCCAAAGCGATGACCGCGGTCATCGTCAGCGTTTTGATTGACATTTTTTTCTCCCTGCAAGTGTACGGGTATTTTCCCGTTTTTTTGGATTTGATCAAGTTTTGCGTTTTCCCCCGATCCCGCGTATGGTTTCAAAAGGTCAGGCATCTGGCAAGTTAACATCATCGGAAACAAGGCAAACCAATTGGATTTGATCAAAAATAAGGCATCAGGAACGAAGGCAGAGGGTGAAAAACGACCCGCGCATGAGCAGGTGTACCAAACCCTGAAAGCGCAGATCATGTTCGGCGAATTGGTACCGGGGCAGCCGGTCACCATACAGGGTCTGACCGAATCTCTGGGGGTCGGAATGACCCCGGTGCGCGAGGCGATTCGGCGCCTGATCTCGGATGGTGCGCTGGTGTTCCAGGGCAATCGCAGGGTCAGCGTTCCATTGCTGTCAGCAGGCGATGTCGAGCAGATGATTTTTGCCAGATTGTCAATGGAATCAGAACTTTCCAGACGCGCATCGACGAATATGAGCGGTGCGGATATCGACCGCCTTGACCGCCTCGACCAGCAGCTGGACCGCACCATCGCCGATGGGGACGTCAGCGGCTATCTACGTCTGAACCACAGCTTTCACGAGACGCTCTATTCCCACGCGAATGCCCCGATTCTCAGCGATCTGACCGAGCGGCTGTGGCTCAGATTCGGGCCGTCTCTGCGGGTGGTTTGTGGCCGGTTTGGCACCCAGAGCCTGCCGGATTGGCACAAGGATATCCTTGCCGCTTTGCGCGCCCAGGATGCCGAAGGGGTGGCAAAAGCCACCGCGAAGGACATCAAACAGGGTATGGAACTGATGGTCGACGCCCTGAGCCAGGGCTAGATTCATGCGATTCGATTGACAGGAAAAAATTTGATCATATTGTGAGTGCCGACCGCTCTTTCAGGAGGTTTCCGGATGTCCACCATCACCAATCACATGCCCACCGCCGAATTGCAGGCGCTGGATGCCGCCCACCACATGCACCCGTTTTCGGCCAATTGCTCGCTGGGCCAAGAGGGCGCGCGCGTCATCACCCGCGCCAAAGGCGTCTACCTGACCGACAGTGAGGGCGAAGAGATTCTGGACGCCATGGCCGGTCTGTGGTGCGTCAACATCGGCTATGGCCGCGATGAGCTGGCCGATGCCGCCGCCCGCCAGATGCGCGAGCTGCCCTACTACAACACTTTCTTCAAGACGACCCATGTGCCCGCGATTGCACTGGCCAAGAAACTGGCCGAACTGGCGCCGGGCGATCTGAATCACGTGTTCTTCGCCGGCAGCGGGTCCGAGGCGAACGACACCAACATCCGTCTGGTGCGCACCTACTGGGCTGAAAAAGGCCAACCCGACAAGAACATCATCATCAGCCGCCATAATGCTTATCACGGCTCATCCGTGGGGTCAGCCTCGCTGGGTGGCATGGCGGGGATGCACGCGCAGGGCGGCATTCCGATCCCGAATGTCCACCACATCAACCAGCCGAACTGGTGGGCCGAAGGCGGCGACATGACGCCCGAGGACTTCGGCTTGGCCCGCGCGCGTGAACTGGAAGAGGCCATTCTGGAGCTGGGCGAGGACCGCGTCGCGGCCTTTATCGCCGAACCCGTACAGGGCGCAGGCGGTGTGATCGTGGCCCCCGACAGCTATTGGCCCGAGGTTCAGCGCATCTGCGACAAGTACGATATCCTGCTGATCGCCGATGAAGTGATCTGTGGTTTTGGCCGCACCGGCAACTGGTTCGGGTCAGAAACCGTAGGAATCAAGCCGCATATCATGGCCATCGCCAAGGGCCTCAGCTCGGGCTATGCGCCAATCGGCGGGTCGATTGTCAATGACGAGATCGCCGAGGTCATCGGCGGCACCGAGTTCAACCACGGCTACACCTATTCCGGCCACCCGGTCGCCGCCGCCGTGGCGCTGGAAAACCTTCGCATCCTCGAAGAAGAAAAGATCGTCGATCACGTCCGCGACGTGGCTGCGCCCTATCTGAAACAGAAATGGGAGGCGCTGGTCGATCACCCGCTGGTGGGTGAGGCCAAGATCGTCGGCTTGATGGCGTCCATCGCGTTGACCCCGGACAAGGCCAGCCGCGCCAATTTTGCATCCGAGCCCGGCACCGTCGGCTATATCTGTCGCGAACGCTGCTTTGCCAACAACCTGATCATGCGTCATGTGGATGACCGGATGATCATCTCTCCGCCGCTGGTCGTGACCCCAGCGGATATCGACGAGATGTTCGTGCGCATCCACAAGTCTCTGGACGAGGCGCGGGCCGAAATCATTGCGCAGGGGCTGATGAAGGCGGCGGCGTAGGTCATCGGCCTGGACAAGAAGAACGCACGGGCGGTTGGTTCAACAACCGCCCTTTTTCAACCCAGCACTGTACTCAGCGCTTTACAAAACCCATATGGTTGACTTACCTCGGAAGCAGTCTTATTAGCTCCGGTTTTTGATGCCCGACACTCCACCACCACGCAAACGCAGACCCCGCCCTCCGCTATGGGTCACTGTTGTATATGCCAGTTTTGTGTTGCTGTGCGGACTAAAGATCTTCCAAGGTTACTTTGGAGTTCAGTATTTTCCGTCTCCCGACTGGGTTATCAAAGCTCGCTCTTTGGACATTGCTCTTGGCATTGCTATGTCCTGCTTTTTAGGCGCAATGTGGTTCAGGCTGTGGAAAAAACAGAGCTCTCCGTCCGAAAGATCCAAAGTCTTCTGGGACGGGATTACTCTGAGTATTCTGCCGATTTTTGTTGTTCTACTTAGCGGCATGGGGCCAATCACTTATGGTGTCCCTATGATAGTTGCCAAACTCGTGGGGCAGGAAATCGAATTGCCTTACACCTCAGAGTGGTATGGCGGTTTGGGACCTGACGGCCATTGCCCATACTCTATTGAACTGGAAGGCGTACCGTCTCCTTGGGACAGGCTTTGCAACCAATCTGAGGAACTCGCCACCACCATAAAGCCCGGCGAGGCGATCCTTGTGTCGGGCAAAGGGACAAGCATGGGTCTATTTGCCCACCGAGCAAAATTCCCAAACGATAGATAGAAGCGCATCTAAAGGAAGACGCAGCCAAGTCACCGTAACCGCTCCAACAGCTTCAAACTGGCATACCCGTCCGGCAACAACCCCTGTGCCAATTGGTAAGCCCGCACCGCGTCGGTTGTGTTTGGCCCGGTCCGCCCGTCGATACCTTGCGTATCAAACCCGGCCTCGGTCAGGCGGGTTTGCAACTCCTTTTTCTCAGTGAAACTCAGCACCCTATCCCCCCGAGGCCAATCGGCCTGAAACGGGGTGCGTCCGGCCAGACGGTCGGACAGGTGGCCGATGCCGATCACATAGGCGTCGGCGCCGTTATATGTCTCGATCACGCGGAAATTGTCGAAGATCATCAGCGCTACGCCCTGCCCGCCCGCAGGCAGCAGGATGGCGGCGTGCCCGTGATCCGGGACCGGTTTGCCGTCACGCCCGACCACGCCGCGTTTGGCCCAGTCCGACGGCAGCAACGTATGGTCCCGTTTTGCGGTGGCATAGTCGAACCCTTCGGGCAGGCGTACTTCAACGCCCCAGGGCTGGCCTTTGGTCCAGCCGTGCCGCGCCAGATACGCAGCGGCCGAGGCCAGCGCATCGCTTGGATCGTCCGACCAGATATCCCGCCGCCCGTCACCGTCGAAATCCACCGCGTGTTCCAGATACGATGTTGGCATGAACTGCGTGTGCCCCATCGCGCCCGCCCAGCTGCCGACCATGTGACCGGGGCTGACATCCCCCGCCTGAATGATCTGCAATGCGGCGATCAGCTGGGTTTCAAAGAACGGCGCCCGCCGCGCGTCAAAGGCCAGCGTCGCCAGCGAGCGGATGGTGTGATCACTGCCCCGGAACGTCCCGAACGCGGTCTCAAGGCCCCAGATCGCGGTTACGACTTCTTTTTCCACGCCATACTGCGCCTCAATCCGGGTCAGGATCGCGTTGTAGCGCTCCAGCCCGGCGCGGCCATCGGCGACGCGCGTGTCCGAGACGGCAGAATCCAGATATTCCCAGATCGGTTTCGAGAACTCGGCCTGATTGCGGTCACGTTCGATGATCTTCTTGTCATAGGTCAGACCGGCCAGCGCCCAATCCAGCGTATCGGTGGAAATGCCCTGCGCAAGCGCCCGGTCCCGAAACGCCCCCAGCCACGCCTGAAATCGCGCGTTTCCTTCGGTCGACACCCGATACTCCATCGCTGAGGGCCGCAGAACCGGTCGCAACGACACGGTCAGATTGGCCGAGGCCAGCTGAAAGGTCTGAAACCCATCCGCTGTATTGAGGGATTCCGCCTGCACAATGGATGCCCATAATGCAGCGGCAATGACGCCACTTGTGCATTTACGCATTCCGAAATTCCTGATTACTGCTCGGGGCCAGAATAGCGCAAAATGCGGGATTCACAAAGTACTCAGGCCGAAACTTCTGACCTGCCGGGTCAAACCGGATAAGCTGCTGACATGACACCTTTTACCGATCCCAAAGTTGCCGCCGCCTATGATACCTTGCCCGAGAACGCCCGTGCCGGCGCGCTGATCCTGCGCGAGTTGATCTTTGACACCGCCGCGTCCCTGCCCGCTGCGCAGCCGCTGCAAGAGGCGCTGCGCTGGGGGCAGCCCGCCTATCTGGCGCCAAAGGGGTCGACGATCCGGATCGGCACCCACAAAGCCGCGTGTTTTGCACTGTTCGTGCATTGCCAAAGCCGGTTGATGGGCGATTTCACCTCGGCCTTTCCGGGCGAGGATCGGATCGACGGCAACCGGGCCGTGCTGTTCGACAACCCGGATCAGATCGACCCGACGCGCCATGGCTGGCTGATTGCGCGAGCGCTGACCTATCATCTCTGACGGCGTTTGCGCTCGACCTTGCGTTTGATCTTGTCTTTCTTGCGCTTGGTACTGACCGCCTTACGCCGCGTTGGCCGCCCTTTCGGTGCACGCCCACGGGGCAGCGCCTGATCGTCGATGGACAGCAGCTCCAACTCCAGCCCGCCGGTGACGGGCGTGGCTTCGGTCAGGCGCACGGTGACGCGCTGGCCGATGGCGATGACCAGCCCGGTGTCTGAGCCCATCAGCGTTCCCGCCTCTCGGTCGAAGTGGAAGAACTCGCGCCCCAATGATCGCACAGGCACCAGCCCGTCCGCGCCGGTTTCGTCCATCTTCACGAAGGCGCCGAACCGGGCGATGCCGCTGATGCGGCCCTCGAATTCATTGCCCACCCGTTCGCTCAGATAGGCCGCCAGATAGCGGTCAGTCGTGTCGCGTTCGGCCATCATCGAGCGGCGCTCGGTGTCCGAGATATGGGTGGCCGTTTCGTCCAGGCGCATAATTTCATCTTCGGTCAAACCGTCCTTGCCCCAGCCATGGGCCGAGATCAGCGCCCGGTGCACGATCAGGTCGGCATAGCGGCGGATGGGTGAGGTGAAATGAGCATAGTTGCGCAACGCCAGCCCGAAATGACCGAAATTCTCGGGGTTATAATAGGCCTGCGCCATCGACCGCAGCGTCGTCAGGTTGATCAGTTCGGCGTCTTCGGTCCCGGCGGCGGCGTTCAGCAGCGCGTTCAGGTGACGGGTTTGCAAGACCTGCCCTTTGGCCAGGTTCAAGCCAGCGGCCTGCGCCGTTTCCCGCAGGCTTTCCAGTTTCTCGGGCGCGGGTTCCTCGTGTACCCGGAACAGCAGCGGACGGCGCTTGGCGATCAGCGTCTCGGCAGCGGCCACATTGGCGAGGATCATGAACTCTTCGATCAGCTTGTGCGCGTCCAGACGTTCTCGGAAAGCCACGCTCTCGACCTCGCCCTTTTCGCTGAGCACGATCTTGCGTTCCGGTAGGTCCAGTTCCAGCGGCTGCCGCACGGCGCGTGCTTTTTTCAGCGCAGCATAGGCGGCATAGAGCGGTTTCAGAACCGGCTCCAACAACGGCCCGGTGCGGTCGTTCGGGGCGCCATCGATGGCCTCCTGCACTTCGGCGTAATGCAATGACGCAGCCGAGCGCATCAGGCCGCGCACAAATCGGTGGCCGATCTTGTTGCCGTCGGCGTCGATCTGCATCCGCACGGCAATACAGGCACGCGGGACGCCTTCGTGCAGCGAGCAAAGGTCACCCGACAAACGATCCGGCAGCATCGGCACCACGCGGTCGGGGAAATAGCTTGAGTTGCCGCGCTTGCGCGCCTCACGGTCCAGCGCGGTGCCAGGCTGCACATATGCGGCGACGTCGGCGATAGCGACCCAGATCACATGGCCGCCGGGGTTCTTGGGGTCATCATCGGCATGGGCATAGCAGGCGTCGTCATGATCGCGCGCATCCGAGGGGTCGATGGTCAGCAGCGGCATGTCCCGCAGGTCTTCGCGGCCCTTCAGGCCTGCGGGTTTGGCCTTGTCGGCCTCGGCAATCACCTTGTCGGCGAAATCGTCGGGAATGCCGTGCTGATGGATGGCGATCAGCGACACGGCCTTGGGCGCTGAAGGGTCGCCCAGACGTTCCACTATGCGCGCACGCGGCAGACCCATGCGGTTCTTGGGTCCGGCCTGTTCGGCCTCGACCAATTCGCCGTCTTTCGCGCCCAGAACCGCGCCGTCATGCACCAGCCATTCGGTCTGGCCGGTCTTGTCGATGGGCACGATCCGCCCGCCCTCGGCCCCTTTGCGGAAGATGCCGACGATCTTGCGCGGGTTGGTCCCGATGCGGCGGATCAGGCGGGCCTCGTAATTGTGGTCTTCCTCATGCACCACGGTCAGGCGGGCCAAGATACGATCGCCCTCGCCCAACGCCGGGTCGCTGGCACGGGTGATGATCAGAACGATGGGCTCGACCCCTTCGCCATGCCATTCCAGCGGACGGGCAAACAGATCGCCATCGGCGTTCGGTGCCTTCACCTGCAACACGCTGACCGGCGGCAGACGATCCGGGTCGCCATAGCTGCGCTTGCGCTTTTCCAGATGCCCTTCGGCCTCAAGCTCTTTGAGGATACGCTTCAGATCAATCCGGTCCGCGCCCTTGATGCCAAAGGCCTTGGCGATATCGCGTTTCGAGGTCAGGGTGGGGTTCGCCGAGATCCAGTCGAGGACCTCTTGCTTGGTGGGGATGCGAGTCATAATTCCGGCCTAGCACGGGGATGCGACCGCGTCATGACTAAAAAGGATCAGGGTTTCAGATCGGCCAGCGTGTCGACATCGCGCAACTGATCCAACAGCGCCACGCGCGTGCCGGGGACAGAGGCCAACGTGTCGGCCAGGGCGTGTTCGGTCGACCAGCGCACATTGCGAAACAGGCCCAGCGGCAGCGCACTGTATCGTTGCGCCCCGACCAGCCAGTACCCTCCGTCCGGCGCGGGGCCGAAGACCATCTGGTCCTGACCAAGCGCCTTGAACGCCTGCGCGATGTGCCCGCGTGTGATGCCGGGAATATCCGCGCCGATCAGGCAGACCGGTCCTTTCGGCATACCCCGCAGCATCCGCGCCATCCGGTCTCCCAGATCACCGCGCTCCTGAGCGGCACGCGGCAGGTCGGCGGGCCAGATGCGGCTGGTCAGGCCTTCTCGATCCGGAGCCACAGCCAGCACGATCTGCCAGCGCGGGTCGCGCAGCCGTCGGATCAGCGACCGGGTCTGATGCCGGAACCACCACGCCGCGCCGACCATGCCGATATCGCGGCCCAGCCGGGTTTTCACCCGCCCCGGGCGTGGCTCCTTGACCATGATGACCAGAGTGCGCTGCATCACTCAGGCGAAATAGTCCCGCAGGATGCGCGTGTAGATCGCCTTGAGTTGCTCGATATGCGCCACCTCGACGCATTCATCCACCTGATGCATCGTGCGACCGACCAGGCCGAACTCGACCACCGGGCAGTGGTTTTTCACGAACCGCGCATCCGAAGTGCCACCCGTCGTGGAGATCTCGGGCCGGATACCGGTTTCCGCCTCAACCGCCTGCGCCACCAGATCGGACAGCGGGCCGGGCGGGGTCAGGAAACTTTCGCCCGAGATTTTGATGCGCACACCAACCTCGACACCATAGGCTTCAGCTACGTTCTGCGCTTCGGTCTGCAGCCATTCGCTGAGACTGGCCCCGGAATGCAGATCGTTGAAACGGATATTCACCGCACCGCTGCATTGCGCCGGGATCACATTGGTCGCTTCGTTGCCCGTGTCGATATTCACGACCGCCAGCGTCGAGGCATCAAAGTGGTCCGAACCCCGATCCAGCTCGTGACTGGCCAGCCGATCCATCAGCCGCGCCATCGCGGGCAAAGGGTTTTTCGCCCGGTGCGGATAGGCCGAATGGCCCTGCACGCCGGTCACGGTGAACCACGCGGTCATCGAGCCCCGACGGCCAATCTTCATCATCTCACCCATGGTATTCGGGCAGGTCGGTTCACCCACCAGACAGACCGACATCTTCTCATCAGCCTCGGCCATATAATCCAGCAGCGCCGTGGTGCCGTCCAGCGCGTCGGCCTCTTCATCGCCGGTGATGGTCAGGATCACCGCGCCGTCGGGCGGCGTTTCGCGCACGAAATCCACCGCCGCTGCGGCAAAGGCCGCGACGCCGGATTTCATGTCGGTGGTCCCGCGCCCATACATCACGCCATCGCGGATTTCGGCGCCAAAGGGCGGCATGGTCCAGGCGGCCTCGTCCCCAACCGGCACAACATCGGTGTGACCGTTGAACCCGAAGCTGCGTGCATGGCCCTTTTCACCCCAACGGGCAAACAGGTTGCTGATGCCGCCACGGTCCACACGGGTGCAGTCGAACCCCGCATCGGACAGGAGTTGTTCCAAAAGAACCAGGGCGCCGCCTTCCTCGGGTGTGACCGATGGGCAACGGGTCAGGGCCGCTGTCAGTTCTACCGGATCTGTCATGGCAAGGCCCCTTTGGTTCGTTTGCGCGCACAGATTCAACGAATTGAGCCAATTGCCAACCCCTGCCCGCCCAAATCTGAGGGCTTTTTTCTGCACATATCACCGTGACACCCAATCAAAACACAGGTCTTTACCCTGTGACCACCTTGCTGCACCGTTCAAATCTGCGTTAGAGCCCCGCGAAACAGGTGATTTGAAGATGATACGCGCGCTTTTCGCATTGGTCTGGCTGACCTTCGCCGTTCTTGCACAGCAAAGCCGGGCCCAGACGCTGGATGTCACCACGGTGACCCGCCCTCCGTTTTCCTATGTCGAAGACGGGGCCCAGACCGGATTTTCCATGGACCTGATCGAGGCGCTGGCCGAGGCACTGAACTGGGAGTACTCGGTCGACCGGGTCGGAACCTTCAACGACATGCTGGGCGCGGTGCAGGACGGGTCCGCCGATCTGGCCATCGCCAACATCTCGATCACCGCTGCGCGTGAAACGCAGATGGACTTCAGCCAGCCGATTTTCGAGGCCGGGTTGCAGATCATGGTCCCATCCGAGGCCATGCGGCAGCCGTCACTGCTGCATGCGTTGCTGTCGCGCGAATTGTTCATCGCCATCGGTCTGGCCTTTGCCCTTTTGCTGGGCGGTGGCATGTTGATGTGGACGTTCGAGCGCCGCTCGCAGCCCTATTTCGACCGCAAACTGAACGAGGCATGGTTCCCGTCATTCTGGTGGGCGTTGAACCTGGTGGTAAATGGCGGGTTCGAGGAACGGATGCCCCGCACCCCGTTCGGCCGTCTGCTGGGGGTGATTCTGGTGGTCTCGTCGCTGTTCATCGTATCGGTGTTCACGGCGCGCATTACTTCGGTCATGACGGTGGATGCGATCAGCGGCAGCGTGAACTCGGTCAACGATCTGTACGGCAAGCAGGTCGGCACGATCACGGAGTCCACCGCCGCCAGTTTCCTGAACCGGCGCGAGATCGAGTTTGTCGGGTATTCCGGCCTTGATGAGATGCTGGCCGCCTTCGAGGACAAGGAACTGGACGCCGCGGTCTTTGACGCGCCGATCCTGTCCTACTATGCCTCGCACGAGGGGCGCCGGATCGCCACAATGACCGGCGGTATCTTCCTGCGCGAAAGCTATGGAATTGCCTTCCCGACCGGGTCGCCTCTGGTTGAAGAGGTCAACCAGGCGCTGTTGTCGCTGCGTGAAAACGGCACCTATGACGAGATCTACCGCAAGTGGTTCGGGGTGCGGAACTAAAACGCTTAGCGTTTAGGCCTGTTCCTCATCCCCGAAAAACGGCGTCATCTGCGCGACAATCACCGCGTTTTCATCCAAGGCCCGCTGCATCAACGCCCGTTCGTCGGGGCCGATGTCATGGCCCTGCGCCTCGCGCTCGGCCAGGGTGCCATAGCCGGTGACATCCAGCGGCGCGGTATCGGCCTGTTTCAGAATGGCCACGGTTTCGCGCACGGCCTCGGCCTCGTCCACACCGCTGGCGAAACACATCAGCGCCGCCCCGGTCGCGCCTTCGGGCAGGCCGTCGCCATCCTTGCGGCCGATCTGCACAAGCAGGGTGTAAACCTGCTGACGAGAGGGTTTCTTTTGCTTTTCCATGCCGGGGCCATAGCCGCGCGTCCGCCCACGGTCAAGCGGTCGGCAATTGCGGGACGTCGACTGCGCGTTCATAGTTCCTGGACATAAACCGCAAAGGACCTTTCCATGGCGTACCCAGATTTCATCACCGACTTTCCCAGCCTTGACGTGCCCTTCCCCGAGGACGTGGTGCAATCCGCGGTGATCCGGTCGGATGCGGGGCTGGTGGCGTTCTTTACCTTCCTCAAGGATTTCGAACTGCCCGCGCATTCGCACAAGGCGCAATGGGGTACCGTGATCGAGGGTGCGGTGGAGCTGACCATTGGGGATGAGACCAGAACCTATCGCCCGGGCGACAGCTATTCGATCCCGTCCGGTGTCGAGCACGGGGGCAAGATCAAGGCCGGCACGCGGGTGATCGACGTGTTCGAGGAACCCGACCGCTACCCGGTCAAAGGGTAAACAAAAAAGGCCGCAGCGCGATGCTGCGGCCCCTGTCTGTTCTGCGCTCGGATCAGTCGCGCAGCAGCTCGTTGATCCCGGTTTTCGAGCGGGTCTTCTCATCCACCCGCTTCACGATCACGGCGCAGTACAGGCTGATGTTGTTCTTGGACGGCATCGAACCTGCAACAACCACCGAATAGGGCGGAACCTCGCCATACATGACCTCACCGGTTTCGCGGTCGACGATCTTGGTCGATTTTCCGATGAACACACCCATGCCCAGAACCGAGCCCTCGCGGACGATACAGCCTTCAACCACCTCGGAGCGCGCACCGATAAAGCAGTTGTCTTCAATGATGGTCGGGCCTGCCTGCATCGGCTCCAGCACGCCGCCAATTCCGACGCCACCGGACAGGTGCACGTTCTTGCCGATCTGCGCGCAGGATCCAACGGTAGCCCATGTATCAACCATGGTGCCTTCGTCGACATAGGCGCCGAGGTTCACGAAAGACGGCATCAGCACCACGCCCGGCGCGATATAGGCCGATTTTCGGACCACGCAGCTCGGAACGGCGCGGAAGCCAGCGGCCTGCCATTGGTTTTCACCCCAACCGGCGAACTTGCTGTCCACCTTGTCCCACCAGCCGCCAGCCTGCGGGCCGCCGTTCTGGATTTCCATATCCTTGATGCGGAAGCCCAGCAGAACGGCCTTTTTGGCCCACTGGTTCACGTGCCAGTCGCCGCTCTCCAGTTTTTCGGCCACACGCAGCGAGCCACTGTCCAGCGCGTTCAGCGTATCTTCGATCGCTTCACGGGTCTCGCCGGTGGTGGCGGGGGTGATGGTGTCGCGCGCCTCCCAGGCGGCTTCGATGGCGGCTTCCAGTTGCGCGTTGGACATGAGTGGGCTCCCTGCAGAATCTGTTCACGTTGGTGTTGCCTATACGCAAGCGAAGGACTGGCCGCAATGCGACGCTGAACGCGCGCTTTGCGGCTGTTTGCTGCGGTTTTATACTCCCAGCGGGTCCGGAGAGATATTGCCGCCGCAGATCAGCGCCGCCACCCGCTCACCCGGTTCCGGCTGGTAGGCCCCCGATAGCAGCGCCGCCAGGGCCGTCGCACCTGCCGGTTCCACAAGAATCCGATGCGCTTGCCACAGGGCTTGCTGCGCCTCGGCAATGGCCTCATCCCGCACCAGAACCGAAGTCACCCCCTGCGCCAGCCCGAAACAGATCGACCCGATCCGCCGCGCGCCCAGCGCATTGACGGCAATGCCCGAGACCGTGACATCCACCGGCGCCCCCGCCTGCAAGGCCGCGTTCAGCGCGCAGGAGGTCTCGGGTTCAACCGCCACAACCTTGCGCGCGCCCTGAAACCAGCCCAGCGCCCCCGCGATCAATCCGCCGCCGCCAACAGCGATCAGAACGGTGTCGGCCCGCAGGCCCTGCGCCTCCCACTCGGCGAAACAGGTGCCCTGCCCGGCCACGGTGGCGGGCGCGTCATAGGCATGGATCTGCATTGCGCCGGTTGCCTCTTCGTGCTGCTGCGCCCCGGTCAGTGCGTTGGCATATTCACCCGGCACCACGCTCAGATCGGCACCGGTCTGTTCGATCAGGGCAATCTTGGACGGCCCGGCAATCTCCGGCACGAATATCTTGGCCGGATAGCCCAACGACCGCGCCGCATAAGCCGCTGCAGCGCCATGATTGCCGCCGGATGCGGCCACGACACCGGCCTCGGGCACATCCGAACTCAGCAACGTGTTGAACGCCCCACGCGCCTTGAAACTGCCGGTGTGTTGCAGATGCTCCAGCTTCATCCCGACCGGAAAGGCCAGCCCCACGGCGGTGCTTTCCATCACCGGCGTCACCTGCGCATATCCGGCGATCCGGTCGGCGGCTGCTGAAATTTCACTCTTCCAATTCATTGTTGTTCTTCCGTGACTGGCGCTCTGGCCGCGAACCCTATAGCTGTTTCAGGAACACGCAAGCAGGGAACCATCACCCATGAGAGAAGACCGCCTGAGCCCTTTCCGTGACGCACAGACCGACCGCTCGACCGCGAGCGAGGTGCCGGACACGCCGCAAACGCGCTCGCCCGCCTATCGCCTTGCCTTTGCCGACGACGATTTCCTGTGCCGGGATGAGCTGCGCCCGGTGCGCCTGCAGCTGGAATTGCTGAAACCCGAGATGATCATGACCGAGCGCGAGATCACCTCGACCATCGTCATGTTCGGCGGGGCACGCATTCCGGAACCGTCGCAGAAACACACCGCCCGGACCCAGACCTTGGCCAACCTGTCGGAATACTATGACGAGGCCCGCGAATTCGCCCGGTTGATGACCGAGAAGTCAAACCAGACCGGCTGCCGCGAGAATGTCATCGTCACCGGCGGCGGCCCCGGAGTGATGGAGGCCGGGAATCGCGGCGCCCAGGATGCTGGAGGCTGTTCCATCGGGTTGAACATCGTGCTGCCGCATGAACAGGCGCCCAATCTTTATGTAACGCCCGATCTCAGCTTCAATTTTCACTATTTCGCCATCCGCAAGATGCATTTCCTGATGCGCGCCCGCGCCATCACCATCTTCCCCGGCGGGTTCGGCACCATGGATGAGCTGTTCGAATCCCTCACCCTGATCCAGACCGGTCGGATGGAACGTGTCCCTTTCCTGCTGTTCGGTCGCGCATTCTGGGAAACCGTCATCAACTGGGAGGCGCTGGCCGATGCGGGCACCATCTCGGACGAGGACCTCGACCTGTTCCGTTTTGTCGATACCGCGCAAGAGGCGGTGGATATCATCGAGAACTGGGAACCCGCCCCGCCCCGCGACGAAATTCCGGGGCGCTGAAGCATGACCGTGAAGACCGGAGAGATGTTGCATCTGCGCGGTATTGCGTTGGACGCAGGCGATCCCGTGGCGCTGCCGCTGACCCAAAGCAGCATGTATCATCTGCCCGGTGCGACCGATGGCCTGCCCACCTATGGCCGGGTCGACAACCCCACATGGCAGCATCTGGAACACGTTCTGGCCCATCTTGAGGACGCGCCTTGCCTGACCTTCCCGTCGGGCATGGGGGCAATCTCAGCCGCGCTGTTTACGACCCTGAAAGCCGGATCGCGCCTGCTGATCCCGTCGGATGGGTATTACGTCACGCGGGTTTTGGCCGACCGGTTTCTGTCCGGGCTGGGTGTTTCCGTCACCGAACGCCCGACAATCGCGTTTACCGAAGGCGGGTTTGACGGGTTTGATGTGGTTTTTGTCGAAAGCCCCTCAAACCCCGGGCTGGATATGTTGGACCTGCCGGCCATCGCCTCAGCTGTGCGCGCAGCCGGGGGCATCACGATTGCCGACAACACAACCCTGACGCCGCTGGGCCAGCGCCCGCTGGATATGGGTGTCGATGTGGTGGTGGCCTCGGACACCAAAGCCATGGGCGGGCATTCCGACCTGCTGATGGGCCATGTGACCAGCCGCAACCCGCAGATCATGGAGCGGGTCGAGGAATGGCGGCGCGTCTCGGGCGCGATCCCCGGCCCGCATGAGGCCTGGCTGCTGCATCGCGGATTAGAGACGTTGGACGTGCGTTTCGACCGTATGTGTAGCTCGGCGCAGGTGCTGGCAGAACGACTGGCAGGGCACCCGGCAGTCAACAAGATCCGCTATCCTGGCTTGCCCGGCGACCCTTCACATATGCTGGCAAAGGCCCAGACCGCACGGTTCGGGTTCTTGCTGTCGATCACGCTCGCGTCGGAAGACAAGGCCGAAACCTTCATCAACGCCTGCCCGATGCTGCGGCCCGCCACCTCCTTTGGCGGCGTCCACAGTTCCGCCGAGCGCCGCGCGCGGTGGGGTGACGATGTCGACCCCGCTTTCATCCGCCTGTCGGTCGGGTGCGAGCCGGTGGAAGAGCTGTGGCAGGCGATTGAGGCCAGCCTGAACGCTCTGTAGCTACTTCTTGGGCTCGCGCAGTTCCGGGAACACAAAGATCGGCAACACGATGCTGCCGATCAGCGCACCCAGCCAGACCAGCAGCGTTGCGGCCAGCAGGTTGGCAATCCCTCCGATGGTCAAGCCGTTGGTGATCCAATCTGTCACCAGCAAACCCACAAACGTCACGATCAGCGCGATGCCGCCCTTGATCGAGGGTGCTTTCTTTTCCCCCAGTTTCAGGATCAGGGGTTCGGCAATCACCTGAACCAGCGTAAAGACGATCACCACCACAATGAACGAGATCGGCCGGATCGCAAATTCCGACAACAGCAGCGCCGCCAGCAGCAACCCGATGGCATTCCCGGCCAGCAGGGCCAGAACGGACTTGAGTCTGCGTGTCATGAGGGTCTCCGTCAAAAACAATTCGAAACATGCATATGTTAACAGACCTGCGCGGATTTGCGAACGGTTTCAAAAGCCTCTTCCTTTTGGCCCCTTGAAAACGCATGATAAAACCCACCCTGTTCAGTCCGACCCGCGAGAAGTGAGATGAGCGACGATCCCTATTCCGCCCTTGGCGTCTCCAAGGACGCCAGCGATGCCGAGATCAAGAAAGCCTATCGGCGCATCGCCAAGGAATGCCACCCCGACCTGAAACCCGGCGACGCCGAGGCCGAAGCCAGGTTCAAGGCCGCTGCAGCCGCCTATGACCTGCTGAAAGACCCGGAAAAGCGCGGGCAGTACGACCGGGGCGAGATCGATGCCTCGGGTCAGGAACGCCCGCAGCAGCAGTATTATCGCGACTATGCCGAGGCCGCCGGAAACCCCTATCGCGGACGGGCGGCAGACCCGGACGACATGTCGGACATCTTCGCCGAGTTCATGCGTGGTCGCGGCGGGTATGGCCAACGCACACAGGGATTTCACGCGCCGGGGCATAATCGCGCTTACAGCCTGCAGATCAGCTTTCTGGATGCGGTGTTCGGGGCCAGCCAGAAACTGACCCTGCCCGATGGCGACCGGATCGAGGTGAAAATCCCCGCCGGTATCACCGGCGGCCAGACGATCCGCCTGCGCGGCAAGGGCGATCCGGGCTTTGGCGAGGGTCCTCCGGGCGACGCGCTGGTCACGGTCTCGGTCGCGACACACCCGGTCTTTGACCGTCAGGGCGACGACATCCACATCACCCTGCCGATCACCATTGATGAGGCCATTCTGGGCGGCAAGGTACCCGCCCCCACCATCGACGGCGGCGTCAATGTCAGCGTTCCGGCAGGCACCAGCAGCGGCAAGACCCTGCGCCTGCGGGGCAAGGGGGTCAAGAAACGCGGCTCAACCGAACGCGGCGATCAGCTGATCGAACTGACCATCACGATGCCTGACCAGATCGACGATGACCTCAAGCAATTCATGGAGACATGGCGCAAAACCCACAGCTATGATCCGCGCAAAGGAATGCCGTCATGAGCCTGACCGAAGAGCAACTGATCGCAACCATTACCCGCCTGACCTCGGCCCGGCTGACCGAATACCTGGCCGCCGAGATCGTGATCCCTGAACAAACCGATGAGGGTCTGGTCTATCACAGCCTCGACGTTGCCCGTCTGGAACTGGCCTGCGAACTGCATGATCAGTACGAGATGGAACCAGATGCACTGTCGATGATGATCTCTCTGATCGACCAGATGCACGGGTTACGCGCCGAACTGCGCGAGGTGCTGAACGCGGTCGAGGCGCAGTCCGACCCCGTGCGCCAGCAACTGATCGAGGTCATAGGCACAGCGCGATTCCGTCGCAGATAACGGGCTTTTGGACTCAGGGTCTTTGCCGTAAAAGGCCCCCTTGATCCAAAACCCGGTATGACCATGACCCAGTCCAGATCCGAATTGCTGATGCCCGCGGGCAATCTGCGCAAGCTGAAACTCGCCATCCTTTACGGGGCGGATGCGGTGTATCTGGGTACGCCGGATATGTCGCTGCGCACGAAATCCGAGTTCTCGCTGGAAGAGGTGATCGAAGGAGTCGAGTTCTGCCACCAGCACGGGCGGCGCGCTTACCTGACGCTGAACCTGTTTTCGCACAACAAGGACATCCCCAAGTTGGACGAATATATCGACACGGTGCGCAAGGTGAAGCCCGACGGGCTGATCATCGCCGATCCCGGTGTGTTCCAATATGTGCGCGAGCGGGCACCCGAGCTGCCGCTGCATATCTCGACCCAGGCCAATATCTGTTCCTGGTTGTCGGTGAAGTTCTGGCAGGACCAAGGGGCCGAGTTGGTGGTTCTGGCCCGCGAGGTGTCCTACCCTGAACTGGTCGAAATCCGCGAGAAATGCCCCGATATCAAGCTTGAAGCTTTTGTCCACGGTGCCATGTGCATGACCTATTCGGGCCGCTGCCTGCTGTCGAACTTCATGGCCGAGCGTGGTGCCAATCAGGGCAACTGTGCCAATTCCTGCCGCTGGAACTATGGGCTCAAGCTGCGCCTGAAGGACGGCACGCATCAGGAACTCCGTATCACCGAGGAAAATGCCGACCTGTTCGAGTTCCTGCTGGAAGAGGGCTGCCGCCCCGGTGACCTGATGCCGATCGAAGAAGATGATCGCGGCTCATATATCCTGAACTCCCGCGACCTGTGCATCATGCCCAAGCTGGATGAGTACCTGAAGATCGGCGTCGACAGCCTCAAGGTCGAGGGGCGCGGCAAGTCCGAGTATTACGCCGCCATCGTCGCGCGGGCCTATCGCATGGCCATCGACGATTATCACGCCGACCCCGAGAGCTGGGATCCCAAGCCTTACATGCGCGAACTCGAAACCGTCGGGAATCGCGGCTATACGCTGGCCTTCCACGAAGGGCGGCTGACCAATTATGCGCATGATTACGAGCACACGGCATCCATCGCGCAATGGGAATATGCCGGGATCGTCACCGAGGTCACCGAAGATGCGTTTCTGGTTGAGGTGAAGAACAAGCTGGAACCGGGTGACGTGCTGGATTTCGTCTCGCCCATCGCGCGCGAAACTGTGCTGCTGCGCGTCTACGATTTCGAACGCGCCGAAGATGGCGCGCGGCTGGACGTGGTGCATGGCAGCACGAAAACCGTCATCCGCCTGCCCTTCACTCAGTTCGATCACGAAGACATCGACGACCTGCGCGCCCGTTTCCCGGTCTATTCCGTCCTGCGCAAGGAGCGCGCCCTGACCGACGAACACTGGAGCCGCATCCGCTTTGACAAGCTGGTGCAGGGGCTGGAAACCACAGGCCGCGACAACCCCAACGCCTATGCCCGCCGCCGCGACGCGTTGGTGGAAAAGATCGGCGAGGATGGCAACGAACGCCGCTTCAAGACCAACCGGATCGGCACCGAGGGTTGTTGCGGCAAAGGCTGCAATGGCTGCCTGATCTTCTGGCAGGATGAGAAATACGCGCTGGCCCGCGAGGCGCTGTCGAAACGCAAACAGGGCGAACAGCTCAGCCGCCGCGAAGCCACGGCGCTGAAACTGCCCGGCGATGCTGTCTGACGTTCAGTTCCCGGCGATATAGTCTTCGGGAACAAAGAAGGTGTAGTCCCGGTCCGCCACCGCCTCGTGGCAATCATGGCAATAGCCGACCGCTGAGGCGCGGAACCCCATCGTGTCACCGAACAGCGATCCATCCGGCAGCACCATGATATAGCGCCAGTCGGCCGTATCGGGGCTGGCGCCCTCGGCCAGTTTCTCCATCACGAACAGGGCGCCGGGATGAATGTTGCCCTCATCCGTGACGGTGACGCTGTCCTTGGCCAGCACCGAGCCCTTGGGCAGCTTTTCGCCCTTCTGCAAGGTGCCGTAGTTATGCGCCATACGGTTGGCATAGCTGTTCACGAAACGCTGGCCATGGGTGGCCGAGATATAGGGCGCATCGTTGAACAGCGGCCAGCTTTGGTAATTCATCAACTCATCCAGCTGCGCGGCACCATAGCCACGCGCCATGCGCCGTTGTAGCGACCTGTAAATCTGCAACGCCTCGTCCTTGGACAGATCCGCCGGGTTTTCGATGGCAATATGCGCATCCTCACCGGTGGATTGCGCAGCCGCAGGGGCGACGGAAACGCCCGAAATCACCAACGCTGCAAGGAAAATCGAATACATTCGTTTTAATCGTAATAACATATGGATGGCCCACCTGGTTAATAAGGTTCGCCTGAACGCCGCTCGTCATGCCAGAAATAAGATAGCGGCCTTGAACAAACACGCCACGACTGAAAGGCGGCTTTCACCGCTTTGTGCGCAAGAGTGAAATGCGCCCATCCCGCCTTGACGGTCGAAATATATCAAATTTTGCATTCAAAAAACAGCGGGGCAAACATTAAATTATTGTCGCCCGCTGCAAGACAATCGAACGGGTCAGTTTTGCAGTCCGGCCTCGGCCTCGATCTGCTTGCGCGATTTGCGGGCGCGCTCGGTGGCCGATTTCAGCTGACCACAGGCCGCCATGATATCTTCGCCGCGTGTTTTGCGGATGGGTGAGGCGTAACCGGCCTGATAGATTATATTCGCAAAAGCGCGGATACGGTTGTTCGAACTGCGTTTATAGGGCGCGCCCGGCCATTCGTTGAACGGAATCAGATTGATCTTGGCCGGGATGTTGTGGCGCTTGATGTGGTCGATTAGGCGGTGTGCATCCTCATCGCTGTCATTGACGCCGTCCAGCATCACATATTCAAAGGTGATCCGCTCGGAATTCGACGCTTTGGGGTAGCTTGCCAGCGCCTGCAACAGCTCCTCGATGTTCCAACGCTTGTTGATCGGCACCAGCACATCGCGGGTTTCGTCCGTGGTGGCGTGGAACGAGATCGCCAGCAGGCAGCCGATTTCCTCGGCCGTGCGTGCAATCTCGGGCACCACGCCCGAGGTCGACAAGGTAATGCGGCGACGCGACAGGGAAATCCCCTCGGGGTCCATGGCGATCTTCATCGCATCGCGGACGTTTTCGAAATTATACAGCGGCTCACCCATGCCCATCAGAACGATGTTCGACAACAGACGGGTTTCATCCTTGGGTGCACCGGGAACCGGCCATTCCTCAAGATCATCGCGCGCCATCATCACCTGACCGACAATTTCCGCCGCAGTCAGGTTGCGCACCAGTTTCTGCGTGCCGGTATGGCAGAAGGAACAGGTCAGCGTGCACCCGACCTGGGACGAGATGCACAGCGTGCCGCGATCCTCTTCGGGGATATACACCACCTCAACCTCATGCCCGCCCGCGATGCGGCACAGGTATTTGCGGGTGCCGTCCTCGGACACCTGACGGGTCACAACCTCGGGGATTTCGATCACGAAATTCTCGGCCAGTTGCGCGCGATAGGCTTTGGCCAGGTTGGTCATCTCACCAAAGTCGCGCACGCCCCATTGATAGATCCACTGCCAGATCTGACCGGTGCGCATCTTGGCCTGCTTTTCCGGCGCGCCATGTTCGATCAGAACTTCGCGCAGCTGGTCGCGGGTCAGGCCGACAAGGTTAATCTTTCCCTCTGGCAATTTGCGGGGGATGGTCATGACATCTTGAGTGATCGGCGCTTTGGGCGACATGGGGCTATCTCAACGGATTCTGGCTTGGGATGCGCCTCTATATAGGAACATTCGCAAAGATCAAAAGGAATCGTACCAATCAATCGGCAAAGCGCAGCAATTCATCCACACGCGCACGCCCCAGATCGACGCGGCAGGATGTGATCGCGATGCCGGTTCCCGACCCTCCGCCGTATGAGGCACCTATGGCCTCGCATTGCGCATCCCTGTAGCTTTCCCAGGCCGATTGCGCGGCCTCAAGCGCTGGCTGAGCGACCAAGCGCCCGGTGACCTCATCCAGCTCTGCAGCGGCCTGCATTGCAAAGCCGTAGCTTTCCTCAAGCGCCAGCGCGACCCGATCCTCCATCGCGCTGACACAGGACCCGATTTCAACCTGTGATCCGGCGTCCGAACACTCCAATGTCGGGTCCGCCATAGCAGCGGTTGGCAACAACAATAAAAGCAAGGCGTGGCGCATTGTCCGGTCCCGATTGTGGCATTGCCGGGCGACGATACCACGCAACGGGCCAAGGCCCCAAATACAGATCGGCCGCACCGACCAAGCCGGCGCGACCGAGTTCATGTCCATCGGATCAGATTGACCCCCTCAGATACCCGCAGGCAGGATATCGCAATCTGCAGCGTCCAACGTTTTCACCGGATCTTCTGGACCGCACTGCTCACCCGAGACCGGGTAGGTGTCGGCGCCTTTTTCACAGGCGCTCAGGAACATAGCGGCGGTCATCATGAAAGCGACAATGGTTTTGTTCAGCATGGCAAGCTCCTTCCTTGTCTCTGAACTGATTAGTTCAGAAAGGCCGGTGACTCTCTTTGATACGGATCAATTTTTCAGGCAGACGTGGCGTCAAGCGGGCGTGTTTTGCCCAAAAGAAAACCCCCCCGGATGACGGGGTTATGCGTGTCTGCGGATCGCAATCAGTTCGCGCAGCGTTTCTGGGCATCCTCAAGTGCCGCAGTGAACCCCAGCAACGAGAACGTATCCTTGGTCTGCGTGCCGCGTTCGGATCGCGCGGTCACCACCGCCTCGGTGCCTTTTTTCATGGCGGCGATCACTTTGGGTTCCTGACCTTGCGTCGCGGGCCAGGCCCATTCGCCGTCAGTGATGAACTCGAACTCCTGATCGTCGATCCGGACATTGACCGAAGACCCGGCCGCAAACGGGTATCCGCCGGTAAAGGACACCTGACCGGCGACGTTTTCACTGGGGCGGAAAACCACGAACAGCAGGATGTCGCTGCGCCGCACCGAAACCACGCGCCCGCCGCGGGTGTTGACGGTTTCGTCGGGTGTCGCCACGCTCCAGCACTCGGTGGGATCTTTTTCGACGAACACGCTCCAATCCGTCTTGGCGGCCACGCGATTGGTGCTGGACGCCTGTTGAGCGGTTACAGTTGTGGCCATCCCTGCCACGCACAGGCCCGCGATCACGCGGACGAGTTTCGATCCCATTTGTCCAGCCTCCTAGCTCGACCTAAACCTCATACCCATCGGAAACACCTGCGCCCCTTGCCGGTTCGTCTGTAAGTTGCGTATTCCGATGATTGCCGACATACACACACTAACGCAGGTTTCGCCACAGGCGAAAGGGCGATTGGCAGAATTTTGCGCATATTTAGGAGGTCCAGATGACACAGCCCATAGCAATGACAGAACTGTGGCGCGGCCCTTTGCTGGAAAGTCTGCATCTTGGCCACGCGATGATCTGCGACGACAGCGGCCAGATCGTGCAAAGCTGGGGGGATCCGGACGTGACGATCTATCCCCGGTCTTCGGCCAAGATGATTCAAGGGCTTCCGCTGATCACATCCGGCGCGGCGGCGAAATACGGGCTGAATTCCGAGCATCTGGCGCTGGCCTGTGCCTCGCATAGCGGTGCGCATATTCATACCGACCGCGTGACGGCCTGGCTGGATCATCTGGGCCTTGCGGAACACGATTTGCGCTGTGGCCCGCAGGAACCAGAGGATATGGCGGCGCGCGACGGGCTGATTCTGGCCGACGACACGCCTTGCCAAATTCACAACAATTGCTCGGGCAAACATTGCGGGTTCCTGACCGTGGCGCAGCATATGGGCGCGGGGCCGGAATATCTGGAAATCGACCACCCCGTGCAGCAGGCCTGCCTGTCGGCGCTTGAGGACACCACGGGCGAGACCAGCCCGGCCTATGGCATCGATGGCTGCTCGGCCCCGAACTTTGCCACTTCGCTGGCGGGGTTGGCGCGGTCGATGGCGTGGTTCGCCTCGGCCGCTGACCGATCGGACCGGGCCAGTGATGCGGCGCAACAGTTGACCGCCGCGATGATCAAACATCCGGAACTGGTGGCAGGTGAAAACCGCGCCTGTACCGAGCTGATGCGCGCCATGAATGGCCGCGCCGCGATCAAAACCGGGGCCGAGGCCGTTTACGTCGCCGTCATTCCCGAAAAACGCATGGGTGTGGCGCTGAAGATCACCGATGGCACCACCCGCGCCAGCGAATGCGCCATCGCAGCCATTCTGGTGCATCTGGGCGTGCTGGAGGCCGAACACCCGGCCACCCGCAAATTCATGAACGCCATCCAATACAGCCGCCGCGGGATAGAATGCGGCGTGATCCGCCCGGCGCCGGGTTTCCCTGGCTAAGAGTCACATCTCGATCGGATGCACCTCGGCCACTTCGACGGAACCTGAGCCGTTCACAACCATGGGGCAGCCCTTGGCCATCTCGGTCGCGGCGTCGATGCTGTCGGCCTTGACGACGGTAAAGCCCGAGGCCGGATTGGCGCCGCCATTGTCGACGACCCCACCGGAACTGACCGTATAGGACTGGCCCACCGGGTTACCGGGGATGTCCAGCGCCTCGCCCATGTTCTGGAACCACGCGCCCCAGGCGGCCATGGTCGCTTCGATTTCGGCGGGATCGGTTGGGGTATGACCGCCGTGATAGACAAACAGAAATTGGGGCATTTCTCTTCCTCCCTGATGATATCCTTAAAATTGCGCTTCGAGCTTGCGCAGCGATGAGGTCCAGCCTTGGTTGTGGTTGGCCGCGATTTCATCGTCACCCAGTTCACGGTGATCCAGGATCAGACGCGCGCCCTCGTCCGCGGGTTCAACGGTCAGCGTCACGTGGCTTTCCGCCCCACGCTGATCCTGATCATCATGCCAGCCCCAAGTGAACCCCACCGAGTTGGGCGGATCGACATGGGTGACCTGCCCCGAGACCTTGTATTGCTGGCCCTCGGCGTTCTGCATGACCGAATACCACGGCCCAAGGCGCGAGAAATCCAGATCATGCTGAGGCACATGCATCCCTTCCGGGCCCCACCACTGCAACAGCTTTGCACCGTCACTGATCCAGGCAAACAGGTTTTCCGGGGTGGTCGGGAACTCACGTTCCAGTTTCAGGTCGGCCATGAGTTTTCCCTTTCAATCAAATCATTCAAACGGTCGAGGCTGCCTTCCCAGAATTGCCGTTTCGAGATGGCCCATTCGGCAATCGCCCGCAGCCCCTCGGGCTGGACGGAATACATCCGCTGGCTGCCCTGCACCCGTTGCTGCACCAGACCGGCCTCGCGCAGTACCTTCAGATGGCGCGAGATCGCGGCACCGGACATGCCGCGCCCGTCGATCAGGTCACCGGCGGGCAGTTCACCATCCTGCATCAATTGCTCGACAATCGAAAAACGGGTGGCGTCGGACAGGGCCGAGAATGCGGTCAGAAGCGTGGTCATGACCGCTGTTTAACATTTTTGTTAAATAAATGGAAGAGCCTTGCGTCAGACGTCAGCAAATGCCGCGCGGGAATAGCCCTGCAGATACAGCAGCGCCGTCAGATCTCCGTAATTGACCCGAATGTCGCATTGCTGCGCGACCGAGGGTTTGGCGTGCAGCGCCACCCCGGTTCCGGCCTTGCCCAACATGCCCAGATCGTTGGCACCGTCACCCACTGCCAGCACATCGGCAGCAGACAGGCCCAGTCGTTTGGTGATCTGCTCCAACGCGTCCACCTTGGCCTGCTTGCCCAGAATCGGACGCTGCACATCTCCGGTCAGTTTGCCGTTCTCAACCAGCAGCGCATTGGCACGGTTTTCGTCAAAGCCCAGCTGCTCGGCCACTTTGGCGGTGAAAGCAGTGAACCCGCCCGAAACCAAAGCCGCATAGCCGCCGTTCAGGCGCATGGTCGCAACCAGTTCCGCCCCACCCGGCATCAGCGTGATGCGTTCCTGCAGCACCTTGTCGATCACCGCCTCGTCCAACCCTTTCATCAGGCCGACCCGTTCAATCAGCGCGCCATCGAAATCCAGCTCGCCATTCATCGCCCTTGCGGTGATCTCTTTGACCCGGTCGCCGACACCGGCCTCGTCGGCCAGTTCGTCGATGCATTCCTGCTGGATCATAGTGCTGTCCATATCGGCCAGCAGCATCAGCTTGCGCCGCTTACCGAGGGGTTGCACGATCAGGTCGACCTCCAACAGCTGCAGTTCAGCCCAGACCGCCTCTTGATTGTCGGACAACGCCGGGAACCTGAACTCGGCCGCCTCATTCTCGCCCAGCCAGATCGGCTCCGACCCGCCCCAGGCATTGCAGAGCGTCTCGACCAAAGCTTCTTCAAGCTTAGGCGTGTTTGGGTTGGTCAACAGAGTGGCTACGTACATGGTCAGTCTCCTGCGGGCTGTTCTGCGCATATCGCACAGCCGACCAATTCACCAGAGACCTTGTTGTGTTCACAGCAGAATGCAGGGCCGCAACGGCTCAAGCGCAGACCGTCGGGCGCGAGATTGCCGAGGGCATGCTGGCCACCGAGTTCTCGTGCACCCGCGCCACGTTTGTCGGCGTTTGCGGGCGTGCCGCAAGGTACCGGATGACCACGGAATTCTGATCCCGACCCCGTTTTCCGCTTTACCGCCCAACCGATCCGGGACAGATTCAGCTCCGAATTGAGCAGGCGCAAAGGAATAACACCATGGGCAACCCGCTTTATGACCGACTGTTTGGCATTCACGCGGGCAAGCATTCCCCGTTCCTTCATCTGCCCGATGGTCAGACCCTGACCCATGCCGCCTTTCTGGATATGGCTGCGCAAATCGCCAACGCGCTGACCGGGTTTGAGTTGGAGCCCGGTGAGAGGGTGGCCGTGCAGGCCGAAAAATCCCCCGAGGCACTGGCGCTTTATGCCGCCTGTGCACAGACCGGGTTGATCTTTCTGCCGCTGAACACCGGCTACACCACAGCCGAGCTACAGTATTTCATCGAAAACAGCGGCGCCAAGCTGGTCGTCTGCGGCGATGCGAAAGCCGAAGGGCTCGCTCCCATCGCCGCCGCCCAAAATGCAAGGTTAGAGACGCTGAACGCCGACGGATCCGGCAGCCTGATGCGGCGGTCACTGGGTATGCTACCCGCGTTCGAGCCTGTTCGCCGCAGCGAGGACGATCTGGCCGCTTTTCTCTATACCTCGGGCACTACCGGGCGATCCAAAGGCGCGATGCTGACGCAAGCCAACCTGCTGTCGAACGCCGGGACGCTGGTACAAGAATGGCGGTTTACGCAGGGTGATGTACTGCTGCACGCCCTGCCGATCTTTCACACCCACGGGCTGTTTGTGGCGACCAATGTGGTGCTGGCCTCGGGCGGGTCGATGATCTTTCTGCCGAAGTTTGATCTTGAGGACATGCTGCGCCTGATGCCGCAGGCCAGCTCGATGATGGGGGTGCCGACCTTTTACACCCGCTTGCTGGACGATGACCGGTTCACCGACGATCTGACGCGACATATGCGGCTGTTCATTTCGGGCTCGGCCCCGTTGCTGGCCGAAACCCATGAACGGTTTGAAACCCGCACCGGCCACCGCATCCTTGAACGTTATGGCATGACCGAAACCAACATGAGCACCTCGAACCCCTATGACGGCGAACGTCGCGCGGGCACGGTGGGCTTCCCCCTGCCGGATGTGGACCTGAAGGTGACCGATCCCGAAACGGGCGAAACCCTGCCGCAGGGTGAGATCGGCATGATCGAAGTGCGCGGCCCCAACGTGTTCCAGGGCTACTGGCAGATGCCCGAGAAAACCGCCGCCGAGCTGCGCGCGGACGGGTTCTTTATCACCGGTGATCTGGGCCGTGTAGACGAGGACGGCTATGTCCATATCGTTGGCCGGGGCAAAGACCTGATCATCTCGGGCGGCTATAACATCTATCCCAAGGAAATCGAGCTGCTGCTGGATGACCAGCCCGGCGTGCTGGAAAGCGCGGTGATCGGTGTGCCACACCCGGATTTCGGCGAAACCCCGGTGGGTATTCTGGTGCCCGAACCGGGACAATCCCCGGACCCCGAGGCCATTCTGGCCAATGTGCAAGACGCTTTGGCCCGGTTCAAACATCCCCGCAAGCTGATCGTGCTGGATGAGTTGCCGCGCAATACCATGGGAAAGGTGCAGAAAAACGTCCTGCGCGAAGATTACAAGGACCTGTTTACCAAGGATTAGGGGTCAGCGGCACCCGCCCGGCCTCGGTCAGCAGCCAGCAGTCCTTGCCCTCGAACACCGCCGTGGCCAGCGGCTTGCCATAGCCCGCGCCAGTATCGAGATTGACACGATTCCCGCAATGTTCGGCCCGATCCACCGGCGTGTGCCCATGCACAACCAGCCAAGGGTGTGGACCGGATTCCATCAGAAACTCATTGCGAATCCAGACCAGATCATCCTCGGTCTGCTGTTCCAGCGGAATGCCGGGGCGGATACCGGCGTGCACGAACAACAACTCGCCTTCCTGATGATAGGCAGGCAGGCCGTTCAAAAAGTCGGTATGTGCTTGTGGAACGTCGGCGCGGGCGCGCTCTTGCACCTGAAAAATCCGGTCCCGGTCCGTGACCGCTACCCGATAGGAGGCCAGAGTCTCACGCCCGCCCAGACGTGGGTCCAGCCAGTTCAGCGTGACCGGCAGATGCTTGTCGGCGATCTCGCCCCCTTGCACGAACCGGGCAAACATCCGGTCGTGGTTGCCCTTGACCATCACCCAGTTTCGCCCCGCGCGCTGCCCTTCGATCAGCAGGTCCAGCACACCACGGCTGTTTGGCCCGCGATCTACATAATCGCCCAGAAAAACGACACGTGCATCCGGGCCGCCATCCTGTTCGACCAGACGCAGCGCGTCCTCCAGCATCTCATGCTGACCGTGGATATCCCCGACGGCGTAAATGGGTGATGTCACGACAGCGCCTCTTCAAAACTGCTCAGGTGCCTCGTGCCGTATCCCGGTCCATCTAAAAAGACAATGCCCGCGCTTTTCCGACGCGGGCATCGAATTGGTTACAGTTCCAGCGTCCACCGCTCAGGCGACATCGAACTCCAGCGGTTTGATCTGGGTGAACAGCCCGGTTTCCGCCAGCTTGGCGCGGGCTTCGGCCGGGACCGGCTCGTCGACGTAAAGCAGAGCGATGGCCTCACCGCCCGCCTCGGACCGGCCAAGCGTAAAGTTGGCGATGTTCACGTCATTCTCACCCATGGTCTGACCCAGCGTGCCGATGATACCCGGAACGTCCTCGTTCGTGGTGTAAAGCATATGCGCGCCCACCTCGGCGTCGATATTGATGCCTTTGATCTGGATGAAACGCGGCTTGCCGTCGCTGAACACGGTGCCCGCGATCGACCGTTCGCGCTTGTCGGTCACGACCGTCACCTTGATATAGCCGTCAAAAACACCGGTCTTGTCCTGATTGGTGGTCGAGATCTTGATCCCCCGCTCTTTCGCGACAACCGGGGCCGAGACCATGTTCACCTCGGGGTTGAACTTTTTCATGATCCCCGCGACCACCGAGCAGTTCAGCGCCGCCAGATTCATTTCAGCGGCCACGCCGTCATAAAGGATGTTGATGGCCTTGACCGGCTCGTCCGTCATCTGACCGATGAAGCTGCCCAGATGTCCGGCCAGTTTGATCCAGGGGCCCATGACCTTGGCTTCTTCGGCGGTGACGCTGGGCATGTTCAGCGCGTTTTCCACCGCACCGGTCAGCAGATAATTCGAGATCTGCTCAGCCACCTGCAGTGCCACGTTTTCCTGCGCCTCGGTCGTTGCCGCACCCAGATGCGGGGTGCAGACGACGTTGGGCAGGTTGAACAGGGCGTTTTCCTTGGCCGGTTCCTCGCTGAACACGTCAAAGGCGGCACCGGCGATATGACCGGATTGAAGCATCTCGGCCAGTGCTTCCTCATCGACCAGTCCGCCGCGGGCACAGTTGATGATGCGCACGCCCGGTTTGGTTTTCTCCAGATTCTCACGGCTCAGGATGTTACGGGTCTGATCGGTCAGCGGCACGTGCAGGGTGATGAAATCGGCGCGCGACAACAGCTCGTCCAGCTCGACCTTTTCGACACCCATCTTGGCGGCTTTCTCTTCGCCCAGATAGGGATCATAGGCGATGACCTTCATTTTCAGGCCCAGCGCGCGTTCGCAGACGATGCCGCCGATGTTTCCGGCACCGATTACGCCGAGGGTTTTGTTGGTCAGCTCGATCCCCATGAACTTGGACTTTTCCCACTTGCCCGCATGGGTCGAGGTGCTGGCCTCGGGGATTTGCCGCGCAACTGCGAACATCATCGCAATCGCGTGCTCGGCGGTGGTGATCATGTTGCCAAACGGTGTGTTCATCACGATCACACCTTTTTTCGAGGCCGCGTCTTTGTCGACGTTATCTGTGCCGATCCCGGCGCGGCCGATGACCTTCAGGTTGTCGGCTTTTTCCAGCAGGGTTGGGGTGACCTTGGTGGCGGACCGAATGGCAAGGCCGTCATACTGGCCGATCACCTCGGCCAGCTTGTCCTTGTCCTTGCCCAGGTCGGGCATGAAATCCACGTCGATGCCGCGATCGCGGAAGATCTGCACGGCGGTTTCGCTGAGCTTGTCAGATACGAGTACTTTGGGGGCCATATTCTCTGGTCCTTGAATTGTATGGAAAGCCCGGGCCTTGGACGGCCCGGTAAAAACGTCAGGCGGCTTCGCTTTGGGCCGCGATCTCGGCCTCGAAGGCCCATTCCAGCCAGGGCAGCATCGCCTTGATATCCGAGGTCTCAACCGTGCCGCCGCACCAGATGCGCAGGCCCGCAGGCGCGTCGCGATAGGCGCCGATATCAAGCGCGATGTTCTCGGCTTCCAGCCGCTTGGCTACGGCCTTGGCAAAACTCGCACCGTCCTGAATCCGCGCGTCGGTGAATTTCAGACAGACCGAAGTGTTGGATTGCGTCGCTGCGTCCTCGGCCAGATTGGCAATCCAGTCATTCTGGTCACAAAACGCGTGCACGGCCCCGGCATTGGCGTCCGCGCGGGCGATCAGGCCTTGCAGCCCACCGACCGAGCGCGCCCAGTCCAGCGCGAACAGGTAGTCTTCGACCGCCAGCATGGACGGCGTGTTGATGGTGGCCCCGGTGAAAATGCCTTCGATCAGTTTACCGCCTTTGGTCAGGCGGAAAATCTTCGGCAGCGGCCATGCGGGGGTATAGCTTTCCAGCCGTTCCACTGCGCGGGGGCTCAGGATCAGCATCCCATGCGCGGCCTCTCCGCCCAGCACCTTCTGCCAGCTGAAGGTGGTCACATCCAGCTTGTCCCAGGGCAGATCCATCGCAAAGGCCGCCGAGGTCGCGTCGCAGATCGTCAGACCCTGACGGTCATCGGCGATCCAGTCGCCATTGGGAACCCGCACGCCCGAGGTCGTCCCGTTCCACGTGAACACCACGTCATTGGCAAAATCGACCGAGGCCAGATCAGCGATCTGCCCGTATTCGGCAGTCTTCACCTCGGCATCGATTTTCAACTGCTTGACCACGTCAGTCACCCAGCCCGCGCCAAAGCTTTCCCAGGCCAGCATCTCGACCTTGCGTTCGCCCAAAAGCGACCATAGCGCCATCTCAACCGCGCCGGTGTCCGAGGCGGGAACGATGCCGATCTTGTAATCCGACGGAATGCCCAGCACCTCACGCGTGCCATCGATGGCCGCTTTCAGCTTGCCCTTGCCGACAGCGGCACGGTGCGACCGGCCAAGTGCGGCATCGGCCAGTTTGCTCAGATCAAATGTGGGGGGTTTGGCGCAAGGCCCCGAGGAAAAACGCGGATTTTCCGGCCGCGTGACCGGTTGTTGAATAGTCATCTGTATTACCCTTCCAGATACACGCCCCTCGTTGGGGAGGGGTGTCCCACCTCAACACCTAGAAAGCCCGCCGCGGCGCAGCAAGCAAAAAAGACGCTTTGAAAGTAGAAAACGACAACTTCATTTGTGCCCCTTGTGGTCACAAGTTTCCGATAGGCGGCAAATCGATGACTTCCGAAGGCCGCACCGCAGGCATTTGACTGTTTTTTAGGCAAAGCAGGCGGGACGCGGACAGAATCGGGCCCGGTCTCTTGTGAACAGGCAACGCGCCGGTGAAAGGAAGTCATGCCAAACACGCGGACCATAGTAGTGGTGGAAGAAGACCGCGAACGCGCGATTGCCATCGTCAACGCGCTCAAGGCGTCCGGGCCTTATGATGTGCATGTGATCGGCAATGTCTCGAGCCTGGCGCGCAAGATCGCGGCGCTGGTGCCCGATGTGGTGCTGATCGATACCGATAACCCCACCCGCGACATGCTCAAGGAACTGACGCTGGCCTCGGGGCCGCTGGAACGGCCCGTTATGATGTTCGTGCCGGGCGCTGTCGGGGCGATTCGCAGCACCACGCCCGTCGCCTCATAGATCGGGCAACTGTCGCGGCAGCGGGACGTGTTTTGGGCGGGCGCAATTTTGACCCGCAGGATTTCTGACGCCCCCAAAAAAGGCATCGACCTGCGGCGTGAGGTGCAAGCGCAGCAATTTACGCCGCATCGCAGCAAGTTCCCTAGATCAGACCTGCACCATTTCTCACGATACCACTATCGGCACGCAATGGCGTGTACCTTACAAATCCCTCCCAAAGTTTGAGAATGTCCGAGCAAAACCGCTCGCTCTCTGGCCCCTCCTTCTGGTCAGAACGTGCAGCGGCTTTTTTTACACCCGGATTTGCCGGGACCAAGAAAGGGACAGACCCAGATGGCGCGTCTCCTCGCAGGCCTTGTCGCCACCACCGCCCTGATCAGCGGAGCTTTGGCCGAAACGCTGAAGCTGGCATATGAGAACGGCTATTTTCTGGACGAAGGCCTGTTCGTGACATTGGAAGCGCAGGCCAACTGGAAGGTTCTGCTGGATGGCGTGATCGACTGACAACTGGACGGCACGCATATGCTGGCTGGGCCGCTGCTGGCCGCGACCATCGGTTACGGCACCGAGGCGCATATCGTCACCCCCGTCTCGATGGGCATGAACGGCAACGGCATCACCGTGTCGAACGCGATCTGGGAAGAAATTAAGCCGAACATCCCGGTTGTGGAGGACGGCCGTCCGCAACACCCGATCTTGGCCGAGGCGCTGGCCCCGGTGGTCGAGAACTACAAATCCGAAGGCAAGCCATTCAACATGGGCATGGTCTTCCCGGTTTCGACCCACAACTATGAACTGCGCTACTGGTTGGACGAAAACGACAACGCCAACCGCCCCGCCGCAGAGGAGATGCTGAGCCAGCCGGAATATGGGGCCACTCAAGGTGAAGACCTCGCCAGAGACCGTCCCCGGACCGGCTCAGGTTTGGTTCGAAGCCGTCAACCTGCATCAGGATGCGCAAGCCTAACTCGCGGCCTTGCAGGGCCTCGACAGTGGCGGGGCACAAACGCGCCTTCGGCACCGACACCGTCCCCGGCGCCTAGGAAGATATCAATGACGCCGATCTGGTGGTACTGGTCGGCTCAAATCTGGCGTGGCGTCATCCGGTTCTGTACCAACGCCTGACGGCCACGCGGCACCAAGATCGTGGTCATCGGGCTGGAGCCGGAGGGTATCGCAACGTTTTGCGACATGTAGATTGGCACCCAGAGGGTGGTGACCATCTGCAGTCAGGGTTTGAACCAGTCCACCTCGGGCAGTGACAAGGTCAACGCAATCCTCAATTACCGTCTGGCCACGGGACGGATCGGCATACCGGGCTGCGGGCCTCTGTCCGTCACCGGTCAACCCAACGCCATGGGCGGGCGTGACGTCGGCGGCTTGGCCAATGTGCTCGCCAGTCATCTGGAGATCGAAAACGCCGACCACCGCGCCGCCCTGCGCGATTTCTGGTCGGCGCTGTGGGTGATCCACACGGCAAAGCCATCCTGCGGGCGTTTATAACGACGGATATCACCAAAGGTCAGGTCATTGCCCCGATCCACTGGACCGGAGAAACCGCGCCCTCGGCTCGCATCAACGCGGTGGCAGTGATGCGGGGTTTTCTGACCACGCTGCCACAGGTGTCCAATCTGGGCCTGTTGTCGGGCCGTGCCCCGGCAGACATGCCGACCCGGGTCCAATTCTGTGTTCCTGCTTTGATGTCGGCGTGAACGCGAACCTGACAGCGATCGAGACCCAGGGACTGATCTCGGTTGAAGCCATTGGCGAGGCGCTGCAGGCCGGAACCAATTGCGGATCATGTCGCCCGGAACTGGCCACGCTACTGGCCTCGGCCCAACAGAAAGAGGCCGCCGAATAGAAAAACCCCCGCCAAGGCGGGGGTTTTGTCTGTTCTTGAACTGAGTTCACTCAGCTGCGTCTTGGTATGCGTCCATTGGGGGGCATGTGCAGACGAGGTTTCGGTCACCGTATGCGTTGTCGACGCGGTTGACGGGGGACCAGTATTTGTCGACGCCCATCGAGCCCGGCGGGAAGCAGGCTTGCT
>NZ_JBMIRT010000004.1:0-451 GCF_049195285.1 Ruegeria sp. MALMAid1280 | reverse complement strand
TGTTGCGACCACCACCACGCACAAGACCCTGCGCGGTCCGCGCGGCGGCATGATCCTGACCAATGACGAGGCGATCGCCAAGAAAGTGAACTCGGCCATCTTCCCCGGCATTCAGGGCGGCCCGCTGATGCATGTGATCGCTGGTAAAGCCGTTGCGTTTGGTGAAGCTCTGCGCCCCGAGTTCAAAAGCTACATCCAGCAGGTTGTGACCAACGCGCAGGCGCTGTCGGATCAGCTGATCAAAGGTGGTCTGGACACCGTCACCCACGGCACCGACACCCATGTTGTGCTGGTCGACCTGCGCCCCAAGGGCGTCAAGGGCAACGCCACCGAAAAGGCTCTGGGCAGGGCGCATATCACCTGCAACAAGAACGGCGTGCCGTTTGACCCGGAAAAACCGACCATCACGTCGGGCATCCGTTTGGGTTCGCCCGCCGGCACCACCCGCGGC
>NZ_JBMIRT010000002.1:0-451 GCF_049195285.1 Ruegeria sp. MALMAid1280 | reverse complement strand
TGTTGCGACCACCACCACGCACAAGACCCTGCGCGGTCCGCGCGGCGGCATGATCCTGACCAATGACGAGGCGATCGCCAAGAAAGTGAACTCGGCCATCTTCCCCGGCATTCAGGGCGGCCCGCTGATGCATGTGATCGCCGGTAAGGCCGTGGCCTTCGGCGAGGCGCTGCAGCCGGCGTTCAAGGACTATATCAAGCAGGTCGTGGTCAACGCGCAGGCGCTGTCGGATCAACTGATCAAGGGCGGCCTGGACACCGTCACCCACGGCACCGACACCCATGTGGTGCTGGTCGACCTGCGCCCCAAAGGCGTCAAGGGCAACGCCACCGAAAAGGCTCTGGGCAGGGCGCATATCACCTGCAACAAGAACGGCGTGCCGTTTGACCCGGAAAAACCGACCATCACGTCGGGCATCCGTTTGGGTTCGCCCGCCGGCACCACCCGCGGC
>NZ_JBMIRT010000056.1:0-65910 GCF_049195285.1 Ruegeria sp. MALMAid1280 | reverse complement strand
GCCAGATCGCCGACTGGATCATCGAAGTGGTCGACGGCCTGGCCGCCAATGGCGAGGACGGCAACGACGCCGTCGAAGCCAAGGTCAAGGCCGAGGTCGCAGACCTCTGCGCCAAATTCCCGATCTATCCAAACCTGTAAGTCGAAGGACCCTACCCCATGAGCTTTCATTCCATTGAACAAGCCCCTGCCCGCCTGAACCGCAGCGAGTTGGCCGTTCCGGGCAGTCAACCCGGTATGTTCGAAAAGGCTGCACAGTCGAATGTGGATGTCATCTTCCTTGATCTGGAAGACGCCGTTGCACCGGACGAAAAGGAACAGGCGCGCAAGAACATCATCGAAGCGCTGAACGACATCGACTGGGGCAACAAGACCATGTCGGTGCGGATCAACGGTCTGGACACCCATTACATGTACCGCGACGTGGTGGATGTGGTCGAACAGGCCGAAGACCGGCTGGACCTGATCATGATCCCCAAAGTCGGCACCGCCGCCGATGTCTATGCCGTCGATATGCTGGTCACTCAGATCGAGGACGCCAAGGGCTACAAGAAACGCATCGGCTTCGAGCACATCATCGAAACCGCGCTGGGTATGCAAAATGTCAGCGAGATCGCAGCCGCATCAAAGCGCAACGAAAGCCTGCATTTTGGTGTTGCCGACTATGCCGCCTCGACCCGCGCGCGGACCACGATCATCGGTGGCGTGAACCCGGATTATTCCGTGCTGACGGATGCCGATGACGAAGGTGGTCGCATGACCCATTGGGGCGACATGTGGCATTACGCGCTGGCGCGTATGGTGGTTGCCGCCCGTGCCAACGGTTTGCGCCCGATTGACGGGCCGTTCGGCGACTTCCAGGACCAGGACGGTTACCGCGCAGCGGCCAAACGTGCGGCGGTTCTGGGGTGCGAAGGCAAATGGGCGATCCATCCCAGTCAGATCGCGCTGGCAAACGAGGTGATGTCCCCGTCCGACGCCGAGGTCAACAAGGCCCAGCGTATTCTCGTTGCCATGGCCGAGGCCGAAGCCGCAGGCAAAGGCGCGGTGTCGCTGGACGGTCGCCTGATCGACTATGCCTCAATCCGACAGGCCGAAGTTCTGGTCGAAAAAGCAGGCCAAATTGCTGCAGCCTGACCCGTTTGAGCCTGAAAAACAGAAACTGCGAGGGAATAGTCCTCGCAGTTTTTGTGCGGTTGTCAGCAGAGCAATGCTGGCCGACTCGGACATCCAAATCACAGCCTCGGAGTATTTTTCCTCGGTGCTCCAACCTGCGGCACATTTTCCTTTTGAGTGTATCAATTTGAAATCACTTCACAATATCAGCTTGAAACTTGCCGAGCTGCAACTGATGCATCGCATGCGAACTTAAACTCCACAGCGCCGGAGCTTGCCACATTTAAGCCGGGATTCATTCCTAGTGAATGCCCAAGCAAACAACAAAACCTTTGAGGGGAGACGTCGGTGAATACTGGCGGTTTGGGGCGGTCCGTGCAGGTGCGCGCGGCCAGGGGTGGTCGAGTTGTCAAATGGAAAGGCAAAATTGCCAGCATTGCTCCTTCGGTGTTTCTGACCTCGGCATCCATAGGGACAGGATCGTCGTGAATTGCCGTGGCAGAGGTGAATTCCACGCGGCAAACCTCTCCGGTGGTTTTCTTGAATGACGAGGATAATAGTATCACATCCACAGGATCGGTGACTGTTTCCACGGCTACGGCCCCTACCGTGACGCTCGATCCGGTTGATTCCAGCACCGTGACCAACGATGGCACAGTGTCGGCAACGGCCAATGCAACGGCTATTGGTCTGCTGGTGGACACTCGGGTGCTGCCCTCCGGCCAGATCGTGAACAATGGCGCGATCAGCGCAACGGTTGCGGGTGCGACCAGCAATGCCACAGCGTTTAGCTTTTTGACCAACGGCGATTTCGGCGGGACGTTCCAGAATACCGGTACGCTGTCGGCCAATGCCGCGACTATTGCTGACAATGCAGTCGCCGTCGGCGCCGGGTTCGGGGACGGTGTTTAGGCAACCGGGACGGTCCATTACGGAGGATCAATTTCGGCCGCAGTGGCGGCAGGGACTTCGAACGCGACAGCGGCGGCGCTGCTGTTTGGGGATGACGTCAACACCACCATCAGAAACACCGGAACCCTGAGAGCGACAACGACCAGCGGCGCCAGTGTATCAGTGGCCGGTGTCAATGTAGAGGGCGCATTAAACGGAGACATCGTCAACGCGAACACCATAACCGTTCAGACCAATTCTGGAGCTGGCGGGATGACTGGAAACCTCACGAATTCTGGCACTGTTCCGGTGGTTGCAATCGGGTCAACAGAAACACGTGCAGACGGGTTTGATATCAGCAGCGGCTTGACGGGGACGATCACGAACACCGGCACAATTTCCGTCAACGCTTCGGGGTCTGACGAGATCTCCGTCAACGGTATCGATATTGCCGGCGGTCTGGCCGGGGCATTTTCCGATACGGGCACGATTCAGGTTATTGGCCACACGGATGAGGATGACCTGGACGCCTATGGCGTTAACATCCACGACGGCGTCACTGAGGATATTAGCAACAGCGGCGTGATTACGTTGCAGGCAAATGCCGGTGGTGAGGCCGAGGCGGTCGGGCCGAGAGTGTCCGGTGAAGCCGGGGTAGACATCCTGAACTCTGGCACGATTTCGATAGTCATCCAAAGCCATACCGATGACGCGCTGGGGTATGGCATTGCCATCGTTTCGGGGCTGGATGGCGATATCATCAATTCGGGCGTGATCTCGGTTCAGGGAATTGATGCAACCCAAGCCACCGTTGCCGGGATCTACGTCAATCGGCACTGGAACGGTGCGCTGAACAATTCCGGCACCATCCTTGCCATTGCGGATGCGGGCGAGGAAGAGGCGCAGGCCTATGGCGTTCTGACCCAATTTGACGCGGTGGATGCGGATATCACCAATTCCGAGTCATTCGAGGTGCAGGCCAGTTCCGATGACGAATATGCCCACGCCTATGCGATTTATTTCGGGCATGAAGCGCCCAACAGCAATGTGACGAACACAGGTTCAATGGCAGTTCAGGCTGAAGCCCGAGAACAGGCGCTTGCATCGGGGGTTTACTCGCAACACGGGATGACGGGCGACTTCAGCAACCAAAGTGACACTACCGTCGCGGCGAGTTCTTCGAACAATACTGCAATCGCCAACGGGTTTTTTGTCGGTGGCGATGGCAGCGTCGACAATTTCAACGGTAGCATCACAAACACTGGCTCGGTAGCCGTGCAGTCCTCGGCACAAGACGAAGCTGAGGCCCACAGTTTCAATGTCGAAGAATCCGTAAATGGAGACTTTTCGAATTCGGGTTCGGTGACAGCACTCTCGACATCTCAGAAAACTGAGGCGCAGGGTCACAGTGCTTACGTGGCAGGCGTGTTCATCAGGGACGGGCTGGACGGTTCGCTGACCAATTCGGGCAGGATCTCCGCACAAAGCGTGTCACCGACCGAGGATTCCTCGGCCCGTGGCATCTATGTACGCGGCGGCACCAGCGGTTTGGTCCAGAACAGCGGCAACATCCCTGTTTTTGCCCAAGGGGCCGAGTGCGCGCGGGCGCAGGCCGTTCTGCACTACGACACGATGTCGGGGGATGTCTCCAACTCGGGGACCGTGACGGCGACGGCCACTTTGATCAATGCCACGGCCAGCGCTGATGGCACCGCCGCAGGGCTCTATATCGAAGACATTCAGGGCAGTTTCTCGAACAGCGGGGTCATTCAGGCGACTGCTTCGGGCAGCGATATGGTCAACGCCTATGGATTGTATTTCGAAAACTTTGACGGTGAAATCGCGGCCGTAGGCGATATCTCGGCATCTTCCGAGGCCGGCGATGCTTATGCAATCTATCTGGGAACCGGCACCGGGACCCTGAATCTGGTCAGCACCGACATGGTGAGCGGTGTGATCCGGGTGCAAGACCACAACGTCAACCTGGGTGCCAATGGCGGCAGTGCGGTGTTCCGGTTTGAAGACACCGCAGCGGGGTCCGGTGTGTTTACCACCACGGTTTCGGACGGACGCTCGGGCTGGTTTGTGCAGGATGAAGGCGGGGCGGCGCCGATTTACGCCAGTGTCGATTTTTCGGGCCTGCTTACGTCGGCCGATGTGACGGCCTTCTACGGTGGCGCGGTCAACGGGTCGGTGAACGCGCTGAACTATGGGGGGCAGGCGCAGGTCACGCGCAATTCGATCACCGGTCGGGTGTCGGGCATCAGCTTTGGCCCCTTCCGCCCCTATGCGATAATCGACGCCACATCGCGCCAGTTCGAAAACGAAGGAACGGAAACCGATGTCACGGTGTTCAACGGCAGCGTCGGGTATTCCGGTCAACTGGACAACGGTCTGGCGCTGGCTTTGGGGCTGGGCGTATTCCGCTCGGACGGGGATACGGATACGACGGATTTCGACACCGGCGGCGTGTATCTGGACGCCTCTGTGGGCCGTCAGTTCGGCTTGTACACGGTTGAGGCCGGGCTGGGCTTCGGCTGGCAGTCTACCGATCGGTCCCGCGAAATCACCGGCAGCGCCGATGCGACCGCTGACTATGACAGCACGCTTGTTACCGCCTATCTGGGGATCGAACGGCCCTTTGGCATAAGCAACCCCTTCTCGCTGATGGGCTTTGGCGATATGCGCCATACCCGCCAGAAGGATGACGGCTATACCGAGACCGGTTCCTCGACCAATACCACGGTTGGGGACAGCACCATCGAAGTGATCGAGGCCCGCCTGGGTGTCGATGTGGAAAGGGCGTTGAACAGTGGCGGCACTCTGTTTGGTCAGCTGTCAGGCGTGTTGCGGCGTGATCTGGGTGATACCGATGCGTCCGTGACGGTATTCTCAACCACGCGGAACCTGTCCTTTGCCTCGAACGATTTCACCGGCGGCAGTGTGCTGATCGGGTACGAGCACGAGCTTGTCCCGATCATGCAATTCCAGGCCAATGCAGAACAGAAAATTGGCAGCGACGCGCAGGGGCCGAACTTCCGGGGCGGATTGCGGTGGGCCTTCTGACCGGCCCCTTACAGGGCACGCCATAAGTTTTCGGGTAGGGCGGGTATCCGCCCTACCTTTGGTCGCGCAGGCTCAACACTCAGAAATCTATCGAAAGACCGCCAATCGTTTCGACCAGCGGTTTCAGTTGATCTTCATAGTTCAGCCATTTGGCCTTGGTGGATCGAAAAAGCGGCTGGCGCACCTGATGCACTGGCGGTTCGCACGCGCCATTTGCGGGCGTGGAAACCCAGGCAGTTGCTGTCCCGGCCCAAACCGAAAAACTCCAGCAGCCGTCTGGTCTGGGCCTCGATATCATCGACCAACGCTTCGCAGCGAACCGTCAGGAACGCACCTTCGGGCAGCGTGTCGCGCCAGTGGTTCATGAGGCACACATAGTTGGTGTAGTAGCGGCCCAATTCGACCAGATCATAGCTGTGCAACTGGCTACGCTCGAACAGAGGTGTGTAGCAGGAAAGGCAGGTGTCAAATGGGTTGCCAGCCACGCGGCTGAACAGGTTTCGCAGGTCGTTCAGCTCACCCGCACCGAAGATATTGCTGTGCGCGTCCAGAATGGACTCGGTCAGAGTTGTGCCCGACCGCGGCATCCCGAGCCCAAAGATTGGCCGTTCACTGCCGACGGCGCAACCGCGGAACCAGTCGATCAGATGTAAGATCGGGCTGTCCGTTGTGATCTTGTCCACCATTGCCAGCGCAAGCAAAGAACCCAGCTTGTCATCTGCCGTCTCAGCGGCCCGTTCAAACTGCGCGCGAGGGTCAGAGGGGTTCTCGGCCTCGACCAGAACGGAAGTCAGATTGTTGGCACTTACCGGCCAGACGGATCGCACGCAATCCAATGTCTACGGCTTCGTCCAATTCGCTGGCCGAGCACAGGATTTCCACGAAATTTGCCAGAAACGCGGCATCGTTAGGCTGCAGCCGGACCGCTTCGCGAATGGCTTGGACCGCAACGTCCCCTGCCTTGCCAGGAACGCGGTGAGGCCGACCAACTGATGCGCGTCCGCATGGGCTTTGCTGTTCTGGTGATAGGTAAGAGAACGCCGGGCCCCGTCCATCCAAACTTCGCAGGTTCAGCGGCGTTTTGCGCCGGATGACCAAAGGCCATAAGCCCGATGATATCGCTTTGGCAGAGGGTCTGGTCACGCACCTCGACAATCCGGCACCTTAGTCCAGCGCCTCCTCTGGTACTGGAAGGGACTGACCGCAGGTTTTGCACCGGCCTGCCTCTGATTGCGTCTCGGAGTGGATTTGGTCGCGAATGTGATTGGCGGCGCGGTGCGACAGGCCCAGACTTTTTCTCAGGGCTTCGATATCCTTTTCATCCGCCTCGCAGATATCGCCATCTTCCAGCGCGGCGCGGAATTCGCGCTCCATCCTGGCGCGACGCCGGTGCAACTGGTCGTTGAGGCCGCTGGCAAGGATCCCTGCAGGCAACGCCGCCATGCCGATGCCGATCACTGTAATCAAGGCACCAAACACTTTACCCGCCACGGTGACCGGCGTCACATCGCCATAACCCACGGTCGTCAATGTGGCCATGGCCCACCACATGGCTGCAGGGATCGAGCCAAAGGCTTCGGGCTGCGCCTCGTGCTCGGCAATCCAGGCACCGCTGGCGGCGAAAATCAGCATCACCAGCAGAATGAAGAAGCCGGCAAAGAAAGACCCGGCCTCTTCCTCGAACACGGCGAACAGCATCCCGAGCGCCGGAGAATACCGGGTCAACTTGAGCAGCCGCAACATCCGGAACGTTCGCAGGATGCGCAGATCCATCGGGAAAAACAGGTAGAGCAGCGCCGGCAATATCGCCAGCAGGTCAATCACGGCCAGCGGAGACCGGACCCAGGCCAGACGGGATTTGCAATCCGGATCTTCCGGCGCAACCCAGAAACGCGCGGCGTACTCGGCCACAAAAACAAGCAGGGAAAGCCCTTCGAACAGGTCCAGCGCGACGTGCCAGCGCGTGTAGATGGGCCCGACTGTCTCAAGGATCACTGCAGTGACATTGAGCGAAATCAGAACGATCAACGCGATCTCAAGCAGCCATGGCCCGATTGCGGTGCGGTCTGGCCGCTCCAGCCACCAGTAGAGTTTCGCACGCAGGTTCTTGTGCTCCGATATAGTGTCACTCATGACGATACGTTATCCAGGCCCGGGTCACGGGGAATGCAAGTGCTGAGACGGCGCTCTCCCCAGGATCAAGTGCCTATCCAAGAAGGCACATGCGGCATGATAATGAAACAGGCAATGGTTGTAACGTCGCCAAACATACGCATGTCCCACCGTGGTCGTAAGAACCAATGGCAGTTCCGCAATCAGTCCTTCCCGACATCCCCGGCAAATCGGGCTGCATTTTCCTTGGCAAAAGTGCTGGCATCGGCCTCTGTGTCCCAAAAATGCGGGTTTGCCTTGGGAATGGTAAGGGCCTTTTGGACCGCCGGGCGGGCATCGATTCGGTCGAACCAGGCCTGTAGGTGGGGCAGGCCTTCAACGCTGGCGCGGGCCCAGACATAGGCGCGCGCCCAGGGAAAGATCATCATGTCTGCGATGGTGTATTCCCCGGCTGCAAGCCATTCCTTGCCCTCAAGATGGGCGTCCAGGACCTCAAGCAACCGGCGGGATTCGTCGATATAGCGTTTGATCGAAAACGGTTCCTCATGACCGTTTGGGGCGGCAATATGTTGGAAATACATCGCCTGTCCCATCATCGGGCCGATATGGCCGACCTGAAAGAACATCCACTGCATCACCTCGGACTGTTTGACCGGATCGGCGGGCAGGAATTGTCCGTATTTCTCAGCCAGATGCCATAGGATGGCCCCGCTTTCGAAAATTGCCCGCCCCTCGGCCCGGTCTTCGATCGTTGGGATTTTGCCGTTGGGATTGAGCTTCAGAAACTCAGGCGTTTTCTGCTCCTTTTTCGAGAAATCGATCGCCGTGAGGTCATAGGGAACGCCTGCTTCCTCCAGGAAGATCACCGGTTTGTAACCGTTCATGGTGGCCGCGGTATAGAGAAGGATATCAGGCCGCGACATGATCGACCTCGGCGAATATGGTGGTCAGATGGGCATCAAAACGTTTGAAATCGGCCTCGATCCCCGGGTTTTTCATGACGTCATACGCGGCAAAGGTCGGCAGCTGTTCCATGCCAAGGAATTTGGCGGTCAAGTGGATCGGGCGCATCAGGTCATCGACGCTGTCGCCCGCAAAGAAGGGCTCCGACGGGTTGTCGAACGCCTCTCGCGGCGCATTGAAGGTCACGGACAGCATGTATCTTTTCTCCTGTAGCGCTCCGCCCATACCGTAGTTGGCTTTCGGCGCTTCGGTCGTGCGGCCGTCGCCGGTGCTCAGACGCCCGTCCATTCCGGCAGTGTACACTTCGTCCATGTATTTCTTGAACACCCAGGGCGTTCCCATCCAGTTCACCGGGAATTGCATGATGACCACATCGGCCCATACATGCGCGTCAACCTCGGCGTCGATGTCGTAGCCATCCGCAATGGTCGTCAGGCGCACCGTGTGACCTTTGGCTGCCAACGCCTCCTGCGCTTTTTGCGCCAGGCTTGCGTTCAACCGACCCGGAGCGAACTCATAGGGCTGCGTGCCATTGATGATCAGGATGTTGCTCATGTCTGGTTCCTTGTTTCATAATTCTGCGGTCGCTTGACTTTGCGCGACGCCGTGATGAAGTTGTGTATTCAATGAAGGAAATGCAACCTGTTTACTTATAGTAACCTAGTTCTTGAGCGGCGGAGGTGCAGAATGCGGGCGCGAGTCGAAGACGATACCAAGGGGCGGCAGCAGGTTTATGACGCCTGTTCAGAGCCTTGCCCGATCGAACGCGGCATGCGGATCATCGGCGGGAAATGGACGGGGTCCATTCTGTGGCACCTTAAGGACGGTCCTGTGCGCTTTAACGATCTGTCCCGCCTGATTGGCGGCGCCAGCAAAAAGATGATCACCGAGCGGCTGCGCCAGCTTGAGGCTCGGGGCCTGGTCCGGCGCGAAGTGATGGACACCGCGCCGGTCTCGGTACAGTACGAGATCACCGAATTGGGTTGCACCGCACTGGGATTTCTAGGCGCGCTGCGGAAATGGAGCGAGAGCCTGCCTCGAAGTAGCGCAGATACCTGAACGCGCCGCCCGGGAGGCCCTGACCTTCAGAGCAAGCCTTACAGTATGATGCCCATGTAAGGACTGGCGGCGGCAGGCGGACCCGCTTGGCCATCAGAGGGCAATCCTCGGAAATCGGTTATCGATACGTTTTGCCGCCCACAAGATTACGCTCTTGTGCAAACAGGGTTCCGGTATCCACGCCGTTCAGATCCGTATCGATTGCCCTCGACCGCTGATGGTTCCGCCAATTGGCATCCACCAACACCGGCGCCGGATCGGCAGCGGGCAAGCAGGTGCCTCTGATCAGATCAGCGGCGCGTTCCGCCAGCATCAGCGTCGGCACGTTGAGGTCCCCAGCCGTGGCCTGCGGCATGACCGAAGCGTCAACGACACGCAACCCTTCCATTCCGTGAACGCGCATCGTATCGGGGTCGATGACGGATTGCGGGTCGTCACCCATCCGACAGGTACCGCAGGGATGAAAAGCGCTTTCGACCTTGTCCTTGATGAACTGATCGATCTGCGCGTCACTGTTGCAATCCGGTCCCGGAGCAAGTTCACGACCGGCGAAAGGGGCCAAGGCGGGTTGCTGAAAAATCTCGCGCGCCAGGTGAACGCAGGCGCGCATTTCCCGCCAGTCGTCTTCGTGGCTCATGTAGTTGAACCGCACGCTAGGAGGTCCCAGCGGGCGCGATGCGTTCAGCCGCACGCTGCCTCGGCTTTTCGATCGCTTCGTGCCGACATGCACCTGAAACCCGTGCCCCTTGGCCAGCGCTTTCCCGTCATAGGAAATGGCCAACGGCAGGAAGTGAAACTGTATGTCGGGGTAAAGGATACCAGCGCGACTGCGGATATGGGCCCCGGCCTCGAAATGATTGGTGGCCCCCAACCCGTCGCGGCGCAGCAGCCAGCGCAATCCGATCCGAGCTTTGCCCAAAAGGCTTATATGCGGGTAAAGCGACACCGGCTGCGTGCATTCCTGCTGCACGTACAATTCCAGATGATCCATCAGATTGCCACCAACGCCGGGCAAGTGGTGAACAACGGCGATGCCAGCCTGTTGTATCTCGCGCCTCGGTCCGATGCCTGAGCGCTGAAGAATGACCGGGGACATGATCGAGCCTGCGGACAGGATTACCTCTGAGGCCAGCACCTGAACCCGTTTTCCCTTGTGGTCGTATTCAACGCCAACCGCTTTGCGCCCCTCAGTCAGGATGCGCGTTGTGTGGGCGTGGGTCACGACCCGGACATTGCCCCGCGCCACGGCCGGGCGCAGATAGGCGACGGCGGCACTGCATCGCTCACCCGCGTCCACGTTCATTTCCATCGGACCGAAGCCCTCATGCTGGAGGTCGTTCATGTTGGCGCTGCGGGCGTATCCGGCCTGAACGCCCGCTTCGATGAACGCCTGATACAGAGGGTTGATTTCGGGCCCGCGTGTCACCTTGACCGGGCCGCCGCGCCCCCGAAACGCACCTGCGTCCGAAGCGTTTTCCAATCGCCTGAAATAGGGCAGCACGTTGGCCCAGTTCCACCCCGCCGCCCCATGATCCGCCCAAAGTTCGTAATCCATCGGGTTGCCACGCACATAGCACATTCCATTGATCGAGCTTGATCCCCCCAGCCCCTTGCCGCGCGGCAGGTTCATGACACGCCCATCCAGATGCGGTTCGGGTTCGGTCACGAACCCCCAGTTGAAGCGTCTGGTATTCATTGGGATCGACAGGGCCGACGGCATTCGAACGATCGTGGCATTGTCGCTGCCCCCGGCCTCGAGCACCAGAATGCGCTTGCGTGTATCTTCACCCAAGCGGTTCGCCAGAACGCAACCCGCAGAGCCTGCGCCCACAATGATATAGTCGTAGTGCTCCATCCGGTTCAGCGGATCATCGCCATGAATTTGACAACGGTTTCGGGCTGTTTCCACGTACCCGTGAACCCCTTGGGCAGCAGGAACGCTTGGCCGGGCCCGAACCGGTCAGAGCTGCCATCGGGGTAAATCAACTCGACCGTTCCAGCGATCATGAACATGAACTCGTCATAGGCATAATCGACGATCTCGTCGGTGTAGGGCTCGCATTTCCAGGTACCGACGCGCACCTCATCCGAGGCACGATCAATCACGAGTTTTTCCCATTCCAGCGGCGCGGCCACCTCGGGTGAGCTCATGATCATCTGGCGGGGAGCAGCCATCAGGGCATGTGCCCCAGCATCGGTCAGATTGATTGCGCGGATCATTTGGGCCTCCGGACATGTGTTGCGGAACGGCTAGCATTGATTGAACCGTGGTTCAATAAATTGTTGAACAGCGGTTCAATAATGTGACTGGCGTTCAGTCCATGTGCCGCCTACAAAGGCCCGAAGTCACAAGAGGTCACCCCGTGTCGCGTTTGTCAGACATCGAAATCCGCAAGCTCCAGATCATCGAGGCCACCATGGACGTGCTGAATGATCAGGGGTTCTGTGCGCTGAAGATCCGGGATGTGGCACGTCAGGCGGGTGTTTCTGCCGGGTTGGTCTGCCACTACTACGACACCAAACAGGGGCTGCTGCTGGCGGCGATCCGCCATGCGGTGACCTCTTATGGCGAGCAGTTGGATCTGATTGCGGCACAGGACACTCCGCCCAGGGATAAGGTCTTGTCGCTGGTGCATATGGCGCTGGCGCCCGAGCAATCGAACAAACGGCTGTCATCGGTGTGGCTGACGCTCTATTGCCTTGCAGGGTCAGACGCCGACTATCATCAGGAACTGCTGCGCTATCAGCAGCGGAACCTCGACGTGGTCCGCTCGGCCATTGCTCCGCTATATTCCGATGAAGAGGGCGGGCACATTGCGCGCATGATTGTTGCGCTGATCGACGGGGTGTGGCTGCAACACGCAACGCGCGTCGAACCCGTCGACCTGACGGCGGCGCAGAATCTGGTAACCACCCTGACGGAACAGGCGCTGTCAGCGCACCGCTGAGACGGACCGTAGACTACCCGCGCGACGCGATCGAAGAACCGGGGTCGAAGGTTACCCACCGACCGAAGACAACCTCGTCGCACCCCCCGCGCTGGTTTCGCTTTGGGCAAGGCTTGACCAGGCATCATATTGCGACAGAAACACCTGCCCGTTCAGCTTATCGGGAAAATGTGTGCGGTTCAGCCGGTCCATGACCGGACCCTTGACCTCGGACAGGTGCAGACCGACGCCCATGTCAATGAGCCGGTGGTTTATCGCCTCAAGGCTTTCGAGAGCTGAAAAGTCCACCTCATTCACCGCCGAGAACATCAGCACCACATTCCGAACCGTACATCCTTCGGTCACGCGACTTTGGATCAGCGTCTCCAGAAATCGTGCGTTCACGAAACACAGGCTTTCATCAACGCGCAGCGTCACCAGCGAAGGAACGGTTTCCACATCATGGCGCAGGATGTTCCGGAAATGCTGGGTTCCGGGAACAAGGCCAACCTCGGCCACATGCGGGCGCGAGGTCTTGTAGAGGTGCAGCAGAACCGAGAGCGCCACACCGGAAGCCACCCCAACCTCGACCCCCAGTCCCAGCGTCAGCAGAATGGTCGCGGTCACAGCGGTAAAATCGGCGCGGGAATAGCGCCAGGTTTTCTTCAGGATGGACAGATCAACAAGGCTGAGCACTGCGACGATGATGGTCGCCGCCAGCGTGGCCCTGGGCAGGTAGAAGACCAAAGGTGTCAACGCCACCGCCGCGATGGCCAGACCGATGGCGGTGAATGCACCCGCTGCGGGTGTTTCCGCGCCAGCGTCGAAATTGACAACCGAGCGGGCAAAGCCGCCGGTCACCGGATACCCCCCGGTAAAGGCGGCGCCCAGATTTGCGGCCCCCAGACCAATCAGTTCCTGATCCGGATCAATGCGTTGACGTTTCTTGGCCGCCAGAGTCTGCGCGACCGAGACGCTTTCGACAAAACCAATGATCGAAATCAGAATGGCCGGAATTGCAAGCGCCCTGATCAGATCCGGGGAAAATCCCGGCAGGGTCAGGGGCGGCAGGCTTTGAGGCACGCGCCCGACAATCTGCACACCCTCGGCGGCCAGATCGAGCCGCCAGACGGCGACGGTCGTGGCGACCACGGCTGCGACCGGACCGGCTTTGGTCAGGATATCTGCCAGCACCGGCGGCACTCCCAACCGGTTCAGAAACGGTCTGAGGTTTTTTCGCACCCAGAACAGAAACCCGGTTGCCAGAGTTCCGATCGCCACGGTCACCCAGTTGACCTCGGGCAGGTGTTGAAAGATCGAACCCAGCATTTCCGGCAACGTATGACCATGTGCGCTGACCCCCAGTATGTGTTTGACCTGGCTGGTCGCAATCAGAATACCCGAGGCCGTGATAAACCCGGCAATGACCGGATGGCTGAGGAAATTGGCCAGAAACCCAAGGCGCAAAACCCCCATGAGCACCAGAAGCCCGCCGGACAGGAAGGCCAGCGTCAGCGCCGCAACCGCATAGCCCGCCGACCCCTGTTCAGCCATCTGCCCAATGGCCGTTGCGGTCAGCAGCGACACCACCGCCACCGGTCCAACCGCCAGCGCCCGGCTGGTGCCGAAGATCGAATACAGCACGATGGGCACGATGGATGCGTAGATCCCCGCCTCGGGGGGCAACCCGGCCAGCAATGCATAGGCCAGCGATTGCGGGATCAGCATGATCGTCACGATCAGGGCCGCAATGAGGTCGTTTGAAAAGGCGCCACGCGTATAGGTTCGGCCCCAGTCCAGAACGGGGACATATTGGCGGAGGCGTTCGATCATCTAGACTTTCCGGTGTTCAGAGCGGGCGGTGCAGTCAGCACCCCCCGCTTGTCGTCGTGCGCAAAACACACAAACCCAGTTCTTATTCTGGTGCGACATTCAGCTTTTCGGGCCGCGCCATCCATTCCTTGCCGCGCAGCATGGCCTTCCAATAGATCGGCGGCAGCAGGGTTTCCTTCAGGAACCACGCCATGCGGCTTGGCTGTGTCCCGTCGATCAGGAAACGCGGGAAACTGGGTTTCAGTGCGCCGCCATAGCCGAACTCGGCCAGTACGATCTTGCCGCGCTCAACCGTCAGCGGGCAGGAGCCATACCCGTCATATTGCGCCACAGCCGAGCGACCAGCGATGTCAGCCACGATGTTGCCCGCCACGGTTGGTGCCTGTTTGCGGGCCGCAGCGGCGGTTTTTGCATTGGGCGCATTCATCACGTCACCCAGCGACCAGATGTTGTCGTAGCTCTTGTGGCGCAGCGTCGATTGATCCACATCGACCCAGCCTGCCGCGTCGGCCAGAGGTGAGACACGCACGAAATCGGGCGCCGTCTGGGGCGGGCAGACATGGATCATGTCAAACTCGACCTCGACCTTATCCGGGTCGCTATCCGGCTTGATCGCTTCGAAAACCGCCGTTTTGGCCGGCCCGTCGATCGCCACCAGATTGTGGAAGAAATTCAGCGTGGCACCATATTTCTCGACATACCGCTCCAGCGCCGGGACATAATCCTTGACCCCGAACAGAACGCCGCCCGCGTTCATGAACTGGATGTCGATATCCTTCAGCGCACCGCTGCGAAACCAGGCATCGCCTGACAGATACATGGCCTTTTGCGGCGCACCGGCGCATTTGATCGGCATCGGCGGCTGAGTAAACAGCGCTTTGCCCTCTTTCATCTCTTGCACCAGTTGCCAGGTGTAGGGCGCAAGGTCATAGCGATAGTTCGACGTCACACCATTGCGGCCCAAGGTCTCTTCCAGACCCTCGACCTTGCCCCAATCCAGCTTCAGCCCGGGGCATACGACAAGGCGGTCGTATTTCACCACCCGGCACCCGTCCAGAACGACGGCGTTGTTCTGCGGCTCGAACGCGGCAACCGCGGCCTTGATCCAGTGAACCCCTTTCGGGATCAGGCTGCCCATGGTTTTCGCCGTTGTCTGAGCGTCAAAGATGCCGCCGCCCACCATGGTCCAGCCGGGCTGATAATAGTGAATATCGGCGGGGTCGATCACCGCAATGTCCAGATCAGGTTGCCGCGATTTGAGGCTGGCCGCGACCGAAATACCCCCCGCGCCCGCGCCTACAATCACGATCTGAAATTGCGCGTCGCCCGTGTCGGTTGGGGTTTTGCCGCCATTGGCGATGCGGCGGGCAACACCGTTCATGTCATAGCCTGCGGCCTTGGTGGCCATCAGGATCTCGGACATGGGGCGTTTCTTGGCCTCGTGAAACGACCACAGCGTGGCCGAACGTGTTCCGGTCCGGCAATAGGCCAGCACCGGGCGCTGAACGTCCTCCAAAGCGTCACCAAACGCTGAAACATCCTGATCCTTCACCATCCCCGTCTGCACCGGGACATAGCGCGCCTCAATCCCTGCGGCGGCGGCAGCGGCGGCAATTTCCTTGAACGATGGCTGGTCGGCGCCTTCGCCATCCGGCCGGTTGCAGATGATCGCGCGAAATCCCTGCGCCGCGATGGTTTGGATGTCCTCAACCGAGATCTGCGGGCTGACCGTGAACTTGGGTGATATGGTACGCAGTTCCATGACTCTCCTCCCTTTTGCGGCTTACAGCCCGTTGACCGGCACTTTGAGCATCGGTTTGCCATCCGCGTCGGTCGGCACCTCTCCGGCCCGCATGTTGACCTGCAGGGAGGGGATGATGAGGTTGGGCATGGCAAGCGTGGCATCGCGTTCGGTGCGGAACCTGACGAACTCTTCCTTCGTCTTGCCGCCACCGACATGGATGTTGTGGGCTTTTTCCTCGGCCACGCTGGTTTCCCAGGCGATATCGCGCCCGTTGGGCCCGTAGTCGTGGCACATGAACAGCCGAGTTTCATCTGGCAGGGCCAGAACCTTCTGGATCGAGTCGTAGAGAACCCCCGCATCCCCGCCCGGGAAATCAGCACGGGCCGAGCCGCCGTCGGGCATGAAAAAGGTGTCACCAACAAAGGCCGCATCACCCATCACATGCACCATGCAGGCCGGGGTGTGACCGGGCGTATACATGGCAAAGGCTTGCATCGTGCCGATCATGTAGGTGTCGCCATCCTCGAACAGGGCATCGAATTGCGACCCGTCGCGCTGAAACTCGGTGCCTTCGTTGAAGACCTTGCCGAATGTATCCTGCACTACGGTGATCTTGGCACCGACCCCGATCTTGCCGCCAAGCTTTTCCTGAATATACGGCGCGGCCGAAAGGTGATCGGCGTGGACATGGGTTTCGATGATCCACTCCAGCTTCAGCCCTTTTTCCGTGATCACGCGGATCAGTTCCTCCGCGTGATCAAAGGTGATACGGCCCGCCGCGTAATCGATATCCATGACGCTGTCGACGATGGCGCAGGCGTTCGAACCCGGATCCTTGACGATATAGCTGATGGTATTCGTGGCCGCGTCAAAATACGCGAAAACGTCGGGTTTTACGGCCATGTTTACGGGATAGGTCGTCATGTGGTGTCTCCTCCGGGTCGTATTCAGGGTGTGGCAACCGTTCCGGTCAGCCACAATTGCTGCAGGTTTTCAGGCCGACGATGCGGTAGAGCGGGCAGTTCCCCACAAAAGCCGTCAGCGTGAAGACCGCCGCGACGATCAACGCCAGCCAGAACAGGGCACCGGTGCCAAGCACGGTTGTTCCAAGGGCGGCATAAGCCAGGGCAGCGGCAATCACGATGCGCAGGGTGCGGTCAATTTTTCCCATATTTGTGGTCATGTCTCACTCCATCGAGAATCGATGGGCTTTCAATCGCACAGCCGGGGTCGGACCTTTGGTGACTTGGTCACCAAAGCCGCGAGTTATGGAAAATCGGAATATCTCAGGCGGCGCTGGCTTTGACCATATGCTCCAGCCCTTCGCGTTCGGTCAGACGAACCTCACCTCGGGCTTGCTCGACCCAGCCGCGGCGCTGGAATTCGGACAGGGTGCGCGAGATCACCTCGCGCGCGGTCCCCAGCTCGGTTCCAAGAATGGCGTGGGTTGCATGCACGACGTTGTAGTCGTCCGCAAGCTCTAGCAATCGTGCGGCCAGTCGTACGTCCATGCGTTGAAAAACGATGTCGTCGATCAATGTGAACAGATCAGTGATCCGCCGGGAATATGCGGTAAAGACAAACTCGCGAAACACCGTCGATTTCGCAACCAGACCGTCAAACGTGTTTCGGGGGATGGCAACGGCGGTGATGTCGGTTTCGGCGAGACCGTCGGCCGAGTAATCCTCGAACGCCAGCATGCAGGCGGTGGTCAAGACGCAGCTTTCACCGGCATGAACCCGGTACAGAAAAACCTCTCGGCCGGTATCCGATTTCTGCTGCACCCGAACGGTGCCGTCCAGCAACAGCAACAGATTGTCCGCCGTCTGACCCGGCGCAAAGACCTGAGTGCCTGCGGGCAGCGAAATGACCTGACTGCCTGCAACAAGCTCTGCCCGAATATCTTCGGGCAGACGGCTCAGACCTTTGAACTTGTCGATCCACGTGTGATCCATGGCGTCCCACTCAACTAAGGCGCGTTGGGGCGTTCCCCAACAAACACATTCATTAAGGTGAAATCGTATCTGCCGCCTGTTGTAAACCTTTCTGACCAAACTCAGGGGCCGCCAGCGCAGATGGCCGGGCGGCCTAGGCCCGGTGCCGTGTCTGCCAGCCAACCAGGCTGAAGCAGCCAAACAAGATCGCGGCAACGCAGACGATCGACGGGCCTGCGGGCGTATCGAACACGTAAGCAGCCCTCAGCCCAGCAACGGCGGAAAACGCACCGATTACGGCGGCGATCAAAGCCATCGTTTCCGGGGACTTTGCCAGACTGCGCGCGGCTGCTGCAGGAATGATCAGCATGGCCGCAATCAGCAGAACACCCACCACCTTGATTGCCACCGCCACTGTTACGGCCAGGGAAAGCGTCAGGATCAACTGCTCGCGTTTGGGATCGAACCCGCTGGCATAGGCCAGTTCTTCGTTCAGCGTCGCGGTCAGCAGTTGCGACCATCGCCACGCGATCAGCGCCACGACAAGCGCGGCCCCACCCCAGATCACCAGCAGATCAGAGCGTGACACTGCAAGAATATCGCCAAAGAGATACGCCATCAGGTCAATACGAACACCCGACAAAAACGACACCGCAACAAGGCCAAAAGCAAGTGCGGAATGCGCCAGAACCCCCAACAACGTGTCCATCGCATAGCCACGCCCGGCCAGCAAGGTGACCGTCAGTGCCATGATCAAAGCAACCGCCAATGCGCCGGTGAAGACAGACATTTGAAAGGTCAGTGAAAGCGCAACGCCAAGGATGGCTGCGTGCGCCGTCGCGTCTCCGAAATACGCCATTCGGCGCCAGACGACGAAACATCCAAGGGGGGCGGCGGCAAAGGCCACGCCAACACCCGCAAGCGTGGCACGGGTCATGAAATCATCAAGCATTATTCTGCTGCTTCCTGAGAATGGTCACAGTGGTCGTGATCGTGGTCATGATCATGACGGTAAAGGGCCAGCGCGCCGCCGGTGCCGGTGCCGAACAGCGCCCGGTATTCCGGGGCCGAGGCGACAACAGCTGGCGACCCTTCGCAGCACACATGCCCGTTCAGGCAGATTACCCGGTCCGACGCGCTCATGACCACATGCAATTCATGGCTGATCATCAGAATGGCGCAGCCGGTTTCGCGCCGCACATCTTCGATCTGGCGATAGAATGCGGCCGATCCCGGCTGGTCCAACCCCTGAGTCGCCTCGTCCAAAAGCAGGATATCCGGCCGATTGATCAGAGCGCGGGCCAGCAACACCCTCTGGAACTGCCCACCGGACAATTGCGACATCTGACGCTGCAAAAGATCAGGCACGCCCGCCGTCTCAAGCGCCTTTTCGCAGCTTTTGCGTGAAACACGGTGGGTCAGACCCATGAAACGCTCAACCGAGATTGGCAGGGTCGGATCGATGTGCAGTTTTTGCGGGACATATCCGATCTTCAGACCGGGCTTGCGGGAAATCTTGCCCACGGATGGCTTGGTGGCACCAATGATCGCCCGCAACAGGCTGGTCTTGCCCGATCCGTTCGGACCGACAATGGTAACGATCTCACCGGACTCGATTGCCATATCCACATGACGCAGAACGGTATTTGCGCCATAGCGCACGCTGAGGTTCTTAACGGTGATCAGGGTCATCTCTACGCCTTTTTGGTGCAGTCGGGGCAGATTCCCTCGGCTTCTACAACCGTTCGCTCGATCTCGAAACCCGCCGCGCGCGCCGCTGCGCCCAAAACACCCTTGGCCGGTGCGGACTGAGCCTCGGCCACCGCATCGCATTTTCTGCAGATCATGAATGCCGGAGAATGCGCCGCGCCGGGGTGCGAGCAAGCGACAAATGCGTTCAACCGTTCGATCTTGTGCACGAACCCGTTCTGGACAAGGAAATCAAGCGCGCGATAGGCCACCGGCGGCTGAGACCCGAACCCTTCGTCACGCAAACGATCAAGGATGGCATAGGCACCCAGCGCCCGATGTTCCTGCAGCAACATATCCAGAACCTTGCGCCGAACCGGGGTCAGACGCAGACCTTCCTCTTTGCATCGCGCTTCCGCTGTGGCCAGCGCTGTATCGACGCAATGCTCGTGGTCATGTTTCTGGAACCCAACCGCAGCCGTCCCCTCGACCGGTATGGGATGCGTGTCACTTGTCATGTTATTCCATATCATGTATGCGGCTCGTAACGTTATAAAATCACATAGAGGGTCTGATGTCCAGAAAGCTTCTCCCAGTCTCGATCTCGGCTGCACTTATAGGTGGAACGGCCATGGCGGATGTTCCTAACGTCGCGGTCGATATCGCACCGGTTCATTCGCTGGTGGCCCGGGTCATGGAGGGAGTTGGTACTCCGGATCTGATTGTTCCGCCCGGTGCCTCGCCGCATGAATACAACCTGCGCCCGTCGGAAGCCGCCGCATTGCAAGAGGCCGATCTGGTGTTCTGGATCGGTCAAGACCTGACACCCTGGATGGAAGGTGCAGTGGGAACGCTGGCCGGTGGTGCAACTGTCACATCGTTGCTGGACTCGGACGGCACGGTTCTTCTGGATTTCCGTGAAAGTGCCCTGTTCGAGATGCATGAACATGGGGAAAGCGAGGAGCATGACGACCACGATCATGAAGAGCATTCCGAAGACAAGGATCATGATGACCACGGTCATGACGAAGAGCACGCGCATGACGACGAGGATCACGAAAAGCATGACGATCATGACCACGAAGAGCACGCCCATGGTGACCATGATCCCCATGCCTGGCTGTCTCCGGCAAATGCAGAAACCTGGCTGAACCTGATCGCGGCGCAACTGTCGGCTGCCGACCCTGACAATGCGGGCGCCTATTTTGTAAACGCTGCGGCCGCACGCGAAGAAATGGCCGCGCTGTCTGCCGAGGTTGCCAAGACACTGGAACCGGTCCGCGGCGGCAGTTTTGTCGTGTTCCACGACGCCTACCAGTATTTCGAGGACGCGTTTGACATCCCCGCCTCGGGCGCAATTTCGATCGGTGACGCAGCCGACCCAAGCCCGGCGCGCATCGCCGAAATCCAGGACCGCATCCGCGAAGAGGGCGTCGATTGCGTGTTGGCAGAACCGCAGTTCAATCCGGGGATTGTCGAGACAGTGCTGGACGGGACCGAAGCCAAAACCGGTGTGATCGATCCGCTCGGGTCCGATCTTGAGCCCGGTGCGGCGCTGTACCCGCAAGTCATCCGCAACATGGCCAGGACGCTGGCCGATTGCCTTTAGTTCATGCGAAATACCCGGTCAAAAGCTGAACCGGGGACGGTCGTTGATGGGCGCCCCGCGAATTTGCGGGGCCTACAGCCCGCCTGATCGCGACGCACTGGCCAATCCGGACCGAATATCGCGCCGGAAAGATTGTGGAAATGGGATCATTCTGTTTGCGTCTTCATCCCATAGCCGCCACCGCAGGCATTCGACGGACTCCTTGAGCCCGATGGCCGCGTTGTTCCAGTCCTGGGCTATCGCAGCATTGCATTCCTTCAGGCGATAGCAGGGGATCTTCGCGTTATAGTGATGCAGATCGTGAAACCCGAAATTCAACAGAACAAAATCGACAAGAACTCCCAATCGCAGTGAGCTTGCCCCGTTCAATGCCGCAGCATGAGCGTTTTTGTTGCCCGTGTCCCGCCAGTAGGTTTCCTCGAAATTGTGGCCGACATAGACGACAAATATGCCAAAACTGCCCGCAAGGATGCTTCCGAGGATCAAGGCGTAAAAAGCCCACCACCCCAGAAGCGTGACCACCAGGAACCAGAACCCGAACATTGCGAAATTCTGCAGCAGTACGTCCCGAACACTAACTTTCAACGTGTTTCTGGGCCAGCGGTATTGCACAAAATAGACCAGCAGCGGCCCAAGAAGGAACAATGTAACAGGGTGCCTGTAGACGCGGTAAAACAGCTTTTTGGAAACCGGCGCCGCCTCATATTCGCGCCGTGTCATCACGTAAACCTCGTGGACATCCCGGTGTTCCAGATCACCCAGATGCAAGTGGTGCAGATTGTGATTGTACCTCAGGACGCTGTGCGCAATGCCCGAAAAAATCGAAAGCCCGTTGCCGAGAAGATCGTTCAGCTTCCGATCCGTGAAATAGCTGTAATGCCCACAATCATGCTGAATCGAATAAAGCCTCAGAATCCCCGCGCCAAAAAGCAACGCGCCACCACACAGCGACAGCCAGGATCCGGGAAACGCGGCGGGAAAGCCCAGCCCAAGCGCGACAACGATTAAACTGATCGCCAGGGCTTTGCAGGCGGACCAATTGTCTGCTCGTGCAAACTGGCGCGGAACTTTGATCGAGTTCATTCTTTGTCGTTGGGCAAAATCTACTAATCTGAAAGCACTGTGCCACCAACAGTCTGATCTTAGCAAGGGTCGGTCAACCCATCGATTGCCCGAAGAGACACCCTGCCATGACGCAGTGGTCGCGGTCATGATCAATTGTCACTCGGACACGCGGGAAAACTCCAAAAACATGTAAGGCTGAATGTTCTCACAAGGCCCAAGGCGAAGCGCTTTCGTCACGCCAAGGGCCTTTGCGGTGCGTCCAATCGTGTTGAACACTCCGATATGCTTCTGGAACACGGGATCGGTGTTGAACCTGTCGATCATCCGGTCCGTTATCTCGTGCCGCACACGGAGTTTCAGCTGCGACCCCGACAGATGCCGCTTGATCTGAGACAGGCGAACAAAGTTCAGACTGTTCCAAAGGCCGTGCACATCGTAGGTGTTCTCGACCCAGTCAATGCGCCGCCGGAACATGCGCCCGGTTGTTGCCTTTGACCCGACGACGGGGATGTTGAAATGGGGCTCATAGGGAAACCCGTAATTGGGGCACAGCACCAGACACCGCCCTTTCGGTTTCAGGAACCGCGGCAACGTATCCAGAAAGTGCCGCCAATCGGGAAGATGCTCCAGCACATTGACCAGATAGACCAGATCATAGGCTTGTGACGCGTCATACTCCTCGTAAGCCGACCGGTGAATCTGCGCCCCCAACCGCTGGGCGTGTTGCAATACACCTTCCATTGTCTCGAACCCTTCGGCAAAAGGTTCGATCCCTTCCAGAACGATGCCGGGGTTCTTTTGCCCCAGCAACGTCAACAGTATTCCGGCCCCGCAGCCGATCTCAAGCGCGCGGGCACCCGGCGGCAGGGCTGAAACCTCAGGGTCCAGATTCTGAAAATGGAACCGGGCGGCGCTGAGCCAGATGTCTTTCAGCGGGAAATCGAACCTTGCGAAATCGCCCAGAACCTCATCGATCAAAAAAGGCCTTTCTCGGTGGTTCAACGAATGCATACTGATCCCGACATGGTAAGTTTCGGATTTTGATAGAACAATGTGTTGGAGTGGACCAGCTTCTTATACGATCGCCGCCGTCGGGGTCGTCGCCACCGTAAAAGCAATTCGTCAGGGCGACAGCGCCTTGCTCTGGTCTCCGCTGGTGTATTTTACGGCCATCGAGATGTTGCAGGGCTACTCCTACTCGGTCGAAGGCCAATGTGCCCTGCCCCAGAACCAGGTCGCAACCCTGCTGGCCTATATGCACATCGCGTTCCAGCCGTTGTTCACCTGCATCCTTGCGCTTTATTTCATCCCCAGCGACGTGCGCCGGATGATCATGCCGGTGGTGCTGGGCATCGGCGCGCTGACCGGAGCGTATCTGTTGATACAAATCTACCCCTTCGAATGGGCCGGCGCGTGCAGGCCCGGTCGGTTGCTGTGCAGCGACCATCTGTGCGTCAAGAAGGAAAGCTGGCATATCGGTTGGCACTTGCCGCTGAATGACCTGGGCGAGCGCCTGCCCGCGACGGTATTTGGCCGACAATACGATCTGAATTTCCCGGTCTATTTCTCCGTGATGTTCATACTTCCAGCCCTGTTCGGAGCCTGGAAAGTTGCCGGTTTTCAGCTGATGGTCGGACCGACCCTGGCCTGGGCAACAGCATCCAGCCCCACGGAAATGCCTGCGATCTGGTGTCTGTTTTCGCTGGGGATCGTGATGACAATTGTCTTCACGCCTTTGCGGGAGTTTCTGTTCGTGAAGTCCTGGCCTTTGTGGGATGTGCTGCGCAGGGTGAACGGTAGATATAAAAGAACACTCTAGAAACCAAACAACCCGTTCACCCGCGCATCACCATTTCTCCTCTCGTCGTGCTTGCGATCTGAATGCGTTCACTACTGAACATTCAGACCCCCCTCGCGCATGTGAGAGTCGAAAATCCTAACCGACACCGGCCCTAAGCCGCGCCTTCCTCGGCCAGTTGATAAAGGACCCACTCTTCCGACAGGCCCTTCAATGTCTTCGGCCCCACCTTGGAAAAGTCCAGGCCTGATCCAAGAACCAGATCGCGGACGGTGCTGGACACCCAAACATGTCCGCCCGGCGTGAGGCTGAGAACACGGGCCGTAATTGCAATCGCGATCCCGGTCACGTCGTTCACGGTGCGCAGGCATTCGCCCGCGTGAATCCCGGTGCGGATCTTGAGGCCGGACTTACTTGCCTCGGCCTGAAATTCGCGCGCACATGCTATTGCGGCGCTGGGTCTTGGGAAGGCGGCCAGCAGCCCATCGCCCATCAGCTTGATCAGCGTGCCATCGTGCCGGGCAACAGTCCGGATTGCGGCCGCATCGAGACAGTCCAACACGTCCCGCCATTTCGCGTCGCCAAGACGAGAAATTATTTCGGTCGAGTTCACAACGTCAGTCATCATGATCGTGATCAGAAGACTGTCGTTTTCGCTGTCCCCGGAACACAGCGAAATATTCTCTTCAAAAGTCTGATCGATCAGATTGTCCTGACCCAACTTGGTCTTGCCGGGCCGGGTCGGGAACCTTTTCACGACCGAAGGATCGTCGCGGCTTATGTCTATGACGCCCAACGAACCAAGGTTCTTCCAAGGCGTCAGCGGTTCGGGCATCTCGGGGTAATCAACAGGCTCAATAATTGAAAACGATGTGTTCAGCATTTGTGCACCACCAAATAAGGTATTTGCACCGCAGGCTACTTGCATATTGTCAACAAGCCGCGACGCAAATGTTAATGAAGTGTTAACAGCGGCTGGTTTAGCGCACGCTAGGCTTGTGCCTCACGGGATACATATTCCAAAAAGGGGTCAGAGCACAGCGGGCCGCGACGTCCATCCATGTGAAATCGCGTATCGAAACAGAGTGTTGGGGACTGAACTTTGAAAAAGCTGAATGTACTGTTGGTAGAAGATGATCCGTCGCTGCTTGCTTTGACGTCCGCACTTCTCAAGCCTCATTTCAGCGTCCTGCAGGCCTCGAACGTGGCAGATGCCCGCGCGATCCTGGCCTCAAAACCGGTGGATATCGCCCTGCTTGACCTTGGGCTGCCGGACGAAGACGGCCTGGTGCTGGCACGTTCGATGCGGGCGAAATCGGCGCAGCCCCCCATCATTTTCGTGTCCTCCCGGGACAGTGCCAGCGACAAGATCAGCGGGCTGGACATCGGGGGTGACGACTACCTGACCAAACCCTTTGATCCCGACGAGCTGTTGTCGCGCATCAACGCGGTTCTGCGGCGGACGAACGCCCATGCATCGGCACCGCGCCGGGAAACCCGCGTGCGTCTGGGGGACGTTGAAATTGACCTCGACACACGACAAGTGTGGAACGAGCGGCTGGAAACGACCCCGTTCACCCGAGCTGAATTTGATGTGTTGATGGCGATCGTCAACGCAAACGGGCGGGTGTTGTCCCGCGCGGTCCTGTTGGATGCTGTTGCCCTGTCGCCGGATCATGATGCCGGCGAGCGCACAATCGACGCGTTGGTGGCGAAAATCCGGAAAAAGCTGTCCAGCGGGCGCGATGGACCCAAAATCATCTCAACTGTTCATGGCGTCGGCTATCGGCTGGGGCTGGTGCGAAGTTGAAACCGCGCGCCTACATATATGACGAACCTATCAACGCGGTTACGCAGAACTTCGTTGATAAGACCGTCGAGGGCAGATACCGCGAGTGGTATTTCGAATCCACGCGCGGCCAATTCCGGACGGCCTTGTTGTTCGGGGCGTCGTTCTACGTCGTTTACGCTCTTCTTGAAGTCTTCGTTCTGAATGGGCGTTCATTCTCGGGACAGGATCTGGCGGTCTGGGGCGCCAGACTGTTCATCATCTCGTTTATCTTTGGGCTTTTCTTTTTCTCGCACAAGCTGCCGGCGCGTACGCTGCCCATCATCATTTCGGTCGGCTGGACCATGATGTATCTGGCGATCTGGGCTGCGTTTGCGTTTTCCGGCGACCATGCGTCCAAAGACTTCCTGTACCGTTTTGCTCTGATCAGCTTGGCGGGAACGGTCTTTCTGCCCTTTGTATTTTCTCACTCAGCAGCGCTGCAACTTATGCTTTTCATCCCGGTGTCCTACTATCTGGTGTTTGATAACTCCGGCAGCGGCATCGATACCTGGATCGGGCCATCTTTTGTTTTGTGCTCGACTGTTCTGATTGGCCTTTATGCCAAGTTCTTCTCGGAAAGGACGTTGCGGGCGAACTTTGTTCAAAGCGTCTATCTTGAAAAGGCGCGCAACGACGCGGAAAAGGCGAATGAAGCAAAATCGCAGTTTCTGGCGACAGCAAGCCATGAGCTTCGCACGCCGCTGAACGGCATCGTCGGGAATATCCGGCTGATCAAACTGACGCCGCAAGACCGCGCGTCGCTGGATCAAAGGCTGGACGAAATCGAACGGTCCAGCCTGGCGATGAGAAACCTCATCGATGACGTTCTGAACATCGCAAGGCTTGAGGAAAAAGCCGAAGACCACGAATTTCAAACCTTTAACCTGTCTGAAATCCTTCAGGATCTCGAGGCCGTACTGCGCCCGCTGGCCCGTTCGAAAAATCTGCAATTGATCATCCCTCAGTTCGACGACGGCGTTTACCTGAGCGGCAACAGCGGGCATCTGAGGCACATCTTGCTGAACCTGCTTGGAAATGCGGTGAAATTCACCCACGAAGGTTCGGTGACCTTGTCGTTCGAGCAATCGAAACAGTCCGTGGCCTTCACGGTCAGCGACACCGGAATCGGTGTCCCCGAGGATCAGGTTGCCAGTATTTTTGAACCCTTCACGCAGGCGTCGAACATAGATTCCCGCAAAATAGGTGGAACCGGGCTGGGGCTTTCGATCGTGCGCGGGCTTGTGACCTCGCTGGAAGGGCAGGTTTCCGTGAAAAGCAGCCTGGGCGAAGGCACGGTTTTCCGGGTGGAAGTCCCGTTTCAGGCCGCCCCCGCCCCCTCGCCCCAATCCGAGGCATCGGGAATGGCCATCACCGTGGGAACACAGCAGAACGTGCTGATTGTCGAAGACGATCCCACCAGCATGGAAATCCTCAAAAGCCTGTTGGAGCGAGATGGCCATGAGGTCACCGCAGCAGCAAACGGCCGCGATGCAAAAGAACTGTTCCGGCCAGACGACGTTGACTGCATCCTGACCGATATCCGCCTTCCCGATACGACAGGCGTTCAACTGGCGCGTGACCTCAAGAGGATTGCAAAGGCCAATCGGCCCGAAAGGACGATTGCGACCATAGCCGTCACTGCGAACGTGATGCCCGAAGATCTGGATGAATATACGACGGCGGGTTTCGATGCCGTCGTCTCCAAGCCGCTGGACGAACGTGTTCTGTACGGCGCGATCCGGGCGTCGATAGGCAAACACCCCTCGGACAAGCCATACGTGTCCAGGGGGTCAGAAGCCACCAAAGCGCGCCTCAGCAAGTTCCTGAGCGGCGAAGAAATGGAACAGGTCTTTGTGGCGTTCAGGGAGTCATTGGAAGATTGCCACTCGCAGCTTGAAAAAGCTCAGAAACAGGGTGATCGGGATCGGATAGAGTTTCTGGTTCACCGGGTATATGGCAGCGTATCGAGCTTTGGTGAAACCGAGCTTGCAAACATGGCAAAATCGGTCGAGACGCTATTGCAAAGCGGCACTGAAAACTATGGCGTCGAGTTGAAAGAGCTGATCGATTCATGTGGTGCCGTGTTGAAGGGCCTCAAAAAACGAACGGTTTGACAGGTCGCGCTCTTCCATTCGGGATATGAGCACATCAGACAAGTATTGACCGCTGATCCGCCGAAATTGACAACCCGGATTATTCAATCGTTTCAAAACAGTTTTCTACTCAGGATGAAGGCGCTGCACGCATCCGCCAGCTCCTGAAACCGTGGTTTTTCCTTGACGTACAGATAGACCTTCCGTTTGTCCGGCAGGTCCGAGAGGGCGCGGAATGCGGTGGTTTCGGGTAGAAAACGCGCGACGGTTTGTGGCAGCACGGTCACCCACTTGCCGGTTCTGACCATGGTAATCAGCGAATGCGTATTGTGAATGGTGACATCGGCATCTGCGATTGCCTGCACGAATTTGGGTGTCTGGATAAGACCACACAGGGCATTCCGAACAAATGCGGCGGCCATCACGTCATCCAGGGTGGGCGGCGCTGGTCGTGTGATAAGCGGATGGTCAGACGCACAAACAAGCCCAAACTGATCCTCGAACAAGGGAACAGCCTTGATGCCTTTCAACGGATGGAACCCCGAAGCAATTCCGATATCCGCTTTGCCATCCACAAGCGAATCCAGCACCTGTTGCGTATCCGTGTCCCGCAATTCGACCTTCAAGCCGGGAAAACGATGGGTCAGATATTCCAGAGCGGAGGGAAAGACCAACGCGGCGACCGAGGGAACCGACACGATGCGCATCAGGCCGTGGGTGGCATCCGCAGCCGCCTCGATGGACTGCACGGTCTGATCAAACTGGCGAACCTGTTTCAGGGACAATTCAAAAACCTGCTCGCCCAGGGCGGACAGATGCGTTTTTCGTTCTCCTGCAAACAGCTTTTTGCCCAAGTGGTTCTCGAACTGCTTCAGCGTCATCGAAACGGCCGATTGTGTGCGCCCCAAACGGTCCGCTGCCTCGGTCAGGTTGCCCGTCTGGGCGACCGTACAAAAACAGCGTAGCATTTCGATCTTGATGGCCATACTTCAATTTTCCTGAAGTTTTGTTCAATTGTTTGAGTTTGACTGATGCGGATTGCAAAGTCCATTCTCTGCCAGACCAATTTTGACGTGGGGCCTATTGTGACCAATCTGAACCTGATCGCCGGCGAATGGCTGGCTGGTGAAAGCGAGATCGAAAACCGCAATCCGTCGGATCTGAGCGACCTGATCGGCCATTTTGCTCAGGCCAATGCGGATCAGCTTGAGGCGACGCTGGATCAGGCGCGTATCGCGCAGGCTGAATGGGCGGCATACGGGCTTGAGCGCAAGCAGGCGGTACTGATGAATATCGGCACCGAACTGATGGCCCGCGCCGAAGAGCTTGGCACCCTGCTCAGCCGGGAAGAGGGCAAACCGCTGGCCGAAGGCAAAGGCGAAGTTTACCGCGCCGGACAGTTCTTCACCTATTACGCCGCTGAATGCCTGCGCCAGATCGGTGAAAACGCCGATTCCGTGCGCCCTGACATTGAAATCGACGTTCGCCGCGAGGCAGTTGGCGTTGTTGCCGTCATCAGCCCCTGGAACTTTCCCACAGCCACGGCGTCGTGGAAGATTGCTCCGGCGCTGTGTTATGGCAATGCGGTGGTTTGGAAGCCCGCCAATATCACCCCGGCTTCGGCTGTCGCCCTGACCGAGATCATCAACCGTCAGGACATCCCCAAGGGCCTGTTCAGCCTTGTCATGGGATCGGGCCGCTCCATCGGACAGCGGCTGGTGGAAAGCCCCAAGGTCAACGCCATCTCGTTCACCGGTTCGGTGCCGGTCGGCAAGGGCATTGCCGCGGCCGCCATTCAGAACCTGACCAAGGTGCAGATGGAGATGGGATCGAAGAACGCACTGGCCGTGATGGACGACGCCGATCTCGACCTTGCTGTCTCGCTGGCGCTGGGTGGTGCGTTCGGCGGCACCGGTCAGAAGTGCACGGCATCCTCTCGGCTGGTGGTTCATGCCGCCGTTCACGATGCCTTTGTGGAAAAACTGGTGGCCGGTACGCAGGCGATGAAAGTCGGCCACGCGCTGGCTGAGGGCACCCAGATGGGTCCCGTCGTCAGTGAACAGCAACTGGCCGAAAATCTGGCCTATGTCGACCTGGGCAAGTCAGAAGGTGCCGAACTGGCCTGCGGTGGCCAGCGTTTGGAGATGCCCCAAGACGGCTATTACATGAGCCCCGGCGTGTTCCTGAACACAACCAACGACATGCGCATCAACCGTGAAGAGATGTTTGCGCCGCTGACCTCGGTCATCAAGGTCGGCAGCTATGATGAGGCTCTGGCCACCGTCAACGACACCAATTTCGGCCTGACCTCGGGCATCGTCACCCAAAGCCTGGCCCGCGCCACGCATTTCCGCCGCAACGCGCGCACCGGGGTTGTGACCGTGAACCTGCCCACCGCGGGTACTGACTATCACGTACCTTTTGGCGGCCGTGGTGACAGCTCGTATGGCCCACGTGAACAGGGCAAGGCCGCAGCTGAGTTCTACACGACGGTCAAAACCGCCTATATCAGCGCTGGAAAGCCGATGTGATGCGGATCGATGGACTGCAATACACCAATTGGTCCGAGAAGATCTTTCGGCAATTGCGCGAAGGGGGCGTGGACGCAATCCACGTCACCATCGCCTATCACGAGAACTTCCGTGAAACGGTTCTGAACTTTGAAAAGTGGAACCGCTGGTTCGAGCAATACCCCGACCTGATCATGAAAGGGCTTTGGGCCAGCGACATAGACAAAGCGCGCGAAACCGGGCGCACGGCTGTATTCTTTGGCTTTCAGAACCCATCACCCATCGAAGACGATATCGGGTTGGTCGAAATCGTGCACACTTTGGGCGCACGGTTTATGCAACTGACCTACAACAACCAATCCCTGTTGGCCACGGGCTGCTATGAGGCCGAAGATACCGGCATCACCCGCATGGGCCGTCAGGTGATCAAGGAAATGAACCGGGTCGGGCTTGTGGTGGACATGAGCCACTCGGCCGACCGGTCCACCATCGAAGCGGCTGAACTGTCCGAACGCCCGATCGCCATCACCCACGCGAACCCGCACGAATGGTCACCCGCTCTGCGCAACAAGCGGGATGCGGTGATCCGGGCGGTGGCCGAAAACGGTGGGATGTTGGGATTTTCGGTCTATCCTCATCACCTGAAAGACAAGTCGGACTGCACCTTGGACAGCTTTTGCGAGATGATTGCGCGCACGGCTGAGAAATACGGTGCAGAGCACCTCGGGATCGGCACGGATTTGTGCCAGGATCAGCCCGACAGCGTGGTCGAATGGATGCGTGTGGGGCGTTGGTCCAAACAGATCGACTATGGCGAGGGATCGGCCAGCAACCCGGGCTTCCCTCCGATGCCGCCCTGGTTCCGGGACAACCGCGACTTTGGGAACCTTGAACATGGGTTGCGTGCGACCGGTCTGAGCGATGACGAAGTGGCCGGGATCATGGGGGGAAACTGGTACAGGTTCTTTGCCAAAAACTTCGTTGCCCGGGGGTAACCGAATGGAAACACAGGCGCAAATTCACATCGACCGACGCGATCCGGCTACCGTCATGCGACTGTCGCGGCTGGGGTCTTTGCACCAGTGTCGGCTAAGCTTCATGCGACAGCTGACCCGACGTATGGCGCGGGAAAACTGGTCGTTTTCACGCCCCGTATTTGACATTGACGCCCAAGGCGTCGGGACAGCGGTCTATACCGCGCACGGGCCGGACAGGGCGTATTCGCTGGTTGCCTTCGCGCACGACCTGCCGCCCGAGAAACGCTCGGACCGCGTGATTGCCGACGCATGGGACGCCACATTCGCATTGTTTGATGGCATCCCGACCGAGGCGGATATCGAGCGTCTTTCGAAAAACGTCCCCCTGCAGGAAGCCGGGCGCGTCAGTGAAACCGAGTTGTCCCTATCTCGCGCCAACCGTTCGGTCCGGCTGTGGGAACATGTCGTCGATGCTCTGGCCGCAGGGCAGCAACCGGATGTGCAGCAAATCTATCAGGTCGGTTACCTGATGCGTACAACGGCCGTTTACGGCTCGGGCAAATTTGGTGCCGCAGATCGCGAGAACATCGCAAACCGCCCGGAAACCAGCGCCCCCTTTCAGGCCGAGATGCTGTCGGTTTTTCTGACCCGGACCTTCGTGCGGGATCTGGTACAGCACATGGCTAACGCCAAGGGCGGCGATCAGGCCACAAAACTGGACCCAGACATCGCGCCGTGGTTGGGCATCGGCAACTCCACCGGCCTTGGTATGGCACCGTTCATCGTCAACCACCCCATCCTGTTCAACAACTGGGTCATGGCGCGGGAAGAGGCGATTGCGCGTGTCCGGTCCGTGGAATCCGCATCTGCGGCCGAGGTCGAGCACTTCCGGCGAGTTTTCGAACGCAGCCAGATTTCGATAACGTGGTGGCGGTCCGAACATCCCATACAAATCGAAAAACTGGCGGCTTTGAACGCTGACCTGCAGGCGATCTCGGACTATGTGGATCAGGACGGTTTGACCGGCAGCCATCCCTGGAACCGGCTGGTGCTCTGGTCGCAAACCGCGCTCAGCGAGGAAGGGCAGGAATATCTCGCCTCGCTGATCCTTGAACCCTACGCAGACCTCGTGGACGGGCTGGCCTCGTGCATGGCCGACGGCGATGCTGCAGCTTTTGTGATCGACGGGGCGATGCCCGTCAGTGACGTCCGTGACCTGATCCGGGGCGCGTTTGGTTGGGCGCTGGAACTGGATTGGACGTCCCGCGAACACTGTGCCCGCGCATGGTACGTGTCCGAAGAGAAACTGGAACCCCGCATGGGCGAACGGTTCGAAGAACCCATCGAAGACTACGAACAACCTTGGGCTCCGGCACGGGATGCAGTGGCGATCTATGCGGAGTTGAGCGGATGGGACGGAGCCCAGCCCATTGCAGAATTCCTGCTGCGTCATCCCGAACACCGTCACTCTGTCCGGCGCGCGCAGATGACCCGCACCGCGCCTTATGGCGAAATCCGGGACAACACGATTGGCGCGACGGTGGTGCCCCTCGACATGTTGCGGGCAAAGCTGTCGTTCTTCGGCGCCACGCATTTTGACCCGCGTTCGGATCGATGGGTCCGCATTTGCATGTATGCCGGTGCGCCCTACCCCGAGGAGTTGACATCTGAAAACGCCGATCTTTGGGTCTATCCAGAGGTGCCGACATGAGCTTCTCGCTGAACGAGATGGAGGCAACCGCCAAACGCGCCACCCGCGGGGCCGGATATTCCTGGGGACAAGCGGAAGAGGCGTCAAAAGCAGCGCGTTGGCTGTGCGCCCAAGGCATGGATGGCGCCGGGGCTCTTGCCCGGTTGTTGACGCTCGGGCTGGCCTCGGACCTTGCCGCACACCGACCCCGGCAGGTTGATGGCCCTTGGCAGGGCGACGGCGACCTGTGCCCGCTGTCGGCGGGTCCTCTCTTGTCCGACTGCGCCCATCTGCTGAAAACTGGCCCGGTCGAGCTGCAAGCGGTTGTGTCGCCTGCTCTGCTGTTGCCCTTTGCCGCCAATGCGGCACGTGTTCTGAAATCCTGCATAAGCATTGAAATCGACGGGGTGCGGGCGGTCACGGATGGCGACCATCTGGCAGCCCCCGACATTTTGCCGATCACAGCCCGACGGGTCACTGTTTCGCAGGGCGTTGCGCCCGATGTTCCGCGCAATCGGCACACCCGCGCGCAGCCCACGTTGGATGATTGGGCTGTTCTGAACCGTTTTGCCCACCGCACCTATGCCCCCGCAACCGAGGAATCCCGCCTGCTGGGCGCAGGGGCCGGGCTTTCCGACAACGACTGAAAAGAGACCAAAGTGACCGACACACGGACCCTTACCCTCGCCGAGATAGAAGAGCTGTCCTTCCGCGCTCTGGTGGCGGCCGGAACATCCGAGGCCAACGCTCGTCCGTTGGCACAAGCAACCGCCGCAACCGAGGCCGACGGCGTCGCCAGCCACGGCCTGGCCTATATCCCGATCTATTGTGAGCATGTGCAATGCGGCAAGGTCGACGGGGTGGCAAAACCTGTACTGTCACGCCCCCGGCCGGGCGTAGTGACCGCTGATGCCGCAACCGGCTTTGCCCATTCTGCCATTGATCTGGGTTTTGACGCTCTGATCACGGCTGCGCGGGAACAAGGCGTTGCGGTTCTTGCCGTCAAGAACAGCTACAATTGCGGTGTTCTGGGCTATCACACCTACAGGCTTGCCCAAGCCGGACTGGTTGGGCTGGGGTTTACCAACGCGCCGGCCTCGATTGCCCCGTCCGGTGGCTCAAAACCTGTCGTGGGCACCAATCCATTTTCTGTCGCAGTCCCCGGAACCGATGGTCAACCAGCCTTGCTGATCGATCAAAGCGCCAGCACGATTGCCAAAAGCGAGGTCATGAAACATGCGCGCGAAGGCAAGCCGATCCCGGTTGGCTGGGCGTTGGACGCCGAGGGCAACCCGACCACCGATCCCGAGGTCGGCCTTAAGGGGTCAATGGCACCATCGGGCGGGTACAAAGGCGTCGGCGTCGCGCTGCTGGTCGAGGTTTTGGCTGCGGCTTTGACGGGGGCAACATTGGGCATCAATGCCTCGCCGTTTTCGGGCACTGCAGGCGGCCCGCCGAAAACCGGCCAGTTTTTCATAGCCATAGACCCCGAGGCAACAGCCGGTGGATCGTTTGAGGCCGGTGTCGCCGGCCTGATCGAGGCTATCCGTATTCAGGACGGGGCGCATCTGCCCGGTGACGGTCGCCGGGCCAAACGTCTGGCAGCCCGCAAAGATGGTGTGGCGGTGAACACGGCAACGCTGTCCAGGATTGACGCGCTCTTGGGCTAGATGAATGATGCGGTCCTAAGCCTGCAACAGATTTCGTAACGGCGCAAAAAACGGAGCTTTGCCTTGTATTTGGACGTCGACGTGGCACCATTTGCAGCCAGCACCAACCCAAACGCCCCGCGGCGGTTTGGTCAGCGATACAACGCTGAGGCATTCCTGCCCGAGGCAGGTAATACCGTTGTCTGCCATCTTGATTTCGATGCCCCGGCTCACCAGGCCGTGCTGGAGGCGCGCAAAAGAATGATGGCACTGCCGGAAGCCAAACGTTTTCTTTTCACCCCTGTCGAAAGCCTGCACATGACGGTGTTCGAAGGCGTTATCGAAACCCGCCGCACAGCGGACACCTGGCCCCGTGATCTGGACCGCGATGCGTCTGTGACCAGCGTTACCAAAGCCATGATCGATCGGCTCGCTGATTTTTCTGCGCCACCGGGCTTTGCCGTGCGTGCGGCGGGCTTAAGCCCTACGGGTCTTGCACTTAAAGGTGCCACCAAAGAAGACGACGCGAAGATGCGGGCCTGGCGCGAGGCGCTGGCCAAACCATTTGCCTATCGACACGAAGACCACGACGCGTATCAGCACCACATGACCTTTGCCTACCCGATCAACTGGTTGCCCGATACCGTGCTGCCCGTCTGGGAAGCTGAACTTGGTGCAATTCTTGCAGACCTTGCAGATGCCGCGCCTGTCATTCCACTTACCGCCCCCGCCTTTTGTCAGTTCGCCGACATGACACGGTTCGAAGAAATCCGAGTGCTGAAAAGCTAAACAGCCCATTCGACAGTACACGGACAAAAAGCACCAACTTCCTGCGGCTTGCGTCAATCAGCTGTCCACACAGCCAGATGCGCGGGCGCAGGAAATTCCACCGATCCATCCGGGACAACAAACTGTCCCAGACGTTTTTCCGCTTCTGCGACCATAGCCTCATACCCGGCATCGTCGATGAATTCGGCCAATGTCCACCCGCGGACATCCATTCGGACCCATTCGCGGATCGAGGCAAACCGCGCGGCGCCGGTGACGGTGGTTACAGTTGTTTCCCGAAATCCCGCGTCTTCAAGCGCGCTCAGAAATGACGGCTTGTGCCCAAGGACAAAAGGCGCCCTCAGCGCATTTGCGGCGGCCGCTCCGAACATTTCGTCAATCAGCTCGATCATCCGGGCATATCCGGGCGAGGTCTCGGCGTCATCCCAAACAGAGACCGCAACCACGCCACCTGAACGCACCACCCGCCGCATTTCCTTTAGTGCCTGGCGCCTATCGTCAAAGAACATCAGCCCGAACTGGCAAAGAACAACATCAAAAGACCTGTCCGCGAACGGCAGCGCCTCGGCGCGGCCCTCGGTCCAGTCGACATCCGGGGTTCGCCTGCGCGCCACGTCAAGCATATCCGGGTTTCGGTCCAGGCCAACGACACGACCTGCAGAGCCCACCCTTGTGAGGGCGTCGCGCGTTGTGGCTCCGGTGCCGCAGGCAACGTCCAGCACAGCACATCCAGGGGCAATTCTGGCGCGTTCACAAAGGCGCCCCGCCCATTCGCCAAACAGTGCCGGGACAAAGAACTCATCGTATATTTCAGCTGCGGATTTCGATACCTGACCGGCAGAAGCAGCATCTTTCAACATGGATCACCCGCTTTTTTGGTTGCGTTCGGACCAATAGTGACACGTTGCGGTTCGCGGGATATAGTTCTAAATCTGTAGCAAATGACAGGTGGCACAGGATGAAATCCTATGGCCAATTCTGCCCGGTCGCCAAAGCGGCTGAGCTCTTTTGCGAGCGCTGGAATGCTCTGATCATCCGTGATCTTGCGGCTGGCCCGCGCCGGTACACCGAATTGAAACGCGGCGTACCTTTGATGTCGCCGTCGCTTTTGTCTTCGCGGTTGAAATGGCTCATCGAAGAGGGCGTCGTTGCGCGCCAGGATATTGGCGAAAAGCGCCCGGGCTATGCGCTGACCGATGCGGGGCGTGAATTCGTTCCCCTGGTCGAGGCTCTTGGCATCTGGGGGCAACGATGGACTAGGCGGCAACTCAAAGACCATGAGATTGATCTGGGATTGCTGGTCTGGAGCCTGGAAAGCACATCCAATGCCAGTGCTTTCGGTAAAAGACGCTGCCTCATTCGGCTGGAACTGAGCGATCAAACCGAGGCAAAAAGGTATTGGTGGTTTCTGAACCGGAATGGACGGTGTGAGCTGTGCGTCGAGGACCCCGGCGGAGAGGTCAACTTGTATCTGGCCTGCACGCTTCCGGTCGCCATCTACATTGTAAGGGGCGATATCACCCCATCAAAGGCAATAGAAACGCAGAAGCTAGAAGTTCTTGGTGACGGATGGGCAAAACGGGCTTTCATCAAATGGCTTAATCTCAGCCCGCTGACGGCCATCGAATCGTGCCGCCCTGCCGACTGCTGAGTTGCCAAGCTGTCGCTGCCGGAACTGCGGCACCCTCGGGGATTATGGTCAGTCCATTTGCAGATCCACATATGCACCGCAGGAACCAGCACCCAGCGTAAGTGGTGCATCAAGTAAGGCTGCAAAGTGGCTTGTCGCCTCTGCGAATTCCGCCGGAAAGGCCGGGCGCTCAGGATGAGGCCCATCACCGCATCAGAGGTTTCGGCGGGAACAACGCAGGTACGAGAGCGTCTCAGCAACCAACCTTGCCCGGCGTTTCTCGATCTGGAACGGAATAGGCGCGATGTCAGCCTGACAGAAAGCGGATCTGTTCACCTACGCCGTCGCATTTTGGACAGGTCCGGCGACATCTGTTATCTTTGGTAAATCTGCTACGGCAATCGTTTTCATTGTTTTTTGCTGTTCCGGGTAACGTATCATGGGCTTCAAGCTGGACATTCAATCGTCTGAACTGGACGATCAAGCGTTGTCGGCATTTGTGGGACAGCTGGATCGTGACTTGAACGATGCTGACGGGATCAGTTCCTTGCGAGCAACGCGCAAGCCCGCTACGGGCGAGCGTGCGCTGGAATTGCTGCTTAACCCGCAGCTTTGGATCGAGGTCGGGCAATCCGCCGCCGTGTCATCCCTCATCCAGGTCCTGAAAGCTTACCTAATCCGGGAAAAGTCCGTCAGCCTTGCATTTCAAACGGATGATGGCGCAAAAGTCACCTTTGATGCCAGGAACTTCAGCGAAGATCGGGTCTTTGCCGTTCTGTCACGGTTGGTTCCTGATTTTACCCGAACCTCACCGCCACCTGTCACGGAAACAGGTCCATCAGACGCGATCGTCGAACTGTTCGAGCCGCCCGAGAAACAGACAGGGGCCGGTCAAACGGCGCGAAAGACCGCGATTGTCATCGGTATAGACAGTTTCGAAGACCCCGAACTGGATGACCTGAGCTATGCGCGAAACGACGCAACGGCGCTTCATAATCTGCTGCAGGGTGAAACGGGCGAGCAATTCGATCATGTCGAACTGATAACCCGGGGCAACCATTCCGACGCGCTGACCAAAATCGAACGCATCGCCACCAAGACAGGGCGCTGTGACCTTTTGCTGGTTTACTACGCGGGCCACGGTCTGGTGCGAAATCAAAAGCTGCATCTGGCCTTTGCCAACACTCACACGACCCTGGTCCATTCAACCGCGTTGAAATACGGCAACCTTCTTGATGTTGTCGAACAGGCGGCCGCGCGTGTCCGGCTGATCATACTCGATTGCTGCTATGCCGGTGCGGCAGCCGACGACGCCTCTCGCTCAGCCCTAAGCGAGCAACTGCAAACCGAGCTTGGCGCAAACAGCCGCACATTGGTGATGACGTCAGCCACCAGCACCCAAGTTGCCCGGGAAGCCAAGAACTACTGCCACGGCGTGTTCACAAAGCACTTGCTGAACGGATTGAAGGGCGCGGCGGACCGTAACGGCGACGGCTCTGTCGATACGCGCGAGCTGTTTGATTATCTCGAAGAAATGATGAAGGCCGAACACCTTCAGCGCCCGCAGAAGTTCAACTTTCAAGGCAGCGGTGCAGTTGCCTTGCGCAAAACCGGGCTGCACCCCCATCGCGACCTTGCCCGGAATCTGCGCAAACGGGTCAATGACCTGCAGCATGACGGGTTCTTGTCCGAAAGCCAATCGGACCGGCTGGCGGGCTTGTTGAAGCTGAACCTCGACCAGATGGACGCACTGCAGCGTCGCCGGTTCCGGCTGTTGGAGAAACATTTGAAGGGTGACTTCAAACCTGGCCTGTTTTTTGATGAATGGGATCGGCTAGGTGCAGCCAAACCGACTGCACCACCCGAACAGGCGGAACCGACGCCCGCTGATCCTGAAAGCCGCTTAAACCTTGGCGAGAAGCTGGCGTATCTCAAAGCGGGTGCGGGCGAGGCCCTCTCTTCGGCCCAACACCGCATAACGGAGACCTTGAAACCCGACCCCCCCGATCCAGAGCCGCAAACACCCTCGAAGCCGCAGAAAAGACCGTGGAAATCACTGAGTGCATGGGGAAAATTCATGCGCGTTTGCAGTTACATTGGCTTGCTGTTTGTCATTTTGTTCGCGCTTTTGGTCCTTGTGGCGTCAGGCTTGTGAAGGCCGCGCCACTTTCAATTTGGACATGAAGGGTCTTGCCGCAGTTCGGATGTCGTTCGGGCAAACATTGCGCAAATGAGACTTGGCACGCCCGGTTCCCGGGTATAACAGGACGCATCCCGGTCGCAGCCTACCCGGGTAACAAAACAAGGGTTCAAAACATGAAAACGATCGTAATCTGCTCGGGCGGGCTGGATTCGGTGTCGCTGGCGCATATGGTAGCGCGCGACCACCAGTTGACCGGACTGATTTCCTTTGACTATGGCCAGCGCCACCGGAAAGAGCTGGACTATGCCGCGCTTTGCGCACAGCGGCTGGGCGTTCCCCATGACATCGTTGACCTGCGCTCGGTCGGGGCGGTTCTGACCGGGTCGGCGCTGACCGATGATGTGGACGTGCCTGATGGGCATTATGCCGAGGACAGTATGCGCGTGACCGTGGTGCCCAACCGCAACGCGATCATGCTGACCGTGGCCTTTGGGGCCGCCGCAGCACGCGGGGCAGATGCGGTGGCGACGGCGGTGCATGGCGGGGATCACTTTATCTACCCCGACTGCCGCCCAGCTTTCACGCGGGCCTTCGAGGCGATGCAGAAACATGCGCTGGACGGCTATGCCGATGTGTCGCTGCTCACCCCGTTTGTCCATCGCAGCAAGGCCGATATCGTGACCGATGGCGCACGCGTGGACACGCCGTTCGCGCAGACATGGTCCTGCTACAAGGGCGGCGAGCATCACTGTGGGCGATGCGGCACCTGCGTCGAACGGCGCGAGGCGTTCCATCTGGCCGGTATCGAGGACCCGACAACATATGAAGATCCCGATTTCTGGGTCGCCGCCACGGCGCAGAAGGAAACCGCCTGATGTATCGGATCACCAAAGAGTTCCACTTTTCCGCCTCACACCAATTGGCCCATCTGCCCGATGATCACCAATGCGCGCGGATGCACGGGCACAACTATATCATCGAGGTCGAACTGGCCGCGCCCCAACTGAACGTCGACGGGTTCGTGCGGGATTATGGCGAGCTGAAGCCGCTAAAGACCTATGTCGACGAGACCTTCGATCATCGCCACCTGAACGACGTGATGAACATTCTGACCACGGCGGAAAACATGGCGCGCCATTTCTATGACTGGTGCGCCGCGCGCTGGCCGGAAACCGCCGCCGTGCGGGTCAGCGAAACGCCAAAGACCTGGGCCGAGTATCGCCCATGACCCGCCTGCGCATAGCCGAGATTTTCGGCCCCACGATTCAGGGCGAAGGCGCGCTGATCGGGGAACCTACCGTGTTCGTGCGCACCGGCGGTTGTGACTATCGTTGCAGCTGGTGCGACAGCCTGCACGCGGTCGATACCGCCTTTCGCCACGACTGGGCGGCGATGGCTACGGATGCGGTCTGGGACCGGGTGCGCACCTTGTCGGGTGGGCGGCCTCTGACTGTGTCGCTTTCCGGGGGCAATCCGGCCATTCAGGACTTTGCCCCCCTGATCGCAAGGGGCCAGGCCGAAGGGTATCGCTTTGCCTGCGAAACCCAAGGATCGATTGCAAAGCCGTGGTTCGGTGATCTGGACACGCTGGTCCTCAGCCCAAAGCCGCCCTCGAGCGGTGAAACCGTGGACTGGGGCGCCTTCGCGGCCTGCATCGAGGCGGCGCAGGATGGCCCGAAGGTGGTGGTGAAAATCGTGGTCTTCGATGAGGCTGACTATGACTGGGCCCGCGCCGTAGCCGACCGCTATCCGACGTTGGCGCTTTACCTGCAACCGGGCAATTCCGAGGTCGACCCCGACCTGCCCGTCGATCCGCAAACCCTGTCGGACCGGCTGCTGTGGCTGGTGGAAAAGGTGACCGCCGATGGCTGGTTCACGCCACGGGTCCTGCCGCAACTGCACGTCCTGCTTTGGGGCAACAAACGCGGGGTCTGACCCCGAAAGGAGCACATGATGGAAACCATTTACAGCGACCTGACCCAGCTGGGCGGGAAAACAGAACTGCCGGCCTCACCCGATGTGGCCGAGCTGGAGCGGGTGCAAAACCCGCAGGCCGATATCGACTATTGTGTGCGGTTCACCGCGCCCGAGTTCACCTCGCTCTGCCCGATGACCGGACAGCCGGACTTTGCCCACCTGGTGCTCGACTATGTGCCGGGCGACTGGCTGGTGGAGTCGAAATCCCTGAAGCTGTTTCTGGGATCGTTCCGCAACCACGGCGCATTTCACGAGGATTGCACCGTGTCCATCGCCCGCCGTCTGGTTGAATTTCTGGACCCGCGCTGGCTGCGGATCGGCGGCTACTGGTATCCGCGTGGCGGCATTCCCATCGACGTGTTCTGGCAAACCGGAGCCACCCCCGATCACGTCTGGATCCCCGATCAGGGCGTGCCGCCCTATCGCGGTCGCGGCTAGGCCGTTACAGGAACTCCGCGATCGGGGCGGCGTTCCGGCAAAAGAACTGGCGCAGCTTTGGAAGCGGTCCATACAACATACCCAAGCAGGTTTCCGGTCGAGTTACATATCCTCTGCCGGTTGTGCCATTTTGTCACAGAATGATACTTGACCCCAGATCTGCTCAAACTGAGATTGACGATATGGAACAGTATATTACACATGGTCCAATAGTTTGAGTTCTGGGGCTTAGGTTTTTTATGGACGGCATTTCGTCTTCGCTGGGCATACACCTTATAGCAGATTTTTTCGACTCAAGCGCGCTTTACGATCCCGTCCCCGCCGAAAAAGCCCTGAGACGCGCCGCAAGTGCTGCCAAAGCGCATGTTCTGCGGGTGAATACCCATGATTTCGGGCAACGGGCGGGGTTCACTGGGGTCGCATTGCTGGCCGAGTCGCATATCTCGGTCCACACCTGGCCCGAACATGGGTATGCCGCCATCGATATCTTCATGTGCGGCGATGCAGAACCACAGCTCAGTCTGGACGTTCTGAAATCCTATTTCCGTCCGCAACGCGTCAATGTGCAATCCATACGTCGCGGCCTGATTGGCCACGCGACGCATCGGTTCGCTGCGGCGGGTTTCTGAAAGGCGAATGGAAGAGCTGCGCAGATGCCCGGTTACGATAGGCCTCATACTAAGCGCGATTGCGGGTTATGCCTTGCTGGGTCCGGTCCGGTATTCCGGACCGATCGTGGATTTTCCCGATCATCTGCTGTTCATGTTTCGGCATGGCAATCCAAGTCACCTGACGCTCAATTGCCTGCTGATCCTTGTCGGCGGGAGCTTGACCGAACCCGTTCTGGGCTGGCTTCGAACTTTGGCGCTCGCCGTCTTGTTCGCCTTTGCCGGAACAACCGCCGAGCTGTTGTTCGGCGGACCGGGGTTTGTTGGGCTGTCGGGTGTTGCATACGGCCTTGTTTCCTTTGGCTTGACGACCGCAAGCAGACCGGAACGGCGCGGCTGGACGCTGACCCTTATCTGCGTCGCTCTTGCGGCCGAGTGGCTGTTTCTGCGCCCTCAGATCGCTGTTTTCACCCATATCGCAAGCGCCTTGATCGGCGGAGGACTGGCCATGTTTAGCGCCCTTTTCGGCTCGGGTGGGCCCAAGCTCAAACCGATGGAGTGGCGGCACGTGTCTTCTGCCATCCAGATCATCGCGCAGACCGATGAGGATGACGCGACCGAGGCGGAAAGCAAGTTCGTGGAAGACGGGACGGACAACATGTTCGTCCTGCAGGACAAGGGCAACGTGATTGGTCTGATCGGCTATAGCCTGGACGAGGATGTGCCGGACGTTGCCTGGCTGTCCTGGACCTATCTGGATCAGGCCCATACCGGAAAGGGCCTGGGCAACCTGATGCTGAACGACCTGCTGGGGAAGCTGGCGCAGTTGCAGGTTCGCAAGATCTTCATCGAAACCAGCGACTATGAAGAGTTTGGCAAGAAACTCTATGCCGCCGCGCATAAACTCTATGAAGAGTTCGGGGCCTCGGTCGAATTGACCGTGCCCGCATATCACGGCCCGAACGAGGCCAAGATCGTCTATGGGCTGGAAAACCCCGAAGCACCCGAAATCCTGCCTGCGGAACCTTCTCCGAATACCGGCCTGTCGATCTTCGAGGTTCACAAAGCCCCCGAAACCAACGACGTGGCGGGCCTGCGCTGGCGCGAAACCAACACCGGGCTGAGCGGTCTGGATCAACAGCTTTCGCTGGCACGCACCCAGAAATACCGCATGGCTGTCTTGGCTATCCCATCCGACCTGTCCAACGCCAATGCGGCGGGCCTGCAAGCGCAGGGTCTGCAAAAATGCGGTGAACTCAAAGAGTTCTACGGCAAAGACCTGCACCAGACCTGGTGGCGCTGCGAACTTGAAAAAACACAGTTTGAAAATCCATAGGAGTATTCAATGTTTGGCAAACTGAAAACGATCGTCATTTTGGGCGTTCTGGGCTTTGCGGCCTATTCAATTTTCCTTGCCCCGAAATCGGAACAGACTGCCGATCTCGGGCAGGTTCTTGACCGCACGGAATTCGCCATCATCCAATATCAAGAGTATCTTGAGGCCAACAGCATCGCCGAAGCCTCTGACGCGCAAGTGGATGAATTCACCGGCTATCTGACGCAGGTGATGAATTCGGAGCCGCGGTTTTACGACACTGCTCTGGGTCTGGAAATTCTGTCAGACGCCAAATTCTCGGGCTATGCCGATCCGAACGCAAACGGCGTCCGCGACACGGGTGAGGGTGAGATTTTCACCATCGAGATCGACGAGGCCAACAACCGCCTGATCGCCACCGACACCACCGGTCAGTCCGCTGGCCTGCGGTTCTCGGGTGCGGGCTTTCTGGCCGGTGCGCTGATTGGCAACCTGATCGGCCGCCAGCGTTCGGCCGGCATCAGCGCCGCCAGCTTCAACAACCGCACGGTGACTCCGCGCACCAGCTATTCGGCCCCGCGCAGTGCCCGCTCGGGCGGTCTACGCGCCGGTAAGTAAACATTGCACTGACATAACACCCTACCAGGGCCCGGCGCATCGATCGCGCCGGGCTTTCCAGTTTCCCGGATATTTGCATGACCGACACCCTGACACCGCGCTACACGGACCTGCCCCGCCGGCAGGCAATGGTTCTGCTGGGCGCAATCCTTGTTGTTGCCCTGTGTGGCATTGTCTACGAACTGATCATCGGAACGGTGTCCAGCTACCTGCTGGGCAACTCGGTCTATCAGTTCTCACTGACCATCGGGTTTTTCATGTTCGCCATGGGCGTCGGTTCTTATGTGTCGCGCTTTTTCCACGGCAACCTGATCCAGACATTCATCTGGGTTGAGTTGATCCTGGCGCTGATCGGCGGCCTGTGCAGCGTGTCGCTGTTCATGCTGTTTCCCTATGCGCCGTGGTTTTACACGGTCGGCATGTTCACCTTCATCTCGTCGATCGGGTTTCTTGTCGGGCTGGAAATACCGCTGCTGATGCGGGTTCTGTCCGAAAGCAGCACCACGCGGGAATCCATCGCCGATGTGCTTTCGCTGGACTATATCGGTGCGCTCGGCGGATCGGTTCTGTTCCCGATCCTGCTGCTGCCGTCCCTTGGGCTGATCTCATCCTCGTTCGCCATCGGCCTGACCAACGCCATGGTCGCCCTGCTGAGCGTTCTTTGTCTGCGCGACCAGCTGGACGCACCCAAACGGATGCTGGCCTGCGCCATTGGCACCATTGTCCTGCTGTTCGCACTGACCCTGCTGGCCGGGCGGATCACCGCCTTTGCGCAGGACCATCTGTATTTTGACCGCATCGTCTGGCGCAAACAGTCGCAATACCAGTCACTTGTGGTCACCAATACCTGGCAAAAAAACGACGTGCGCCTCTATATCGATGGCCATCTGCAATTCGCCGAAGCGGACGAATATCGGTATCACGAGGCGCTCGTGCATCCGGTTCTGTCCTGGGGCAACAGTGACCCGAAGTCCGTTCTGGTGCTGGGCGGAGGTGACGGGCTCGCCGTGCGCGAGGTCCTTAAACATCCCGGCGTGTCACGCATTGACCTGGTCGACCTTGATCCTGCGATGACCGACCTGGGGCGCAATCTGGCCCCGATTGCCCGCCTGAACGAACACAGCATGGAGGCGTCGGCGCTGAACATCCACAACACCGACGCGTTCAACTATGTCAAATCCACTGATCAGACCTATGACCGGATCATCATCGACTTCCCCGATCCCCATAACGAGGCGCTGTCGAAACTCTACTCGGTCGAGTTCTACGCCATGGTCCAGAGCATCCTGTCTGAGGATGGGGTGCTGGTCACGCAAAGCAGCTCACCCTTTTTCTCGCCCCATACCTACTGGACGGTTTCCGAGACCTTGTCCGAGATTTTCCCGCAGGTCGTGAACTATCAGATGTCGATCCCATCATTCGGGATTTGGGGGTACAACCTTGCGGCCAATGATCCGAATTCAACGCTGGGTGATCTGCCCGAAGGTCTGAGGTTTGTAACTCCCAAGGTATTCGCGGCCGCCCAGGTGTTTTCCGAGGACCTGCGGCCCAAGCGCGAACTGGCCGTCAACTCGATCTTCGATCCCGGCATCTACCACGAATATTCGCGCGACGTGTCCGGCTATTGAGGTAGAACCGTATCACGTGGTCAGGCCAATTGCCCGCACCCCGGCCTCGGCACACAGAATGTCATCCGGGCCAGCGGCACCTGACACTCCAATCGCACCGATCAGCTGGCCATCTTCCAGAATGGGCATTCCACCATCCCAGGCGCACAGATTTGGGCGGTTTGCCAGCCCCAATTGCAATGCAGGCGCCGACAACATGCGTTCAGCAAAGGCGCGTGTGGTTTTGCCCAAAACGGCGGTTCTGGCCTTGTCCGAGGCGAATTCGGCCACTGCCGCCGGGGTACCATCCATGCGCCCCGCAGCAACCATGTGACCGCTGGGGTCAACAACAACGGCCGCAACCTGCCACCCGTTTTCAGCGGCATGAGCCAGGGCCTCCTGCACCGCCGTGTTTGCAGCACCTTGCGAGATGAAGCGTTTGGTGAATGAAACAGACATGTCTTTCCCTTGATCCTGGAGTGTTGCGGCTTTGGTCACAGATCGAAGATCAACTCATTCGTACCCTGCTGAACCCGTTGACCCGCCTGATTGAAAACGTCGAACCTGAAGGCCACGATCCCGCGCCGACCGGATGAGGTTTCGCGTTTTGACACCACATTCAGCTCGGCCCGGATCGTATCCCCGGCAAAAACCGGCTGTTCGAACCGCCAGTTCCACCCCAGCGAGGCCAACCCGTCAGGCCGCGCATCGGACTGAAACTTCAACCCATCGACAACCGACAGGACCAATAGCCCATGCGCCACCCGCGCCCTATAGCCAAGCTGTCGGGCCACATCGTCATTCAGATGCAACGGGTATTTGTCGCCGGTCAGTTCAGCAAAAACCGTGATCAGATCTGCCGTTATCTCGGCAGACCCGGTTTTCATCACGTCCCCGATCTGCAGATCGTGAAAGCCATAGGTCCCTGCAGTCAGTGGCCTGGCGGTCATTCCGGAACCGGAGCATCTTCGCGCAGCAATCCCTTGGTTTTCAGGTCCGCCCAGAACTCGGTCGGGATGTCATGGCTGAACCAGTTCAGGTTCTGATCCAGCTGCTCGACCGTGCGGGTGCCCGCCATAAAGGTCGGCACCGCTGGATGCGCCACCACGAACTGCAGAGCAGCGGCTGGCAGTGGCACGTTGTATTCGGCGCAGACAGCTTCGATCTTGCGGACCTTGTCCATGATATCGGCAGGGGCCGGAGCGTAGTTGTACTTGGCCCCTTCCTTGGCACCCGTCGCCAGAATGCCCGAGTTGAAGCCGCCGCCGACCACAACTGCGGCGCCGCGCTCTTCGCAGAGCGGCAGGAACTTGTCCAAAGCGTCCTGTTCCAGCAACGTATAGCGCCCGGCCAGAAGGAAGCAGTCAAAGTCTCGCTGCTCAAGGGCGGCATGGCACACTTCCCATTCGTTCACGCCGACACCGATGGCCTTGACAACACCCTGATCACGCAGGCTTTCCAGCGCTTTCCAGGCTTCATCCATGGCCTGTTTGAACACTTCGGGCTGCTCGGCGCCACGGGTGAACACGTCGATATCGTGGATAAAGCAGATATCCATATGTTCCAGTGCCATGCGTTGCAGGCTGTCTTCGAATGACCGCATGATCCCGTCATAGCTATAGTCGAAATGCATTGTGAAAGGCGCGGCGTTGGTCCAGGGCTCAAAATTGATGTCCTGACGACGCGCGGGTTTCAGAACCCGTCCAACCTTGGACGACAGGATGAAATCACCACGGTCCTTCCAGCGCAGGCTGTGTCCTGTCCGCATTTCCGACAGGCCGTGCCCGTACATCGGGGCAGTGTCGAAATACCGAACACCCTTGTCCCAGGCGTGCTGGATCATCGCGTCAGACGTTGCCTCGTCAATCTCGCGAAAGATGTTGCCGATCGGCGCAGTGCCAAAGCCAAAGGCGGATACGTTCAGATCCACCCGGCCAAACTTGTTCAGTGTGTGCGGATTCATGCAAGCCTCCCAAATGCAAACCGGATCGCCGGTATTTGCGCAGTCAATAAGTAACTGTTTGGTTATTTACCTCAAGTGGCGAAACCGATCAACCCACTTGACGAACCGCCCTGGGCACGCGTATTAGTAACTGATTAGTTACATTACGGGGCGCTACGATGTTTCTGACCGAAACCCACCAACAGGTTCGCGATATGACCCGGCAGTTCGCCGAGGACGTCATTCGCCCTGCCGCCGAGGAACTGGATCGCGACTCGCGTTTTCCAACCGAAATCTATGACCAGATGGCCGAACTGGGCCTGTTCGGCATCGGCGTACCCGAGGAACTTGGCGGGCCGGGCTTCGACACGGTCACCTACGCGCTGGTGATGGAGGAGCTGTCGCGTGGCTACGCCTCGATCGCCGATCAATGCGGCTTGCTTGAACTGGTCTCAACGCTGCTGGTGCGCCACGGAACGCCAGAACAGCAAGGCAAATGGCTGGGGGATCTGCTGGCCGCAAAGCTGCGCCCCGCCTATTGCATCACCGAACCCGAAGCCGGCACCGATGTGTCGGGCATTCGCACGACGGCGGTGCGTGATGGCGATGGCTGGGTGCTGAACGGCGGCAAGATCTGGATTCACAATGCTCCGGTCGCTGATGTCGGCTTTGTTCTGGCCCGGACCGACCCTGAGGCGGGGCACCGTGGCATGTCGATCTTCATCGTCGATCTGCACGCCGATGGTGTCACCCGCGGCCCCAAAGAGATCAAGATGGGTCAGCGCGCCAGCCAGGTTGGCCCGCTGTCTTTCGATGACGTCCGCCTGCCGACTGATGCCCTGCTGGGCACCGAAGGGCGTGGCTTTCACATGATGATGAGCGTTCTGGACAAGGGGCGCGTCGGTATCGCCGCACTGGCGGTTGGCATCGGTCAGGCGGGGCTTGAGGCCGCGACCGACTATGCCCAACAGCGCAAACAGTTCGGCAAGCCCATCGCGGATTTTCAGGGGGTCCAATGGCTGCTGGCCGACATTGCCAAGGATGTCGAGGCCGCCCGCCTTCTGGTCCATTCCGCCGCCTACAAGATCGACACCGGACAGGATGCCACCAAGGCGTGCTCGATGGCCAAGTGCTTTGCGGGGGACATGGCGGTGCAGCGGTCGTCGGACGCGGTGCAGGTCTTTGGCGGGTCGGGCTATATTCGCGGGTTCGAGGTCGAGCGCCTGTATCGCGACGCCAAGATCACCCAGATTTACGAAGGGACCAACCAGATTCAGCGCATGATCATTGCCCGTGAACTCTTGTCAAAAGGGGCTGCCGCATGAGCCGCCCCGCAGCACTTGTCACAGGGTCCTCTCGGGGGATCGGTCTGGCGGCGGCCGTTGCCTTGGCACACGAAGGCTTTGCCATCGCAATAAACGGCCCCCAGTTGGACGACGAACTACAGGGCGCATTGGACACGATCCGCGCCCTCGGCGTGCCTGCCGTTGCAGCACCCTTTGATGTTTCCGAAATCGGCGCGCATGACGACCAACTGGCCGCCATCGAAGCCGAAATCGGCCCGCTGACAACCCTGGTGAACAACGCTGGCATCGGTGTGATGCAACGCGGTGATCTGCTGAAGGTCAGTGAGGCCAGCTATGACCGCTGCATGGCGATCAACACCAAGGCGATGTTCTTCCTGTCGCAGGCCTTTGCCAAGCGGCTGATCGCCCGCGACCGCGATGCCGAGCTGTTTTACAGTATCGTCAATGTGACGTCCTCGAACGCGGTGGCGGTGGCCGTTCCGCGCGCCGAGTATTGCGCGTCCAAAGCGGCGGCCGCGATGATTTCGAAAACCTTCGCCGTGCGTCTGGGTCAGGAAAATATCGCCGTCTATGATGTGCAGCCCGGCCTCATTGCCACCGACATGACCGCCCCGGTGATCGAGATGTATGACCAGCGCGCCAAAGACGGGCTGACCCTGTTTCCCCGCGTCGGCCAGCCCGAGGATATGGGCCGGATCATCGCGTCTCTGGCCAGCGGCAAACTTCCCTACACAACCGGCCAGGCCATCTCGGCGGATGCCGGAATGCTTGTTCCCCGTTTCTGAGGTATTTCGATGAAAATTCAGCTGCCCGATACCACCGGAAAACTGCATGATTACGCGCTGGTCGGCACCCCGGTTCAGCCTTCGAAACTGACCCCGAACTCGGCCCGGATTCTGTATTCGGCGGCCCATGTGGTGGCGGACCCGTTTGGTGATCACGACCCGACCGGCCCGGCTCATGTCGATTGGGGCAAGACCATGGAATTCCGCCACTATCTGGCCGGTATGGGCATGGGCATTGCCGAGGCTATGGACACCGCGCAGCGCGGCATGGGGCTGGACTGGAGCGGCGCGCTGGAACTGATCCGGCGCACCAAAGAGGAACTGCCCGACGCGCTGGTCGGCAATGGCTGCGGCACGGATCATCTGGACCCCGCGGACGCGAAATCGCTGGACGACGTGCGCCGAGCCTATCTTGAGCAGGTCGAGGCGATCCAGAAACTGGGCGGGCGCATCATCCTGATGGCCTCGCGCGCTTTGGCAAAAGTGGCGACCGGGCCGGACGACTATATCGCGGTCTACAACGATGTGCTGGCCGCCTGCGATGAGCCCGTCATCCTGCACTGGCTGGGTGAGATGTTTGACCCGCAGCTTGCCGGTTACTGGGGATCGGACAGTTTCGACAATGCGCTGGAAACCGCCCTGTCGATCATCGGCGCCAATGTAGACAAGGTGGACGGGATCAAGATCTCACTTCTGGACGCCGAGAAAGAGGTGATCATGCGCCGCCGCCTGCCCGAAGGCGTCCGCATGTATACGGGCGACGACTTCAACTACCCCGAACTCATTGAAGGCGACGATCAGGGCCACTCGCACGCGCTGCTGGGGATATTCGACCCCCTCGCCCCGGCAGCGGCCTATGCGGTCAGCAAGCTGAGCGAAGGAGACGCCAAAACCTTCCGCGCGACGCTGGACCCGACGGTCCCGCTGGCCCGCCATATCTTCCGTGCGCCGACGCAGTACTATAAAACCGGGGTGGTGTTCCTGGCCTGGCTGAACGGGTTTCAAGACCATTTCATCATGCTGAACGGCGCGCAGGCGACACGGTCCCTGCCCTATTTCACCAATTGCTTCAAAATGGCCGATGAGTGCGGGTTGCTGCGCGATCCCGATCTGGCGACTGAGCGGATGGGGCACATGCTCAAACTCTACGGGATCTGAAAGCGATGCGCGATTTCTCGCAAGACCATTCCGCGTTGGCGCTGAACACGGCGACCTTGGGTCACAATCTGGATGGCCATGGCGCGGGGTGGAGCCCCGAGCAGGTGATCGATGCCTGCGCGGCACGTGGATATGGCGGGATCACCTTCTGGCGGCGCGAGCTGGACGGGCGCGCGGCGCAGATCGGCCAGCGTGTCCGCGCCGCCGGGATGCAGGTTGTAGGCCTGTGCCGCTCACCGTTCCTGACCGGGCCACTTGCCTTGCCATCGGATCAGAAAATCATGGACGATTTTCACCTGTCCATCGATCAGGCCGCGGCGCTGGAAACCGAGGTTCTGACCATCGTGACCGGCGGCCCGGAACCGGGCACCAAAGGCGTTCTGGAAAGCCAGAAAATCCTTGCGGACCGCGTGGCGCGCGCGGCCCCATACGCTGCTGAACGCGGCGTGAAACTGGCCCTTGAGCCACTGAACCCAGCGACCGCCGGCAATCGTACCTGCCTGATGACCGCAGCAGATGCGTTGAATGTCTGTGATGTGGTTGGCGCAGACAATGTGGGTGTCGCGATCGATGTCTATCACGTCTGGTGGGACACAACCCTGGCCGATACGTTGGCAACCCGGGCCAAGGGTCGGATTCTCGGCTATCACCTGTGCGACTGGCTGGCCGACACCTCGGACATCCTGCTGGACCGGGGCATGATGGGCGACGGCGTTGCCGATCTGTACGCGCTGCGCGCCGCCGTTGAAGATGCGGGGTACGATGGCCTGTGCGAGGTTGAAATCTTCTCGGCCGGGAACTGGTGGAAACGAGACCCGAATGAGGTTCGGGACGTGATCGTGAATCGCTTCAGAACCTGTTGTTAGGCCCCGCGATCAGACCTCGATATCGCAAACAAACACGCCATCCACACCGCCCACGGTCTTCGCAACGATCCGGCCGCCGATCTCCTGATGGGTCGGATCGACAAGATAGGCATCGCGCACCGCAACATCGCGGAAATCGAACCAGAACATGTCGTTGAAATCGCGCACAAGATCGGTTTCGACGGACACGTTCCTGCGACTCTGGAAATCGAGAATGCCGTCGATATGTCCTTTCAGACCTTCCAGATCCTTGAAAAGCGAGGACTTCTCAGCCTCGGAAACATCGCTTTCAAAGCGCAGATGCACCAGATGACGTATCATTTCATTCTTCCTTCCCAGAGACATTTACCAGAAATCTGCCTTTTTGCGGTCTTTGAATGCAGCCAGTCCGACCTGTAGCTCGGGCTGCGCAGCGGCAATCCAGCCCGCTAGCGATTCAAACACCCGCTCACTCTCTTCGCCTTCGGCGGCATTGATCAGCATTTTCACCAGTTCGGTCGCGACCGGACCGCGATGGCGCATCCGGTCGGCCAGTTCCGTTGCAGCGTCAATCCCCTGCCCTTTTTCAACAACCTGATCGACGATCCCTGCCGCAAGCGCCGCTTCGGCTGAAAACTCCTCGCCAAAGATCGCCATGCGCCGCACCAGTTGCGAGCCGAAACGGCGCACTGTGCGCTGTGTCCCGGACCAGCCGGGGATGATCCCGAGCGCGGGCTCCGGCTGCCCGATGCGGATATGCGATTCCGCAATGCGATAGTCGGCGCAGGCCGCCAGCTCCAATCCGCCGCCCAGAACGTGGCCGTTCAAAACCGCGATCACCGGCTGACGCAGACGAGCCAGCGCGTCCAATGCCTGATGCCCATCGCGCAGCCAGTGACGCCCGAAGCCGTCCGCCGACCGGGCCGCCCAGGCATCAATGTCTCCACCGGCGCAAAAGGCTTTGCCGGCCCCGGTCAGGATCACCACATGCGCATCCTCGGCATGTTCGATCTGGCGGCACAGCGCCATCAGATCATCCATCATCTGCTCGGTCAGAGCGTTCAGCCGCTCGGGCCGGTTGAGCGTCAGGCGGGCAATCCCGTCGCCGATATCCAGCTGGAAATGGTCCATCACGCGGCAGACAGGTTCAGACCCATAAGCACCGGATCAAACAGGGCCGGATCCATGGTTTTCAGATCATCCGACACCAGCAAAGGCGTTGCCGCCTGATCCAGAACGTCCCGCTGCACGTCCAGGCCGGGCGCAATTTCGGTGACCATCAACCCTTGATCCGTCAACTTGATCACGCAGCGCTCGGTCACATAGGTTACATCCTGCCCTTGCGCCTTTGCGCGCTTGCCCGAGAAGGAAATCTGGTCGACCTCATCCACGAATTTGGCAACCTTGCCCTCTTGCAGGATTTTCACCTGCCCATTTTCAATCGTCATCTTGGCCCCGGCGTTGAAATTGCCCGAAAACACGATCTTGCGGGCTCGCGCCGTGATATCGACAAAACCGCCCGCCCCCGCCGTGCGGTGCGGAATGGCCGACAGGCGCGAGACATTGACCGACCCGTTCTTGTCAACTTCGAGGAAGGACAAGAGCGAGGCATCAAACCCGCCCGCCTGAAAATAGCAAAACTGGTGTGGCGAGGGTACGAAAGCCTCGGCATTGGCGGAACAACCGAACTTGAAGTCCAACAGCGGCACGCCGCCCACGGCCCCCTGTTCGATCATCCATGTGACCGAACCATGAAGCCCTTCCTCGACCAGAATGCGAGGCACATTGGCCGAGATGCCAAAGCCGATATTGACCGCCCAGCCGTCCTTCAGTTCCATGGCCACACGGCGCGCGATCACCTTACCGACATTGAATTCCGCCGTACGGAAGCTTTCGATCGGGCGTGTCAGTTCACCCGAAATCGCCGGGTCGTATTCGGTGGCCGTGGTTTGCAACTGGTCCGGCGCCTCAACGATGGCATCAACCAGAATGCCCGGCACATGCACGTCATGCGGACGGATGCTGCCCGCTGCGGCAACGCGCTTGGCCTGTGCGATGACCACTCCGCCATTGTTTCGCGCCGCCAGCGCCATTTCCATCGCACCAAGATAGGCGCCTTCGTGCTCAAAGCTCAGGTTGCCTTTTTCGTCGGCCGTGGTCGCGCGGATGATCGCGACATTGGGGGCCATGGACTTGAAATACAGCCAATCCTCGCCCTCGAACTCCATGCGTTTGACGATGGGCTCGGCGCGCGCTGCGTCATTCATGGCACAGCCCTCGATATCGGGATCTACAAAAGTATCCATGCCCACCTTTGTCAGAACGCCCGGCCGCTTGGCCGCCGCTTCGCGCAGCATGTCGAAGATAATTCCCGATGGCACGTTGTAGGCGCGAACCTGTTCGGCGGTGATCATCTGCCACACCAATGGGGGTTCTGCCTTGCTGGGACCAGACGGGTACGATCCTCCGATGATCCGGGTCAGAAGCCCTGGCTTGGCGATATGATCCACCCCTTTGGTGCCAAACATATCACCGGCGGCAATAGGGTGAATTGTCGTCAGGTCCCGCGGCGCACCTTCGTCGTCAAACCGTTCACCAAGACCCCTGAGAACCGCGTCCGGACAGCACAGGCCGCTTGACGAATTCACCGCAACGGTCGCCCCGTCAGGAACAAGATTTGCTGCATCGCGTGCCGTCATCTGCTTGGTCATGCGGTCCCCACTAAAGTAACTAACTGGTTATATCGTTATGCCGCGAGGGACCGCGAAAATCAACAGGAATCCGCAGGCCCGGGAATTGACCTGAACCTAAGTAACCATTAAGTTACTTTAGGGATTGCTTCGGGAGGACTACCGTGAACATTTACTTTCAAAAAACCAATCAACGCACTTTCGGCACATTTCCCCTGACCGGGGACGAACTGCGAGACGCGATGAAAATCGCAGCCGAGGTCGGGTATCGCTCGTTCGATACCGCGCAAATGTATGAGAATGAAAAGGAAACCGGCGACGCCCTGGCCGAACTTGGTTTCGACCGGGATGAGATTTGCGTCACCACGAAGGTTCACCCCGACAATTTCACCGAAGAGGCATTCATTCCGTCGGCCGAGGAAAGCCTGAAAAAGCTGCAGCTGGATTACGTCGACGTCCTGTTGTTGCACTGGCCGCCGATAGGTGAGGATATCGCCCCGTCGCTGAAACTGCTGGAACAGGCCCATGCCAAGGGGCTGGCCAAGAATATCGGCGTGTCGAATTATACCGCCCAGATGATGCGCGACGCGGTCAAGATCATCGATACGCCGCTGGTCACCAATCAGGTCGAATTCCACCCGCTTCTCAACCAGGACACTCTGCTGGCAGCGGCGGCGGAAACCGGCATTCCCCTGTCGTCCTATTGCTCGGTTGCACGCGGCGAGGTCTTCAAACACTCGATTTTTGACGAGATCGGCAAGACTTATGGCAAAACAGCGGGTCAGGTCGTTTTGCGATGGATTTTGCAAAAGGGCGTTTCGATCAACACCATGTCGACCAAACGCGCCAATATCGACGCGAATTTCGATGTTATGGATTTCACCCTGTCCAGCAGCGATATGGCCCGGATTGATGCCAAAACCCACACCGAGTACCGGATCGTTGGTGAAGACCTGGTACCCTGGGCACCCAAGTGGGACTGAATGAAAAAGGCGGTACCACTTAAGGTACCGCCTTTTTACCGGGAAAACCCCTGAGCCGTTGAGAGCCGGGAGGTTCAGTGATTGCCCCGGATCATGTCTGATGCCTTCTCTGCCATCATGATCGTCGGTGCGTTGGTGTTTGATCCGATCAGGCTGGGCATGGCCGAGCTGTCACAAATCCGCAACCCATCGATCCCACGGACACGCATCTGCGGGTCAACCACCGCCATTTCATCCACGCCCATCTTGCAGGTACAGGTCGGGTGATAGGAGGTCCGACCGTATTGCCGTGCATAGGCCTCGTAATCAGCCTGCGTTTTCACACTGTCATCGGGGAAACGAATCTGGCGGATGTATTTCTGCAGGCTTTTCTGCCGGAAGATCTCGACGCTGTGCTTGACCCCTTCGACCGAGACCTTCAGATCATCCGGATGCCCGAGGAAGTTGGGATCGACCAGAGGCATGTCCTCAACCCGGTTTGACCGCAACCGCACCGTTCCGCGAGCCTTGGGGCGCACGGTATAAGAGTTCAACGTGATGCCAGAGCTGCCTTTCGGTACGCTCGGCACCCCGGCCTCGGCCCCTGCACCGGCCAGGAAGTGGAACTGCAGGTCCGGAGCAGGCTGGGCGCTGTCCGCATACCAGAACGCGCCCCCTTCGACGACATTCGACGCCACCGGACCCGAACCGAACAGGTAATATTGCATACCGGCCCAGACCGCCCAGTGTGGCTTGTTGTACTTGTCCAGACTGTGATGGCCGTTCAATTCAGCTACGATGTCGATACCAAAGTGGTCATTCAGGTTTTCCCCCACACCCGGCAGGTCTTGTTGGACCTCAATCCCATGCTCGCGCAGATGCGCCGCCGGTCCAACACCGGACAGCAGCATCAGTTTGGGGGTTCCGATCGCGCCCGAGGTCACCAGAACCTCTTGATCAGCGCCCGCCCTGCGCATCTGTCCGCCCTGAACGTATTCGACACCGGTGGCCCGGCCGCCCTTGATCACCACGCGGTGCACCTGACATCCGGTTTCCAGGGTCAGGTTCGGGCGCGACAGGGCCGGTTTCAGATACCCCACCGCCGCTGAACAGCGCTTGGCGTTCCACGTGGTCGTCTGATAAACCCCGGCACCTTCCTGAACCGGGCCATTGAAATCCGGGTTGTAAGGGATGCCTGCCTCCTGACACGAGCGCACAAAAGCCCGCGTCATCTTTTGCGGCGCGTCAAGGTTCGAAACCCCCAGCGGCCCTTCGGTTCCGTGCCATTCACCCGACAGGATGGCGTTGCGCTCGGACCGGACGAAGTATTTCTGGATGTCCTTGAACGCCCAGCCCTCGCAGCCTTCCTCATTGGCCCAGCGGTCGTAATCGATGGGATTGCCGCGGGTGAACACCTCGGCATTGATCGAACTGCCGCCGCCGATCACGCGGCCCTGCGCATAGGGAATCTCGCGGTTGTTGGCGTTGACCTGCGGCACCGTGGTAAAGCCCCATGTGTGAGGGCCATCGGTCATCTTGGCAAAACCCACCGGCATGTGGATCAGCGGATGGCTGTCCTTGCCGCCCGCCTCAAGCAGCAGCACTCTGACCGCGCTGTCTTCGGTCAGGCGGCTGGCCAGAACACATCCGGCCGATCCACCACCAACGATGATATAGTCATATCCGGTTTCCGCCATCACTCCACCCAATGCGACCGCTTGCCGATCTCGACATGGATCGACTTGATCTGCGTGTATTCCTCGACCCCGTGCATCCCGGCCTCACGACCCCAACCCGAAGCTTTGAACCCGCCGATCGGCAGCTCGGGCCCACCGGCCAGAGTTGTATTCACCCAGAACCGCCCGGCCTGAACACGGCGGGAAATCGTCAGCGCCTTGTCGATATTCTTGGTCCAGACGCTGGCCGCCAAACCGTATTCGGTATCGTTGGCAATCGCGATTGCGTCGTCAATCGAGTCAAACGGGATGACCGCCAGAACAGGTCCGAAAATCTCTTCCCGGGCAATTGCCATGTCATTTGTAACGTCCGTGAACACGACCGGATCAATATACTGCCCGCCCGAGATTTCGGGAGTGGTGCCACCGGTCAGCAGGGTCGCGCCCTCGTCCTGACCCTTGGCGATGTAGGACAGAATGGTGCGGTTCTGCGCATCGGTGGTGATGGCTCCGGCCTGTGTGCGTTCGTCCAATGGGTCGCCCACGCGCACCTTGCGCAGCTTGTCGGCGACCATTTCGGCGAACTTGTCCGCAACCGAACGCTCGACCAGCAGGCGCGCGCCGGACACGCAGCACTGGCCGGTGTTGAACGCGATGCCAAAGGCGACACCATCGGCGGCGTCTTCCAGATCAGCATCGGCGAAGACGATCTGCGGGTTCTTGCCGCCCAGCTCCAGCCCTAGCTTCTTGAAATTGCTCTGACCTGCGGCGGCGACAACCGAGCGTCCCACGGCGGTTGAGCCGGTGAAGGACAGCATGTCCACATCCATATGTTCGGCCAGTTTCTGACCGATCACACTGCCCGACCCGGTGACCACGTTGAACACGCCATCCGGCAGCCCGGCCTCCGACAGAATTTCCGCCAGCATCAGGGTCGTGGCACTGGTCACCTCAGAGGGTTTGGCGACAATCGTACAGCCCGAGGCCAGGATATAAGGCACGCGTTCGCACAGAATCAGGAACGGGAAGTTCCACGGGGTGATCAGGCCAACAACGCCGACCGGCTCGCGGGTGACGATGCCCATGGCGCCATCGCCGCTGTTGTTGAAACTGTCCCCGTGCAGTGCCCGTGCCAGACCGGCGGCAAATTCGAACATGCCAACGCAACCTGACACCTCGGCCCGCGCCTGAGAGATCGGCTTGCCGTTTTCCAGCGTTTCCCAATAGGCGATCTCATCCGTACGCTGGCGGATCAGTTCGGCCGCCTTCAACAGCACCGCGGCGCGGTCGGCACCGGACAGGCCGCACCATCGGCGGTCATCAAAGGCCGTGCGGGCCGAGGCAACCACAGCGTTCAGGTCCTCTTCGGTGCAGCGCGGAATGCGGGTGACGGGGACGCCATGTCCGGGCGAAGACCGCTCGAACACGTCACGATCCCCGGCAGGCACCCAATCGCCGTCCATGAAGTACCCGAATTCGCGGGGTTCAGAGGGCGGTGTCAGTATCTGACTGTTTTGGTCCATCAGAAAAGCTCCGAATTGGGGCGCAGGCTAGGCAGAAGCGTCCAGCCCGTCGCGGAAATCGTTCCAGCCGCCATCTACGGATGACGGCGCATCATGCCATTGATGCAGAATGTCCCCGGTTGCGGGGTCTTTGTCGGGGATCGGCAGCATCATGATCCGCTTGACGGCGGCCTGAAACAGCTGGGGCGTCAGGAACGCTTCCTGAATGTTGTCCCAATCGCGGCCCCCGGCGTAACCGCCGCACATCATGATATCCTCGGAATGGCCGACCATCTCATGGCTGACCCCGGCGGGCATGACGATCACGTCACCGGCCTCGATCCGGACCCGGGTCCAGCCCTCGACCGACAGGTTGAACTCCATCCAGCCGCGGGCGCAGCCCAGGCATTCATGCGACGTCGAGTGGAAATGAGGATATTCATACACCCCGGGATATTCCCAGTTATTGCCCCAGCCGTTTTCACGAAACCGGGCCTTTACCGCATCAACCCCGCCACCTGGAACAGCCCCGCGATGGATCAACAGCGGAAAGCGGCTGTTGGGGATCATACCTTCGGGTTTGGACGTGTAAACTTCGACAGTCATTGGTGTTTCCTCCCGCTTTGTCTAATGCGTCAGTACAATCTGGGTCTTCAGGTCACCGGGTCTGTCAGTGATGCTGTCAAACGCCTGCTGAATGTGATCCAGCGCGTATGAGGCACCGGTGAAACGGTCGGTTTTGATCCGGCCATGGGTCAGCAGGGTCAGGGCGTCGTGCATATCCTGCCCCATGCCTGCAACCGACCCTTTGATCGAGTTTTCCTGCAGGATCGTTTGCAGAATATCGACGGGCAGAGTCTCTCCCGCGCCGGTCAGGCCAAAGGCTGCGATATGCCCGCCTTTGCGGATCAGCTGCGCAGCCTGTTGGTAAAGCGCGGGCAGCCCGACGCTTTCGATCACCACATCCGCACCGCGCCCTTCCGTATGGCGCAAGACGGTTTCCTCCAGCGCTGACGGGTTGGTGACACCCACATCGGCGCCAGCCTCCAATGCCAATTGCACCCGGTCTTCGGACAAGTCCGCGACGATGATCGGCGCCGCCCCAATGGTGCGCAACAGCTGAACGTGCAGGTTGCCGATGGGACCCGCCCCAAGAACAACGACGGACTGGCCAAAACTGATATTGGCCTTGCGGGCACAACGTACAACGCAGGCCAGAGGCTCGGTCAGGGCGAGCACTTCGACCGGGACGTTCTGTGGCGTAGGGATCACCAGCCGCGCGGGCACCGAAATGTACTCGGCAAAGGCCCCATCCATGGTGATCCCCATCTGCTGCATCTCGGGACAGTTCAAGATCTCGTTTCGCCTGCACCAGTAGCAGGAGCCACAGCCGATATTCATATCGACAACAACCGGCGCACCGACTGTCAGGCCCGAGACGCCCTCGCCCAGTTCGGCGATGGTCCCGGTGAATTCGTGCCCCGGGATCATCGGCAGGTTTTCCGCCGCATAGTGGCCGTTGAAAATGTGGATATCCGTGCCGCAGATGCCGACCCGTGAAATGCGCACCAGAACCTCGTCCCGGCCGGGTTCGGGGCGGGGAACATCCCGCACGTCGAACTGGCCGGGTTTCACGAGGACGGCAGCTTTCATGGTGCCGGTCATTTCACGACCCTCAGCTTGGTCCGGTCGATGGTCAGGGCAATCGCCGCTATCAGGATCAGGCCGAACACCATCTGCTGCTGGGTCGCATCAACCTCGAAATACAGCATCGAGGACCGGATCACCGCCACGATCAGCGTACCGATCAGCGTGTTGATGACCCCGCCGACACCGCCGGTCAGCGGGGTACCCCCGACCAGAACCGCGACGATTGCAGGCAGCAGGAACCCGTTCGCCAGTGTGGGAGAACCACCGGAGAGTTTAACCGAGAACAGCAAGCCCGCAATCGCCGCCAGCCCGCCGGACAACGCAAATGCCATGATCTTGATCCGATTGACGTTCAGCCCCGAGGCGACAGCAGCGGGTTCCCCTGCGCCAACCGCCTTGAGCGCGCGCCCGAAGGTTGTCCGCGATTGCAGGAACCACGCGCCCAGAACCAGAACGGCGGCAATGATCATCTCGCTTGGCAGCCCGGCGACCGAGCCGGTCATCCAGCCAAAGTTCGAATCCCGCAGGGTGGCATCCATGAACAGGGCGCGCTGGCCCGACATGTATTGCGCCGCGGAAAAGGCGATGCCGCCAACCGCCAGCGTCGAGATGAAGGAGGGCACGAAAAGCCGCGTCGTCACGTAACCCGAGATACTGCCCAGCACCACGCCCGACAGGATGCACAACAGCGCCGCACCGATGCCAAAGGTCGGCAGGGCAATGGTCGCGACCACGGTGGTCATGTTGGCGATGGACTGCGCCGACAGATCGATACCGCCGATATAGATCGCAAAGGTCATCCCCAGCGCCATGATGAACAATGGCACGATGTCGGCCATCATCGAGATCAGGTTTGCCGGCCGCAGAAAGTTGGAATCCGCCGCGCCGACGACCAGCACCAGCACCAGCAGGGTGATCCAGGGCAGATGGGGTTTGATACGTTCAAAACTCATGGATCAGGCCTCAGATCATGTGGTGGACAAGGTCATAAAGCGACGGCTTGTCCCCCGGGCTGCAATCGAAACGTTTCTGTTCGACCCCGTCCTTCAGGACGATGATCGTGTGGCTGAGGCCGATGGCCTCTTCCAGCGTGTCGGCGACCAGGATGATGCCGACGCCGTCATCCGACATCTCACGCACCATGTCGTAGACGTCTTCCTTGGCGCCGATATCCAGACCGCGCGTCGGGTGATCCAGCAGGATGATGTCGGACCCGGCCGAGCGCCATTTGGCCAGCACCACCTTTTGCTGGTTGCCGCCCGACAGCCCGCCGCAATCCTTGTAGACATCCGGTGTCTTGATCGCCAAACGGTCGATCCACTGTTTGGCCAGCGATTTTTCCTCGCCAATACGCAGCACACCCGAATTGGCATAGTTCCCCATCTGGCTGAGCGTCATGTTCTCGTAGACATTCATCCCGGCCACGATGCCTTCGACCTTGCGTTCGCGCGGGATGTACCCCACGCCGCCCGCCACTCCGGACTGGGCGTTGAACTTGCCGACGGTTTGCCCCTTGAGCGCGACACTGCCGGCAGAGGGCGTTTCCAGGCCGAAAATCGTTCGCAGGATTGCCTCGCGCCCGGACCCTTCAGTACCGACCAGACACAGAACCTCTCCGGGGCGCAGCTCGAATGAGATCTTCGCGTATTTGCCAGCCACGGAAACGTCGCTGAAGGCAACCAGCGGCTGCGCCTCGGCCTGGTAGGGTTTCTGCTTCTGCTCGCGGTAATATTCCTTGTCGACGTCGCGCCCGACCATTTTGTGCTGGATGGCATCCACCTCGGCGTCGTCATGGGCAACGACATCGACAATCTCGCCATCCTTCATCACATAGATGCGGTCGGACAGATCCAGAACCTCGTCCATGCGGTGACTGACAAAGATAAACGACGCGCGGTTGGTCAGCTCGCGCACGAGGCTGAACAGCAGCTCGACTTCTTCCTTGGCCAGCACGCTGGTCGGCTCATCCAGCAGGATCACCAGATCACCGTCGATCCGTTCCTCCAGCGTCAATACCTTGGCCAGTTCCACCAGCTGACGCTGCGCAAAGGACAGTTTCGAGGTGGTCATGGCCGGATCGATATCCAGCTTGACCTTGGCCAGCTGCTTGCGCGCGGCCTCGGCCATGGCTTTCCAGTTGATCACCCCATAGCTGACGAATTGCTGTTCGAACCCCAGAAAGATGTTCTCCATCACGGTCAGGTTGGTGATCAGGGATTGTTCCTGAAACACCATGCCGATGCCGTGATCCATCGCCTGACGGGGGTTCTGAAACCGGACCTTGGTGCCGTCGATGGTGATGTCGCCGCCATCAGGCTGGTAGGCGCCATAGATCACCTTCATCAGAGTGGACTTGCCCGCGCCGTTTTCGCCAACGAGGCCCACGATCTCTCCCCGTCCGATCTTGAAATCCACGGATTTCAGCGCGTGGACGCCGGGGAATTTTTTGTCGACATTGATCAGTTCGTACATCAGCCCGCCCCTATTTCACGAAGGTTACGGATTTGCGGTCGGTCGACAGAACCACCGCGGCGATGACCAGCACGCCCAGAACACCGTCCTGCACGTAGCCGGGCAGCCCGATCACAACCATGCCGTTGTTGATGACATTCACGATCAGCACCCCGATCAGCGTGTTCCACACACCGCCGATCCCGCCCCACAGCGCGGTGCCGCCAACCACAACCGAGGTGATCGAGACGAACATAAAGTTCGAACCCGTCGCAGTTTCGGCAATCCCGATCCGGCCAACCGCCAGCAGCGCACCAACGGCATAGAAGACACCGGCCAGCGCAAACCCCATGATCCGCACACGGTTGACGTTCAGACCCGAAGCGTGGGCCAGTTCCTCACCACCGCCAACCGCATAGAAGTTGCGGCCCAGCGTGGTGCGCGACTGGATGAACCAGGCGATCAGCAGGAACAGCAACGCGACATAGCACATTATCGGGAACCCGAACCAACGCTCGGTCAGCAGGGAGCGGAACAGGTCATCCTCGACCCTGATCCTGTCACCGCCGGTCAGCAGCAGGGCAAATCCGGTGCCCACAAAGCCCATCGCCAGCGAAGCCATGAATGAGGGGATTTTCAGCAAGACATGCACAAGGCCGTTCACCAGCCCGATGGCCGCACCCACGAGCAAGGCCAACGGAATGGCCAGCCAGGCCCAGGACGCCAGCGTTCCGCCCAAACCGATAAAGGCAAAGGCAAAAACCACGGCACAGACCGACACGGTGCCTTCCATCGACAGGTCAATCGACCCCATGATGATGATGAAGGTGACACCGATGGCCACCATCAGCGCTGGCGCGGACGAGATCCCGATGCGGGCAAAATTGCGCAGCGAAAAGAAACGGGGCTCCATCGCTGTGAAAAACAGGACCAGAACCAAAAGGACGATCAGGGGCGCCCATTTGATCAGCACATCCCGTGTCAGCACATTGCTCACGTGCTTCCTCCCACTGAGTGAATTGGCGGGGTCGCGCTCACCGCAGACCCGAGTGAGCAGGCCGGTTCAGAGACCGGCCTGCAGGCACCGTTATTTGTACTGAATTTGGCCGTTCGACGTGGACCAGAAATCCTTCCAGTCATAGGCCGGAGCACTGTCCAGATACTGCGCCTTGAACGCCTGCGCATCTTCGGGGCGGACCATGATGGTCGGACCATAGAACTCGCGGTGTTCATTCGGCTCTTCCGACGGCTTGAAGTGGCCAGTGGCCGCGTAATAGGCCAGTGCCGCCGTGATGCCGCCACCCCAATGGGGGTTGGTAAAGACGGTGGCCAGGATTTTGCCCTCGCCGACCAATTCGACCGCTTGCGGGTTGCCGTCATAGGACACAATCGGCATGTCTTCGATCCCTTCGGCCCGCAGCGCTTCGAGCACACCGTAAGCAATGGTGTCGTTGGCGCAGTGGACACCTTTGATCTCATCACCATACCGGGTGAGGAAGGCGCTCATGACCTGATTGGCCTTTTGCGTATCCCAGTCCGCAGGTTCCGCAGCCAGCAGTTCCGCGTCAGGGTAGTCCAGCAATGCGGTTTTCAGACCGGCCAGGCGCTCGATGGCCGGATTGTTCGAAGCGATACCGCCCAGATGGACAACACCGCCGGAGCCGCCTATGGCGTCCAGCAGAATGCGCGCGGTCTGTTCCGCCGGGCCTTCGTCGGACCAGCTCATGTGGCTGACATAGTGATCGCCGAAATCCCAGGGGTGCAGGTCGTCAGTCTTGTTCCACAGGGTCGACACATATGCGCCCGCCTCCACGCAGGATTCGACAACCGGACGCGCGTTGGGCGCGTCATTGGTGTCGATGGCCAGTGCCAGCTCGCCATTGGTCTTGGACAGCAGCGCCTTGACGTCGGCCAGCGACTTTTCCGACGAGCCTTCGTTGATCAGGTGGGTCAGGAAATCCTTGGGCTTGCCGAGGCTTTCTACAAAAGCCTCACCACCCGAAACGATTTCATTCCAATAGGGGTTCGTCCGGTTGCGGTACGACCAGGCAACGGTCGGATCCGTGATCGCCGCACGCGCCATGCCACCCAGCATGGTAGAGATCGCTGCACCACCTACGCCATAGGCAGATGCCAACAGCAGGTTACGACGAGTTATCGTCTCTTGTTCGATGTATTTCTTGATGAATGACATGACGTCCTCCCTTTTCCATCAGCACATGGGATCAAAGGCGTTCGCGTGTCGACCCCTCCCCGGCGACGATCCCGCACAGCGGCACTCTACGCCATTAATGCACTAACTAGTTACTTCTTTACGAAACGATGTGTCAAGCGTTAAGACTAGGATAGGAAAAGTCTGAGTTTGCCGCTGGCACGGAACAGTTGAAGAACCTCGGCCATTTGTGTGAAATGCTCTAACCAGATTTGCTGCGCCGGGACAGCTACATGACAAAGGAGGTGGCTGTGGTCGAAAAGACGACAATCAAAAAGAAAAGAGATGCCGAAGCGACCAAGGCGCGCATCCTGCAGGCCGCGAAGAAGGAATTTGCCAAACACGGATTGGGCGGCGCGCGGGTCGACGAAATCGCCGAACGTGCCAACGCCAACAAACGCATGTTATACCATTATTTCGGCAGCAAAGAGGGGCTGTTCCAAACGGTACTGGAAGCCGCCTACCTCGACATTCGAAGCGCCGAACGCAAGTTGAAACTTGAATCCCTGTCGCCTTCGGACGCCTTGGAATCTCTGGTTCGATTCACATGGAAATACTACCTGAAGAACCCCGAGTTCATTACTCTGGTCAACAGCGAGAACCTGCACCGTGCCCGTCACATCAAATCGCTGTCCAGCCTGCCTGAATCGACCCGCGGGCTGGTCGAGATGGTCGAAGACATTCTCAGACGCGGCGAGGAAAGCGGTGAATTCCGCCCCGGCATTGATGCGACCCAGCTCAATATCACCATCGCGGCTATCGGTTATTACTACCTGACCAACCGGTTTACCGGGTCCTATCTGTTTCAACGCGACATGATGGAAGAACAGGCCCTGAACGAGCGTCTGGACTTTAACGTCGAAAGCATCTTGCGGATCGTCCGCAAGGATTAGGCGCGCCCCAATCTGCGGCGCGTTTTTTATGATTTGTTTTTATGGGTTTAGTTTGTACTGACGGTGCTGGTTGTGGTTGTGCTGTTTGAGGAACCGCCGCCGCCTGCGGCTGCGAGGCCTGCGGCGGCTGCTGCGACGCCGAGTGCGGGGGCGACGA
>NZ_JBMIRT010000055.1:0-184619 GCF_049195285.1 Ruegeria sp. MALMAid1280 | reverse complement strand
GATCGCGCCGTCCATCTGCGCGGCACCGGTGATCATGTTCTTGACGTAGTCGGCGTGGCCGGGGCAGTCAACATGCGCATAGTGGCGGTTGTCGGTCTCGTATTCCACGTGGGCGGTCGAGATGGTGATGCCGCGCGCTTTTTCTTCCGGCGCACCGTCGATTTGGTCATACGCTTTGAAGTCACCAAAATACTTGGTGATCGCTGCGGTCAGCGTGGTTTTACCATGGTCAACGTGGCCAATCGTGCCGATGTTGACGTGCGGTTTTGTACGCTCAAACTTTTCCTTTGCCATTCCTCAGGCGCCCTTTATGCGATTTGGGGGACCCTTGGTCCCGTGGTTACATCTGCGCGCGCGAGATATTTGGTTCAAAGGGGAAAATCAAGCACATCCTACATTAAAACCCGTTTAGGATGCCGGATTTTGCGTCACCACGTCGGATTCCAGCGGTTGGATCAGGTCCGGGCGCCGATCGAACCAGCCGTTCTCTTCATGTTCTTCGGCCAACCACTCTTCGACCCGGTCAGCGACTTTCAGGGCCAGACCACTCATTTGTTCCTCTTTGGTGCGCTCGTGACCCGATCCTTTCAGGGCGCTGCCACCGGTCGTATCTTCGAGAACCTGGAACTGCTTCCCCTTGGCAAGGAACTCTTTTTCCTTCACGTCGTAGACATTGACCAGAACGATGGCCGTGCTTTTGGGGTTGTATATCACCGGGATGCCCGGAGGAGCCAGCATATAGCCTTCGAGACTGATGCCGATGTCGTATTCTTGTGCGCCCTCGTAACGGCCAAGTCGGATATCAACTGCATTCTGAATGGCCTCGGTCCATTCATCCGGTGTGGCATCACGGGACACGGGCCCCTGAACCGCCTTGTCGGCAAACGCATAGTTGACCCTTAGCTTGAACTCGCCCAGCGACTCAGGTTCTTCGTAAACCTGTGTCTGTGTGCAAGCGCCCATCAGGGCCAGTCCGGTGATCAAGGTCAAAATGCGCAACATGGTTTCTTCCCGATAGGCCTGTTTTGCTTTGATCTAGCGCACCGATACGGCCTGTGCCAAGCCGTATCGGCGGAATTCTACCTGAGGCGCGTGTGCGATCACGAGAATTTATAGTCGCGCGGGAAGCCGTAGGGCGGCTTTTTCCCAACGCTGGCGCGCTTGGCCAGCCACTGAGTCATGTCGGCCTCATGCCGGGTTTTGTCGCCGCCCATGGACCATTTCAGACCCTCTTCCCAGTTGAAGGTCGTCAGGTCCGACAGGCCGCCATCCAGTTCCAGCGTCCCCTGCCGCCCGCGCGCCATGTTGTATTTCTGCAGGCGCACGCCTTTGCCGCGGGTCATCTCGGGCAGTTCCTCGGTCGGGAAGACCAGGAACTTGCCGTTCTGCGATACGACGGCCACGTGGTCGCCCACGACCGGCTTGCAGATCATCGCGGTCTCGTCACCCTTGACGTTCAGCACCTGTTTGCCGTTGCGGGTCTGGGCCAGCACGTCATCCTCGGGCACCATAAAGCCGTTGCCCGCATCCGAGGCCACCAGCAGCTTGCGCCCCGGATTGTGGATCAGAATGTCGATAATCTGCGCCTCGTTCGGCAGGTCGACCATCAGGCGCAGCGGTTCACCCATGCCCCGCCCGCCGGGCAGGTTTGCGGCACTGACCGTGTAGAATCGCCCGTTTGAGGCAAATACCAGCAACCGGTCGGTGGTTTCAGCATGGAAGATGAAACGTGGGCCATCACCATCCTTGAACTTCAGCTCACGCTTCAGGTCGATATGACCGGTCATGGCGCGAATCCAGCCCATCTGGGAACAGACGACCGTGATCGGTTCCTTGTCGATCATCGCCTCAAGCGGCACCTCTTCGACCTGCCCGGCCTCGGCAAACTGGGTGCGCCGCGCACCGCCTTCGTAATCCTTGCCGAAGGTCGTCTTGGTCTCTTTCAACTGCTCGGCAATCCTGGCCCATTGCAGGGCGGGATCGGCAAGCAGGTCCTCGAGATTGGCGCGCTCTTCCATCAACGCATCGCGTTCACGGACCAGCTCCATCTCTTCGAGACGACGCAAGGAGCGCAGGCGCATGTTCAGGATGGCGTCGACCTGAACCTCGGACAGCTCGCCCTCGCCCGGCTTGGGCGAAACATAGTCGGCCTCGCTGGTCGCGCGAACATGGGTAATGCCCCAATCCTCGCGCATCAGCGCGGCTTTGGGGTCATCGTCATAGCGGATGATGTCGATCACACGGTCGAGGTTCAGGAAGGCGACGATAAAGCCTTCCAACACTTCCAAGCGATGATCGATCTTGCCCAAACGGTGACGCGAGCGGCGGATCAGCACCTCTTGCCGATGATCGAGGAAGGCGCGCAGCACCTCCTTCATCGAACAAACCTTGGGCGTCACGCCGTCGATCAGCACGTTCATGTTCAGGCTGAACCGCACCTCAAGGTCCGAGTTGCGATAGAGCATCCCCATCAGCACCTCGGGGTCCACATTCTTGGATCGCGGCTCAAGGATCAGGCGGATGTCGTCCGCTGATTCGTCGCGCACATCGGCGAGGATCGGGATTTTCTTGGTCTGGATCAGTTCCGCGATCTTCTCGATCAGCTTGGATTTCTGAACCTGATAGGGAATCTCGGTAACGATGATCTGCCACTGACCGCGGCCAAGATCCTCGACCTCGTATTTACAGCGCAGGCGGAAGGAGCCGCGACCGGTGCGATAGGCCTGCGCGATATTCTCGGTCGGCTCGACAATGACGCCGCCGGTCGGAAAGTCCGGGCCGGGCACGTAGTTCAGCAGCGCATCATCCCGCGCATCTGGCGTTTTTATCAGATGCAGACAGGCGTCGCACAGTTCGGAAATATTGTGCGGTGGGATGTTCGTCGCCATCCCCACCGCGATACCGCTGGCGCCATTGGCCAGCAGGTTCGGGAACTGCGCGGGCAGCACAATCGGCTCGGTCAGCGTGCCATCATAGTTGTCGCGGAAATCGACGGCGTCTTCGTTCAGACCCTCAAGCAGCGCCTCGGCCACGATGGTCATTCGCGCCTCGGTGTAGCGCGAGGCCGCCGGGTTATCGCCGTCGATATTGCCGAAGTTCCCCTGCCCGTCGACCAGCGGGTAGCGGACGTTGAAATCCTGCGCCAGGCGCGCCATCGCATCATAGATCGCGGCATCCCCATGCGGGTGGTAGTTACCCATCACGTCGCCCGAGATTTTCGCGGACTTCCGGAACCCACCCGTCGCGCTGAGTCGCAGCTCGCGCATCGCATAGAGGATTCGCCGGTGAACCGGCTTCAGACCATCGCGCGCGTCCGGCAAAGCCCGGTGCATGATGGTGGACAGCGCATAGGTCAGATAGCGTTCGCCAATCGCGCGGCGCAGCGGTTCAGCTACCTCGCCCCCGTTCTCGGGGGCCTCCATGTTGGGGTCGTCGATCGTATCGTTCATATATGATGTGATACGCCGCAAGCGCGCCTTGGTAAAGCAAGCAGCGCATATTTTGCTGGGGACAAGTGGCGCTTTTTGCAACAGGGGGAGGCAACCCCCGGATTTCCCCGGTTTTTCGACACCGATCCAGAATTATGTTACCCTTAACGGATTAGACTACTGCCTATTTGTTGTTTCTTACGATTGCCGGGGGATGCGCCATGACGCGCCTTATTGTTATGACTTTCGCTGCACTTGGTTGGTGCTTTTACGTAGTGAGCGGTGGACCGGATTTCGAACCGCGCGGCCTGCGGGCCGAACAACCCGTTCGCATCGCCTCGGCCCCAAGCCCTTCTGTCGCCCCTGCCCGCGCCGAAGAGCTTGTGACCAATGTCGCGGCCCGCATTCCGACAGTGCGCGTACAGCCGGAATCAGCGGTGGACGAGGTGGTCGAGTTCGTGGCTGATGACGCCACCCTCGAATCGTTCTCGACCCTGTCGGTGTTCGAAGACCAGAGCGCCAACATCACGCTGGCCTCGCTTGAGGACGGCGTGGCCGGTCTGAGCCAGTCCACCGACGAGGTTCAGAACGATGTGGCGGAAACGCCCGCCCTCCCCGAGCCGCAAAAGGACATGCGTGAAATCTCGGGCACCCGCGTGAACATGCGCGACGGGCCGGGCACGATCTATCCGATCATCGGCAAGGCCACCATCGGCCAGCAGGTCGAAGTGCTGAGCGAATCCGGCACCGGCTGGCTGCGCCTGCGCGTGTTGCCGCAGCAACAGGTCGGGTGGGTTTCTGCCTCGCTGGTACGAAAAACCCGGAACTGACGTCGTGCCGTCATTGTCCTGACCCGAACCGCGCAATAGCTTAAGCGCAGGTTCAAAGTCAGGAAGATCATGCAAAAGACCATTCTTATCACTGGTTGCTCCTCGGGCATTGGCCTGGACGCGGCCCATGGGATGCGTGCGCGTGGATGGCGGGTGTTTGCATCCTGCCGCCAGCAGCGCGATTGCGACCGTCTGAGGGCGCAGGGATTCGAAAGCCCGCAGATTGATTACACCGACGCAGACAGCATCACCTCGGGCCTGGCCGAGGTTCTGGAGGCCACCGGCGGCACGCTGGACGCACTGTTCAACAACGGCGCGCATGGCTTGCCCGGTGCCGTCGAGGACCTGCCGACAGAAGGTCTGCGCGCGATATTCGAATCCAACTTCTTTGGCTGGCACGAGCTGACCCGACAGGTGATTCCGATCATGCGGGCGCAGGGGCACGGGCGAATCGTTCAGAACTCCTCGGTCCTCGGTTTTGTGGCCTTTCCCTGGCGCGGGGCTTACGTGGCCACGAAATACGCTGTCGAAGGTCTGACGGACACCCTGCGCCTGGAACTGGCCGACACCGACATCAAGGTCATTCTGATCGAACCCGGCCCGATCACCTCGAAAATCCGCGAAAACTCGATCCCGTTTTTCGAACGGTTCATCAACTGGCAGAATTCGGCCCTGCGCGACCGGTACGAGGCGTCCCTGTTGAAAAGACTGTACGAATCCTCGGGGCCCGACCGATTCGAGCTGCCGGCCTCGGCCGTGACCGACAAGCTGGCCCATGCGGTCGGGTCGAAACGTCCCCGCGCAAGGTACTATGTGACGACCCCTACTTATATCGCCGGATGCCTGCGGCGCATCCTGCCGACCCGTACCATCGACCGCATCCTCTCGGACGTCTGAGGTGAAATTAACCGTTCGCTTTTTGGCCCTGTGGGTCTAGATGATAGACCAACGAAACAAGAAACGCGGACGGTGCACCCATGGACCTTTTGATGGTCATTTTGCTGTTGGCCATGGCGGCAGTGGTCGTCGTGCTGGCGATTGGCATCTCAAACTTCGGCAAAAGCGGCAAAAGCGCCGCAATGAAAAGCAACAGGATGATGCAACTGCGCATCCTGTTTCAGTTCATAGCCGTGGTGCTGATCGTGCTCTACGTCTGGCTGCGTGGACAAGGAGCACAGTAAATGGTCGTTTTGAACAAGATTTACACCCGCACTGGTGATGACGGGAAAACGGCGCTTGGCAATGGTGAACGGGTTGCCAAATACTCGGGCCGCGTGGCCGCCTATGGCACCGTTGATGAGTTGAACGCCTTTGTCGGTGTCGCCCGGACCGAGGCCGAGGGCGAGGTCGACGCCGCCTTGTCGCGCATTCAGAATGACCTGTTCGACCTGGGCGCCGACTTCTGCCGCCCCGAAATGGAAAAGGATGCCGAGGCCGACTATCCGCCCCTGCGCGTCGTTGCCTCTCAGATTGACCGGCTCGAGGCTGAAATCGACGCCATGAACGAATCGCTGGAACCGCTGCGCAGTTTCATCCTGCCGGGCGGGTCGCGGTTGGCGGCGCAACTTCATGTGTGCCGAACCGTATCGCGCCGGGCCGAGCGGCTGGCGGTGGAACTGACCAACATGGAACCGGTGAACGAGGTCGCGGTGAAATACCTCAACCGCCTTAGTGACTGGTTCTTCGTGGCCGCCCGCTGCGCCAATGAAAACGGCACGCAGGACGTGCTGTGGGTCCCCGGCGCGAACCGCTAAGTTTCGGGCCGCAGCGTCAAAAAACACGAAACGCGACGTCTCAAACCCATGACGTGACGATTTTGCTCTGTTGCGCGGCGAATTCAGACGTTATTCAAACGTCCGAGAGCATTGGTGGAGTCGCAACGCGGCTTCCCGTTTTTTGTGAGGAGCAAGCGCAAAATGAAGGTACTCGTGCCTGTCAAACGCGTGATTGACTATAATGTGAAGGTTCGCGTCAAGGCGGACGGTAGCGGTGTCGATCTCGCCAATGTCAAAATGTCGATGAACCCGTTCGACGAGATTGCGGTGGAAGAGGCGATCCGCCTGAAAGAAGCAGGCAAGGCTGACGAAGTCGTCGCCGTTTCGATCGGCGTCAAGCAGGCGCAGGAAACCCTGCGGACCGCGCTGGCCATGGGCGCAGACCGTGCGATTCTGGTTGTTGCAACCGATGACGTGCACACCGATATCGAGCCGCTGGCCGTTGCGAAAATCCTGGCCAAAGTGGTCGAGGAAGAGCAGCCGGGCATCGTCCTGGCGGGCAAGCAGTCGATCGACAACGACATGAACGCCACCGGCCAGATGCTGTCGGCCCTGCTGGGCTGGTCGCAAGGCACTTTCGCGTCCGAGCTGGACATCGAAGGCGACGCTGCCAAGATCACCCGTGAGGTTGACGGCGGCCTGCAGACCATCTCGGTCAAAATGCCGACCATCGTGACCGTTGACCTGCGCCTGAACGAGCCGCGCTATGCGTCGCTGCCCAACATCATGAAAGCGAAGAAAAAGCCGCTGGATGAGAAAACCGCCGCCGATTACGGCGTCGACGTTAGCCCTCGTCTGGAGATTGTCAAAACCGAAGAGCCGCCGGCACGTGCCGCCGGTATCGTCGTGGGCTCGGTAGACGAGCTGGTCGAGAAACTTAAAGAAGCGGGGGCTGTGTAATGGCTGTTCTTCTTCTCGCGGAAGTCAACAATGGTGAGCTGTCGCTGGATGCCACCGCCAAGGCCGTCAACGCCGCAAAGGCACTGGGTGACGTGACCGTTCTGGCCGCGGGCGGTTCTGCCGCCGCTGCTGGTGAGGCCGCTGCCAAGATCGACGGTGTGTCCAAGGTTCTGGTTGCCGAAGACGCCTCGCTGGGTCACCGCCTGGCGGAATCGACCGCAGCGCTGATCGTGTCGCTGGCAGATGGGTACGAACACATCGTCGCCCCCGCCACCACCGACGCCAAGAACGTCATGCCGCGCGTGGCCGCGCTGCTGGACGTGATGGTGATCTCGGATGCCTCCGGCGTGGTTGACGGTTCGACCTTCGAGCGCCCGATCTATGCGGGCAATGCGATCCAGACCGTGAAATCCTCCGACGCCAAGAAGGTTGTCACCCTGCGCACCGCCAGCTTTGACGCGGCGGGCGAGGGTGGTTCTGCCCCGGTTGAAACCGTTTCGGTGCCCGGCTCCGAAGATCTGTCGTCCTGGGTCGAGGACAAGGTGGCCGAAAGCGACCGCCCCGAACTGACTTCGGCTGGCGTTGTTGTCTCGGGCGGCCGTGGTGTCGGCTCGGAGGAAGACTTCAAACTGATCGAAACCCTGGCCGACAAGCTGGGCGCCGCTGTTGGCGCGTCGCGCGCGGCGGTCGACTCGGGCTATGCCCCGAACGATTGGCAGGTGGGTCAGACCGGCAAGGTTGTTGCCCCCGATCTGTATGTCGCCGTTGGTATCTCGGGCGCGATCCAGCACCTGGCAGGCATGAAGGACTCGAAAGTCATCGTCGCGATCAACAAGGACGAAGAAGCACCGATTTTCCAGGTCGCCGACTTCGGACTGGTCGCAGACCTGTTCGACGCCGTGCCGGAACTGACCGAGAAACTCGGCTGATCACAGGATCAGGTTTTTCCGCGAAAAACCTTGGAAGGCCCGCCACAATGGCGGGCCTTCTTCAATTCAGGTTCCGAATTGGACCAACCAATGCATCCGCAATGGTCTTATGTGCAGCAGGACCAATCATATGCTCGGCCATCGGCTGTTGCAGGGTACCGAACAGCATATCCTCAAGCTCATCGGATTGACCGGACACATGGGCCGCGACCTCGACACAGTTGGTGATGAGCGGTCGAACGGCTTCCAGCATCTCATCCGTGACAGCGACCGGCACCCTTTGGCTGTCGTTGTCCTGCAAGACGCGAAGGCCCAGCAGAATGATCGGCACCTCAAGCCTGCCCAGCAGATCGCTGACTTTTTGAACCCAGTTACGGCGCAACTCTTCGGCCACAACCTCGAAACGGGCGTCCTTATAGCCTTGCAGCAGGCGCATCAGATGGCACACGAAGTGGACATCGGCAAAGTCCACTTCGGGGTACAGATCGATCAGATCCGGCGTAGGGGCCAGAACCCGGTCATTGCGCCGGGGATGGACGCGGTAGAAGTGATTCGACTGGCTCAGGACACCCGGGGCCTGCAGGATGCACAGCTCTGCCCCGTTCAGCAGAGACAACAGCCCCGCATCACCACAGAGCGCGTCCAGTCCGCAAAACAGACTGCCCAGATTCAGACACCGCCGGTCCAGTCGGTCTTCGAGAATCGCCGCAAAAGGGCGTTCGACAAACCGCCCATACGTCTCATCCCCGCCGACGCAGACCATGTAGGCCGTGTCCAACGACCGTTCCGGCCCGCGAAACCAAAGACGCGATTCTCCGTATTGGCATACGTCATGCCCGGCCCCCGCCGAGCCTGTTTGATGATAGCTCATAACACTCACCCATTTTTCACCCGATTGCCATCTTGCAGCCGCATGTCTTTAGAAAATGCTAATGTGCGCATTTGAAGCAAATTGGATGGGTTCGATCCCCTTGCCGCCCCTACCAATCTGCCGATACTGTCCTTTCAATCCCGAGATACAGAGGCATCAGAAAATGGATGTAAAATCAGTCGGAGTGATTGGCGCGGGCCAGATGGGTAACGGTATCGCCCATGTTCTGGCGCTGGCGGACTATGATGTTCTGCTCACCGATGTGAACCAGGACGCGCTGAACGCTGCCGTAGCGACGATTGAAGGCAATATGGCGCGCCAGGCTTCGCGCGGGAAAATCACGGATGAGGCGATGCAGGCCGCGATGGGGCGGATCAAGACGACGCTGCAGTTGCCGGAACTGGGTCAGACAGATCTGGTGATCGAAGCCGCCACCGAGCGTGAGACGATCAAGCAGGCGATTTTCGAAGACCTGCAGCCGCATCTGCAACCACATACAATTCTGACCTCGAACACCTCGTCGATCTCGATCACACGCCTGGCCAGCCGTACGGACCGGCCGGAAAAGTTCATGGGGTTCCACTTCATGAACCCGGTGCCGGTGATGCAACTGGTCGAACTGATCCGCGGCATAGCCACCGACGAAGAGACATTCGGCACCTGCAAGACGGTGGTGGACCGTCTGGGCAAAACCGCCGCCAGCGCCGAGGATTTCCCCGCCTTTATCGTGAACCGCATCCTGATGCCGATGATCAACGAGGCGGTCTATACCTTGTATGAAGGCGTCGGGAATGTGCAGTCGATCGACCAATCAATGAAGCTGGGCGCGAACCATCCGATGGGGCCGCTGGAACTGGCCGATTTCATCGGGCTGGATACCTGTCTGGCGATCATGAACGTGCTGCACGAAGGGTTGGCCGACACAAAATACCGCCCTTGCCCTCTGCTGACCAAATATGTCGAAGCGGGGTGGTTGGGCCGCAAGACCGAACGTGGGTTCTATGACTACCGGGGCGAGGTTCCGGTTCCGACGCGGTAAAGCAGAGGGGGCCTGCCCCCTCGCCCGGATATCATCCGGGCTCACCCCCGGGATATTTTTGGCCAGATGAAGACGCGGATCAGCTTTTAAGCGACTGGCCCAGCGACAGGGTGTGCTTTCTGAGCCAGGCCATGAAGCCGCGCGGGTCGCGCTCCAACAGCAGCATATCCTCGTCCGAGATCAGATCGCCGATCACCGGGGATTGCGGCTTATTGCAGGAACGCACGATTTCATGCAGCAAAAGCCCCTGCCGCAGGATCGGAGACAGTTTGTTGGCGATCTGATAGGCGCGCGAGTTTCTGCCCGGGAAGAAGATCGGAACAACACGCGCCCCGGACCGGCGGATCATTTTAGCGGTGAACACATTCCATTCCCGCTCTTGCGCCGGACCGAACCAGTCGTCCGAGGACATCACCACACCCGAAGGGAACAAGGCCACAACGCCGCCTTCTTTCAGGTGGTCCATCGCCTTGCCGCGCATTTCCAGCATCTTGGACTGTGCTTCGGGGTCATGTGGGAATGGCACCGGAATCATGAACGAGGTGGCCGCTTCGTCCAGCCCCGTCAGGACCGAGCGGGTCAGGATGCGATAGTCGCTGCGTACCCGACCAATCAGTTCGGCCAGAATCATGCCATCGACCATGCCGTGAGGGTGGTTCGCCACCACCACGACGGGGCCTTCTTTCGGAATGCGGGCAATCTGCTCTTCCGGCGTGGTCAGGTCGATGCCCATCACTTCGAGTGCGCCGCCCCAAAACCGCTGGCCGCGGTAGTATTCGTTCTTTTTCTCGAACTTGTTGACCATGCGCAGGATGGTCAGCTTGCCCGTGCACCATTCGATGGCGCGAATGGCTGTGGACGTCCAGGCATCGTCGAACGAGTTGGCGTAGGTCAGGGTTCTACGGTCGTAGATTTCGCCCTGGTCCGCTGTCCCATCCACCATCGGGCCTGTCTTGGTCTCGTGCGTCGTTTCCGCCAATTCCTGGTCTTCCCGTTCTTCGTATCGCGGCTGGTTAGGTCAGAACCCTTCCCCGAACTTGTCGTTCACCAGGGTTTCCAATGCATCAGCCAACGCCTCAGCATCCGGTCCGGACGTCTCGACGTCAATAGTCGTTCCGCGAGAGGCTGCCAACATCAAAAGGCCCATAATACTGTCGCCCGATGCAGAAAAGCCGTCCTTGGAAACCTCGGCCTGGGCGTCAAAGCCCTCGACCACCTCAACCAGCTTGGCCGAGGCGCGGGCGTGCAAACCTTTTTCATTAATGATTTTCAGGCTTCGATTGGTCATTCTTAATCAATCCGGTCTTCTTGTAATGTCACATTTTGCGCATTGATATATTTGCGTCCAGCCTCCATCGCCTGCCGCACCGCATCGGCGATGGGCAAGTGGCGGGTTTTAGCCAATTTAATCAACATAGGCAGATTTGCACCGTAAAGGATGCGACGGTCCTGCGGCGCGCAGGCCCGCAGGCTCAGATTCGACGGGCTGCCTCCGAACAGGTCGGTCACAACAACCACACCATCCCCGGCATCAACACTGTCGGCAGCGGCGCAAATCTCGGCCTGCTTGGCCTCGCGATCGTGATCGGGCTCGATCGAAATCGCGGCCAGGCCGGGTTGCTTTCCGACCACATGCTGCATGGCGGCCAGGTATTCCTGCGCCAGCCCACCATGTGCTACGAGTACAATCCCGATCAATCCGGCCTCACATTCAATGATCGTCGTTCCATTTCGCGGTGCCTAATTGCCACTTGCTGCCCCTCTTCTGCAAGGGCCTTTGCAACCGCTTCGGCCATAGCCACCGATCTGTGTTGCCCTCCGGTACAGCCAAAGGCCACGGACAGGTGCGCTTTGCCTTCGGCCCGGAAGGTCGGCAGCAGGACTTTCAGCAGGTCAACCACCCGGTCGAAAAACGGCGCGTAGTTCGTATCCGACTGAACATAGTGCGCCACGTCCGGGTTTCGACCATCTTCTGCCCGCAACTCGGGCCGCCAATAAGGATTGGCCAGAAACCGGCAGTCAAACACCATGTCCAGGCCCCGCGGCAGGCCGCGCTTGTACGAAAAGGATTCGATGGCCACCGACAGGTGCCGCCCACCATGCGGGGCGAACCAGCGTTCGACCTCTTGGCGCAGCTGGTGAATGTTCAGCGGGCTGGTGTCGATCAGGATATCGGCGATTTCACGGATCGGGGCCAGCAATTCCTTTTCCTGCCGCACACCGGTTTCCGGACTGGCATCGGCCGCAACCGGATGCCGGCGGCGGGTTTCCGAAAACCGCCGCAGCAGCACATCGTCAGTGCAATCCAGATACAGCGTCGTCAGGTCGACCTGCTCCATCCGCCGCAGCCTGACAGCCAGTTCAATAAAGCCGATGGTCGAAAAATCACGATTGCGGGCATCGATACCTAACGCCATCGGACGCTCGCTTTGCGGGCCATCCAACAAGCGCATCAAAAGACCCATCGGCAGGTTGTCTATGGCCTCAAAGCCCAGATCTTCAAGAACCCGGATCGCCGTCGAGCGGCCCGCACCCGAGGGGCCGGTCACCAGGACGATGCGCCGTTGCGTTGTCATGTGCTGGGCCATTCCGGGTCCACGCGCCCCATCTTCAAAAGTTGCATAAGTGCCGCGGCCAAATTGGGCACGCCCCCCGCCCGAAGCAAGGGAACAGTTTGCCTCAGCACCACGGTTTTTGCCGGCTCTGGCAGGCGCGTCGGTTCGGTCTGATCAAGGTCGACCACATAGCGGACCGGCGTCGCCCCCGCAGCATGTGCACGCAGCAAGCCGAGGCCGCGCGCCTCGATCAACCCGCGCAGGTTCGGAGCAGCTTCGGCTATGGCCTTTCCGCCCGCCATTCGCAGCTCGACCCGGTCATCGCCGACCAGCGATGCCCCAAGCGCCATCATCTGCAAGGCCAGCGCCGATTTCCCCGCCCCCGAACGCCCGAGGATCAGCGCGCCTTGCCCATCGACGGCAACACATGTGGCGTGGAGTATGGCGGTGTCCTGCTGTTGGATGTCCAAGAGGGCCTGACCGCTCATGCGCTTATACGGGCAGGCCCACGACGAAACGCGCGCCTTGCGGGTCCGATGTGATGTCGGCCTTGGTCGGGCGGATATTCTCGGCCCAGATCACACCGCCATGGGCCTCGACGATCTGCTTGGAGATCGCAAGGCCAAGACCCGAGTTATTGCCAAAATGCTCGGCCGGGCGTTGCGAATAGAACCGCTTGAATACCTTGGTCAGCGCCTGTTCGGGGATGCCGGGGCCGGTGTCTTCGACCACGATCAGAACCCGGTTCTCCCGCCGCCGCACCCAGACCCGGATGGCGTCGTGTTCCTCGCTGAAGGAAATCGCGTTGGTGATCAGATTGACGAACACCTGCGCCAACCGCGCCTCAAGCCCGTTGATGATGATCGGATTCGCTGGCAGGTCGGTGATATAGTCGATGCCTTTGGCCCGCGCCTCTTCACCCAGATACTGGCTGATATTGCCGACCAGCTTCAGCAGATCAAAAGGCTGTTCCTCTTCCTTGACCAGTTCGGCATCCAGCCGGGACGCGTTCGAAATATCGCTGACCAGACGGTCCAGCCGCCGCACATCATGTTCGATCACGCCCAGCAGCTTGTCGCGCTGATCGTCACGCTTGACCATGCGCAAGGTGCCGACCGCCGATTGCAGACTGGCCAGCGGGTTCTTGATCTCATGCGCCACGTCGGCCGCGAACTGTTCATTGGCGTCGATGCGGTTGTAAAGCGCCGTCACCATCCCCCGCAGCGCACGGCTGAGCCGTCCGATCTCATCCGGGCGGGCGCTGAGATCGGGGATGCGGATACGGCCCGGATTGACCCCGGCACCGCGATCCTTGCCCATTTCAGCAGCGGCGGCCAGTTCGGCCAGCGGGTTGGCGATGGTCGAAGCCAGAACAAGGCTGAGACCGATGGACACCAGCAGGGCGACGACAAACATCTGCAGAATACGCTCTTGTTCACGCCGGGCCAGCGCGTCAATCTCACCGGCAGGACCAGCCATTGCGACCGCACCGACCGGTGCCCCGTCCAGCAGGATCGGAGCCGCGCTGACGATGACGGTTTTTCCCATGTCATCCTGAACCGCCTGCACCTGCATCTGGCCCAGCAGCGCCTGTGGAATGATTTCCTGCACCCTTTGCGCAAGGGTTGGCGCATCAGTGCCGCCCCCGCCTGCAAAAACTCGGGACAAACCGGTCCAAACCGCATTCAGCGCGTCGCTGATCAGTGTGCTGCCGGTTTGAACCTCGGCATCAGGCCTCAGAAGAACCGGCATCTGCGATGAGGCCGATGCTCCCCGCGTCCAACCGATCAGAGTTCCGCCAGCGTCATAAACAAAGACCTCACCCCCATCAGGAAGGCTGAGGCCTGCAAGCGTGTCCTTCACATCCAGCGCCGCCGTTTCGGATGAACTGGCAGCCTGATTCTGACGCAGCTGAGCCTCGAAAACGTTGCTGACCAGCTGCGCGTCCCCAATCAGGTTTCGCGCGGTCCGCTGAACCTGCTCTTCACGGGAATCGTCGAGATAAAGCAGGCCGGTGACAAGGATGACCAGCGCGATAAGATTGAAGGTGATGATCTTCCGCGCCAGCGGTGAGCCGCGCAGAGAAAACAGGTTGCGCCGCCGTCGCGTGGCACGCAACTCGGCAGACTCGGGGTCTTGCGGGATGACCCAGTCATCCCCCAGAACGACATCTCCGTCCTGTACTTCGGTCACTTGTTCCGTATCGCGCACCAGACCCGGTTACCCTTTTTCAGCGGCTACGCTTATTCTTCGTTATACCTGTATCCGATGCCATAGAGCGTTTCGATCGCCGAAAACTCGGGATCTGCTGCCCGCATCTTTTTCCGCAGACGCTTGATATGGCTGTCGATGGTCCGGTCGTCCACATAGACCTGATCGTCATAAGCCACATCCATCAGCTGATCGCGGCTTTTGACGAAACCCGGACGCTGCGCCAACGCCTGCAGCAGCAAGAACTCGGTCACTGTCAATGAGACATCCGCGCCCTTCCAGCTGACCGCATGGCGCAACGGGTCCATCCGCAGGTCGCCCCGCTCCATCACTTTGGTATCGCCGCTATTGGCGTTGGTCACATCGCCTGCCGTCGCCTCTTGCCGGCGCAACAATGCGCGGATGCGTTCGACCAGCAAACGCTGCGAGAACGGTTTTTTCACATAGTCATCCGCGCCCATGCGCAGACCCAGAACCTCGTCGATCTCATCGTCCTTCGACGTCAGAAAGATCACCGGCATCTGGGTTTTCTGCCGCAGCCGTTGCAGCAAATCCATGCCGTCCATGCGTGGCATCTTAATATCCAGCACGGCCATATCAGGCAGTTTCTTGTTGAATGCATCCAGGGCCGCTTGCCCGTCGTTATAAGTTTCGACCTCGAATCCTTCGGCTTCGAGCGTCATGGACACGGACGTCAGAATGTTTCTGTCGTCGTCCACCAGTGCAATCTTTGACATCGGGATTACCCCTATTCCTGCTCACTCATGCAATATTTCGCTTATTAGTAGGGCATCATTGTCGGTTTTATGACCGCGAATCAATCCGTATCTGCGAATCGCACGATTGTTGTCACACAGTTGCGGCAAAAAAGCCGTTAATCCGCACAGAAAAGTACCTTGTTTTCCGACAGAAATTTCCTGATGGCGCTAAACCTGAGCTTGGTTGCGCTAACTGCGGCAAAGCCTCCTGTTCATGTCCCAAACGACCGTGATAAGAGGCGCCCAGCCGCCGGACATTCCCGGCACACTGCCCCAAGAGCGCACGTGGCCCCAACAGCCGCCGCGCCGCCACAGGAGAAGACACACATGACATCTGGACGGGTTAACCCGCAATTCCGCCTCGAAGATCAGGGCATCGAGGGTCTGGGCAATGTCTATTACAACTTCATGGAACCGGCGCTGATCGAAGAGGCGCTGAAGCGCGGCGAAGGCACACTTGGCAATGGCGGGGCCTTTCTGGTGACCACCGGCAAGTTCACCGGCCGTTCGCCCAAGGACAAGCACGTCGTCAAGACCGACAGCGTCGCCGACACCATCTGGTGGGAAAACAACGCCGCGATGAGCCCCGAGGGCTTTGACTCGCTGTATGAAGACATGTTGGCCCATATGAAAGGCCGCGACTATTTTGTGCAGGACCTCGTCGGCGGTGCCGATCCGGCCTATTCGATCAACGTGCGCATGGTCACCGAGCTGGCCTGGCACAACCTGTTCATCCGCCACCTGCTGCGCCGCCCGGATCGTGAGGATCTGAACGAATTCATCGCCGACTTCACCATCATCAACTGCCCCAGTTTCCAGGCCGACCCTGCCAAGCACAACTGCAGCAGCGAGACCGTGATTGCCCTGAACTTCGATCGCAAGATGATCCTGATCGGCGGCACCGAATATGCCGGCGAGAACAAGAAATCCGTCTTCACCCTACTGAACTACATGCTGCCGGAAAAAGGCGTGATGCCGATGCACTGCTCGGCCAACCACGCCGTTGGCAACCCGGTGGACACCGCTGTGTTCTTCGGCCTGTCGGGCACCGGCAAAACCACCCTGTCCGCCGACCCGGCACGCACCCTGATCGGCGATGACGAGCACGGCTGGTCGGATCGCGGCACCTTCAACTTCGAAGGCGGCTGCTATGCCAAGACAATCAACCTGAACGCCGAGGCCGAGCCCGAAATCTACGCGACCACCAGCAAGTTCGCCACCGTGATCGAGAACATGGTCTTTGACCCCGAAACCAAGGAACTGGATTTCGACGACGACTCGCTGACCGCGAACATGCGTTGCGCCTACCCGCTCGAATATATCTCGAATGCCTCCAGCAGCGCTCTGGGCGGTCACCCCAAGAACATCATCATGCTGACCTGTGATGCGTTTGGCGTTCTGCCTCCGATCGCGCGGCTGACCCCGGCGCAGGCGATGTATCACTTCCTGTCCGGCTTCACCTCGAAGGTCGCCGGGACCGAGCGTGGCGTGACCGAGCCGCAGCCGACCTTCTCGACCTGCTTTGGTGCGCCGTTCATGCCGCGTCGACCCGAGGCGTATGGCAACCTGCTGCGGGACAAGATCGCCCAGCACGGCGCGACCTGCTGGCTGGTGAACACCGGCTGGACCGGCGGCGCCTATGGCGTTGGTTCGCGGATGCCGATCAAGGCCACCCGCGCCCTGCTGACCGCCGCGCTGGACGGGTCGCTGCGTGACGCCGAATTCCGCAAGGACGCCAATTTCGGCTTTGACGTGCCGGTTTCGGTGCCTGGCGTGGCCGAGGTTCTGCTGGACCCGCGCCGCACCTGGGACGACCAGGCCGCCTTCGACAAACAGGCGGAAAAACTGGTGCAAATGTTCGCCGAGAACTTCGAACAGTACCTGCCCTTCATCGACGAAGACATCAAAGCCGTCGCAATCGGCTAACCGGAAAAAGGGGGTGGTTTCGCCCCCTTTCTCTTGGAATGTCCATCGCGATACGATCACCTCATGGTTGTATTGCGCACAGTTCGGTTACAAATGCGTTGCCCGAGGACGGTTCGTGGGTTATTTGATGACGTCATTATGACGAAAAAGTCCGGCGCAATTCTGCACCGGACCAAACTTGAAAAGACCTTGGGGCAGCTCGAGCAGACGATCACATCAGCAGAATGAGCAACCTAATCAAATAAGTACTGTATTACAAAGGGAATAAGTGTCAAGATGAGACATGCTGAAAACACTCAACTCAGTATGTCGATTTTCGTCGCGGACATGCGGCTGACGGCACTTGAAGCGATGGGTAGAATATGACCGAAATCTCGAAACTGACCGAACTGCGCAAGCTGATGCAGAGTATGGAGCAGACGCTGGGGCTGGAGCAACTGTCTCCGGTTGAGCGCGACATCTATTACGCGGCCGAAGAGCTGTCCAAATCCGACGAAGAGGTGCGCACCTTCGGGCTGATTGAGCACACACTTGTCAAAAGCGTCTCGCGCCCGACCTTCTTTCGTGCACTGAAATCCTTGGTGCAGAAAGGTTACTTGTCGCAAAGCGGCAGCGCCAACCGGGGCCGGTATATCGTTCATGCCCCCAAGTGACGCCTTTAAACTGCGCAAAGGTAGCTGATGATCGACACGCGCAGGTGGGCGACTGACACACTTTGTGCCTCGTTGGCGTATGTGGTGGCATCGTACCTTACATTTCAGGTGCTGATGCCGCTTCAGAATGTGTTCTTTCCTGAATATCCAAGTCGGGCAAGTTTGCTGTTCCTGCCTCATGGGGTGCGGGTTCTGTCGGCTTGGCTTTTGGGGTGGCGGGCGATCTTTGCACTGCTGCCCGGAGTCTTCGTTGTCTTTGCCTTTCTTGGTGGCGGTGATGTGTTCCTGCCAAGCCGGTTGATGGCAATCGTCATTGCCGTCACCACGGTGCCTGCGGTGTTTTACCTTTGTAAATGGGTCGGATGGGATCTGTTTCCCCGACCGGACCGCAAACCCTGCTGGTCTTGTGTCATGGGCGTGGGAATCATCACGTCCTTCCTTGTATCCGGCCTGACCAACATGGCATTTGGCAGCGCACGCGCAGAGTATGTTGCCTTTCTGATTGGCGACATCTCGGGGCTATTTTTCCTGATGCTGGGGCTTTATTATACCTTCCGGTTCGCCGACAGGCACAGTTAACCGAGCAACCCGCGCCGCAACAGGTTGACGCCCGCAATCAGCAGAACAAGCAGCGTCACCTTGCGAAACACGGCCTGATCGATGCGCGACTGCAACCCCAATCCGATCCACATTCCCGCCAGCGCCGGGAGGATCAGGATCGCCGAAAACGGCACCGTCTCAGCCCGCAATATGCCAGAGCCCAGATGCGCCAGCATCAGCGCAACGGCCCCCAAACCGTAGATCACCCCCTGCACGCGCATCTGCACCGCTTTGGGTGTATTCAACGCGGTCAGATAGGCAACGGTCGGCGGCCCCCAGATGCCCGACATCCCGCCGACAAACCCGGCAAGCGCGCCGATTCCGGCCTCAATCCGCGCTGATGGTTTACCCAGCGAAAGCTGCACACCCAACACCTGTATCAGCGCGAAAAACGTGACCGGAATGCCGATCATCAGCAAGAAGGTCCGGGCAGGCACGGCACTCACCAACTGAGCGCCAAGCAGCAGGAACACAAGCCCGACCATCAGAAATACCCGGAATTGTTTGATCGCCGAGACAGCAGCAGGTACGCCTTCGCGCAGGGCCTGCACGCCGTTGGTCACCAGCGTCGGCAGGATCAGGCCGGCAATCGCCAGATCAGGCGGTAGGAACATGCTGAGCCCGGACACCAGAACCATCGGCATGGCAAACCCGACCATGCCTTTCACCCACCCCGCCACAAAGGCGACGACAAGGGCCAACATCAGATCTTGCGGAGTGAGCAACGAAAACAGGGTCATACGCCCGTGATATCACTCTTGGCGGGCGCTGCACTGCAAAATTGTTAAAGCAATTTTCGAACTTTTTAGCAGCTATATACGTATTTTTGTTGCGCTGCATGTGCAGCATGGTATGACCGGACGACACCAGAGAAGGACCTGATTCATGGCCCATGACGGACAGGATATGACCCAGATGACACCATCCGCGATTTTGCCCGAGCTTCTGACACTGACCCGCGCGGCGCTGCCCGCGGTCGAGACCGTGTTCGAGCGTGCCCGCGACGCGGTTCGTGAGATGGTCACCGAAGACGGCCGGGTCTCTGGTGCGCTGATCGAGGCGAACCAGACCGCCGCGCATGGTCTGGCCTGGCTGGCGACATACAACCAGTCTCTGCAACAGATGCAACGCTGGGCCGATGCGCTGGAATCGGACGGCAAGTTCGGTGAGATGGAACAGCTGCTGCACCAGATCGCCTTTGGTGAATACCTGCATCAGGTCGCGGGCGGCATCCCGATGAACCAGGGCGAGGTCGTGCGCCTGCAGGATATGGGTCTCGGCTGGGACGCGCTGTCGGGCTTCCAATGCTCCGAAGTGCAGACCTTGATGGCGCAGGCCAACTCTCAGGCCGCCCGTACGCGGTTGGTGGCCCTGATGGAGGATCAGGCCGGCGCGACCATGTTCGGCGCCTCGGGTCTGGATGAAGAGCTGGAAATGATCCGCGACCAGTTCCGCCGCTATGCACAGGAAAAGGTCGAGCCGAACGCCCATGACTGGCACCTCAAGGACGAGCTGATCCCGATCGAGATCATCGAGGAACTGGCCGAGATGGGTGTCTTTGGCTTGACCATCCCGGAAGAATTCGGCGGTTTTGGCCTCTCCAAAGCCTCGATGTGTGTGGTGTCCGAGGAGCTGTCGCGCGGCTATATCGGCGTCGGCTCGCTGGGCACGCGGTCCGAGATCGCGGCCGAGTTGATCATCGCTGGTGGCACCGACGAGCAGAAAGCCAACTGGCTGCCGAAACTGGCCAGCGCGGAAATTCTGCCCACAGCCGTGTTCACCGAACCGAACACCGGGTCCGACCTTGGCAGCCTGCGCACGCGCGCGGTCAAGAACGCGGATGGCGATTACGAGATCACCGGCAACAAGACATGGATCACCCACGCGGCGCGCACCCATGTGATGACCCTGCTGGCCCGCACCAACCCCGACACAACCGACCACCGCGGCCTGTCCATGTTCCTGGCCGAGAAAACGCCGGGCACCGACGAGAAACCCTTCCCCACTCCCGGCATGACCGGCGGCGAGATCGAGGTTCTGGGCTATCGTGGCATGAAGGAATACGAGCTGGGCTTTGACGGCTTCAAGGTCAAAGGCGAGAACTTGCTGGGCGGTGAAGAGGGCAAAGGCTTCAAACAACTAATGGAGACCTTTGAATCCGCCCGCATCCAGACCGCTGCCCGCGCCGTCGGCGTGGCACAAAGTGCGTTGGATATCGCGATGCAATATGCGCAGGACCGCAAGCAGTTCGGCAAGTCGCTGATCAACTTCCCCCGCGTCTCGGGCAAGCTGGCGATGATGGCGGTTGAGATCATGATCGCGCGCCAGCTGACCTATTTCTCGGCCTGGGAAAAGGATCACGGCCAACGCTGCGACCTAGAGGCAGGCATGGCCAAGCTGCTGGGTGCACGCGTCGCATGGGCGGCTGCGGATAACGGTCTGCAGATCCACGGCGGCAACGGTTTTGCGTTGGAATACAAGATCAGCCGCGTTCTGTGCGACGCGCGCATTCTGAACATTTTCGAAGGGGCTGCCGAAATTCAGGCACAGGTCATCGCACGACGTCTGCTCGGGTGATCGAATTCGGCATTCCTGTTTCCCCGACTGACCCGGCCTTAGCGCCGGGTCTTTTTCTCTTGGATACAGGTTGTGATCCGCCGATACGTGAACTTCCCCTTTGATCTCAGACAGCAACCCGGTTAGAGCACGCTGCGCTTCAAAAAGAATGGCACACGGAATGACCAGACGACTTTTCGCACTTTGGACGGTCCTCGCAGCTCTCGCCCTGAGCGGCTGCGCCAAGACACAGCCGACCGCGACGCAAAACGATATCGACGATCTGGCGCAGGCCATCCAATCCCTTGACCCAAAGGTCGACCCGGCCGAGGCGCAACAGGCCGCCACAATCGCCTATAGCTACTCGAGGCAATTGAAGCACGAATGGAACGTCACCGACTCGGCCATCATTCACAACGCCAAGATCATCAATGGCTTTCGGGAAATGGGCCTGTGCAATGACTGGGCGCAGGCCATGACGACGCGCCTGCGGCAGGAAAACTTCCGCACGCTGGACCTGCACTGGGCCACGTCTCCGCCGACACAGTTCCGGATCATCCACCACTCGGCCCTGATCAGCGCCAAGGGGGATTCGATGTATGACGGGATCATCCTTGATCCGTGGCGCGCAAGCGGCGCGCTGACATGGGCACCCGTGCAAGAGGACACCAGGTACAATTGGCGCCCCCGTCTGGACGTGCGGGAAGAGTTGATCAGCGGCGAGCTTCCCTACTAACCGTTTCGCAGACCACCCTGTTAAGCTAAGACCGATCCATGACACGCCTGATCCTGACCCTGCCCCTGCTGGCCCTGTTCCAATGCGAAAAGGATGAAACGGTCGCCGCCTATGGCGCGGCGGACCGGACATGGGCGCTGCAAGAGATTGACGGCCAGCCTTACGAGGCCAGCGCCCTGCTGCGCTTTCCCGAGACAGGAAAAATCGAAGGCAACGCGCCCTGCAACAGCTACAGCGGCACCCTGAACGCCCCCTATCCGTGGTTTGAGGTCACGGATCTGACCGCCACCCGCGCCGCATGTGCCGGGCTCGAGGCCGAGGGTTTCTATTTTGCCGCCCTCATGACCATGACCCAATCCGAAGTGTCAGGCGATGTGCTGATCCTGCGCAACGATGACGGGCACGAGATGGTGTTCACAGCCGCCGAGTGAACTGATCCACAAACCGCACCCGCGCCTCGGGCGGCGGACGGTGGCCCAGAGAGGGCGCAACCCGGTGCTCCAGAAAATACCCAGTCGTTTTCAGGGCATCGGCAATTTCGGCATCCGGCGCAGCGCCTTTACCACGCAAACAGGGCGGCAGGGGCAACAGCTTGTCCGCCCACTCCCCCGCACCTTGGGCGCTGACGGCTCGGCCGGTTTTGGGCGAGACATAGACCAGCCCTTCGGTCGCCCCTGTCACCGCACAGGCAGACAGATCCAGACCAAAGCCCAGCTCCTCAAGCAGCGCCAGTTCCCAGCGCAGATAGGCCAGCGGCCAGACTTCGTCCTGCCCCAACAGGTCCATCAACTGTTCGGTCTGCTTGTAGATCGCCGGATGCGGCTCGCGCTCGGGCAGGCAGAACGACAGCAACGACACCACCGCGTTCAACCCGGCCAGCGCCAATCGCCCAGAAAACGCCGCCGCCGCACGCGACCGCAGGGGTTCCACCTGAAACGACCCGATATGCTCCTCAAGCCGCGCGCGCCAGAGCACATCCAACTGCGCGCCGGGTTGTAGGATGGGCGCAATCTTGCGGCTGGTCCCTCCGCGCACGACCCCCGCATGACGCCCGTGGCCTTCGGTAAAGACCTCGATAATCGCCGCCGTCTCACCATGGCGGCGGGAGGTCAAAAGTATGCCGTGATCGCGCCAGTCCAAAATTGGCTCCGTTAAGTCATTAGATCAGTGTGCAGACAATCTTAAGGCAGTTGCACGTGCAAGATACAAACTGGCTCAGGTGCATAAACACTAACGGCAATTTGCCGAACGCCGAACTCAATTGCGCTTGAAGGGCGTTCATGCAACACGGCAGAAACACATTGCATGCGACTGAGATACGCACTAATGTTCCCTTTATGTTCTATAAATCAGGATTCAAAAAATGTCTCTGAACTATGTTATGATCGGTTCAAACGACGTCACTAACGCCCGCACCTACTATGACGCGGTCGTGCCACTAATTGGCGGCAAAGTCATCGCCGAATACATGCCCCACGCAGTGTGCTATGAACTGCGCGGCGGCGGACGCGTCTGGGTTTCTGTGCCACACGATCAAAAAACGGCAACACCCGGAAACGGCAACATGGTCGGTTTGTTATGCCAGAGCGAAGATGAGGTGCGCGAGGTCCATGCGGCGGCTCTGGCCAATGGCGGCGCCAACGAGGGCGATCCCGGCCCGCGTCCGCAGTATGGCCCGGACTTTTTTGGCGCGTATGCCCGCGATCTGGACGGCAACAAGATGAGTTTTGTCTATTTTACCGACGCGGGCTGATCGCATTTGCGGTCAGTGAACTGAATAGATTTGACCAGTCTTTAGGTATCAATCCAACCCTTTTTCGCCAAGCAAATGCCGCCCTTGCCTGTCCTCGACCTCGATCACCCATAGGTCGGGGTCAAAGCTGCGCTGGCGTTCGATGGCGGTGTCCACATCCGCCTCGCGGCCGGTGGACAGTTCGACCCATTTGCGCTCACCGCTCATCAGGTCAAAGCTGCGCTGGAAGGCCACGGCCTGACCGTCCAGCGTGTTCAGTTTGACCAGAACTGCCCCCGCCGTGTCGTCGCCATGGGCCACAACAAAGGCCGGGATTTCCTGAAAGCGAAGGCGCGCCAGATAGGCGTGGACCCAGAATTCGGCCGTCAGGCGGGTCATGCGTTGCCGTCTTTGAAGTCCAGACCCATTTCCGAATAGCGCTCGGACTCCTCCAGCCAATTGGGCCGGACCTTGACCTGCAGGAACAGGTGGACCTTGCGATCCAGGAACTCTTCCAACTCGGCCCGCGCGGACTGGCTGACTGCCTTGATCGTCTCGCCGCGTTTGCCCAGAACGATGCCCTTGTGACCGTCCCGCATGACGTAGATGACCTGATCGATCTTGGCGGACCCGTCCTTGCGCTCTTCCCAGCTCTCGGTCTCGACGGTCAGTTGATAGGGCAGTTCCTGATGTAGGCGCAGGGTCAGCTTCTCGCGCGTCATCTCGGCAGCGATCATGCGCAGGGGCAGATCGGCAATCTGGTCTTCGGGGTAGAGCCACGGGCTTTCGGGCAGTTCCGCTGCAAGCCACGCGCGCAGGTCATCCACGCCAAAGCCCTTTTCGGCGGAAATCATAAATGTCTCGGCAAAGGGGTAGCGTGTGTTCAAGTCACTGGTCAGAGCGAGCAGCTTCTCGCTGGGCACCTTGTCGATCTTGTTGATCGCCAGCGCGACGGTGCGGCCCTGTCCGATCTCTTCCAGACCTTCCAGAATGCGTTCAACACCTTCAGTTATGCCGCGATGGGCCTCAACCATCAGAACGACCACATCAGCATCCGCAGCCCCGCCCCATGCAGCGGCGACCATGGCACGGTCCAGGCGGCGGCGCGGTTTGAACAGGCCGGGCGTATCCACAAAGACCAGCTGCGCATCGCCCTCCATCGCCACGCCGCGGATGCGGGCACGGGTGGTTTGCACCTTGTGCGTCACGATCGAGACCTTGGCCCCGACCATGCGGTTCAGAAGGGTGGATTTGCCTGCGTTGGGCTCTCCGATCAGGGCGATAAATCCGGCGCGTGTGGTCATGTGTCCTGCGATCCTGTTTGCAAGTGCGCACCCCTATAGCAGATTGACCCTTTGGACCAGAGGGATTTGTCGCATTGCAGCCATGAGGTTACGGTGGCAGAACCGCATCACGCCGCGCCAGAGCCAGCCAGGCCGCAACCCTTCTATGAGGCAACAATGAAACGTCGTGAGTTTCTCTTGGGCAGCGGCGCCGCCGCTGGCGCGTTGGGCTTGGGTGGAATCGAATTGGCAGCTGGCGCTCAGGAACTGGTCGTCCAACCGGCCAGCTTTGCCCTGCGCGAGCGCGTCACCACCGGTATGGTCAGCCTGTCGCCGGATGCGCCGCCCCCGGTTCTTTATGGCAAACAGGGCGAAGTGATGCGGCTGCCGGTGCGCAATACCTTGCCCGACTACACGGCGATGCACTGGCACGGGATGCGCATTCCCAACGGTATGGACGGGGTGCCCTATCTGACCCAGATGCCAATCGGGCCGGGTGAAGTGTTCGACTATGAATTCAGGCCTCCGGATGCGGGCACCTACTGGTATCACCCCCATTGCATGACGATGGAGCAGATGGCCCATGGCCTGACCGGCGTTATGGTGGTTGCCGAGGCTGAAGACCCCGGGTTTGACAGCGAGCAGGTGGTCAACCTACGCGATTTCCGGCTGGATGAGGACGGGGTCTTCCTGCCAGCCTACACGGCACGCGGGGCAGCACGGGCCGGAACATTCGGCAACGTGCAGACGGCAAACTGGCTGGACGGGCCGATCTATGATCACGCGGCTGGCGGACTGGTGCGGCTGCGGGTGGTCAACACGGACACGACCCGCATCTACAAAATCCATTTGCACGGCGCCGAGGCCCGGATCATTGCCTGGGACGGCCACCCGGTCGAGGTCGAGGTGCAAATGCCCAGCGCCGAAGCGCCGCTGTTGGTTGGCCCGGGGCAAAGAGTGGATTTTGCGGTTCAAATGCCTTCTGACGAAGGACTGACCGTTGACCTGATGGCAAAATTCCCAGGTCAGCCGCATCGGGCGATGACCAGCTTTCGGGCGGTCGGGGCGTCTGTGGCACGTGACCTGCGCGAATTGCGCCCCTTGCCCGCAAACCCGGTGGCTGAACCCGATCTGAGCACGGCGGAACTGCATGAATTTGTCTTTGGGTGGACCCCCGAAGGCGGTGAGCCGACCAACGGGTTCTGTGGCTCGCTGGGTTACAATTTCTGGTCCATCAACCGGACCCCCTGGCCTGGTGACGCGGCACAGGGGGTCGGTCCGCTGGCGACGCTGGAGAGGGGCAAAAGTTATGTCCTACGTCTGCGCAATGAGTCTCCGAACCTGCATCCGATCCATTTGCACGGGCTGGCTTTCTTGCCGTTGAAATCAAACCTGCGCAGCTTGCCGCCGCTGATGACAGACACGATGTTGCTGCTGAAGGATGAGGTTGTGGACATCGCCCTGGTTGCAGACAATCGCGGAGACTGGGCATTCCACTGCCATGTGATCGAGCATCAGAAAACCGGGTTGACCGGGTTCATCCGGGTGGTTTGAGTTTCGGACTGGCTGCGCCAATCCGACCGGCAGGGGGCCAGCTCCCTCGCCCGGATTTCATCCGGGCTCACCCCCGGGATATTTTTGGCCAGATGAAGAAAGAATCCGTGGCGAACCGGGGGGATTACTTTGGCAGGCTTTCAAGCAAGGCCTTGGCTGCAGTCTGTTCGGCCTGACGTTTTGATCCTGCAGTTGCCTGCGCCTCGGTCCCGTCCTGCAGGCGGGCGGCGATGGTGAAGACAGGTGCGTGGTCCGGACCGCTGCGTTTGATCTCGACATAGCTGGGCGGTTTCTGCCCCCGCGCCTGCGCCCATTCCTGTAATGAGGTCTTGGCGTCGCGGGCATCGGCCTCAACCGTGTGGATGCGGTCCCCCCAAAGCGCAAGGATCACGTCACGCGCCGCCTCGAACCCGGCGTCACGGTAGATGGCGGCAATGACAGCCTCCATCGCGTCACCCAGCAGGGCCTGTTTGCGGCGGCCACCTGACAGCATCTCGGACCGGCCCAGTTTCAGCACCGCGCCCAGATCGATCTGGCGGGCGACGTCGGCGCAGGCCTCTTTGCGGACCAGCGCATTGAAACGGGGGGCAAGCTGACCTTCCGAGGCTTTCTTGTCGGCCTCAAGCAGCGCGGTGGCCATGACGAGGCCCAGAACCCGGTCACCCAGAAACTCCAACCGTTGGTTGTCGGGTCGCGTGGCCGACGAGACAGACCCGTGCGTCAAGGCGCGCACCAGAAGTTCGGGGGTGGTGAATTCATACCCCAAACGCTGTTGAAACGCCTTTATATCGGCCGAGAGCTTCAATTGACTGCCTTGAAGAACCGGTCGCCGCGCCATGTCCAGAAGAACAGCATCGACCGGCCTGCGGATGAGAACATGATCCGGTCGGCCCGACCGATCAGGTTTTCATACGGCACATACCCCACACCGCCAGCGGAAAGCGGCAGGCGGCTGTCGCTGGAATTGTCGCGGTTGTCACCCATGAAGAAATAGTGGCCTTCGGGTACGGTATAGATGCCTGTATTGTCGGACGCCTGGTTTCCAATATTCAGCACATCGTACGTGACGCCATTGGGCAGGGTTTCAATCAAACGGGTTTTCTCGCAGGCACCACCAACGCCGACCGGGCCGTTTTCACAGCGCGGGCGCAAGCGTTGCGGGCCTTGCGGCGCGGACGTTTCGGTAAAGACACCGTCGGGCTGTTGCGGCACCGGCGTGCCGTTCAGGATGATCTGGCCAGCCCGGATCTGGATACGGTCGCCCGGCATACCGATCAGGCGCTTGATATAGTCGCGCCCGGTAGCGGGGTGGCGAAAGACGATGACGTCACCGCGCACGGGCTCTCCGCCCAGAAAGCGGGAATTGTTGTCGCCCTGCATCCAGCCACAGATATCCTCGGCGTCGATGTCCAAACCGATGCGAGGAATGATCAGGCTGGGGCAGGACGCGTAGGAATAGCCATAGGCCATCTTGTTGACGAACAGGAAATCCCCGATCAGCAGGGTCTCTTTCATCGACCCCGAGGGGATCCAGAACGGCTGAAAGAACAGTGTGCGGAAAACACCCGCAATCAGCAGGGCGTAGACGATGGTTTTGATCGTCTCCCATACGGGATTTCCGGTTTTGACGTCCTCGGCCATACTGCTCTCCGGTCCTTGGGTTGTTGGGGTGCTACATGCGGGGCGGAGGGGGGCAAGTCAAGGCTGTGCGCCCTGATCTTGCAGCGGCCGGGCCTCGATCACCACGAAGGCCTGCGCCCAAGGATGGTCGTCGGTCAGGGTGACGTGGATGATCGCCTCATGCCCGTCGGGCGTCATCTCTTTCAGGCGTTCGGCGGCCCAGCCGGTGACGTGCATGACCGGCTGACCCGTGCGCAGGTTGGTGACTGCCATGTCTTTCCACGAAATACCCATGCGCAGGCCGGTACCCAGCGCTTTGGAACACGCCTCTTTCGCGGCCCAGCGTTTGGCGTAAGTCCCCGCCGTATCGGCGCGACGTTCGGCCTTGCCCTGTTCGGTGTCGGTGAAAACGCGATTGCGAAATCGGTCGCCAAACCGATCAAGCGTGCCCTGAATGCGGTCGATATTAGCAAGGTCCGTACCGATGCCGAGGATCATGCGCTTTGGTTCTTTTTCAGAAACACCGCAAAGCCCCTTTTGACGCCAAGCATGAAAGCAAATCGACAAAAAACGAATGAGACAAAACCGACGACAACGATCTGGACGGAATATCCGATCAACACTGTTCCGTCAGCCATCAGGGTCCAAAGACCCAACACGAAAACCTGAAACAGAAAAAGCCCCAATACGATGCACAGCCCGGTCAGAACCATTTTTCTGGCAATAACCCAGCTTTTCAACGAAGGGTCGCAATGCTTGCCGGTCCGACCGGCCCATACCCCGTAAAAGAACGCCGCTGCCACAAGTGCGACACTCATTGGCATCAGCGGGAAAGGCAGATCAAATTCGAAAACGCGCCTGGCGATGGAAAAGGCCACCAAAACCGCAAAGACGAGACCCACGTAAGTGACGTGGTCAAACTTTATTGTCGCTTTTGTTGTGGGTGCAGGAATCACTCGTGCCATTATGCGCGCGCCTCATCCATCAGTCGGCGCATCTCGGCAATGGCCGGGGTGAGGCCGCGAAAGATCGCCTCGCCGATCAGGAAGTGGCCGATATTCAGTTCACGCACCTCGGGGAATGCCGCGATGGGCTGCACCGTTTCGTAAGTCAGGCCGTGCCCGGCGTGGACCTCAAGCCCCAGTGAGTGGGCAAAGGCGGACATGTCACGCAGGCTTTCCAGTTCGCGCGCGGCCTCGTCCGTGCGGCCCTCGGCATGGGAATCGCAATAGGCGCCGGTGTGCAGTTCGATCACTTCGGCCCCGATGCGGTGGGCGGCTTCGATCTGGCGTTGATCGGCAGCGATGAAGATGGACACGCGGCAACCTGCCTCGCGCAGCGGTGCGATGTAGTGGGCCAGCTTGTTTTCCTCGCGCGCGACCTCAAGCCCGCCCTCGGTAGTGCGTTCCTCGCGCTTTTCGGGCACGATGCAGACCGCGTGCGGTTTGTGGCGCAGTGCGATTTGCTGCATCTCGGGCGTGGCCGCCATTTCAAAGTTCAGCGGCACCGACAGAACTTCCATCAAACCGTCGATATCAGCGTCCGAGATATGGCGGCGGTCTTCGCGCAGATGGGCGGTGATGCCATCCGCCCCGGCCTCTTCCGCCAATTTGGCAGCACGCAGCGGGTCCGGGTAAGCGCCGCCACGAGCGTTGCGCACCGTGGCCACGTGGTCGATATTTACACCCAGACGCAGGGGGTTGTCAGACATCGCTTATTTCCTTTTCCGATTTCCGCTCTGAATTTAGCGGGTTCGCCACAGGAACGGCAGGTTCGGTTTCCGCCAACCGTTTGATTTCCTCGAATTTCGCCTTGATCCGGGCGCGACGGCGCTGTTGGTAGGTGCGAACCACCGGCAGGCTGAGGTAATAGCAGATGACCCCCGCCAGAAGCCCCGGCAAGATGCCCCCGATCAGATAGGGAAAGAACACTTCGTCGTAAAACACGGCAAGGCCGCGCCAGTCGGCAACGCGGTCGGTGAACATTGCCATGAAATTGTTCTTCAGGTCGCTCAGCGCCTTGAAAAAGCTGTCCATCAGGCCGTGGGTTTCACCTTCGTCAAAATCGTCGCCCAGCAGATAGTTCCCGGTTTGCAGACAGATGACGCCGATGGGCACATAGGTCAGCGGATTACCGAAAAACGTACCGCTGAGGGATGCCAGAAGGTTGCCGTTGATCAGGCGGCTGATCAGGGCCGCTATGACGAAGTGGAACCCGTAAAATGGCGTGAACGCAGTGAACACACCCGCCCCGACACCGCGCGCGATGCGCTCAGGTGAATCCGGCAGGCGCCGGATACGGTGTTTGACGTAGTGAAAGGCGCGGGTCCAGCCGCCGCGCGGATAGACAAACTCCGAAGCGATCCGAATGGGCGAGCGTCGGTCTCGGCGCTTGAAAACCACTCCTGATCACCCCTTCTCAGCCAGCCGCAACCGCGGTTTTTTCCCTGTCCCGATGCCGTTCGACCGCGGCAACGTCGCTTTCGGCCTCAAGCATCAGCATCAGTGAATGCAACTGTTCGAGGTCGCGCAGTTCGACACTGATCAACAGACGGTAAAAATCCGGTTTGCGGTCAACGAATTCCAGGTTCGAGATATTGGCCTTTTTCTCACCGATCAATGTGCAAATGCGCCCCAGTACCCCGGCATCGTTGCCGATGGTCAGATCCAGCGTGACGCCATAGGCGGCCGGGTGCGTGCCCGAGTGCCAGTGCAGATCGACCCAGCGGTCGGGCTCGCTTTCGAATTCAGACAGGCGGTCGCAGTCGATGGCGTGCACGACCACGCCCTTGCCGCGATACGTAATACCGACAATACGTTCACCCGGCAGCGGCTGACAGCAGGGCGCGCGGTCAAACTTCTGGCCCGGTTCCAAACCGATCACCGCGCGGCGCGGGGAAATGGCATCGCCTTCATCCTGCGCCAGTTCGGGATAGACCGCGCTGACCACCTCATGCGCGGTCAGTTCAGCACTGCCGAGACGGGCCAACAATTCGTGCCGGTCTTTCAGGCGCAGGTGCTTGGCGGCGGTGTCCAGCGCCTTGTCTGTGGCCTTGCGACCGACGTGATCAAATCCCGATCGCGCCAGTTCTTTGCCCAGCTTGATGAAACGCTCGCGGTCTACCTCGCGCAGCGCACGACGGATGGATGTGCGGGCCTTGCCGGTGACAGCGATCTCAAGCCACGTAACCTGCGGGGTTTGACCGTCAGCGGTGATAATGTCCACCGATTGCCCGTTCTTGATCCGGGTCCACAGCGGCACGCGGATGCCGTCGACCTTGGCGCCAACGCAGGCATGACCGATGCGCGTGTGGATGGCATAGGCAAAATCTATCGGCGTTGCTCCGCGCGGCAGTTTCACCACGTCGCCCTTGGGCGTAAAGCAGAACACCTGGTCCGAATACATTTCCAGCTTCACAGCTTCGAGGAAATCCTCGTGATCATCCTCGCTGTCGAACTGTTCGGTCAGGTTCGCGATCCACTTGGCCGGATCGACCGCAAACGGGTTTTCCGAGCGTACACCATCGCGGTACGACCAGTGCGCCGCGACACCGGTTTCGGCCACGTCGTGCATCTGGCGGGTGCGAATCTGAACCTCGACCCGCTTGCCATCGCGCCCTGAGACGGTGGTGTGAATCGAGCGATACCCGTTCGATTTCGGCTGGCTGATGTAATCCTTGAACCGGCCCGGCACCGCGCGCCAGCGCTGGTGGATCGCGCCAAGGGTGCGGTAACAATCTTCCTCGGTCTGGGTGATGATACGGAAGCCGTAGATGTCGGACAGGCGCGAAAAGCCCTGATCCTTTTCCTGCATCTTGCGCCAGATCGAATAAGGTTTCTTGGCGCGGCCGAACACCTCAGCGTCGATTCCGGCCTTTTCAAGCTCGTGCCTCATGTCGCCGGTGATCCGGTGGATCACGTCACCGGTTTCGCGTTGCAGCGTGATGAAGCGGCGAATGATCGACTGACGACCTTCGGGGTTCAGCACACGGAACGCGAGGTCTTCCAGTTCCTCGCGCATCCATTGCATCCCCATCCGGCCTGCAAGTGGCGCGTAGATGTCCATGGTCTCGCGCGCTTTGACGATCTGCTTTTCGGGGCGCATCGCCTTGATCGTGCGCATGTTGTGCAGACGGTCGGCCAGTTTGACCAGAATGACCCGAAGGTCCTTGGACATGGCCATGAACAGCTTGCGAAAATTCTCTGCCTGCTTGGTCTCACGGCTGGAAAGCTGAAGGTTGGTCAGCTTGGTGACGCCATCGACCAGCTTGGCGACCTCATCGCCGAACAGCTCGGCCACCTTGCTGTAATTGGCCTTGGTGTCCTCGATCGTGTCGTGCAGCAGTGCCGTGATAATGGTCGCATCATCCAGACGCTGTTCGGTCAGGATGGCGGCAACGGCAACGGGATGAGTGAAATAGGGCTCGCCGGAGTGGCGGAACTGACCTTCGTGCATCTCCTGCCCGAACTCATAGGCCCGGGCGATGCGGTCGGCATTTGTCTTGGGGTTGTAGTTGCGGACCAGCGCAATCAGGTCGTCAGCAGAAATCATCCGGTCCGCACCTTCGTTTTTGGGGATTACCCCTGGCCTTGAGCCTCCATCAGAGCGCGCAGCAGCTTCTCTTCCGACATGTCATCTTCGGCCGGCTTGTCCGATTCCGCACCCATCAGCAGAGCCATCTGATCTTCTTCCGGCTCATCGACCTCGATCTGGGTCTGATTGGCCTCGATCAGGCGCTCACGCAGCTCGTCGGCGCTCTGGGTCTCGTCCGCGATCTCGCGCAACGACACGACAGGGTTTTTATCATTGTCACGGTCGACGGTGATCGGGCCACCGGCAGAAATCTCGCGCGCACGATGGGCGGCAAGCATCACCAGTTCGAACCGGTTCGGAACCTTGTCTACGCAATCTTCAACCGTCACGCGGGCCATGGGGCGCTCTCCGTTACTGAATCCATGTCAGGAAGACGTTTATCTAAGCGCGAATCCCCGCCTTGACAAGCAAGAAATGCCGCAAATGCATCATTCACAGGGGGGTCACCGCCGCAATATCTTCGGCGGGCAGCTCTGCCAGCATCTCAGTGACGGTTCGCCCCAGCACCGGATGGCGCCAGTCTGGGGCCACATCCGCCATCGGAACCAGCACAAAGGCGCGATCCTGCAGGCGCGGATGCGGCAGGATCAACTGATCCGGCGTTTGCCGCGTCTGCGCCTTGGGTGGCAGGGCCAGCCATCGGTCATATACGCTGCGATCCGGCAGAACCTGATCGCCGTAGCAGACCAGATCCAGATCCAGCGTGCGCATCCCCCAGCGCTGCACCCTCTCGCGGCCAAACTCATGCTCGACCGCGTGCAACACCTGCAACAGCTCGTCCGGGGTCTTGTCGGTCTCGATCAGAGCGGCCGCATTCACGTAATCCGGCCCCGCGCCGGGCGGGAAACAAGGGGTCTCGAAAAAGCGGCTGACGGTGCGAATCACCACCCCGTGACGCAAAATCGCGTCAACTCCCCTTTTAAGTGTCACCTTGGGCTCTAACTCTCTCAAACTGAGATTTCCGCCCAGTGCAATCACCGCTTCTGACATAAAATTGCTCATTAGACTCCCAATATTCGGCGAATTGCATGCTTGCGATACACATCAAATGCCCTAATTATAGGATTATCAGCGCGCCGCATATTTTCTAGCTCACTCACCTAACACCCGGTGTCGCTGGTTTGTACCGGAAGGATCTATTTATGTTTTATAAAGACGAACGGCTAGCGCTGTTCATCGACGGCTCGAATCTTTATGCGGCCGCAAAAGCACTGGGATTTGACATCGACTACAAATTGCTGCGCCAGGAGTTCATGCGCCGCGGCAAGATGCTTCGTGCTTTTTACTACACAGCGCTGCTCGAAAATGACGAGTATTCGCCGATCCGTCCCCTGGTTGACTGGCTTCATTACAACGGCTTCACCATGGTGACAAAACCGGCAAAAGAATACACCGACAGCATGGGGCGTCGGAAAGTCAAAGGAAACATGGATATCGAACTGACTGTCGATGCCATGGAACTGGCGCCGCGCGTCGATCATATTGTGCTGTTTTCGGGTGATGGGGATTTCCGCCCGCTGATTGCCAGCCTGCAACGTCAGGGCGTGCGCGTGTCGGTCGTCTCGACCATCCGCAGCCAGCCGCCGATGATCTCGGACGAGCTGCGCCGCCAGGCCGACAACTTCATCGAACTGGAAGACCTGCGCGACGTGATCGGGCGGCCTCCGCGTGAAATGCCTATGGAACCGCGCAGCGTTGCTGCTGCTGGCGGACAGTAACACCCCGACCACTCACCAAACCGGGGGAATGAAACAGGCGCGGTCAGGTTCTGAAAACCTGGCCGCGCTTTTTAAGTATGAATAGGTGCTGAAATCACCTGTTGGTTAGCACCTGTTCATGTCAGGCAAATGACAAGTTGGCGTCTGGACCAGGGCCGGGAAAAGACTTACCTGTGGCCTATGGAGACCGCGACATGACCAAGCCCCCCCTGACCCTTTACCTTGCCGCGCCGCGTGGCTTTTGCGCCGGTGTGGACCGGGCCATCAAGATCGTCGAAATGGCGCTGCAGAAATGGGGCGCTCCTGTCTATGTGCGCCACGAGATCGTGCACAACAAATTTGTCGTCGACGGGTTGCGCGCGCAGGGTGCGGTGTTTGTCGAGGAACTGGACGAATGCCCCGATGACCGCCCGGTGATTTTTTCGGCCCATGGCGTGCCGAAATCCGTGCCCGCCACAGCCGCGCAGCGCGAGATGATTTATGTCGATGCCACTTGCCCGTTGGTCTCAAAAGTCCATGTCGAAGCCCAGCGCCACGCCGATGCCGGACTGCAGATGATCATGATCGGCCACAAGGGTCACCCTGAAACGGTCGGCACCATGGGCCAATTGCCCGACGGTGAGGTTCTGTTGGTCGAAACCGTCGAAGATGTGGCCACCGTGCAGGTGCGCGAACCGGAAAAACTGGCCTATGTCACCCAGACCACCCTGTCGGTGGACGACACCAAGGATATCGTGGCCGCGCTCGAGGCCCGGTTCCCGGCCATCGTCGGCCCGCACAAGGAAGACATCTGCTACGCAACCACCAACCGGCAAGAGGCCGTGAAGGCCGTTGCTCCGAAATCGGATGCTCTGCTGGTTGTCGGCGCGCCAAACTCGTCAAACTCGCGCCGCCTGGTCGAGGTCGCCTCGCGCGCCGGGTGCACCTATGCGCAACTGGTGCAACGCGCGACCGATATAGATTGGCGGGCGCTGGAAGGCATATCATCCGTCGCCATTACCGCTGGCGCTTCGGCCCCCGAAGTGCTGGTCAACGAAGTGATCGATGCATTCCGGGATCATTTCGACGTGACCGTCGAACTGGTCGAGACCGCCGTCGAAAACGTCGAATTCAAAGTCCCCCGCGTCCTGAGGCAACCCGCATGAGGGGTATTCCAAGGGCCCCGCTATTTCTGGGGCTGGCTGGGTTGATCCCGTTCATCTGGGGCGCGCTGACTTACCTGAGTGATGACCTGCACGCCTGGGGAACGCAGACGCTAGGATCGCGCTTTGTGGGGCCGTATGTCCAGCTGTTTTACGGTTCGGTAATCCTCAGCTTCATGTCGGGGATCCTTTGGGGGTTCGCCACCAAGACCTCGGGCAGCAAGGCGGCGACCTGCTATCTGCTGTCGGTTCTGCCCGCGCTGTGGGCGTTCTTCAAAACTGGCGGTGGCCCTGTCAGCACTGGCACCAACCTGATGTACGGGTTTGCCGGGGTGCTGGTTCTGGACGCCCTCTTTGCCTATTGGCACCTGACCCCAACCTGGTGGTTGCGGCTGCGCGTGACGCTGACCGCCATCGTACTGGCCTGCCTGGCCGTTGGAGTTTACCTGTGACTGACAAAAGAACCATCAATGCCTATACGACCCGCGTGGCAGAGTATCTTCAGATCCCCCTGCCCCCGGAACAGATCGAAGCCCGCATGGCCTTTGCCGAGGCCGTCGGCTCGGGTCACATTCTGGATCTGGGTGCAGGTCCCGGATCGGACAGCGTTTTTTTCATGCGCGAAGGCCTGACGGTGCGGGCGCTGGACGCGACCCCCGCCTTTGTCGAACACGCGCGGGAAAACGGTGTCGATGCGCATCTGGGCACGTTTGACGATGTCACCGAAGAGGCCGAATATGACGGCATCTATGCCAGCTTTTCCCTGCTGCACGCCCCACGCGCAGACTTCCCCCGCCATCTGGCGGCAATTCACCGGGCGCTGAAACCCGAGGGCATCTTTTTCCTCGGCCTGAAGCTGGGCACGGGCGAGCATCGCGACGAACTGGATCGCTACTACACCTATTTCTCACAAACCGAGATCGAAGAGGCACTGGAGCAGGCAGGCTTCACCATCGACCGCATCACCACCGGCATGGGCACCGGTCTGGCCGGGTCTTATGACGGGTTCATTCTGGTGCTGGCCCATGCCTGAGCTTTTCGCCTACACTGACGGCGCCTGCTCCGGCAATCCCGGCCCCGGCGGCTGGGGCGTGCTGCTGCGCGCGACAGACGGCGACAAAGTCCTGAAAGAGCGCGAGCTGAAGGGCGGCGAAGCCGAGACCACCAACAACCGCATGGAGTTGCTGGCCGCGATCAGCGCGCTGGAAACGCTGGAGCGTTCGTCTAAGATCACCGTTGTCACCGACAGCGCTTATGTGAAAAACGGCGTCACCGGCTGGATTTTCGGCTGGAAGCGGAACGGCTGGAAAACCTCGAACAAGAAACCCGTCAAGAATGTCGATCTGTGGCAAAGGCTGGATGAGGCGCAGACCCGCCATGATGTGACCTGGGAATGGGTCAAGGGCCACGCGGGCCACCCCGAAAACGAAAAAGCCGATGAACTCGCCCGCGCGGGCATGGCCCCTTTCAAGCCGAAAAAGGCGCAGACGTGAGCGGGCTGGCCCTGCTGGACTATGCCTCGGTCCTGGTCTTTGCCCTGACCGGCGCTTTGGTGGCCAGCCGAGCGCAGCTGGATCTGGTGGGGTTTGCCTTTATCGCCTGCCTGACGGCGGTGGGCGGCGGCACGGTGCGGGACCTGCTGCTGAACCGGCATCCGGTTTTCTGGGTCGGACAACCCGACTATATCCTCATCGCCGTCGCTGCGGCGGTGCTGGTGTTCTTTACCGCCCACCTGGTCGAAAGCCGCTATAACTGGCTGGTCTGGCTGGACAGTTTCGCCCTGTCCGTCGCCGTGGCTGCCGGAACGGGCGCCGCGCTGTCACTAGACCAATCGGGTGTGATTGTCGTGTTGATGGGCATTTCCACGGGTTGTCTGGGCGGGCTGATGCGCGACGTGGTCTGCAACGAGGTACCATTGGTTCTGAAACAAGGCGAACTGTATGTCTCCTGCGCGTTTGCAGGGGCGCTGACTGCCGTGGTGGCGAACCTTCTTGGGTTTGAGGAATTTGTTGCGCTGGCCGCCTGTGCGCTGACCTGCTGGGCCTTGCGGGCCGGGTCATTGCTGTTTGGCTGGCAACTGCCCGTCTACAAAAGCCGCCCACCGCGCAATTGAGAAAGGTCGAGCCCGAGAATGAAAAAGCCGTTGACTTTCATCGCAACAGGTTTCGTTCTTCTGACCGCCTGCGCCGAACACTACGAACCCGTCCGATTTGAGGTGCAAGGCGATGAGATTGTGGTTGTCGGCACCATCGACCACACAACATTGTCCGCTTTTGATGAGGTCACCCGGCAGAACCCGCAGATCAAAACCCTTGTGCTGCAATATATCGAGGGTTCGGTGGATGACGATTCCAACGTCCTCTTCTCGCGCGTCGTTCGCGAGAAGGGGTTTGACACGCGTGTTCCCTCGGATGGGATGGTTGCCTCGGGCGGAACTGACCTGTTTCTGGCGGGCAATCGGCGCGTCCTGGAACCCGGGGCCTGTGTTGGCGTCCACAGCTGGGGCGGCAGAAACAACGTCGCCACCGAAATTCCAGCAGATGACCCTGAGCATGGCATCTATCTCGACTATTACGAAGATATCAGCGTTGGCGACGCGTTCTACTGGTACACGCTAGACGCCGCGCCCACCGATGGAATGCACTGGATGACCGCAGCCGAGGCCGATCAGTACGACCTGACCACCAACAGGGCACCGCGCCTTGGAGCCCCCGCTATCTGCGACGAACGCTAAGCTCAGCGTGACAACAGCCGCGCGCCAATCTCTTTGGCGAATTTGGCCGCGACCATAGCGGTCATCCCGTAAGGGTCGCGGTGCGGGTTCAGTTCGACAATATCCGCGCCGACCAGTTGCCCTTTGAACCGATGGATCAGGTTGATCACCTCACGCGTGCTGAGCCCGCCGGGTTCGTGGTGCGACACGCCCGGCGCAAAGGCCGGGTCCAGAGCGTCCAGATCAAGCGACAGATAGACCGGGCCGTCAAAACTGATCTCAAGATCGGGGCGCCAGTTCTGCATGTCGATCACCTCGACCCCGAACTTGTCGGCCTGTTCCTGCTGGTGCTTGTTCATCGTGCGGATGCCGACCTGAACCAGACGGTTGATCTGACAGGTCTCCATCACCCGCGCGAAGGGGCAGCCATGGCCCAGTGGGCCGATCTGCTGACTGTCATAGAGGTCGGGGTGCGAGTCTATATGCAGGATATTCAGCCGCTCATACCGCTCGGCATGGGCCTTGATCAGCGGATAGGCCACCGAGTGATCACCGCCCAGCGACAACAGCCGGGCACCGGTTGCGATGCGGGCGGCGGCCTCGGTTTCGATCCGGTCGATCGGTTCCTGTCCGGCCATCTCGAACACATCCAGATCGCCCGTGTCCTTGAAACGGTCGGTCGCGCCCAGATCGGTGCCATCCTCGGCGGTCAGGTTGGCAGCTCCGGAATGCAGCGCCTCACGAATGCGGCCCGGCGCAAAGGCCGACCCTTGCAGGAAGGAAGAGTGCAAATCCAGCGGCACCCCCATCAGGGCGACGTCACCAGAGTTCAGATCGTAAGGCATGGCGCATCTTTCGGCTTGAACGGTTCAGCGATCTGGCCGGTATTCAGCCCTTTGGTCAAGAGGTTAGCGACGCAGGTAGGTCTGCCAGATCCAGATCACCAGCAACGCACCCAGTACGGCGCCAACAAAGCCCGATAGCCAGCCCGCCACAGTGATCAAGGCGCGTAACAGGAACCCACCCACCAGCGCACCAGCAATACCGATCAGCATGGTCGTGGGAATATCCGCCTCGATCCGCATCAGGCGGGTGGCCAGAAACCCGGCGGCGGCTCCGATAACGATCAGGGCGATGACGGGCACGTTATTTCCTCCAATGCGTCGGCACGATGATCAGCGCGCCGATGGATGAGATCACAGCGTTCAGGCCGGGGGGGCCAAAGCTAATGCCGAACATGATGCGGACAAAATAGAACAGGAAGGCACCGCCCACACAAATGATGATCGAGGGCAGGTATCCATTGTGGGTGAACCCGGTTTTCTCGGACAGGTAGCCCACGATACCGGCAATCACGACGGTGCCCATCAGGACCATGAACATCTGGCTTACTCCGAACTCAGGCGGGTTCCGGCCGCAACCGGCCAGCCCCGCAGGAAGGTTTCGGTATCCTGCGCACCCTTTCCTGCCCGCTGCAGGCGCAACAGGTCAATCGCCCCCTCGCCACAGGCCACGCGGAGTGAGTCGTTCAGAACCTCTCCGGGTGCCCCCTGCCCGTCGGCTAATGCCGAGGCCAGCAGCTTGACCCGGTCGCCCGAAATCTCAGTCCAGGCACCGGGAAAGGGCGACAGGCCGCGGATTTGGCGATCAACCTCAACAGCGGGGCAGGTCCAGTCCACCCGCGCCTCGGCCTTGTCGATTTTCGAGGCATAGGTGACGCCGTCCACGGGCTGAGGCTCGGGTGTCAGTTCCGACAGACGGCCCAGAGCCTCGACGATCAGATCGGCCCCCATGGGCGCCAGCCGATCATGCAGCTGCGCCGTTGTTTCCTGTGGCCCGATATCGGTGGCCTGCCGCAACAGCACGGGGCCGGTGTCCAGCCCGGCTTCCATCTGCATGATGCAGATACCGGTCTGCGCATCCCCCGCCATGATCGCGCGATGAATCGGCGCGGCCCCGCGCCAGCGCGGCAGCAGGCTGGCGTGGATGTTCAGGCAGCCATGCGTGGGCGCATCCAGAATGGGTTGCGGCAGCAGCAACCCATACGCCACGACCACCGCAACGTCGGCTTTCAGATCGGCAAAGGCCGCCTGTTCCTTGGGGGATTTCAGCGAAACCGGATGGCGGACGGTCAGACCCAGTGCCTCGGCCCGCGCATGAACGGGCGTCGGGCGGTCCTTCTTGCCCCGCCCAGCCGGGCGCGGAGGCTGGCAATAAACGGCGGCAATCTCGTGCCCGGCTTCAACCAGCGCGTCCAGCACCGAAACCGAAAACTCGGGTGTTCCCATGAAGACAACGCGCATGGTCACCCCTGTTTCTTGGCTTTGCGCAGCAGCATGTCGCGTTTGACTTTGCTCAGCCGGTCGAAATACATCCGACCGTTCAGATGGTCGATCTGATGTTGCACACTGGTGGCCTCGATCCCCACGAAATCGCGGCGGTCGATCATGCCCTGCTCATTCAGGAATTTCACCGTCACCGCGCGGGGGCGTTTCACCTTGGCCGACACGCCGGGCAGGTTCGGGCTGGCCTCTTCATGCTCGCGTAGTTCGATTGAGCTGTGCAGGATTTCAGGATTCGCCAACCGCACCGCCTTGCCCCGCTCGGTCGAGCCATCCACCACCGCCAGTCGCAGCATCACCCCGATCTGAGGGGCGGCGAGGCCAACGCCGGGCATCGCCTCCATCGTGTCGATCATGTCGTCCCAGATGGCGCGGATGTCGTCAGTGATCTCGGCCACGTCCTTGGCCTTGGTCCGCAGGCGATTGTCGGGCCAGGGCAGGCAGGTACGGACGGTCATGCGCGGGCCTGTTCGCGTTTCAGCTTTTGCATCTTGCGAGTGATCATCTGGCGTTTCAGCGGCTTGAGATAGTCGATGAACAGCTTGCCGTTCAGGTGGTCGATCTCATGCTGCACGCAGGTCGCCCAAAGCCCGTCAAAGGTTTCCTGCTGCAAATTGCCATCGCGATCCATCCACGTCACATCGACCACTTTGGGCCGGGTCACCTCGGCGAATTGCTCTGGTATCGACAGGCAGCCTTCTTCATAGACGTTGGTTTCGTCCGAGGACGCAATGACCTCCGGGTTGATCATCACCAACGGACGCGGGGTCCCGCCTTCTTCCTTGACACAGTCCATTACGATCAGCCGATCCAGCACTCCGATCTGCGGTGCCGCCAGCCCGATACCGGGGGCGTCATACATCGTCTCCAGCATGTCGTCGGCCAGTTTGCGCAGCTCGTCCGACAGGTCGGCCACCGGGGCGCAGACCTTCTTCAGACGGGGGTCGGGATGGATCAGGATATTGCGTTTCATGGGCTTGATGTAGGCCATCCCGCCCCCCGCCGCAACGCCCCCCTTGCGCCTGCTGCAATTGTGGCTAGCTTTCCCCACAACAGACGGAGCAGACATGACATTCAACGACCTGACCGACCGCCGCGGAACCAACAGTTCCAAATGGGACAAGATGGAGGACCTGTACGGCGTGTCGCCACAGGACGGGCTGGCCATGTGGACGGCCGATTCCGACTATGCCACCGCGCCCTGCGTGATCGAGGCAGTGCGCGAAGCGGCCGATCACGGCGTTTTTGGCTATTCATGGACCCACCCCGATTATCTGGCCTCGGTCCAGTGGTGGATGAAGAACCGGCACAACTGGGAAATCGACACCGACTGGGCGCTGACGTCGCAGGGGCTGGGCAATGCCATCGCCCTGTGTCTGGACGTCTGGACAGAACCGGGGGATGGGGTGGTGATCTTCACGCCCGTCTACCACGAGTTCGCCTACAAGGTGAATAAAACCGGCCGCCGCGTGGTCGAATGCCCGCTGGTCCGAGAAGGCGATAGCTATGGCGTCGATCTGGAAGACGCGCAGTCGCGTTTGAACGGGTCGGAAAAGATGTTGCTGTGGTGCTCGCCGCAGAACCCGTCGGGCCGGGTCTGGACGCCGGATGAGCTGCGCTCCGTGGCCGCATTTGCCGAACGGAACGGGTTGATTCTGGTCTCGGACGAGATTCACCACGATCTGGTTTATCCCGGCCACAAGTTTGTGCCGATGGATGTGGCCGCCCCCGATGCGCGGCCGTGGACGGTGACGCTGACGGCGGCATCCAAGACGTTCAATATCGCAGGTCAGCGTACCGGCAACATGATCATCCCCGACCCCGAGCTGCGCGCGGCCATGCGCTATCGGCTGCACACGCTGGACTATGCGCCCAGCGCGCTGGGTGTCGCCATGATCACCGCCGCCTATTCTCCGGCAGGCGCGGCCTGGGTCGATGAGCAGATCGCCCATCTCGACAGCAACCGAAAACTGTTCGACGCGGCCATCGCCGACATCCCCGGCCTGTGGTCGATGCCCTTGCAGGCCACTTATCTGGCCTGGGTCGATTATTCAGGCACCGGCATGGATCACGATGAGTTCGTCCGCCGCCTGCGCGAAGACGCCAGGATCGCCACCTCCTCCGGCCCCGGGTTCGGCACGGGCGGAGAGAATTTCGAGCGGTTCAACCTCGCCACCCAACGCGCGCGCGTGGAAGAGGCCTGCACCCGCCTGAAACACGCATTTGCCGATTTGCAATAAGACCATGCGGCAGATCGCCCGAATTGCCTTGCTGATCGGCCTGATGGGCGCGGCGTGGTTTGGCTGGCATCGGTTCGGGCCACTCCCTCCTGCGCCGCCCATGGCTCCTGAGGCCACACAAATCGACCATATCCTGATTGAGAAATCCGCCCGCCGACTGACCGCATCCCTGGACGGTGCGATTGTCATGCAGGCGGATGTCGCGCTGGGGTTCGAGCCCGAAGGCGACAAACAGCAGGAAGGTGACGGCAAGACCCCCGTTGGGCTCTTCCATATCGATCGACGCAATCCACAGAGCGCTTTTCACCTCTCACTCGGGATCAACTACCCCTTGCCCGAAGATATCGACCGTGCGCAAATGCAGGGCATCGATCCGGGCGGAGACATCTTCATCCACGGACAACCGAACGGCGTCGCAGGCCTGACCCTGCCCGGAGACTGGACCGCGGGCTGCATAGCCCTGTCAAATGTCGAGATTGCGCGGCTTTGGAGCCTGACGCCCACCGGCACAGTGGTGGAAATCCGCCCCTAGTCCTCGTACCCCAGCAGCGCAATCGGAGCATCCGGCGCGCGGTAGAAATCCAGCGGAGCCTTGTCGGCGGCGGCGGTGCTGCGTTTGAATTCGTATCGCATCTCGCCCGCCTCCTCGTCATCCGCGATGATCAGACATTGGTACAGGTGGTGCGCGCCATCGTAGATATCGACCAGCCCGCGCAGCTGCGGCGTTGTCTCGGCCTCAACCGTGAAACCATCTTTCCACAATCTGAGAATTTTAAAGGTATTGTCGCCGAACTCTACGCGAAGGCGGCTGGTTTTCTTCAATCCTGCGATTCGCGCCGCATCCAATTCGGCGCTCATCTCCTTAGAAACATAGGTTGTCATAATAAATTCCCCCCGGAAAACGGACTCCATTGTGCGGCATTGATTGTAAATATCCAGTGAAGGAGGTCACATAGCACGGCACCACTTCAATCTGTTGCGCGGAAAACTCGATCCGGCCTGTGCACCCACGCAGACTCGATGCGCGGTACCTGACGTGGGAAGGCCCGTTTCAGAACCTTATGTTTGCCGAAATGGAAAAGCGGAGGATGCGCAAATGGGCCTGTTGGTCGACGGCAAATGGCACGACACCTGGTATGACACCAAATCCACCGGCGGCGCCTTCAAACGCAGCGCCGCGCAGTTTCGCAACTGGCTGACCGCCGATGGCAGCGCGGGCCCATCCGGCACGGACGGTTTCAAGGCAGAAGCTGACCGCTATCACCTCTATGTCAGCCACGCCTGCCCCTGGGCACACCGCACGCTGATCTTTCGCGAATTGAAGGGGCTGAGCGACCTGATCTCGGTCTCGGTTGTGCATCCGGATATGCTGGACAAGGGCTGGACCTTCGAAACGGATGATTACGGTGCGACCGGGGATACGCTCTATGGCTTCGACTTCGCGCATCAGATTTATACCAAGGCCGACCCCGCCTATACGGGCCGTGTCACCGTGCCGATCCTGTGGGACAAACAGAAGGAAACCATCGTTTCCAACGAAAGTTCGGAAATCATCCGCATGTTCAACTCGGCCTTTGACGGGATCACCGGCAACACCGATGATTATTGGCCCAAAGCGATGCGGGACGAGATCGAAGAGGTCAACGCCCGCATCTATTCAAACGTCAACAACGGCGTCTACAAGTCCGGTTTCGCAACAACGCAAGAGGCCTATGACGCCGCCGTCCACCCCCTGTTCGACACGCTGGACTGGCTGGAAGACCGCTTGGCCAGCAACCGCTATCTGCTGGGTGACCGCGTAACCGAGGCCGACTGGCGCCTGTTCACCACCCTGATCCGCTTTGACCCGGTCTACCACCTGCATTTCAAGTGCAACCGTCAGCGGCTGGTCGATTACCCCAACCTATGGGCCTATACCCGCGAGTTGTACCAGTGGCCGGGTGTCGCCGGGACCGTGAACATGAATCATATCGTACGCCACTACCACTACAGCCACGACACGATTAACCCGCACCGTATCCTCCCGGTGAACCCTGTGCTGGACTATCTGGAACCGCACAGGCGCGATCAGCGGCCTGCTGCGTAATGTTCGACCATCGCCGCAAGATCCTCTGGCGGCGTTGCGCTTTGCACGTAGGCGCAGGCGTTGGGGCTGTGGGCGAAGATCGATCCGTCCGAGAAAAATGTGGTGTTGGTGACAAAGATCACCCGCGCCTCGGGGCGACGGTAGCTGGCGAAATCGGCCACCGCCAGCGCGCTGCCGGTTTCCAGTACCAGATCCAGCACGATGATATCGAAATCCTGGCCATAGAGCGCAAGAATCGCGGCCTCTTGCCCCGGCACCAGCGTCACTTCGGCACCGTGCCGTTCCAGATGCCTTTTCCAGACCCGCCCAAGATCGGGGTTACTCTCAACAATCAAAACATTCATTCGCAACAACCTCGGCCCATGATGTGATGTCTGGTGCCGCCCCCCCATAAATCGTGATCACGCTTATTCCTTAACAAAGTGTTAACGGCATCAGTTGGCGGCTCCGTACGGGCGGATTTGCTTGTATAAACGGCAAAAATCCGCTTGAAACGGGCCGAAACAAGCGATTCCGACGAGAAACCTCATGGCAGGCGATAACGAGAACTTGAACCCGCGCGCTGCGCGCGATCATGGCGGGGGACTGGACGGCGCCATCGCCAGCTTTGGCGGAACCCGCGCCGAATGGATGGACTTGTCCACCGGAATCAACCCGCACCCGTATCAGGTTAAGGGGCTGATCCCCTCGGACTGGGCTGAATTGCCCGATCACGGCGCGTTCGAAAGCCTGACAGAGGCCGCCCGGCGGTTCTGGTCTGTTCCCGAAAGCGCGGCGATCCTGCCTGCGCCCGGCGCCTCGGCCGTGATTGCGCGCATTCCTGCGCTGGCACCGCAGGGCCGGGCGCAGATCACAACGCCCACCTATAACGAACACGCCGCCGCCTTTGCCGCACAGGGTTGGTCCGTACAGCCCAACACTCCGGCCGAGGCCCGCGTCATCGTGCACCCGAACAACCCCGACGGGCGGATCTGGACCGAGACGGACGCAAACGCCCCGCTGACCGTGATCGACGAGAGCTTTTGCGATGTCAGCCCCGAGGCGTCGCTGATCCATCTGGCCGCGCGCCCCGGCGTGGTCGTGCTGAAGAGCTTTGGCAAATTCTGGGGTCTGGCCGGGTTGCGGCTGGGTTTTGCCATCGGCCAGCCCGACCTGATCGCCCGGCTAAACGATCTGACCGGCCCTTGGGCCGTGTCCGGCCCTGCCCTGCGGATCGGAACACGCGCGCTGCAGGACGTCGAATGGGCTAATGCCACCCGCCAACGGCTGTCCGTTGAAACCGACCGTCTGGACGATCTGGTGACCGCCAAAGGCGCGACCATTGCAGGCGGCACCACCCTGTTCCGCCTGTATGAAGTCGACAGCGCCGCCGACTGGCAGGACCGTCTGGCCCAAGCCCATATCTGGAGCCGCGTCTTCCCCTATTCCAAAACCTACCTGCGCCTTGGCCTGCCCCCCGCGGACAGTTGGAGCAGGTTGGAGGCCGCATTGTGAGCACGGCCTTCCTGCTGGTTTGCGCCATGTGCCTTGACGCCGCCTTGGGCGAGCCGGACTGGCTGTGGTCGCGGGTGAAACACCCGGCGGTTATGACGGGCAACCTCATCGGCTGGCTGGACCGGCGCCTGAACCACGGGGCGCAGCGGCAGTTGAAAGGGGTCGGTGTGGTAGTCCTGCTGGTCTGCGGCGCGCTGATCTTCGGGCGGCTGCTGACCCTGCTGGGACCACTGGTTGAGATCATCATCTGCGCCATTCTGCTGGCTCAGAAATCTCTGGTGACCCATGTAAGCGACGTGGGCGAAGGGCTGCGCGCATCGCTTGCCGAAGGTCGCGCAAAGGTCGCCATGATCGTCTCACGCGACACGCGCGACATGTCCGAGGCGCAGGTGGCCCGGTCCGCGATCGAAAGTGCTGCGGAAAACCTCAGCGACGGTGTCATCGCGCCGGCTTTCTGGTTTCTGGTCGCCGGGTTGCCGGGCCTGTTGATCTACAAGGCAGTCAACACTGCCGACAGCATGATCGGCTATCGCACCGAAAAATACCGAGACTTCGGCTGGGCCGCCGCCCGTCTGGACGATGTGCTGAACCTGATCCCGGCCCGCCTGACCTGCGTGATGATCGTGGCGCTGTCGGGCCAATGGGCGCGCTGGCCTGACATGGTGGCGGATGCGCGCCGCCATATCTCTCCCAACGCCGGCTGGCCCGAGGCAGCGATGGCGCGCGCCCTGAACGTCGCCCTTGCAGGTCCGCGCAGTTATGACGGGCAGGTCCGCGATCTGGCCTGGGTCAACGGCGATGCTCCGCGCGAAATCGGTGCGCCGGAAGTTTTCCGCGCATGTGACATGCTGTGGAAGGTCTGGGGGCTTGCGCTTGGCCTCGTGTCGGTGTGGGTTGGGCTCAGCATTATTATCTGACGGGACCCACCCATGCGCTTTCTCTCTGGCCTTGTTGCCGCCGCCCTGTTCGCCTCGCCCGCCCTGGCCCAATGCGGTGGCGGGTTCAATTCTTTCGTCAAGGGCCTGAAGGGCGAGGCCGTCCAGCAGGGGTTCGACAAATCCACCGTCAATGCGTTCTTCAAGGGCGTACAGCAGGACGGCGCGGTTCTGAAAGCGGACCGCGCGCAGGGTGTGTTCCAGAAACCGTTCATCGACTTTTCCCGCCACCTGATTTCGCAGAACAGGATCGATCGCGGTCAGGCCATGTCACGTAAATACGACGCGGTGTTCGACAGGATCGAAGCCGAGTACGGCGTCTCGCGCGGGGTCCTTCTGGCGTTCTGGGCGTTCGAGACCGACTACGGCGCGTTTCAGGGCGATTTCAACACCCGCAATGCGCTGGTGACGCTGGCGCATGACTGCCGCCGCCCGGAATTGTTCCGCCCGCAGGTCTTTGCGGCGATTGAGCTGTACCAACAGGGCAATTTCGACCCGACCCGCACCACCGGCGCCTGGGCCGGAGAGATTGGCATGGTGCAGATGCTTCCGCGTGACATCATCGAAAACGGCGTGGATGGGGATGGTGATGGCAAGGTCTCGCTGAAAACCTCGGCCCCGGATGCGCTGATGTCGGGCGCCAAGATGCTGTCGCATCTGGGCTGGCAACCGGGTCAGCCCTGGCTGCAAGAGGTCACGGTGCCCGCGCAGATGGACTGGTCGCTGTCCGGCCCCGGCAAACCGCGCCCGGTGTCCGAATGGCAAGCAATGGGCATTCAGGCGCGCAATGGATCGCTGGCCAACCTGCCCGCCTCGCTGATCCTGCCGCAGGGGCACAACGGCCCGGCCTTTCTGGCCTACCCCAATTTCGACGTCTATTTCGAATGGAACCAGAGCTTTGTCTACGTCCTGACCGCCGCCTATTTCGGCACACGGCTTGAGGGCGCGCAGGTTTTTGATGCGGGCAACCCGGCACAGGGCCTGTCGGGCGCGCAGATGCAGCAATTGCAGAGCAAGCTGCAGGCGCGCGGCTATGACGTCGGCAAGATCGACGGCATTCTAGGGGCTGGTACGCGGGCTGCGGTGCAGGCAGAGCAGGCGCGGCTGGGATTGCCTGCGGATGCGTGGCCGACGGTCGAGTTGTTGGGGCGGTTGTGAGGAAATCGAGGATAGGGGATTTGACAAGTATTTGAATCCACGTGATTTTAGAACTCCATTGTGATGAAAGTGGATTTTCTAATGCGTTTTCGACCCGTTTATTTCTGGCTGATTGCCGTGCTATCACTGCTATGGACCGGGTACATGAGCATCGGTTACTCTGTAGGCTCATTTTATCACCCGATGCCTGCGCGTGGGGATTTGATTTTTCCTATCAAAGCATCGGCTGTTCTCGTTCCGACAATAACCGCCGCTTCGATATTTCTGCTTTGGCTGATGAAGCGACCACTTCCGCGCACAATGTACTTTGTTGGGCTACTCGTCTTAGCGGTTGGATGCTTGCTACCGCTCGCACCGAGACTTGAAAGCGGATACAAACAAACCTATTGGGTCATGGACCAACCACATGAAATTCCGTGGAACTATGGACCATACAATGGTCAGATAGAACGGGGCGGAACTTACTTCCTTGTGAAGGTTTCAGGTCCAGATTGGCAACCTATATATAAGAGTTCGGGGGAAGAAATCATCTTTGGCAAAGCGTCTGACTTCAATTTCGGGGAAGGTGGAAATGCCCCTACAGAAATCTGTCTACCCGCAGAATATCGGTTTCGATGTCAATTGAAGCGTGGGAGCTTTGTTTATTTTGCATCTGCAAATGTTGATCTATTTCCTAAGGACCCGCTGCGGTTCATGAGTTCTGCTGCAGATTTACTTGATGGTTTTGAAATTGAAATAAATTGATACCAACGAGATTCGGAGCTGAGACAATCACTCGGGCCTTACCGGATACCGATCGCCTTTCTCATCAATCAGGATCAACCTCTCCCCACTGCGCACGTACAGATCACAACGGCTGAACCCGTTGCGGTAGGCGATGCAGACGCTGCCGTCCTCGGCGATGGAATAGGTACCAAAGGCCGTACCGCCGCCGTTGGCTGCGGAATAGGTGTAGGAATAAGCACCTCCGGCTGAGAAGGCAGCCTGGCCGTCATCGTAGAAGGTGAACGTCTGGCCTGCCAGAGCTTTCAGTTCCTCGGCGGACAGGGGGACGTCTCCGGGTTTGGTGGGCCACTCGGCGGCGATGGCCGGGGTGGCCGCTAGCAGGGCAAGGATCAGAAATCGTGTCATGTGGCCAGCTTACTCTGTGGGGCCGCCAGATGGTCATAACGTTGCAGTGAGCGGTCAGGCCACCATCTGCTCGGCCTTTTTCAGATCGACCGAGACCAGTTGGCTGACGCCCTGTTCCTGCATGGTCACGCCGAACAGCCGGTCCATCCGCGCCATTGTCACCGCGTGGTGGGTGATGATCAGGAAGCGCGTGTCGGTCTGGCGGCACATCTCGTCCAGCAGGTCGCAGAACCGGGTGACGTTGGCGTCGTCCAGCGGCGCGTCGACCTCATCCAGAACACAGATCGGCGCCGGATTGGCGAGGAACACGCCAAAGATCAGCGCCGTTGCGGTCAGGGTCTGTTCGCCACCCGACAACAGGCTGAGGGTCGACAGCTTCTTGCCCGGCGGCTGGCACATGATCTCAAGCCCTGCATCCAGCGGATCGTCGCTTTCGACCATGACCAGATTGGCCTCACCGCCGCCAAACAGGTGCTTGAACAGCATGGCAAAGTTCGAGTTCACCTGCTCGAACGCGGTCAGCAGACGCTCGCGCCCTTCGCGGTTGAGGCTGGCGATGCCGCTGCGCAGGGCCTTGATCGCCTCTTCCAGATCGGCCTTTTCGGTGTTCAGAGTGTCAAACTCTTCCTGAACTTCCTTGCTGTCCTCTTCGGCGCGCAGGTTCACTGCCCCCATCGCATCGCGTTGGCGCTTGTGGCGGTTCACTTCGGCCTCCAACGCATCCGCAGCAGGCATCTGATCCGGGTTCGCATCCAGTTGGTTCAGCAACTGGTTCGGCGTCAGTTGCTGATCTTCGGCAATCCGTTCGGCCGCAGCGGTCACGCTTTCCTTGGCCGCATCACACCGCGCTTCAGCCGCCGCCCGGGACTCACGCGCCTCCGAGGCCAGACGTTCCGCATCCCGCTCGGCCAGCACGACCTCACGCTGCTGGGTTTCGGCCTCGGCCAGCTTGTCGGCAGCCTCGGCACGACGCGCTTCGGCGGCTTCGATCAACTCGTTCAGCTCTTCCCGCGCCTCGGCGATCTCGGCAGGGGCAGCCATGGCTTCGGACAACTCCTCTTCCGAGCTTTCCTTGCGTTCCGCCAATTCGGAAATCCGTTTCTCGGCCGTTTCCAGGCGGTGCTTCCAGCCGCTGAGGTCCTTGGTCACCTCCTGCGTGCGGCGGGTGCGGGCCTCACCCTCGCGGCGCAGCTCGTCATGGGTCGAGCGGTGAGTCAGCATGGTGATCCGCGCCGCCTCGACCGTCTGCTTGATATCCTCAACCTGCGAACGGGCGCTGTCGAGATCACCCAGACCGGCCAGCGCGCCCTCGGCCTCGCGCAGTTGCGCGCGGGCGGACATGGCGTCTTCCTTGTGGCGGTCGACGGCAAGGGTCAGGGTCTCAAGCTTGCCCTGCGCCAGATTGCGGTCGGCCTCGGCGCGGCTGAGCTGGCGCGCGGTTTCGGCCATGCGCTGATCGGCGGCGCGGCGGGCCTCGCGCGCGCGGCGGTCGGCTTCGGTCACGTCGGCCAGTTGCTGCGACAGGGCCTCATGCGCTGCGCGGGCACCATCTGCCTGCGCCTCGGTCCGGGCAAGTTCCTGTTTCAGTGCTTCCAGCTTATTGAGCTGTTCCAAACGCAGGGCTGCTGCACTGGGCGCATCCTCGGACCAGGCGCGGAACCCGTCCCAGCGCCACAGATCACCGGACCGCGACACCAGCCGCTGACCGGGTTTCAACGAGGCCTGCAGCCGCGCGCCCTGATCCGCATCGACCAATCCGATCTGCGCAATCCGGCGGCTGAGGCGATCCGGCCCCGAAACATGCAATGCCAGCGGCTCAACCCCGTCCGGCAGATGCTGATCGGCGTCGTAGCCCGCAACCTGCACCCAGCCCGAGGGGCCATCCCCTTCGACCAGAGGGGCGCGCAGATCGTCGGCCAGAGCCGCGCCCAGAGCCTTTTCATAGCCAGGCTCCACGCGCAGCAGGTCCAGCACTTGCCCGCCCTCGGCCGTGTCGCGCTCAACCAGCTTGGCCAGAGCGGTGGTCTCCGCGCGGATCGCGCCCAGCTCACCTTCGGCCTCGGACCGTTGCGCGCGGGCTTCGGCCTCACGCGCCTGGGTGTCGTTGCGCAGCTCATCGGCGGCGGCCAGTGCTTCTTCGGCGGCTTCGGCGGCCTCGCGGGCCTCTTCCTCACCCTCTTGCGCAGCCTCAAATGCCTCGCTGGCACGGGTCAGAGCACCGCGCGCCTCATCGACGGCTGCGCGCGCTTTTTCTTCTTCGCCCTCGGACCGGGTCAGCGTCTTGCGGCTGTCCTCAACCAGACGCTGCGCCGACTGGTGGCGGGCAACCAGCCGTGCCATATCCTCGGTTTCCTGCGACAGATGATCTTCGCGGTTCTGCAAAACCGCGGCGGCGTCGTGGGCGATCTCGGCAGCCTCGGCGACCTTGTCCTCGTGGCCTTCGGCGGCCTTGGCCAGCTCACGCGCTTCCCATTCCAAACGCTCGATCATCTGGCCCGCGTCGCGGTTCAGACCTGTTTCCCGTTCGATATCGTGCGCCAACTGCTGAATACGGTTGGTCAGCGTTTCAATGGTCTGGCGGGCGCGGGTGTCCTGATCCGACAGTTGATCGCGCTGGACCTGCTGACGTTGCAGGACGGCGGCGGCAATGGCCTCTTCTTCGCGCAGCGGTGGCAGTGTTTCTTCAATTTCGGCGCGTTTGGCGGCTGCGTCGCGGGCTTCGGCCTCGGCGCGCGAGGCTTCGGTGATGCGGTCGCGCAGCTTTTCCTCGGCCTGCTGGCGGGCCATATCGGCCTCTTTCCAGCGCCGGTACAGCAGCATGCCCTCGGCCTGCCGCAACTGCTCGCCAATCTCACGATAGCGCGCGGCCTGACGCGCCTGACGGGCAAGCTGCGCCAGTTGGGTACCCAGCTGTTCCAGCACGTCATCCACGCGGGTCAGATTGGCCTCGGTCCCCTTCAGCTTCAGCTCGGCCTCGTGCCGACGCTGATACAGGCCGGAAATCCCGGCAGCCTCTTCCAGAATACGACGGCGGGCGCGGGGCTTTGCGTTGATCAATTCGGCGATGCGGTTCTGCCCCACCAGCGCGGGCGAATGCGCCCCGGTCGAGGCATCGGCGAACAGCATCTGCACATCGCGCGCCCGCACGTCCTTGCCATTGGTCTTGTAAGCACTGCCGACATCGCGCGTGATGCGACGTACGATTTCCAGCTGATCCGCGTCGTTGAACCCCGAAGGCGCCAGCCGTTCCGAGTTGTCCATGGTCAGGACCACTTCGGCAAAATTACGGGCCGGGCGCGTGGCTGCCCCGGCAAAGATCACATCTTCCATCGCACCGCCACGCATGGATTTGGGGCGATTTTCGCCCATCACCCAGCGCAACGCTTCCAAAAGGTTGGACTTGCCGCAGCCATTCGGCCCCACCACACCGGTCAACCCGTCCGCGATGATCAGATCGGTCGGATCGACAAAGCTTTTGAAGCCGGTGAGTTTGAGTTTGCTGAAGCGCAAAGGCAATAAGTCCTGTGATTCCTATAGCTGGAAGTCTGCGCAACGGATTGGGGTCGAGTCAACGGAGTTGCGCAGGATATGGGATATCAGGCCGACTTATCCACAATATCTTGCCGAAATACGCAGGAATACGCGTACCTCAGTAAGGCGTACACTCAAATACCTGATATCCGTAGCCGCTGCCGATGTTTTCGTAGATGCCGTAATCGACGCATTCGTAATTCGGGGTCGACACAGCCGTCAGAAGCAACCGTTCCCCCGCCTGTCGGTCGCAGCCCAGCACCCCCACGGTCACTGCCGCATCACCCAGCACATCCAGAATCGGACAGCCAGAGACCTGCGCCATGGCCAGCCCGGCCCGGTCGCGGATTGGCCCCAGACGCGGCGCGTATTGGCTGTTGATCCGCACAGCCTCGGCCAGGTCTCCACGCACGCGCACGTCAAACACACTGCCATTCACCGAGATTCGGGTGGCAGGCACGTCGCGAAAGTAGGGCGTGCCGGCCGAACAGGCGGCCAGCACAAGGAGGGAAAGATACCGGATCATGCGCCCATACTTGCCGCAATATGGTTAACAGAACCTTTCCCGGTTCAGGTGCGCAGCACATCTCCCAACCGACGGATGCCTTCACGGATCGTATCCTCATCCGAGTTCGAGAAACTCAGCCGGATCGTGTTGGCGCCAGAGCCGTCCGGAAAGAACGCCTGACCGGGGACAAAGGCAACCTTGACCGTCTCAAGCGCCCGCGCCAGCAGGTCGGCCCCGACCATGCCCTTGGGCAGTGTCACCCAGATGAACATGCCGCCCTCGGGTTTGGTCCACTCGACCCCATTTGGCATGTGCTGTTGCAACGCGTCCAGCATGGTATCTCGGCGCGCACCATAGACGCGATGCAGCATCGGGATATGCGTGTCAAAGCAAGCGCGCGCCACGTCGTTGATAGCCATCTGATTGATCGTCGCCGAATGCAGATCGGCGGCCTGCTTCATCAACACCAGTTGCGAGATCACCGGTTTGGCCGCCACGACCCACCCGACCCGCAATCCCGGAGACAGGGTTTTCGAGAAACTGCCGCAATAGATCGTCCGGCAGTTTTCAATCGATCCCTTGCGTGCCAGTTCCAGCGCCAGAACCGTCGGGATCGCCTCTCCTTCATAGCGCAGGGCCTGATAGGCCCCGTCCTCGATGATCGCGCAGTTCAGATCCTCGGCCAGATCCAGCAGGTTTTCGCGTCCACGAAGGTCTACGGTTTCTCCGGTCGGGTTGGCGAAGTCCGGCGAGAGATAGGCGAACTTTACCGCCCCCTCACCCGCCGCCGCCCTGTATTCCGCAGCGCCGCGGTTGCCGTTGATGCTGAGCCGGTCAAAACGCGGTTCATAAGCATTGAACGCCGCCAAGGCGCCCAGATAGGTGGGCCAGCCGACCAGCGCCGTGTCACCGGGCGACAGGTAGAGCTTGCCCAGATAGTCCAGCGCCTGCTGCGAACCCGAGGTGATCAGGATGTTGTCGAGTTCGCAGTCGATGCCGATCTGACGCATGTGATCAACCAGCCATTGGCGCAGCGGCACATATCCTTCGCTGACAGAGTATTGCAGCGCCTGCGCCTGACTTTTGGGACCCAACGCGTTCTGGAACGCCATGGCAAAGCCATCCGCAGGGAACAGCGCCGGATCGGGAATGCCACCGGCAAAGGAGATGATCCCAGGCTGATCCAGCAGCTTGAGCAATTCGCGAATCTCGGACGCCTTCATCCGGGACGCCCGCGTGGCAAACAGGTCTTTCGTCGACATCGATTTCCTCCTCTATGCTGGGCAGACTAGGCACCCCGTCAACAATGTCAATCATTCTGACCTATTGTAACAAAAACTCGGCGATCGGGCGTCCTTGAACCGCCCCCGAATACGTGGTCATATGACTTGACCAATTCCGGAACACCCCATGCCTTTTCAGAAAATCCAGCCCGAAAAGCTGTCCATCGCGGTGGTAAAACAGATCGAGATGCTGATCCTGCGTGGTATCCTGCGTCCGGGTGAACGGCTTCCGGCAGAGCGTGAGCTGGCAGAGCGGCTGGGCGTATCCCGGCCCTCGCTGCGCGAGGCGATCTCAAACCTGCAGGATCAGGGGCTTCTGACCGCCAAGGCAGGCTCAGGCATCTACGTGGCCGAGGTTCTGGGCTCGGCCTTTTCCCCGGCATTGGTCCGGTTATTCGGCAGCCACGAAGAGGCGGTGTTCGACTATCTGTCCTTCCGCAAGGACCTTGAGGGCCTAGCCGCCGAACGCGCCGCGCGGCTAGGCTCGGACAGCGATCTGAAAGTCGTGCAGGCGATCTTCGACAAGATGCAGGCCGCCCATGGGCGCAACGCAACCGAGGATGAGGCTCAGCTGGACGCCCAGTTCCACATGGCCATTATCGAGGCCAGCCATAACGTGGTGATGTTGCACATGATGCGGTCGATGTATGACCTGCTGCAACAAGGCGTTTTCTACAACCGACAGATCATGTTCCAGCAGCAAACCACGCGCGGAGCCATTCTGGATCAGCACCGCGCCATCAACACCGCCCTGCAGGCCCGCGACCCCGAAGCCGCGCGCGACGCTGTTCATCGGCATCTGGCGTTTGTCCAGCGGTGCATGGAAGATCATCAGAAAGCCCAGCGCAACGAAGCCATCGCGCAGCAACGGCTGCAGCACGAGACAGGTCAGACCTGATGTTCATCGGGCATTTACCGGGCGCCTATCTGGTCTTTCGGGCCGCCACGCCGAATGTCGGCAAAGCCATCTTTGCCGCGGCAATGCTCGGCGCAATCGCACCGGATCTAGACATGCTTTGGTTCTATCTGATCGACGATCGCGCACATCACCACCACGCTTACCTGACACATCGCCCGGTTTTGTGGGCAGGGATTGTGTTGGCGGGATTAATCATCGGATTGCGCCGGTCCCAGGCGGGGCGTGTCGTGGCGTTCTTTGGGGCCGGCGGACTGGTCCATATGGCGCTGGATTCCATCGTCGGAGAAATCGCCTGGCTTTGGCCGTTTTCGGAGTTTTCGCACCCGCTCGTGACCGTCGAGGCCACACACTCGCACTGGATACTCTCGTTTCTCAACCTCTGGACATTCATGGTCGAGATCGGGGTCACCGTGCTGGCCCTATTCGTGTTTTTCTCTGGCAGAAACAGATCAGCCCGCACCGGCTAGGATCAGCTTTGGGTATTTGAATGTAGTTGCGGGCAAAAAGCCTGCCCAAAAAATGGCAAACCCGGCAGAAATCTACCGGGTCGCACAAAGTTCATACTGCGCAAAGCTTAGTGAAGTTTTGCGTCCACGTCGGCAATCGCCGCGTCGATCAGCTTGTTCGCCTGCGCCGCCGTCATCTGTTTGGCCAGAACCGCGTTGGCTGCCGAAACAGCTACGGTGATGGCCTGATCACGGACTTCCTTGACCGCCGAAGCCTCGGCCGATGCGATCTGGTCCTGCGCAGCCGCCAGACGGCGTGCGATGGATTTTTCCAGATCGGCCTTGGCCTGTTCAGCAGCCAGAACGGCGTCGTCTTTCGCAGCAGCCACGATGGCGTCTGCCTGCGTTTGCACTTCGCGCTGCTTGCGCTCGTACGAGGCCAGCAGGCTGCGCGCTTCTTCGTGCAGGGCGCGGGCTTCGTCCAGTTCGGACTTGATGCCTTCGGCACGGTTGTCCAGCGCACCACCAATCATGCCCGGGACCTTGAAGTAGAACAGGACCGCAATGAAAACGATGAAGCCCAGCAGGACCACAAAGTCGGTGTTGCCAAGCGAGAAGAACGGGCCGCTTGCAGCCAGCGCGGGGCTGGCGGTACCGACGGTCAGGATAAGGGCAAGAGTGTTCCGCATGTCACTTATCCTTTCGTCTGCGCGTCAACGGCACTGTCGATGGCTTTGGCATCCGCCTCGCCGCCCAGTGCGGTAACCAGTTCAGCCGCCGTGTCCTTGGCAACCACTTGAATGCTTTCCAGCGCACCGGCACGGATGTCGGCAATTGCCTTTTCCGATTCAGCCGCCTTTGCAGCGATTTCCGCGTCCGCCTTGGCAATCGCGTCATCCAGACCAGCCTGGATTTCAGTACGGGCTTCGGCAGCGATACGCTGCGCTTCGGCACGGGCATCGGCCAGCGCCTTGTTATAGGCCTCTTCGGCCTCGACCGCCTTGGCCTTCAGATCTTCGGCCGCAGCCAGGTCATTTGTAATGGTCCCTTTGCGCTCGGCCAGGATTGCCGCGATACGGGGCAGAGCCACGCGAGACAGGACCAGAAAGATGACGACCAGCGTAATGACCAGCCAGAAAATCTGGTTGGGGAACCAATCGAAGCAGAGCTGCGGCATCCCGATGGCAGAGCCATGCGAGTCGACGCACGAGCCAACCACTTCTTCGCTAATGGGTTCAGTCGCCATGATGTCCTCCGTCGGAACGTTGTCTTTACAACAGGTGGGCCGCTATGGCTTGGGCCCACCTGCGCGTAAGGATCAGGTTCCGCAGATTAGACGGCGAACATCAGCAGCAGCGAGACCAGGAATGCAAAGATGCCCAGCGCTTCTGCGAATGCGATACCGATGAAGAGGGTTGCGGTCTGCGAAGCAGCCGCCGAAGGGTTGCGCAGGGCGCCGGCCAGGAAGTTGCCTGCAACGTTGCCCACCCCGATTGCGGCTGCGCCGGAACCGATTGCTGCCAGGCCTGCGCCGATGTGTGCGAGATCGCCTTCCATGATGTATCTCCTTACGAATTGGAAGTTTCGATGTTGGGGTATCGGACCTTAGTGCGAAGGATGCAGCGCATCTTTCAGATAAACACAGGTCAGAATGGTGAATACGTAGGCCTGGATAAAGGCCACCAGGACCTCAAGGCCGTACATTGCGGTGATCGCCAGAACCGACACGGGCGAGATCACGGCAATCGCGGCGAAGCCTGCGAAAACCTTGATAACCGCGTGGCCTGCCATGACGTTACCGGCAAGACGAATGGAGTGGCTGACCGGGCGCACGAAATACGAGATCAGCTCGATGATCGCCAGGATCGGGCGCAGCGCCAGAGGCGCGCTGGAGACCCAGAACAGGCCCAGGAACCCGGCGCCGTTCTTGACAAAGCCCAGAATGGTCACGGTCAGGAACACGGCCAGCGCCAGCGGGATGGTGACCGCAAAATGCGACGTTGTGGTGAACGAGGTCGGGATCAGGCCCAGGAAGTTCGCGCTGACAATGAACATGAACAGGGTCATGACATAGGGGAAGAACTTGACGCCTTCCTTGCCGCAGATGTCTTCCAGCATCTTGTAGATGAAGCCGTAGGTCAGCTCCGCGATCGACTGCATCCGGGTCGGAACGATGGCGCGTTTCGAGGTGCTGAGTACCAGCAGGCCAAAGATCGCCGCAATCGCCAGGAACAGCCACAGGGTCACGTTGGTCGGCGTGTACCAGGCAATCTCACCACCAAACAGAGGTTTGACGATAAACTGGTCCATCGGGTGGAATACCAGGCTGCTGCCTTCTGCTGCGGTGGTCTCAGTTGCCACGTTCAGTCCCTCTCGTCCTTCTCGGCCGCGTTTGCCGCCGTTTGTTTCTCTTGAACCTCTTTCGCGCTGCGGAGCATAACCTTCACGCCCGCGACAAGGCCCAGCAATGTGAACAGCACCAGAAAGATCGGGATTGTCCCGAGCAGGCTGTCCAGCCCGTATCCGATGCCAAATCCGATCCCCAGACCGGATACCATTTCGATGACCATCCTCCAGGCAAGCTCGCCACCCGAGACGTCAGCGTCCGCGCGGGGTTTCGGCGCCTTGGCCTTTTTCGCCGCCTCGATCTTGGCCTCCAGCTGCGCCATACGCTGCTTTTGGTCATCATCGGTCACGGGCGTTTTCCTCGCACAGTCTTGGGCACGGTGCTAAGGGGCGAAGGGCACAGAGTCAACGGCGTTGAGCGCCCGAATTGCCGCATGTTAAGATGCTGTTTTTTAATTATTTTTCGCTAACAGAGATGCAGGAATGCGGCACCTTGTTCCTTAGGCACAGTTCAAATGCATTGAATCCGCATATTCAACCAAATGGTTGACCAAACCCGGGCGCTGTGGTTCAGCGGAGGCATGTCCAACGACCTCGACACCGTATTCGCAGCCCTCGCCGACCCCACGCGCCGCGCCATTCTGGCCATGCTGCTCGAGGATGACATGGCCGTGACCGATGTGGCCGAACCGTTCGAGATGTCGCTGGCAGCGATCTCGAAACATCTGGTCATCCTGACCAAGGCCGGGCTGATCAGTCAGGAGAAACGCGGCCGGGTGAAATGGTGCAAGCTGGAACCCGACGCCCTGCGTGCGGCGTCGGTCTGGATGCAGGGGTTCGGGCAGTTCGAACCGGTCAATCTGGATGCGTTCGAACGGTTTCTGGAAGCCGAACTGCCCGCAGCGGAAGATCTCTGATTCTAACGTATCACGAAAACCGAGACCTTGGCGTGATTGGCCAGGTATCCGGCGTGGCTTGAAAAGATATAGTCGGTGATCCTCGGCGCATGGGTGCCTGCGACAATCAGGTCGGCACCGATTCCTTCGGCGGCGCGGGCCAGGTCGCCATCGACCTCAGCCGCAACATCGACCGAGTGGATATTCAGGTAAGCGACTTCCGTCCCGCTGTTCGTGGCAAGCTGGTCAGCGAAGGCGCGCAGGTCGTCGTTGATTGCGCCATCCGTCTGAACCGGATCACCGGGTTGGTTTCCCGTCACGCTTACAATTGTAATCTTCGCGCCCTGCCACTTGGCAACCTCGGCCGCGACGTCAGCGGCTTTACGAACCTCTGGCGGAAGATGCAGGTCAACGGGGAACATGATGTGAGTGTACATGGCGAATTCCTCCTTGACCCCAAGTATAGAGATTTTCGCATGTATCAGCCTTGATCTGCCTCAACGGGCGGCATGCGCCGAACGCCGCCTATCCTTCCTGACTATATTGAACACCGGTGATGACGCCGAACGGATCCGCCAGACACAACCACGGCGACTGCGCACCAACAACAGATATCGTTGTTACTGACCCTGTAGGTTCGGTCTTGGTGGAAATCGCAGAAACATCCTCTGGCCGCACCCCGGTTTCGGCGGAAACAAGCGCCTCGCAACTGCCGTGCAGTTCCGTTTCGTAGCTATTGAAATGTGGATCGGGCGGGGTGCAGGCGGACAATCCTGCCGCCGCGATCAGAATGAATGCTGGTCTCATCATCTCATGCCTGTTTATTGCCTGCCTCTGACGCTGGCACAATTTCAGGGGAAGGCAAGCTTCATTCATGCACCGGGTTCGTTGTGCCGCGCTGTTCTTCGGATTTCAGCAGCAGCACAAGCGCGATGACGGTCAGGATTGCGCCCACAACAACCAAAAGCGGAGGCGGCGTCTGTCCCAGCGCGATTTCCCAAAGGATCACCCAGCTGGGCGTCAGGTAGGTATAGGCCATCACCTTGGCCGAGGGCAGCCGCAGCGTCGCAAACTGCACCAAAACAAAACTGGCCGCCGTGGCAAAGATCGAGACATAAAGCAGCCCCACCCAGACGATCAGCGGCAAGTTGGCCCAATCGGTCGCCCGGATGTCGGACCACCCAAAAAGCGTTAGCAGAACGCAACCCGCGACCAGAGTGCCAAAGGTAAATACCACCGCCGGTTCGCCCCGGTTCAGCTTGCGCACCATCGGCGTGTAGACCGCGTGCGCCACGCAGCCCCAGAAATAGATGATCTCGCCGCCTCCGATCTGGAACGCGGTAAAAGCCTGCCAATCCGCGCGGAAAATGACCCAGAGCGCCCCTACGGCACCGACCGTCAGGGCAAGGGCCATCCGGGGCGTCGTGATCTGCCGCAGCAGCACCCAGCCCGCCACCGCCGACATTACCGGGGTCAGCGTGAACACGGCGGCCGCGCTGACCGGGGGTGCGGTCTTCAGGCCGTAGAACATCAGAACGAAATAGCCGGCAAACAGCCCTCCCAGCACCAGATAGCGCCACGGCGCCTGCGCCGCGCTGCGCGGCAGGCCGGTGGTCATCAGTGCCGCAATCCCGATCACAACCGCTGCAATCAAAAAACGCGCCGCCGTGATTGCCTCGGGCGCGATCTGGTTGGCGACCAAAGAGCCCAGCGAAAAGCTGCCCGCCACCAAGGCCGAAAACACAAGCATGGCCAGATGGCCCTGTGCTTGGGGGGTCACGCCAGCCAGCCTTTGGATTGATCCTTAAGGAATGTCAGAAAACTCTGCACCTTGGTGGTGCGGTGCAGATCCACATGGGTCACTAGCCACAGGTTCCCGAACCATTCCGGCAGCGGGTCTATCACCTCGATCAGATTGGGGTCGCGGGCGGCCTCCCAACGGGCCATGAAGCCGATCCCGGCACCGGACAGAACCGCCTCGCGGATGCAAAAATTGTTGGTGCAGCGAAAGGTGATATTCTCGGCCGGGACCGTTGCACGCAGCCACCGTGAAAACGGAGCGCGGCTGTTTTCGTCATCAGTGCTGACGAAGCTGTGGTTGGCGAAATCCTCAATATTGGCGGGCTTTCCGTTGCGCTCCACGTAGGCGGTGCTGGCAAACAGGCCGACCTCTTGCGTGATAAAGGGCTGCACCACATTGTCCGGCTGATCCGGGGCCGACCCTGCGCGAATAGCGACATGTGCTTCTCCGTATTCAAGGCGGAACAGGCGGTCTCCGGTCAGGTAGCGCACGATCAGGCCCGGGTGCAGGCGCTGAAACTCGCTGAGCACCGGCACCACCAGCGGCGCCAGCGACGACAGAGACGTCACGACCAGCTCACCCGAAACGTCATCGCCACGCCCCTTCATCCGTCCGACCAGTTGGTTGAACTGATCCTCGGTCGCCTGCGCCACGCGCAGCAGGTCCTCTCCGGCTTCGGTGGGGGTGTATCCGCGCGCGTGGCGCTGGAACAGCTTGACGCCCAGCCGCGCCTCGATCGCGTCGATGTGGCGGATCACGGTGGCATGGTGCACGCCCAGCACCTCGGCCGCGCCACTGACGGTGCCCATGCGGGCCACCTGATAAGCGGTTCTGACTTCGTCCCAATTGTCCAAGGCGTCACCTTATTGTGCAAATTCCAACATCAACTGTTGATGTATCCGAGTTTTGTTCATGTACGCAACATCCATATTGGGCGCAGACGAGAATTTCCTATCCAAAAGGACCAAGTGAAATGACCAAAACCATCCTGCATATTGATGCCTCGGCCCGCCGCGAAGGGTCTGCCACCCGCGACCTGTCCGATCGCATCGTCAAGCATCTGGGCGCCGCGCGCATCATCCGCCGCGATCTGGCCAGCCCCCTGCCCCTGCTGACCGAAGACTGGATCAACGCCAATTTCACCCCCGCCGATCAGCGGGACGAGACCCAGCGCGATCAACTGGCGCTGTCGGATACTCTGGTGAATGAACTGCAGAAGGCTGACACCATCGTCATCGGTCTGCCGATCTATAACTTCTCGGTGCCTGCGGCGTTCAAAGCGTGGATTGATCTGGTGGCCCGCGTTGGCCTGACCTTTTCATACGCCGAGTACGGCCCCAAGGGCCTGCTGGAGGGCAAACGCGCGATACTGGCGATTGCTTCGGGCGGTACCGCGGTCGGGTCCGAGGTCGATTTCGCAACCAACTATGCCAAACACGTACTTGGTTTTATCGGCATTCATGATGTGGATGTTGTTGCCGCCGATCAGATGAGTCTGGATGCGGAAACCACGATGGCCAAAGCACAGAAAGCCGTCCTGGAACTGGCGGCCTGATCGCCTGTACCTATAAAATCCTGCGCGCCCAGACTGTTCCTACAACGGCTGGGCGCACTTGTTCTATACCGTAGGTTTAGGGCAGCCAGGTCACCTCACAGCCGACCTGGTCGAAGAACGCCATCAGATCAGCCCGCGCCATCGCAACGGTGCGGTCATTGACCAGAGGGTGCATATAGATGACATCCGCCTGCTGCGCCGCCCCATCCATGAAGAACCGCACATTGTTCGTAACCCCGTTGATCATCGCCAGCGGGCTGACCGCTCCGGGACGGATACCGAGGTTCTGCAGCAACCGGTCCGCTGAACCGAAGGACAGATTGCCCACACCCAGCTCTGCCCCCAGCGCCTTGAGGTCGATCTCGCGGCTTTGTTCCAGCGTCACCAGATAGTTCCGCTTTTTCTTATCGCGCAGATACAGGTTCTTCAGGCGCAGGGCATTTTCGCCCGACACCATGAACTGATCCTCGACCGATTTCGACTCTTCGACCGTGCGCAGCGGCACATGGGTATGCAGGCGATAGGCCAGACCCCAGTCGTCCAACTGCGCCAGCAGCGCATCGGAGCTGAGCGGTAGCGTGTCCTGAAAGGCGGATGATGCGTCCATGAGAGACTCCTGATGATATCGCGTTGCTGATGCCGCCAAAGCCAGCCGGTTTCAAGGCCTGCCCGACGTGTCCGGCTTGACTATGGACGAAAACGGACATAATGAACCGCCCAACATCCGGAAGAGACGATCCTTCCGGTCCCTTGAGTCGTTCAGGGATCGCCCCCCACCAGCGAGTTTCGCCCGTGGGGGCAATTGTGTATTTAACCGGTGTTTCCTACCTAGGAAGTGCCACCAGATAACCGGCTAAGGAGGCCGAAGGCATGTTTGAAAATCTATCCGAACGCCTTTCCGGCGTCTTTGACCGGCTAACCAAACAGGGCGCCCTGTCCGAAGAAGACGTCAAAACCGCCCTGCGCGAGGTTCGTGTTGCCTTGCTTGAGGCCGACGTCTCGCTGCCGGTGGCGCGTGAGTTCGTCAAGAAAGTACAGGAACAGGCGACTGGTCAGGCGGTGACCAAGTCGATTACCCCCGGCCAGCAGGTCGTCAAGATCGTGCATGACGCACTGGTCGATACACTGCGTGGTGAAGAAGACCCCGGCAAGCTGAAGATCGACAACCCGCCCGCCCCGATCCTGATGGTCGGTCTGCAGGGCTCGGGTAAAACGACCACAACCGGCAAGCTCGCGAAGCGCCTGAAAGAGAAAGAGGGCAAAAAGGTCCTGATGGCCTCGCTGGACGTCTATCGCCCGGCGGCGATGGATCAGCTGGCCGTTCTGGGTACGCAGGTCGGCGTCGATACGCTGCCGATCGTTCCCGGTCAGAAACCCGTCGACATCGCCAAACGTGCCAAGCAACAGGCGACGCTGGGCGGTTATGACGTCTATATGTTGGATACCGCTGGCCGTCTGCATATCGACGAAGTCCTGATGGACGAGGTCGAGCAGGTCCGTAACGCGGTTGACCCGCGCGAGACCCTGCTGGTCGTCGACGGCCTGACCGGTCAGGTCGCTGTTGAAGTCGCCGAAGAGTTCGACGCCAAAGTCGGCATCTCGGGCGTGGTCCTGACCCGGATGGACGGCGACGGGCGCGGTGGTGCGGCGCTGTCGATGCGTGCGGTCACTGGCAAGCCGATCCGCTTTGTCGGTCTGGGCGAGAAGATGGACGCGCTCGAAACCTTCGAGCCGGACCGGATCGCCGGTCGTATTCTGGGCATGGGCGACATCGTTGCTCTGGTCGAAAAGGCCCAGGAAACGATGGAGATGGAACAGACCGAGCGCATGATGAAGCGCATGGTCAAAGGTCAGTTCAACATGAACGACCTGAAAATGCAGCTGGAACAGATGATCCAGATGGGCGGCATGCAAGGCATGATGGGCATGATGCCGGGCATGGGCAAGATGGCCAAGCAGGTCGAAGAGGCGGGCATGGATGACAAGGTGCTCAAGCGCCAGATCGCCATGATCCAGTCAATGACCAAACGCGAACGCGCCAACCCGCAGTTGCTGCAGGCGAGCCGCAAGAAACGCATCGCGGCCGGTTCGGGGATGGAGGTCAGCGACCTCAACAAGCTGCTCAAGATGCACCGGCAGATGTCGGACATGATGAAAAAGATGGGCAAGATGGGCAAAGGCAAGATGCTGAAACAGGCCATGAAGGGCATGTTCGGCAAAGGCGGCCCCAGCCCCGAAGAAATGGCAGCAGGCATGGACCCAAAGGCGCTGGAACAGGCGGCCAAGGCGATGGGCGGCAAGATGCCCGGCGGTCTGCCTGGCATGGGCGGCGGCATGGCTCTGCCTCCGGGCCTCAGCGGGTTTGGCAAGAAGAAGTAAATGAACGCCATCGCCCAACATATCCCCCGGCTTGAGACCGAGCGCCTGATCCTGCGCGCGCCGTCCGAGGCTGACCTTGATGCCGACGCCGCATTTTTTGCCAGCGACGCATCTCGGTTTGTCGGCGGCCCGCTGCGTCGGGATGAGACATGGCGGTCGATCGCCATGCTGCTGGGGCATTGGGCTATGCGCGGCTACGGCTTCTGGGGCGTCGAGGAAAAAGACACCGGCACCTATGTCGGCCGTGTTGGCCTGTGGTTCCCGGAAGGCTGGCCCGAGCCCGAGGTCGGCTGGACGCTGATGAGCGGTGCCACTGGCAAAGGCTACGCGACCGAGGCCGCATTGGCCGCGCGCGCCCACGCCTATGATGTTCTGGGCTGGGAAACCGCGATCTCGCTGATCGACCCGGATAACGACGCCAGCAAAGCCGTTGCCAAACGGTTGGGCGCCCAGCTCGACTATCATTATGAGCACCCGAAATTCGGCAACACCGAAATCTGGCGCCACCCCGCCCCAGAGGATCTGGTGAATGGCGGGATGGAGGCCTACGCATGACCCACACCGCTTTGACCTCCGAAAGGACCGGCCAATGACCAACCCCGTGACGCGGGCAGCCACGCTGTTGAAAGAACACCGCGAAAGTATCGACCGGCTGGACGCGATCCTCGTCTATACGCTGGGCGAGCGGTTCAAGCACACGCAGGCCGTTGGCAAGCTCAAGGCCGAACACGACCTTCCCCCGTCCGACCCCTCGCGCGAGGCTGCGCAGATCGCACGGTTAGAAGACCTGGCAGTACAGGCCAATCTGGATCCTGATTTCGCCAAGGCTTTCTTGAATTTCATTATTCAGGAAGTCATCCGACACCACCGGAAACATCAGGAATAATCATCCGTTTCCACGAATACCAAGAATAACCGGAACTGCTCCGGTAAACGCCATCCAAAGGAGATACCACCATGGCAATGAAAATTCGTCTCGCCCGCGGCGGCTCGAAAAAACGTCCCTTCTACCGCATCGTGGCTGCTGACAGCCGCATGCCCCGCGACGGCCGTTTCATCGAGAAACTGGGCACCTACAACCCGCTGCTGCCGAAAGACAGCGAAGAGCGCGTGAAAATGAACATGGAGCGCATCCAGTACTGGCTGGATCAGGGTGCACAGCCCACCGACCGTATCGCACGTATGCTGGAAGCAGCCGGCACCCGCGAAAAGGCCGAGCGCAACAACCCCAACAAGGGTACCCCGGGCAAGAAAGCTCAGGAACGCGCGGAAGAAAAAGCTGCAAAGGCTGCTGAAGCGGCCGAAGCTGCTGCTGCACCGGCTGAAGAAGCGGCTGCTGAAGAATAAGCAGGCGGGCGCGTGCAGGATCAGACTTTCACCGACGATTTCCGCACGCAGTTCGACCTGTTGATGCGGCTCCGGCGCGATGTGCGCCGGTTCCGCACCGACGCGATAGACGAGGCAGTGCTGGCGCGCTGCCTCGACGCTTTTCGACTGGCCCCCTCGGTGGGGCTGAGCGAACCCTGGCGCGTGATCCGCGTCGAAAGCGAGGCCGCGCGCGCGGCGGCGCTGAAGAATTTCCAAACTGCGAATGCCAAGGCCCTGGCCGGGTATTCTGGTGAGAAGGCGCAGCTTTACAGCGGCCTGAAACTGTCGGGGATGCAAGAGGCCCCGGTGCAACTGGCCGTGTTCTGCGACGATGCCACCGACAAGGGGCAAGGTCTGGGCGCGGGCACCATGCCCGAGGCACGCCGCTATTCCGTCGTTTCGGCCATTACATTGTTCTGGCTGACTCTGCGCACGCACGGGCTGGGATTGGGCTGGGTGTCCATTCTGGACCCCGGCCAGATGGCCCGCGATCTGGATGTGCCGGAAAACTGGCGTCTGGTCGGCTATTTCTGTGTCGGCTGGCCCGAGGAATTGTCGGACACGCCCGAACTGGAACGTGTTGGCTGGGAATGCCGCGACGACACCCTGACGGTTGAGGTGCGATAGACAGATGTTCGGATTGATACGACTTCCCATCCTGTTGCTGATCGCTTTTATTGTGGGCGTGTTCTTTGAACGCGGCAACCAGCGCGAGGCCTGCGCCGCGCGGGGCGACTGGCAGGATGGGCTATGTGTGACGGTGGATGGGCCAAATGAGTGATCTGATCTGCGTCGGCAGCATTGCGGGTTCTTACGGCGTGCGCGGCGAAGTGCGCCTGAAAAGCTATTGCGCCGCACCCGAAGATATCGAGGCGTATTCTCCGCTGACCGACGAGGCCGGCGCCCAGCGCTATCCCCTGGTCCTGACCCGCTCGATCAAGAACGGGTTCGCCGCACGGCTGGGCGGGGTCGAGACCAAGGAAGAGGCCGACGCGCTGAAAGGCCTGCGCCTGTTTGCCCGGCGCGATCAGCTGCCCTCGCTGCCCGACGACGAATTCTATCACACCGACCTGATCGGGCTTGAGGTCTATGACACCGGCGGCACCCTTCTGGGCCGGGTGAAATCAGTGCAGAACCACGGCGCGACCGACCTGCTGGAACTGCACGGGCCGGGCCTGAAAGCCACCGTTCTGCTGCCCTTCACGCTTGAGGCCGTTCCGACCGTTGATCTGGACAAGGGCCGCATCATCGCCGATCCGCCCGAAGGGCTTATCTGATGCGCCGCGTCCTGCTGCATCTGGGCCTGCACAAGACAGGAACCACAGCGGCACAGTCTTTCCTCTATGACAATCGCGAGCTGATCTGGCCGCATTTCGCGCTGGTGCTGCCCTATCGCACGCGCAAATCCGGCCTGTCCCGGGCGGCGACCAACCACTCGGTCTATGGAACCGTTGGTACGCTGTCCGAATTTGGCACGCAGGTGCGCGACTTTTTAGACTCGATCGATTTTGGCGGTAAACGCGGCCTGATCGTCAGCGAGGAAAACTTTGCCGGTTTGCGCCCCAGCCGTAACATCGAAAACGGCTATGCAACCGCGCCAGAGCTTGCGGCCTGTCTGGTGGATGCAATCCGCCATCGGTTATCCGGGCAAGAGGTCGAAATTACCATCTACCTGTCGCTGCGCCAACGCGGCGGCTGGCTGCGCAGCCTTTGGGCGCATGATCTGGAGCGCATCCGCCAGGTGCATGATTTCGAAGCCTTTCGATCGAACATGGATCACCTGCCACCCTTGCAGGATACCGTGGATCAGATCCGGGACAGGCTGCCATCGGTCACCGTTACCGCCGAATGGCTTGAGGAACTGCAGTTGCGCCGCTATGGCCCCGGCACCCCGTTTGCCGAGTATCTGGACCTGCCCCGCGACAAGGCCAAGCTGCTGGTGCAGCCCACCAAGGTCAACAGTCGCCTGCCCGAGGACGTGCTGGTCGAATTGCTGGACCTGAACCGCTCGCGCCTGGACGAGGCTGCTCTGATCGAACAGAAGAAAGCGATTATTGAACGCGCGAAAGGCGCTTTGATCGGCACGACATGACTGACAAGCCTAGCAAATCCCACGGTCGCAAAGCGATCCGACCCACCCTGAAACCGCGTGAGTTGATGACGCCCACGCCCGATCTGCATGGGGTATGGAAAGCAAAGATCATCACGCTGTTTCCTTCCGCCTTTCCCGGCGTTCTGGGCGAAAGCCTGACCGGCAAAGCCCTGCAAGAAGGGTTGTGGCAGCTGGAAACCGTCGATCTGCGCCAGTTCGGCATCGGCAAGCACCGCAATGTGGATGACACCCCCGCAGGCGGGGGCGCAGGCATGGTGTTGCGCGCCGATGTACTGGGCGAGGCGATCGAGCACACGATGGCCGGGATACAGGGCAACTGGCCGCTGATCTATCTCAGCCCCCGGGGCCGCCGGATGGACCAGCGCATGATGCAGCACCTGGCGCGCTGTGACGGTATGACCCTGCTGTGCGGCCGTTTCGAGGGCGTTGATGAGCGGGTACTGGAGCATTACGGCGTGCAGGAAGTCTCCTTGGGCGATTTCGTCATGACCGGCGGCGAGATCGCGGCGCAGGCGCTGATCGACGCGACGGTGCGGCTGATCCCCGGCGTGCTGGGCAATCAGGCCTCGGCCGAAGAGGAAAGCTTTTCCTCGGGCCTGCTGGAGCATCCGCAATACACTCGTCCCGCCGAGTGGAAGGGTCGCCCGATTCCCGACATCCTGATGTCCGGCCACCACGGGCGCATTGCCGACTGGCGGCACGAGATGTCGGAACAGATCACCCGCGAACGGCGTCCCGACCTGTGGGAGAGCTACAGAAAGGCGCGGGACTAACCCCCCGCCTTCCAGCGCGCCCAGATCTCCGGGTGGCCGTTGAACGTGTTGATATCCACCTTGCCCTGTACGCCCGGCACCAGCCCGGTGCCGGTGTATTGCCAGAACCGCCAGATCATGCCGGGATAGACCTCACGCGGGTGCCCCGCGACCGAGCGCAACCAGAACTCGGTTTTAGGCAGCCGTCCGATTTCGGTGTCTTCGAAGAAATCAACCGTCGTATAGATGATGGGCCGACGACCGTAATGGCGCTCCAGTATGTCGAGGAACCGCTGCGCCTCGGCACGGACCTTGCGGCCATCGGGGCGCAGCCTGCAGGTCTTGGAATGCGGGGTCCACTCCATGTCCAGCACATGCGGCAGGTCGGCCCCCTTGGGCACGTTGCGGATGAACCATCGCGCCTGCTCATGCGCGGGGCGGCAGAAATAATAATAGTGATACGCGCCCCAGGGCACCCCGGCCGCCTGCGCGCCGCGCCGGTGGTCGTCGAACATGGGGTCGGCCACGTCACCGCCCTCGGTCGCCTTGATGAACACGAAACTGACGCCCGACGCCCTGGCCCGGCGCCAGTTGATCGGTCCCTGCCAGCGCGACACGTCCAGCCCGTGCACCGGGTAATGACCGGGATGCCGCCCGTCCCAGTCATGCGGGTCGGCATCGCCAAAGGCCGGGTAAATGACCGCAGGCGATGTGGTGTCCAGAAAAGCTTTGGCCTCGACCTGTTGGGGCGGAGGGGTACTGCGACCGCAGGACAGGGTCGCAAAGGCCAGAACGGCCAGCATCAACGCAATGCGCATGATCCATTCCTGTTGTAAATTTCTGCTCTTGTAATTGCCTCCAGAATGACTGATCGGTCGCACAAGGCAACGGCGTAGTTTGCGGACAGCGGAATCTTACCGTTTCCCCTGCAATCCATGACGATTCAGACTTGATCCCTGTCCGCAAATTCCTTAAACGACGGCAATCCGGTGCCGCGAAACGCGACTCCGGTGCTTTGGTTTGCATCATGGCGCAACGCTCGGCTTTCTTCGGCCACGGCGTGTCAGGGCGGACCGAACCCAAGGAACATTCGATCTGACCTCTGGCGGGCTGCACGCAGGACCCGGTGAAGACCAAGAGCTCTCAGCCCGTGCCCAAACTTCGTGGACCAACCACGAGCAGATAGGAGTAACTGCGATGGACCTGATCGCACAGCTTGAGGCGGAACAGATTGCCGCCCTGGGGAAAGACATCCCCGATTTCAAAGCCGGTGACACCATCCGTGTCGGCTTTAAAGTGACCGAAGGGTCGCGTACCCGTGTGCAGAACTACGAAGGCGTCTGCATCGCGCGCAAAGGTGGCAACGGCATCGCCGGTTCGTTCACCGTCCGCAAAATCTCGTTTGGCGAAGGCGTGGAGCGTGTGTTCCCGCTGCATTCGACCAACATCGACAGCATCACCGTAGTCCGCCGTGGCCGCGTCCGTCGCGCCAAACTGTACTACCTGCGCTCGCGCCGTGGTAAATCCGCGCGTATCGCCGAAGTCACCAACTACAAGCCCAAGGCTGGCGCCGAGGCGTAAGGAGCGGAAAGATGAAAAAAGACATCCATCCCGATTATCACGTCATCAACGTCAAAATGACCGATGGCACCGTGGTTCAGATGAAATCCACCTGGGGCGCCGAAGGCGACCAGCTGGCTCTGGAAATCGACCCCTCCTCGCACCCCGCGTGGACCGGTGGCTCGTCGCGCCTGATGGACGCCGGCGGCCGCGTGTCGAAGTTCAAGAAGAAATACGAAGGTCTGGGCTTCTAAGCCTGTCCCTTTTGAAATGCGAAAGGCCGTCCCTCGGGGCGGCCTTTTTCTTTGTATGATTGAAAGGCTGCACATCAATTCCACAAAAGCCGAAGCAGATAGCGCATCACTGACATCGATCCCGTCAAGGGCTGGTGGATTCTATTTTTGGCGGTAACATGTATATCAAGCCACGACGGAGACCCTGACAATGCCCCAGTACAATGACATGATCGAGCTTTCGGTAGAGGACATGGAACTGATCGAAACGGCGCTGCGTGGCTCGGTCGCCTCGTTGTCGCAGGCTGGGATGGATGAGGACGAAGGCGGCAATGCGGACCGCGAAGAAACTCTGCGCCGTATTCACGATCTTCTGGGCAAGCTGCACGATCAGAAGGTTTTCTACCGCCCGAAAGACGGGGTGTATCTCGGGGGTTAGGCCCGGCAGGACCACAACGCGATTACCGTGGGTCGCGCGTCAGTTCCGCCGCGCTGTGCACCGGTGGCACCGGCCCGCGCAACAACATCAATGCCAGGGCCATCCCGATCAGTGCCGCAACCGCTGCGACCAGCATGGCGCTGTCAAAGGCGTTGTCCTGCAAGTCCCGCAGCGCTTTGGCCAGGGTGGTTCCAGTCGTTGGGTCCATCCCGGCAATCTGCTGTTGTATCTGGCTGGGCGTACCGTGGGTCAGCGCATGGGCCAGATCCTCGCGCTGGGTTGATCCTGCGGGCAGCGCGTCAATGACCTCGGACAGGCCCCGGCGTTTGGTGATGGATTCAGCAAGACCTCCGACCACGGCACCCAGGGTGGCGCCGAAATACAGGCAGGCGTTGATCACGCCTGAGCCCTGACCCACATGTTCCTCGGGCAGCAGGCGCAGGCCGAGGCGGGGTAGCAGCGAAAAGCAGACGCCCAAACCAATGCCAACGATCAGCAGCTTCCACCAGATTTCGGCATATTGCGTGGTGTTCGTGGTCGTCATCAGCAACAGGAACCCGCAGGCCATCGCGCCAAGGCCAATCGCAACCGGCCATCGAAAGCTGTAGGGCGCCAGAAACCGCGGCGCGGTGACCGAGATGACAAACATGCTGAGGCTGAGCGGCATGATCGCCAACCCTGCGCCGATTGACGAATACCCGAAAGCATCCGGCGACTGCACGAAAGTGTTGAAATAGACAAAGAAGCAGAACAGCGTGAAGCCGGTAAAGAACATCCCTGCCGCGGCCATGAAATAGCGCGGGTGGCGGAAATATCGCAGTTCGATCAGCGGGTCTGCGGCGCGGTGGGAAACGATGACCAGAACAACCGTTGCCAGCGCCGCGATGACCAGTGGCACCAGCGTGAGCGGCGTGGCCCAGCCCCCACTTTCCCCGTTGCTGAGCGCAAAGGACAGCGGCCCGAGAAACAGCAGGATGGCAACCGCTCCCGGATAATCGAATTTTGCCCCCTCAAGCCGCGTGTCGGGGACGTATTTGCGCCGGCTGACATGCAGCCCAATGGCAAAGGCCACCACCAGCAGCAGCAGGTCGGCCGCAAAAACCGCCCTCCAACTGACATAGTGACCAAAGGCGCCACCGACGATTGGCCCGACACCGATGGCAAGGCCAACGATTGCGCCCCAGGCCCCGGTGACGCTGGCGCGTTGTTCTTCCGGCGTTGCTGCCGTCAGCAGCGACAGAGAGGTTCCGAACAACGCGGCCGCCCCTGCCCCCTGCGCCCCGCGTCCAAACAGCAGCATTGCCCCATCCTGCGCAAACAGGACCGAGGCCGACCCGATGGCAAAAACGATCATGCCCAAGAAAAACACGCCCATCTTGCCGGTGATATCCCCCAGCCGGCTGACGATGGTGACAAGCGTGGCGCTGGCCACCGTGTAGGTCGCCATCACCCATTGCAGCCCGGACGGCGTCAGGTCGAACTCTGCCTTGAGGTTGGGCAGGATGGTTGCGACAGCGGTGGTGTTGAACCCCACGACCATCATGCAGATCGCGGTCATTGCCAGCACCACACGGGCGCGGGCCTGCGGGGTCACATCTTCCGAGGTCTCGTCACGCATCAAACTGCCCTCAATCCGTTCTGCTTTAACGCAATTATTCAGCAGTTTAGCGATTTTTGCCTCTGCGCATAGGGTGCGCGTCAGATCCAGTATGACAGCGCGACGGGCAGCACGACAATGGTGCTGAGCGTCGAGACCAGAATAAAGCCCGCCACATCCGACCCGTATTCCGGCACATGTTGATCGATGAACAGATAAGTCGCCACTGAAGACGGCATCAGGCAACACAGGATCACCGCGCCGCGTTCGGCCCCGGCAAAGCCGAACGCCCAGACCAGCGCACTGGCGATCACGACCGCCATTCCCAGATGCAGAACGGTCAGCATCACCGCGCGGCCAAGGCTTTGGATCTGCAACGTTGCCAGCGTGTGGCCCAGGGTCAGCAGCATCAGCGGGATCGACAGCCCTCCGAGAATGTCAAAGGCCTTGGCCACCGGCTGCGGCAGGCTGTATCCGCTGGCCATCAGGATCAGCGAGATCACCACCGCGCAGATGATAGGCGATGTGGCGAGTTTCTTCGGTGAGAATTCCCCGGCCGGTATCCACATGCCAACAGTGAAGATGCTGATCAGCACGACCACCACGAAGCCCATCGTATAAGCCATCCCAGCATCGCCCAGCGCCAACAGGGTAATTGGCAATCCGATATTGCCGACATTTCCGTGCATCAACGGCGTCAGAAATGCCCGCACCGGCAGGCGCATCGCCTTCAGGGCAACAAGCCCCAAAACCCCAAACCCGGCAATGGCCAACGCGGCGGCGGCCATCACATCCAGAATCGTACCGACGGCGATATTGGTGGTGGACAGGTGCGAAATGATCAGCGTCGGATACCCCACGCGTGAGACAAGCCCGCCGATCACCTTGTTGTCGAAGGGTGCCTTGATCAGCGCCAGGCAATAGCCGATTCCGGCGCAGATCAGCACCGGCAGGACCACGTTCAGAACGTTCAGAAACAGATGGTCCAACGGCTGCCCCTATCGCGATTCCCTGCGCCTGACAGTGAATCAGGGCGCCGCATTTGACAAGCTCGCAGCCTAACCCGCCCGCACGCCTTGGTTTTCCAAATTAGAGCCTGATATCACCGACTGAGGTTCTTCCCTTCCCGCATTCCACAACATATAGTGGCTCACAACAACGTGTGGGCAAGCACGGCGGGACATGGGAAGACAGGCATGGCACATATCATCGTAGTGGGGAACGAGAAGGGCGGCGCAGGCAAATCGACCGTGTCGATGCATGTGGCCACCGCTCTGGCACGGCTGGGGCACAAGGTCAGCACGCTGGACCTGGACCTGCGGCAGCGCAGCCTTGGGCGCTATTTCGAAAACCGCGGCAACTTCATGAACGGCTCCGAGGCACCTCTGCCCAGCCCGCGCCACCATGACCTACCCGAGATCGACGCCAGCAAGCTGAAACCCGGTGAGAATATCTATGACCACCGCCTGTCCGCCGCAGTGGCCGAGTTGGAAAGCGACAGCGATTTCATCCTGATCGACTGCCCCGGCTCGCACACCCGCCTCAGCCAGGTGGCGCATTCGCTGGCCGACACGCTGATCACGCCACTGAACGACAGTTTCATCGATTTCGACCTGCTGGCGCGGATCGATTCAAAGGGTGAGAAAATCCTAGGGCCGTCGGTTTATTCCGAAATGGTCTGGAACGCCCGGCAGCTGCGCGCCCAAGCCGGGCTGAAACCCATCGACTGGGTCGTCGTGCGCAACCGCGTCGGTACCCAGCGCATGGTCAACAAGGAAAAGATGCAGCGCGCGATCGAGATGCTGTCGCAGCGCATCGGTTTCCGCGTCGCCTCGGGCTTTTCCGAGCGGGTGATCTTCCGCGAACTGTTCCCGCGCGGGCTTACCCTGCTGGACCTCAAGGATATCGGTGTCAAACAGCTGAACATCTCGAACATCGCCGCGCGGCAGGAGCTGCGTGACATGATGAAAGAGCTGAACCTGCCGGGCGTCGAGATCGATTTTTAAGGGGCCCTGCCCGGTCCGACACGCGCGACGCCGCTACTGAACTCCTCCGCCTTGCCCTTGTGCCTCACCTGTTGCAGACTTGTTTGCGAAGGAAAGGCGCCTGTTCACAGCTGGTTCCGTTGACAATCGGATCAGCAAAGCACTGTGCTTTGGGAGGAGCGTGCCATGACATCGGACACCGAAGGGTCCACACCGCCAGACAATCTGACACAGCAGCCGCAAACCGTGCCCGAGGTCAACACGATGACGGCGAGTGATATCACCGCGTCGCTGAAGGCCGGGTTTTCCGATTTTCTGGCACGCCCGGTCATGAGCGGCTTTTTCGGCCTTTTCTATGCGCTTTTCGGCATCCTGTTTGTTTGGGGTCTGGTCTGGCTCGGCAAGATCTGGATGATCATTCCCGCCATTGTCGGCTTTCCGCTGGTCGCGCCCTTCGCCGCCGCCGGGCTGTATGAGATGTCCCGCCGGTTGCAGAAGGGTGAAAGTTTCGGTTGGTCTGAAATCCTCAGCGTCATGGCCAATCAACGCAAACGCGAAATGGGCTGGATGGCCTTTGTTACCCTGTTCATTTTCTGGGTGTGGATTTATCAGGTTCGGCTTTGGCTGGCGATCACCCTGCAGAACGCATCGTTCTCAGATTTTGACGGGTTCCTGCATACCGTTTTTTTCACGCCGCAGGGCTGGGCCTTTCTTGCTGTTGGCACCTGCGTCGGTGCGTTTCTGTCGGCGGTCCTGTTCACGGTAACCGTCATTGCCATGCCCATGCTGCTTGACCGGGAAACCAATTTCGTGTCCGCCATGTTGACGTCCATCCGGGTCGTTGCGGAAAGCCCGGTGGTCATGCTGACGTGGGCGGCGATCATCTCGGTCACCATGCTGTTGTCGATGGTTCCGGCGTTTCTGGGCCTGATCTTCACCCTGCCGATCCTTGGCCACGCCACTTGGCATCTGTATCAGCGGGCCGTGCCACCAGCGCAGGGATAGTTTCCCACGCACTGTTTCCGCTTGCCCCGCACCTGATGAGCCGTAGAGTTTTGGAATCACGCCACTGAACAAGGTAGTACGAAAGCGATCACTGAAGGTGCTCAACAACCCGATAAAACTCTGCCCATGCCATACTGTGTTCAGGGACAATGGTGTCTTCACCGCAGTTGATCCAGTATTCGGCAGGAACCGCAAAGGGGTCACACTCGCCTTTTTGAAACATCCGGCTACGGCGCAGCCTCATTATACACCGTAAACAGCTCCTTCGGTTCAGTCACACCGCGCAGCATGTATCGACCGACAGACACAAGGTTCTGACCGCAGGGCTGCGCCGCGCGCGCAACGTCGTCCGAGATCAGAATACGCTGCCCCAATGACCGGTGCATTCCGGCGATCCGGGCGGTCTGGTTCACGGCGGGGCCGATCACGGTGAAGTCCAGACGCGTCTCGGACCCGATGTTTCCATACAGGATCTCACCCGCGTGCAGGGCAAGGGTGAAGCTGGCTACCGGCAGGCCCTCGGCCTCGCGGCGGGTGTTCAGGGCCTCCATCCGTTGCTGCAATACCGGCACGGCTTTCAGTGCGGCACGGGCGTCTTCGTCGATCTCACCGACGTCGAACATCGCCATCAGCCCATCGCCCATGAATTTCAGAATGTTGCCGCGATTGTCGTGAACCACACCCACGGCGACGGCCAGGTAATCGTTCAGCATGTCGATGATTTCGTTACCCGGCAGCTCTTCGGACAGGCTGGTGAAACCTTCAAGGTCAAAGTTCCAGATCACCGCATCGATCTGCTGCAAGGATCCGCGCCGGATTTCGCCCGACAACACGCGGCGCCCAGCATCGCGGCCCAGGTATACCCGCATCAGGTCTTTGGATATCCGGGCGCTGGACGCGGATTTCAGCGCCAATCCCAGATGCGGCAGCGCCGTGTTGATCAGATCCAGATCACAGTCCCGGAACCCTTCCGGCGCGTTCGTAGTCCAGGACATCAGAACCCCATCCACGGCCTCTTTGGTGTTTCCTGTTACACTCTGGGTCGGCACGTCAAAGCTGACCCCGGTGGCATAATAATCGGTGGCCCCGATCTGGCGCAGATCATTCAGCAAGGGATAGCGATTGGCTTCGTTCTGCTCGACCAGACGCTCGCGGATTTCATCCACCTCATTGTTCAGAATCGCGTAGAGGGGGCTTTGTATCCACTGCTCGCTGGGTTCTTCGGTATATTCAAACGTCTCGGAATCACCCCCCCGCCCCTGATACCAGCTGAATCCGGTGCCGCCGTAGACCGGGTGCAAGGCCGATTGCGCCGCATGAAACCGCATCAATGGCACGCCCAGCTCCAACAGCTTGTTGCAATAGCCGTCCAGCAACTCTTCTTTCGCGGCCCCTTCCAGGCCGCGGGTCACAATCCATTCAATAAGATCAGTTGATTTCGCCGTATCGGCGTTCGGGGTCGTCATTTTATTATTATTCCAGTGTCCGCTCTGGTTGTCATCTGGGGGCCAGAGGCCTGAATTACCAGTGTTCACACCATATGCGCCAGTCGGTGCAGCATTTTGCGTAACAGGGCCGCCTCGTCTTCGCTGAATTGTGCCGCCAACCGAGTGTCATACTGCCCGGCGATTTCGCAAAGCTCGTGGTAAACGGATCGGCCCAGGGCCGTCAGCGCCAGGTTTTCGACCCTGCGATCCGTTGCACTGCGACTGCGCTGCAGATACCGGCGTTCCTCAAGCCTGTGAACTGCGCGGCTGATTTTGGTCTTGTGAAGCCGCGCTTGGTCACCGATCTGTTTCGCGGTCATTTCGCCGTTATTGCCCAGATGGAACAACACCCGCCATTCGTTGCGCAGCATACCGTAGCGGTCCTTGTAGAGCTTCTGAAACTCCAATGAACTTTCCTCGGCCGCGCGGTTCAGCAGGTAGGGTAGGAAATCCTGCAAGTTAAAGTCATCTTTTTTCATGGAATCGTCCCGAGTCATGCTTGTTAGTTACAAAACCAACTATTATCCCTCAAGCAGAAAACGGAGGAACACAGGATGAACCATCCGACTGATCCGCATGAATTGACCCAAGCCAGCAGCCCGGTCGGCACTTATGCGGGCTACATGCCCGGCTTTGGCAATGACTTCGAAACCGAGGCCCTGCCCGGCGCCTTGCCGCAGGGAATGAACAGTCCCCAGCGCTGCAACTATGGCCTTTATGGCGAACAGCTGAGTGGCACGGCCTTTACCGCGAACCCGCCCGAACGGACGTGGTGCTATCGCATCCGGCCGTCGGTCAAGCATTCGCATCGCTATGAAAAAATCGACCTGCCCTTTTGGAAATCGGCGCCTTTTGTTGATCCGGACGTGATCAGCCTGGGCCAGTACCGCTGGGATGCGGTGCCGCATTCCGATCAGGGGCTGACCTGGTTGACAGGTATGCGCACGATGACCACGGCAGGCGACGTGAACACGCAGGTCGGCATGGCCAGCCACATCTATCTGGTCACCGAGTCGATGGTGGATGCCTATTTCTACTCGGCAGATTCCGAGCTGCTGGTGGTGCCGCAGGAAGGCCGCCTGCGCTTTGCCACCGAACTGGGGATCATCGACCTGGAACCCAAGGAAATCGCGATCATCCCGCGTGGGCTGGTCTATCGGGTCGAAGTTCTGGAAGGCCCCGCGCGCGGGTTCGTCTGTGAAAACTACGGTCAGAAATTCGAACTGCCCGGGCGCGGCCCGATCGGTGCCAACTGCATGGCCAATCCGCGTGACTTCAAGGCCCCCGTTGCGGCGTTTGAGGATCGCGAGGTGCCCTCGACCGTGACCGTCAAGTGGTGCGGGCAGTTTCACACCACCAGGATCGGCCAAAGCCCGCTGGATGTGGTGGCCTGGCACGGCAACTATGCGCCCTACAAATACGACCTGCGCACCTATTGCCCGGTCGGCGCGATCCTGTTCGATCATCCCGATCCGTCGATCTTTACCGTGCTGACCGCGCCTTCGGGGCAGCCCGGCACTGCCAATATCGACTTTGTCCTGTTCCGCGAACGATGGATGGTGGCCGAGGATACCTTCCGCCCGCCCTGGTACCACAAAAACATCATGTCCGAGCTGATGGGCAACATTTACGGCCAGTACGACGCCAAACCACAGGGCTTTGTTCCCGGCGGCATGAGCCTGCACAACATGATGCTGCCGCACGGGCCGGACCGCGAGGCGTTCGAGAAGGCGTCGAATGCCAACCTCGGACCGGACAAGCTGGACAACACCATGTCCTTCATGTTCGAAACCCGGTTCCCGCAGCACCTGACACCTTTCGCCGCCAACGAGGCCCCCTTGCAGGACGATTACATTGACTGCTGGACCTCGCTTGAGAAAAAGTTCGACGGAACACCGGGCAAGAAGTGATGGATGCCGGCTACATTGTCATCGCCGTGGTTTTAGGCATCATCGGCATGTCGATATGGGCATTGCGCGGCCGCTGGAACGGAAAGCGCGACCACTACAGGCACAATTCAATGCCCGGCCATCGCCAGGAGGGCTCTTCCCGCGGCGACTGATAGATGGAAACAGGAACATGCGGCATACCTTTTCCCGGTGCCACTTTCGCAACGACGACAAAGACAACAAGGAACGCCTATGACCCTTTCGAAATCCTGGGTGGCCTCGGCCAATTCCGCCGACCACCCGTTTCCGCTGAACAACCTGCCCTATGGTGTCTTTTCAGTAGATGGGTCCGACCCGCATTGCGGCGTGGCGATCGGAAACATGATTCTGGACGTTACCGCAGCCGAAGCCGAAGGTGTGATTGAACTGGACGACGAGCCGCTGTTCGACCTGCCCTTCTGGAACCCGCTGATGGAGCAAGGCCCCGCCGTCTGGGCCGCATTGCGCGCGCGGCTGACCTATCTGCTGGCCGAAGGGTCGGATGAACAGGACCAAGTGGAACCCCTGCTGGTTCGGCAGGACAAAGCCGAACTGCACTTGCCCTTTGCCGTCAGCGAATACACCGACTTCTACGCCGGTCGTCACCACGCGCAAAACGTCGGCACCATGTTTCGCGGGCCGGAAAACGCGCTGCCACCAAACTGGCTGCACATTCCCATCGGGTATAACGGCCGGGCCTCTTCGGTTGTCATCTCGGGCACCGATATCCGCCGCCCCTGGGGTCAGTTGAAGTCGCCAGACCAGGAGAAACCCGCTTTCCTGCCCAGCCGCCGATTCGACATCGAGCTGGAGATGGGCGCCATCGTCGGCACCCCTTCTGAGGGGCCGATCACAGTGCAGGAGGCCGATGACCACATCTTTGGATATGTCCTGCTGAACGACTGGTCAGCCCGCGACATTCAAGCGTGGGAATACCAGCCTCTTGGCCCGTTTCAGGCCAAGGCTACCGCGACATCCATCAGCCCTTGGATCGTGACCAAGGCCGCGCTGGAGCCGTTCCGTTGTGAGACCCCTGCGCGCGAACACGAGTTGCTGGATCACCTGAAGGACTGTGGTCCGATGCTCTATGACATCGACCTGTCCGTGACGATGGCCCCCGCGGGCAAACCTGCCACCACGATCGCCCGGACGAATTACAAGGAGATGTACTATTCCGCCGCGCAGCAACTGGCGCATCACACCACCTCGGGCTGCCCGATGAATACCGGCGATCTTCTGGGTTCCGGCACAATCTCGGGCCCAACGAAATCCGAACGTGGCTCGCTGCTTGAACTCAGTTGGGGCGGAAAAGAACCGCTGACGCTGGACAGCGGCGAGACGCGCAGCTTCATCGAGGACGGTGACACCCTGACCCTGACCGGCGCGGCCAAAGGCAAGGGATTCACAATCGGCTTCGGCAACTGCACCGGCACAGTATTGCCCGCACTCTCAAACCCCTACGCACGGTAAGACCAATACAACGGTCGAGGACATTCCGTCGCATTTGATCCAGATCGTTTTGCGGCGGAATTTTCGGTGAAACCATTGGCTCAAGCCTTCGGCTCCACAGGGCCGGAGAACGAAATCTTGCGCGCAACTCGCGCCAGACCATCGGGGGAGAGCCCATGAACAAGATCTTCGAAGTCCCGCTATATGCCTATGAACGCAGCCCGGATCAGGATGCACCCTCTCCTGTCCGACACAAGGTGATCGTGATCGGCGCGGGGCCGATCGGGCTTGCCGCTGCGATCGATCTTGCCCAGCAAGGGATCGAGGTCGTGGTGCTGGACGACAATGACAAGGTCAGTTTCGGCAGCCGCGCCATCTGCTTTTCCCAGCGCACGCTTGATATTGCCGACCGTCTGGGCGCAGGGCGTCCGATGGTGGAAAAAGGGGTGCTGTGGAACGCGGGCAAGGTCTATTTCGACAATCGTCAGGTCTATGAGTTCGACCTGCAGCCCGATACGGGCTATGCAAATCCCGCCTTCATCAACCTGCAGCAATACTATTTTGAAAACGCCCTTGTCGACCGGGTGCGCGAATTACAGGCCGAAGGTGCCCCCCTCGAAATCCGCGGCCGCAACAAGGTCGAGGCCATCGGCACCCACGACACCCATGTCACGCTTGAGGTCGAAACCCCCGAAGGTCCCTATAACATCGAGGCCGACTGGCTGATCGCCTGCGACGGGGCACATTCCCCGACGCGCCGGATGCTGGGGCTGGATTTTGAAGGCCGTGTCTTCGAAGACAACTTCCTGATCGCCGATGTGGAGATGGAGGCCGATTTCCCGACCGAGCGCTGGTTCTGGTTCGATCCTCCCTTCAATCGCGGGCAATCGGCGCTGCTGCACAAACAGCCCGACAATGTCTGGCGCATCGACCTGCAATTGGGCTGGGACATCGACAAGGACCACGAGCAACGGCCCGAGAACGTCATTCCGCGGCTCAGGGCGATGCTGGGCGAGGATGTGAAATTCGAACTGGAATGGGTGTCGATCTACACCTTCCAATGTCGGCGGATGGATCGGTTCCGTTATGGGCGCGTCTTGTTTGCCGGGGACAGCGCCCATCAGGTCAGCCCGTTTGGCGCGCGCGGCGCAAATTCCGGAATGCAGGACGCGGATAACCTGTGCTGGAAACTGAAGCTGGTCATCGACGGCAAAGCGCCCGAGATCCTGCTGGACAGCTACAACCGCGAGCGGGTTCAGGCCGCCGATGAAAATATCCGCATGTCCACGCGCTCGACCGATTTCATCACGCCGAAATCCGACATGTCGCGGCAGTTCCGGGATGCGGTTCTGGACCTCAGCGAGCAATTTGAATTCGCGCGACCGCTGGTCAATTCCGGTCGGTTGAGCACGCCCTGTACCTATGAGGGATCGTCGCTCAGTTCGGCGGATGCCCTGAACGGGCCGGACATCACCCGCCCGGGCGCGGCCTGCCCGGATGCGCCTTTGGGGGACGATTTCCTGTTGCCGAAACTGGCGGGTAAATTCACCCTGCTGACCATCGACGCCGACGCCCCCGACCGGATCGAGGAAGACGGCATCGAAGCCACCCGTCTGGCGCTGTCGGTCAAAGATGACCTGACGCTGGAGCTCAAGCGCCGGTATCTGGGCGACGCGGACAGCGCAATCTACCTGATCCGCCCCGATCAGCACGTGGCCGCACGGCGCGACAGCTTTGAAGAAAACGCATTCCAACAGGCGATCCGCCGGGCCACTGGTAAGGAGTAAGCAAGATGGCCGATCTGATCCTCACCCCGAACCTCGACAATGGCGACGATTTCTATGCCGGGCTGCTGGCCGCCCATGACGGTCTGGACAAGTCGGAAAGCGAAGCCCTGAACGCACGGCTCATTCTGGTGCTGGCCAACCACATCGGAAATTCGGACGTACTGGCGCAGGCCCTGAAAGCTGCCGCGTTGAAAAACGGCTGACAGCATGGCCGAGGAGATCCTGTACGGCTATGGGCAGTCATCGGCCAGCTATCGGGTGCGCATCGCGCAGAATCTGGCCGGGATAGCCTATCGCATTGTGTCCGTTGATCTCAGGGACGGCGCGCAGAAGTCGCAAACTCATCTGGCGCGCAACCCGCAGGGGCTGGTTCCGGTGCTTGAGATTGACGGGTTGCGGCTAACGCAATCTCTGGCGATCATTGACTATCTGGATCAGACCCGGGGTCTGGGATTGCTTCCGGCCGAACCCGCACACCGGGCCAAAGTGTCGGCATTGGCGCAATCCATTGCGGTGGATATCCATCCGGTTTGCAACCTGTCTGTAGCCCGGCACGCCGCAGCGCTGGGCGGCGGGGCTGAAGGGACGGCGGGCGATTGGATGCGCCACTTTATCCGCCCCGGCCTGCTGGCGTTCGAGGCGCTGTTGGCCGAGTTCGAACAGGCCCCCTATTGCGCAGGGTCTCAGCCCGGCCTGGCCGATCTGTGCCTGGTCCCGCAATTGTACGACGCGCGCCGCTGGGACGTGGACCTGGGCGACCTGCCGCGCAGCCTGGCAGTCGACGCCGCCTGCGCCGAGCACCCCGCCTTCACGGCCGCCCACCCCGAGGCCGTGGCCTGATCTGGCGCACAGCGCCTGTGTGTCCGCGTTGGTGGAGCGGGCGGCCTGCCCCATGTATCCTGCAATAGGAATGCAGGAGGCCCCAATGCCCGAGATCACCGGCTATCACGCCCATGTCTATTTCGACGCCGAAACGCAGGATATCGCGCAACAGGTTTGCCAAGAGGCCGCACACCTGTTTCCGGTCCAAATGGGCCGGATGCACGCCAGGAATGTCGGCCCGCATCCACGCTGGAGCTGCCAGCTGACCTTCGCCCCGGACGTGTTCGATCAGGTCATTCCGTGGCTGATGCAGAACCGGCAGGGTCTGACCATCTTCACCCATCCGGAAACCGGTGACCATCTGGCCGATCACCGGGACCGTGCGGTGTGGATGGGTGAGATGCTGGAGCTTGACCTGTCGATTTTTGACAAGATGGGCGCCTAGGTCAGCGCCCGCGCCTGGTCCCGCAGTTTGAACTTCTGGATCTTGCCGGTCGAGGTCTTGGGCAACGCTCCGAAAACCACTGTCTTGGGCGCCTTGAAATGGGCCATGTTGTCCCGGCAAAAGGCAATGATATCCGCCTCGCTCGCCTGCACATCCGGCTTGAGCTCGACAAAGGCGCAGGGCGTTTCGCCCCATTTCTCATCCGGGCGCGCGACCACGGCGGCCTCCATCACGGCGGGGTGTTTGTAGAGGATATCCTCAACCTCTACCGATGAGATATTCTCACCGCCCGAGATGATGATGTCCTTGGACCGATCCTTGAGCGCGATATAGCCGTCCGGGTGCATCACCCCCAGATCGCCCGAGGCAAACCAGCCGCCACGAAAGGCCTTGTCCGTCGCCTCGGCGTTTTTCAGATAGCCTTTCATGACAACGTTGCCTTGCATGAAAATCTCGCCCATCGTCTCGCCATCTGCGGGAACAGGTTCCAGGGTATCCGGATCGGCCACCATCAACCCCGACAAGGCCGTGTAGGGAACGCCCTGACGGACCTTGAGCGCGGCACGCTCCTCGGCCCCTTTGCCGTTCCATTCGTCCTTCCAGGCGCATACGACCGAGGGGCCGTAGGTCTCGGTCAGGCCATACACATGGGTCACTTCGATGCCCATGCCTTCCATCTTTTCGATCACGGCTGCCGGTGGCGGGGCGCCTGCGGTCATCACCTTGATCTCATGATCGAAATCTTTCAGGTGATCGGGCGCGTTCGCCAGCATGTTCAGAACAATCGGCGCGCCGCAGAAATGGGTGACCTTTTCATCGCGGAAGGCGGCATAGATCGGCTCGTCCCGCACCGCCCGCAGACAGACCGAGACCCCGGCATTGGCCGCCATTGCCCAAGGGAAACACCAGCCGTTGCAATGGAACATCGGCAAGGTCCACAGATAGACCGAGTGTTTCGGCATGTCCCAGTCCAGCAGGTCCGACTGCGCGTTCAGCGCCGCGCCCCTGTGGTGATAAACGACCCCTTTCGGGTTGCCCGTGGTACCAGAGGTATAGTTCAGCGTGATCGCATCCCATTCGTCCCCGGGCAGAGACCACACAAACTCCGGATCGCCCTCGGCCAGCAGCGCGTCATAGGTCAGGCTGCCCAGTTGGTCACCGCCGTCAAAGCTGGGGTCTTCGATGTCGATGACCAGCAGATCATGATCGACCTGTTTCAGGGCCTCTTTCACCACGCCCGAAAACTCGGGGTCGACCAGCAGCACTTTGGCCTCGGCGTGGTTCAGGATGAAGGCGATGATCGGCGCATCAAGCCGCGTATTGATCGTGTTCAGAACGGCACCCGCCATGGGAACACCGAAATGGGCCTCGTACATCTCGGGGATATTGGCTGCGATGATCGACACTGTGTCGCCCTTGCCGATCCCACGCGTCGCCAATGCCCCCGCCAGACGGCGGCAGCGGGCATAGGTTTCCGCCCAGCTATAGCGACGCCCGCCGTAAACCACCGAAGGGTAATCGGGGTAGATCTTTGCGGTGCGTTCGATGAAACTCAGCGGGGACAAAGGCGTGTAGTTCGCGCGGTTCTTGTCCAAATGACGCTCGTAGATATTGTCCCCTGCCATCTGCTGACCCTCCCAGTTCAGTTCTCGCCGGACTTGATCACAAAGTATCGCGCCTGGCAAACCCGTAGAAATACGCCGAAGCCATGGACTGGCAATACGGGATGGTGCAATCTGGCCCTATCTACAGATGGCTATTCGCGGTGATCTGGGCCATCAAAATCCCGAACCGGGGCGGCATCGTTCCCGCATCTTGCGCACCCAATATTTCTGAAAGGACATGTCATGGACGGCACGTTCAACGAAAACGATCTTTCCCGCGTGGTCGAGGCCGACCGCGCCCATATCTGGCACCACCTGATCCAGCACAAACCCTTTGAAACCAATGATCCCCGCATCATTGTCGAAGGCAAGGGAATGCGCGTCTGGGACCAGAACGGCAAAGAGCATCTGGACGCCGTCTCGGGCGGTGTGTGGACCGTCAACGTAGGCTACGGTCGCGAATCGATCTGCAAGGCCGTGTACGATCAGCTGATGAAGCTGTGCTACTTCGCCAACTCCGCCGGTTCGATCCCCGGTGCAATCTTCGCCGAGAAGCTGATCGAGAAGATGCCGGGCATGAGCCGCGTGTACTACACCAACTCAGGGAGCGAGGCGAACGAGAAGGCGTTCAAGATGGTACGCCAGATCGCGCACAAGAAATACGGCGGCAAGAAGACCAAGATCCTGTATCGCGACCGCGACTATCATGGCTCGACTCTGGCGACCATGTCCGCGGGTGGTCAGGATGAGCGTAACGCGCAATACGGCCCCTTCGCGCCCGGTTTCGTGCGCGTGCCGCATTGCATGGAATACCGCAAGCACGAACTGGACGGCGCGCCTGTCGAGAACTTCGGCGAATGGGCCGCAGACCAGATCGAAGAGGTCATCCTGCGCGAAGGCCCCGACACCGTTGGCGCCCTGTGCCTTGAGCCCGTCACTGCGGGCGGCGGCGTGATCGAAGCGCCCGAGGGCTACTGGCAGCGTGTGCAGGAGATCTGCAGGAAATACGACATCCTGCTGCATATCGACGAGGTCGTCTGCGGCGTTGGCCGCACCGGCACATGGTTCGGATACCAGCAATACGGCATCAAACCGGACTTCGTGACCATGGCCAAGGGCGTTGCCTCGGGCTATGCGGCGATTGCCTGCATGGTCACCACCGAGGAGGTCTTTGAGATGTTCAAGGACGACGCGGCCGACCCGCTGAACTACTTCCGCGACATCTCGACCTTTGGTGGTTGCACCGCTGGTCCGGCAGCCGCGATCGAGAATATGCGCATTATCGAGGACGAGAACCTGCTGGGCAATTGCTCGGCCATGGGGGATCGCATGATGGGTAACCTGCAGGCGCTGATGGAAAAGCACAAAGTCATCGGCGACGTACGCGGCAAGGGCCTATTCCTGGGCGCCGAACTGGTTGCAGATCGCAGCAGCAAAGAGCCAGTGGACGAGAAACTGGCACAGGCGGTTGTGGCCGATTGTATGGCGCAGGGTGTGATCATCGGCGTCACCAACCGCTCGGTCCCCGGCCGCAACAACACGCTGTGCTTCTCGCCCGCGCTGATCGCCACGGCGGAGGATATCGACCAGATCACCGATGCGGTCGACGGCGCGCTGGGTCGCGTATTCGGCTAAGGCCCCGCACTGTTCCTAAGAGAACCGGCGCCCACCGCGCCGGTTTTTTTTGTTTCTGCGCTGTGTTTTGCCAAACTCTTGAACTCGGGTAGCCTGTGACCATTCGATTCAGGAGATACACCCATGGCATTCAATTTCCTTCGCAGCTTGGTCACGGTTCTTGCCCTTTCCATCGCCGCTCCGGCCAGCGCCGAGCAAGGCAGCGGCTTCCCGCAGATCGTCGGCACATGGCACGGCACCTATCTGGTGGGCTTTGCTAAGTCGAACCCGAACCACGCAAAAGGTCTGCTGAAAACCGAGATGGAGTTGGAGATCATCAAGCTTGACGGCAACCTGATCACCGCCACCAACCGCTGGCGCCGGATTGGCGACACCGACTGGATCGTCGAAGAGGCGATGGGCACATTCTCGTTAGACGACCCCACCCGTTTTGTTCTGGCGGAGGCCGGGATATCAGGGGATGACGTTTCGGCCGGTATCTTCAACGGCGTTTATCTGGATGACGTGATCATGGTCACCTATGCGGGTCCGGGGACCGGAGTGGCGTTTGCGGCGCAGTTGGTGAAGAAAGAGAAAAGCGAGTAGACACATAAGTTGGAGCAGTATTCGAAAGGTCAATTTCTGACGCGCTTATTCTTCTGGAGGCGCAATGAAACAGGCGCTACGGGCGCCCGTTTTCATTTAGATAGGCGTCTTGTCGCGACTGGGTCCGCTTTGCGGACTTTGCTGTCGTTCAGCCATGGGCTAGATGAGCACCACGGACAGGCATCACGGGCATAATTGTGGCTACTCTCATCTCATTCGCAGGCTTACCGGGAACTGGTAAGAGCACAATTTCACGCGCCCTGTCGGTCGCAACGGGGGCGGTATATCTGCGGGTTGATGAGATCGACGCCGCGATCTGGGCAGTTGATCCCGACCGGGACATCGGCCCGGAAAGCTACCATATCGCAGCAGCCCTTGCGGCCTCAAATCTTGCTCTGGGGCACACGACAATTATCGACTGCGTGAACCCTTGGGAGATCACACGCGAGATTTTCACTGCCGCCGCAAAGCGGTCAAGGGTGAGGCTTCTTGGCGTTGAAACCATTTGCTCTGATCCGGTGATGCATCGGGAAAGGGTCGAAGAACGCAAGATGGATGTGCCCGGCCTCGAAAAACCCGACTGGCAAAAGGTGCTATCCCGCGACTACACGCCGTGGGCTACGGCAGATGTGAAGCTGGACACGGCCAAGCTGAGTGTCGCTGAAGCCGTAGTCGAGATTGAGCGGCATCTCTAAGGCGGCTTTGGGATCAAAGCGGACCTAATCAGTTTCTGGGTGCAAAAAAGCCGCCCCAAACGGGACGGCCTTTCATTCACTGTCTCTTTAGCAGAGGATCAGGCAGCCAGAGCGGCCTGAGCTTTGGCGACGATCGCGCCGAACGCTTCCGGTTCGTGCACGGCCAGGTCGGCCAGAACTTTGCGGTCCACTTCGATACCGGCCAGGTTCAGGCCGTTGATGAAGCGGGAATATGTCAGTGCTTCGTCATGCGAACGCACAGCAGCGTTGATACGCTGGATCCACAGCGCGCGGAAGTTGCGCTTGCGGTTCTTACGGTCGCGGGTTGCGTACTGGTTGGCCTTGTCGACGGCCTGACGGGCAACCTTGAAGGTGCTCTTGCGGCGGCCATAATAACCTTTGGCGGCCTTGATGACCTTCTTGTGACGGGCGTGAGTTACGGTTCCACCTTTAACGCGGGACATCTCTTAATCTCCTCTTAGCGGTCGTAGGGCATGTAGCCCTTGACGATCTTGGCGTCGGGGGCGGACAGGGTGGTGTTGCCACGGGCGTCGCGGATGAACTTTTTGGTCCGCTTGATCATGCCGTGCCGTTTGCCGGCTTGGCCAGCAAGGACCTTACCGGTCGCAGTCACCTTAAAGCGCTTCTTGGCGCTCGACTTGGTCTTCATCTTAGGCATTTCCGTCTCCTTTCAGGGTTCGGTTCTAGACGCGACTCGGCATGCCATCTCGGCCGGTCACGCGATCAGAAGCGCCGTGTACGCAAGTTCGGTCATACTGGCAAGGGGGTTTTGACCAGAATCTGCGCTTTTCGCAGGGTGGTCAGGCACCGGGGCGACAATGGCCGCCCCGGTGAAAGGATTTAGTGCTCGAACTTGCGGATCTCGCCGCTTTTCAGGCGGGCTGCATAGCTGGCCAGCTCTTCCCGCACCACTTTCATCAGGAAGTAGAGCGCGAAGACGTTCACAACCGCCATCGCAAAGATCGCCGCATCCGAGAAGTCGATGACCGGGCCAAGGTTGGCCGCCGCACCGATCACCACGAAAATGCAGAAAATGATCTTGAACACCAGCTCTTTGGTGTGACCCTCACCGAACAGATAGGTCCAGGCCTTGAGGCCGTAGTAGGACCAGCTGATCATGGTCGAGAAGGCAAACAGCACCACCGCGATCGCCAGAACGTACGGGAACCAGCTGAACGCGCTGCCGAAGGCGGCAGACGTAAGACTGACGCCCGAATTGCCGTCGACAGTTGCGATGGCATTACCCGCTTCGTTCAGCATGTAGTTGCCTGTTTCCGGATCGACGATCAGCTGCTGAGTGATGATGATTACCAGCGCGGTCATGGTACAGATCACGACGGTATCAATGAACGGCTCCAGCAACGAAACAAAGCCCTCGGTGATCGGTTCCTTGGTCCGAACTGCCGAGTGTGCGATCGCCGCGGAACCAACACCCGCCTCGTTCGAGAATGCCGCACGGCGGAAGCCCTGGATCAGCGCGCCGACCATGCCGCCCGCAACACCCAGACCGGTGAATGCGCCTGCGAAGATCTGGCCAAAGGCCCAACCAATCTGATCGGCGTGCATGATGATGATGACCAGCGCGGCCAGCACATACATGATCCCCATGAACGGCACGACCTTCTCGGTCACCCGTGCGATGGATTTCAGGCCGCCTACGATCACGGCAAAGACAATTGCCGCAAAGACCAGACCGGTGATCCAGCCGGGATAGTCGCCGACGATGCCTGCAATCTGCTGGTGCGCCTGGTTGGCCTGGAACATGTTGCCCCCGCCCAGCGCGCCAAGAATACAGAAGATCGAGAACAGAACCGCCAGAATCTTACCCCCCGGCAGACCCAGTTCGTTGAACCCTTTGGACATGTAATACATCGGGCCACCGGAAACGGTGCCGTCTTCGTATTCGTTGCGATACTTCACGCCCAGCGTACATTCGGTGAATTTCGAGGCCATGCCCAGCAGGCCCGCCATGATCATCCAGAAGGTCGCGCCCGGCCCGCCGATACCGACGGCCACCGCCACACCGGCGATGTTCCCCAGACCGACCGTTCCTGACAGCGCGGTGGCAAGGGCCTGGAAGTGGCTGACCTCACCCGCGTCGTTGGGATCGGAATAATCCCCTTTGACCAGACTGATGGCGTGACCGAAAAAGCGGAATTGCACAAAGGCGAAATACAGCGAAAACACCGTTGCTGCGATCACCAGCCACCCCACGATCCAGGGAAAGCCCGTCCCCGGAAACGGGGCAAAGATAAAGCCGACAAAAGGCCCGGTGAAATCGGCAAACGCCTGATTGATCTTGTCGTCCAGACCCGGCGCGTCTTGCGCCAATGCGGGACTTGCGAACAGGGCCGCGGATGCACCAAGGCTCAGTTTTTGAAGCGTATTCATACTCATCACTCCCCTCAGTTCACGACGGTGACCGGCACATCGGCATGCATGACCAGATTCTGGGTCGAGCTGCCGAACAGGCGTTTCTTGAACCCGTCCGCCGAGGCGCGCCCGACGATGATCTGGGTGCCGCCATTTTCAACCGTGATCGCGTTCAACGTTTCAGCCACGTCGCCATGGCGGACAATGCCATGCGCTGTGAACCCTTCTGCCTTCAGCGCGTCTACCGCAGGCGTGACAATCCGGGTCGTGGCCAGTTCGACCTCTTCCTCGCGCCGTTTGTGCCTTAGGGCGTTTTCTTCAGGTGTCTGGAAAGTGAATGGGGACCATTCGATCACGTAGACCACAAGCAATTCACACGATCCGATTCGCCCGGCCAAATCCTTGGCAAAGGCGATCGCGCGCTCCCCGGTCTCTGTCCCGTCCAGTCCAATGACAATTTTCGTTGTCATGACGTTCCTCCGTTATTTTATGATTGTGCCGGGGCCCGTGCCCCCGGCAGGGCAGCCGGAACCTGGAACTTTCTGAGTAGACCGCCCTTGCGGTTCAGTATCCGGGAAAAACACCAAAAAACAGAGGGGAAATTGCCGAACTCAACCCAAAGTCCGATTTCTTATTGATATCATTGCAAATTTTTCGCCTAAAAATTAGGCAATCGCCTTGCCCCGCTTGCTGGCAAGGCAGGAAATTCGTAGGGATCAGCCTGGATCCGTGTTGTAGATCAGACGCTCATCACAGGGGGCGATACGCAGGATATTGGTGGTTCCCGGCACGTTGAACGGCACACCTGCGGTCACGACGATCTGGTCGGTCTCCGAGGCAAACCCACCGGCCCGGGCCGCACGGGCGGCGTTGACCACCGCGCCCTTGAACCGCTCAAGCTCAGGCGTCATCACGCAGTGGCAGCCCCAGCTCAGGCACAGGCGCCGCGCGGTTCCGGTGGCAGGCGTCATTGCGATGATCGGAACACCGGGGCGTTCCCGCGCGGTCAGCAGCGCCGTTGTGCCGCTTTGGGTAAAGCAACAGATCGCCTTGATGTCGGTCTTTTCCGCGATCTCACGCGCCGCGGCCACGATCCCGTCAGCGATCGTGGTGCCCTTGGCGCTGCGTGACGACGCGACAATCTGGTCGTATGTGGGGTCGGCCTCGACCTCGATGGCGACCTTGTTCATGGTCTGCACCGCCTCGACCGGGTACGATCCCGCCGCAGATTCCGCGCTCAGCATGATGGCATCGGTGCCTTCATAGATGGCGGTGGCCACATCCGAGACCTCGGCCCGGGTGGGCATAGGACTTTCGATCATGCTTTCCAGCATTTGGGTGGCCACGATCACCGGCTTGGCCGCACCCCGGCATTTTCGCACCAGACGTTTCTGGATCGGTGGCACGGCGGAGACCGGCAGTTCGACCCCCAGATCGCCGCGCGCGACCATGATCCCGTCCGAGGCGTCCAGGATATCGTCGAACGCCTCAACCGCCGCAGGCTTTTCGATCTTGGACAGAATCGAGGCACGGCCATCAGCCAGCGCGCGGGCCTCGAACACGTCCTTGGCGCGCTGAACAAAGCTCAGCGCCAGCCAGTCGACGCCCAGCTGACAGACAAACTCCAGATCGTCGCGATCCTTGGACGACAGCGCCGCCAGCGGCAGCACGACGTCGGGCACGTTGACGCCTTTGCGGTTCGAGATGGTGCCACCGACCTCAACCGTGCAATTGGCGAAATCCTGGCCGCACTCCTGCACGGTCAGGCGAATCTTGCCGTCATTGACCAGCAGACGCGCGCCCGGCTCAAGGGCTGCGAAAATCTCGGGATGCGGCAGGCAAACGCGACCCGCATTGCCCGGCGCCGGATCAAGGTCCAGACGGAAGGCTGCGCCCTCCTCCAGCTCTTCGGCTTCGTTGGCAAACTCGCCCACGCGCAGTTTTGGCCCCTGAAGATCGGCTAGAATGGCAATCGGGCTGTCCAGGTCCTTTTCAACCTGCCGGATGATCCGGTGCCGTTCGCGGATCTCGTCATGGCTGCCGTGGCTCATATTCAGGCGGAACACATCCGCGCCGGCCTCGTGCAGCGCCCGGATCATGTCATAGTCATTGGACGCCGGTCCCAGCGTCGCCACGATTTTTACATTTCTCAGGCGTCGCATGGGTGGTGTTCTCCTAACGTCTTCTCTTGGCTCTGCGCAAATGTTACCGCAAACATTGCTTCAGGCTGCTTATTGCGCAATTCCCTTTTCAAAGCAACTGCCCTACACCTGCGACAAACTAGATGACAGGCTTATGACGTATTCTCCGTTTTTTATCCACGGCGCTGATCGCCCGTCGCGCTGGCTGATCACATGCGACCACGCAACCAACACGGTGCCGCCCGAAATCAACGGCGGAGACCTCGGCCTGCCGCGCGAGGACATGGAGCGTCACATCGCCTATGACGTGGGCGCCTATGAGGTGTCCAAGCATCTGGGCGAGATCCTGAACGCGCCGGTGATTGCGGCGAACTTCTCGCGCCTCGTGATCGATCCGAACCGGGGTGAGGATGATCCGACCCTGCTGATGAAACTCTATGACGGCTCGATTATCCCAGGCAACCGTCACGCCGACGCGGCTGAACGCGAACGGCGCCTGAACATGTGCTATCGCCCCTATCACGAGGCGCTTGGGCGCATGGCGGGCCTGCCCCATGCGGTGATCGTTTCGATGCACTCCTTCACCCGCCAGCTGCGCGGTCGCGCGCCGCGCCCGTGGCACATAGGCGTGCTGCACACGCCAGACGAAAGGTTCTCGCGCCCGTTGATCAACCGGCTTGAGGCCGAGGGCGACCTGTGCGTCGGCGTCAACGAACCCTATACCGGCGTCCTGCCCGGTGATGCGATCGACCGGCACTGCACGGTCCATGGCCGCCCGAACGCCCTGATCGAGCTGCGCAACGACCTGATCGCCGATCACGCCGGTCAGCGCGCCTGGGCCGAGCGTATGGCCGTGATCCTTCAGGACGCTTTGGCGGACAGCGGCCTTTGATCACACCGCATTGTGAGGCCCGCCGCTGATCCCCATATATTCAGGGAAAAGGAGGCGATCATGACGCAGGAGTTTCTGACCTCCGTCTTTGGCTGGATGGCGGTGCTCAATATCGCGGTTTTGCTTTTTACCACCCTGATGATCGTGCTGATGCAGGATTGGATTGCGGGCGTTCATGGCCGGATGTTCCAGATGGAGCGCCCGGATGTGAAACGGGCGTATTTCCGGTATCTGGCGAACTATAAGATCCTGACCCTGATCTTCTGCATCATCCCTTGGCTGGCATTGAAACTGGCCTGAGCCACCGTGTTGAAACATCGCCACCGGACCGCTAGGTCAGAGACAACGACATTGTCATCCGGAGCCAGACCATGGACAAGCAAACCGAAATCGAACTTCAGGCCGCCGCGTTCCGTCGGTTGCAAAAGCACCTGATGGAAGATCGCACTGACGTTCAGAACATCGACATGATGAACCTGGCCGGTTTCTGCCGCAACTGCTTGGCCCGCTGGTATCAGGAAGCGGCCAACGAAAAGGGCATCGAAATGGGCAAGGACAAAGCCCGCGAGGTTTTCTATGGCATGACGATGGATGAGTGGAAGGCCAACTACCAGACCGAGGCCAGCCCCGAAAAACAGGTCGCCTTCAAGGTCGCCTTCGAAGAAAACGTGACGAAAAAGGGCTGACGCCCAAAACAAAAAAGGCCTGCCGATCTGGCGGGCCTTTTTGATTAGATCGCGGCCTTGCGGCTTTCGTCCAGATAGATCTCGCGCAGGCGCTTGGCGATTGGCCCCGGCGTGCCGTCGCCCAGCGTCACCCCATCAATCTCGACCACCGGCATAACAAATGCACTGGCCGAGGTGGTGAAGGCCTCATCCGCCTCTTTCGCCTCGTCGATGGTGAACAGACGCTCTTCGACTTCCATCTGCGCCTCTGCCGCCATGCGCAGCACCGCCTTGCGGGTGATGCCGTGCAGAATGTCGTTGGACAGCGGGCGGGTGACGATCTTGCCATTCTTGACGAAGTACGCGTTGTTGCTGGTGCCCTCGGTGACATAGCCATCCTCGACCAGCCACGCGTCGTCGCAACCCGCTTTCTTGGCCATCATCTTGCCCATCGACGGGTAGAGCAGCTGCACGGTCTTGATGTCGCGGCGGCCCCAGCGGATATCCTCGATCGAGATGATCTTGGCGCCTTTCCTGGCCGCAGGGCTGTCGGCCAGACCCGGTTTGTTCTGGGTGAACAGCACGAGGCTGGGCTTGGTATCGGCGGACGGGAACACGAAATCCCGGTCGCCGTCTGAGCCACGGCTGACCTGCAGATAGATCAGCCCCTCATCAATGCCGTTCTGCTCCACCAGCTTGCGGTGAATCTCCAGCAATTCTTCCTTGGTGCAGGGCTCGGCCATCTCCAGCTCGTCCAGCGACCGCTTGAGACGCACCGCGTGGCCTTCGAAATCGATCAGCTTGCCGTCCAGAACGCTGGTCACTTCGTAAACAGCGTCTGCGAACAGAAAGCCACGGTCAAATACGGACACCTTGGCCTCGGTCTCGGGCAGGTATTCGCCATTCACATAAACAGTGCGGGTCATGATATCTCTCCTCAGCCCCAGAGCGCCGCCACAGGCGGGTGCACTCCGGCATCATCAAAAATCAGCGGGTTGTCGCGGTCTTCGGCCAACAGAAGCGGGCCGTCAAGGTCTGTGACCATCGCCCCCTGCGCCAACAGTGTCGCGGGGGCCATGGCCAAAGAGCTGCCGACCATGCAGCCAACCATCACGCGATAGCCCTCGGCCAGCGCCGCTTCACGCAGGGCCAGCGCCTCGGTCAAGCCGCCGGTTTTGTCCAACTTGATGTTCACCACATCGTACTTGCCCTTCAACGCGGGCAGGCTGGACCGGTCATGGCAGGATTCATCGGCGCACACAGGAACCGGGCGCTCCATCCCGATCAGTGCGTCATCTTCCACCGCGGGCAGAGGCTGCTCGACCAGTTCAACGCCCAACCGCACCAGATGCGGCGCCAGATCGGCATATACCTCAGCCGACCAGCCTTCGTTTGCATCGACAATGATCTTGGATTTTGGCGCACCGGCGCGCACCGCCTCTAACCGCGGCATGTCGTCCGGGGTGCCCAGCTTGATCTTCAGCAAAGGACGGTGCGCATTCGCCGCCGACTGGGCCTGCATCGCGTCGGGCGCGTCCAGCGACAGGGTGTAGGCGGTAATCTCCGGCCCCGGCACTGGCAATCCGGCCAGATCCCACGCCCGTTTGCCCGCACGCTTGCTTTCCAGATCCCACAGGGCGCAATCCACCGCGTTGCGGGCCGCGCCGGCAGGCAAAAGGTCCATCAGAGACTGACGGGTGAACTCAACAGGCAGACCAGCGATTTCAGCCTCGACCGACTCGAGCGTTTCATCATAGCGCGCGTAAGGAACGCACTCGCCCCAGCCCTGATGGGTTCCATCCGAAATCCGAACCGTCAGAACTTTTGCCTCGGTCCGCGACCCGCGCGAAATGGTGAACACCTGCGCCAGTCGAAACACATCACGAGAGACCTCTACCTGCACGCAAACGCTCCTTCATCTTTTTCCAAATACTCCCGCCGGAGGCGGAAATCCCGCCCCCGACGCATTGTTCAGATCATATCGCGGCCAGCGCGTCCACCAGCTTGCCCGAGCCAAAGCGGAACGGGTCGGTCGCGGGCAGGCTCATGTCGGCCTCGATCTTGGCCAGGTAGGCCGATGCGTCCTCCTCGGACATATGCTGCGTGTTGACCGAAACGCCAACGACCTGGCAATCCGGGTTTCCAATTTTGGCCAGCGCCAGCGCGGTGTCGCGCAGAGTCTCGAGCGTCGGCAGCTGGTAGGTCGGCAGGCCACGCATATGCTCACGGGTCGGCTCGTGGCACAGGATCAGCGCGTCGGGCTGACCGCCATGGACCAGCGCCATGGTCACACCTGAATAAGACACATGGAACAGCGACCCCTGCCCTTCGATCAGGTCCCAGTGGTCTTCGTCATTGTCGGGCGTCAGCCATTCGACCGATCCGGCCATAAAGTCCGCAATTACCGCGTCCAGCGGCACACCGTCACCGGTGATGAGGATGCCGGTCTGGCCGGTGGCGCGGAAGGTGCATTTCATGCCGCGCTCACGCATTTCAGCGTCCATTGCCAGCGCCGTGTACATCTTGCCGACCGAGCAATCGGTGCCTACGGCCAGACACCGCTTGCCCTTGCGCTTGATGCCATTGGCGATCGGATAGTCGACTTCGGGCACACGCACGTCGTGCAGTTTCTGGCCGGTGGCCTCGGCAACGGCAACCAGATCGGGTTCGTCGCACAGCAGGTTGTGCAGGCCCGAAGCGAGGTCAAACCCTTCTTCCAGCGCCATGACCAGAACCTTTTTCCATTCCTGGCTGATCACGCCCCCGCGGTTGGCCACGCCGATGACGAGGGTCTTGGCCCCGGCCGCTTTCGCCTCGATCAGGGTCATGTCTGTCAGGCCCAGATCAGCCTTGCAGCCCTCCATGCGATATTGGCCGACAGCGTTTTCCGGGCGCCAGTCCTTAATTCCAACTGCCACTTTGGCCGCCAATTGGTCGGGCGCATCGCCCAAAAACAGCAGGTACGGTGTCTCGATCATTGCGGTTACTCCTTTGATTCCGATGCAGGCTAAGGGACGGGCCTTACGAGTGTTTCGCGTTTTCCTCTGAGTTCGGTTGCCAGAGAGGGAAATTTTTGCAGCTACTGCAGCGTGTGCGCAAAAATTTCCGAAGTTTTCACAGTGATTAATCTTTAACCACCACGCAGCCCCCAACTCACGGCAAATGCTGCACTTGCATTGCGGCAGCTGCACAAAGACGCTTGCGAAGCATTGCGCAATTTAATACCCCATACAGCAAGAAAATCGTAATTTCCTTTCTTGCACGAGGTCCAGATGAGCTTTCGCATTCAACCCGCCGCCCCCGCGCGCCCCAACCGTTGCCAGCTGTTCGGACCGGGATCGAACACAAAGCTGTTTCCGAAAATGGCAGCTTCGGCAGCGGATGTGATCAACCTCGACCTTGAGGACTCGGTTGCGCCGTCGGACAAGGACGTCGCCCGCGCCAACGTGATCGAGGCGCTGAACACCGTCGATTGGGGCAACAAGTACATGTCGGTGCGGATCAACGGGCTGGATACGCCCTATTGGTATCGTGACGTGGTCGACCTGCTGGAACAGGCAGGCGACCGTCTGGACCAGATCATGATCCCCAAGGTTGGCTGCGCGGCGGATGTCTACGCGGTGGACGCCCTGGTCACCGCCATCGAGCGCGCCAAGGGCCGCACCAAGCCGGTCAGCTTTGAGGTCATCATCGAATCCGCCGCCGGCATCGCTCATGTCGAAGAGATCGCGGCCTCATCCCCCCGGATGCAGGCGATGAGCCTGGGTGCCGCGGATTTCGCGGCCTCGATGGGGATGCAGACCACAGGCATCGGCGGCACGCAGGAAAACTACTACATGCTGCGCGACGGCGAAAAGCACTGGTCCGATCCGTGGCATTGGGCGCAGGCCGCCATCGTCGCCGCCTGCCGCACCCATGGCGTGCTGCCGGTTGACGGGCCGTTCGGCGACTTCTCGGACGACGAGGGCTATATCGCACAGGCCAAACGTTCGGCCACGCTGGGCATGGTCGGCAAATGGGCGATCCACCCGAAACAGATCGCGCTGGCCAATCAGGTCTTCACCCCGTCGGACGAGGCCGTCGGTGAGGCGCGCGAAATTCTGGCCGCAATGGAGCAGGCCAAGGCCAATGGCGAAGGTGCCACCGTCTACAAAGGGCGTCTGGTCGACATCGCCTCGATCAAACAGGCCGAAGTGATCGTCGCGCAGGCGGAGCTGATCGCCGCAAATGGCTAAACCAAAAAAGAAACAAGGGGCGCCGAACTGCGCCCCTACGTTTCACTTGTAGCCAAACACATTGTTCGGCACCCAGCTCAACTTATCGCCCTGTTTTCCCCATTTCATCATGAGGCAGGACGTGCCGTATTTTTGGTAGTAGATCATTTTCAACTCGTACCATCCCGCCTCGGGCACCTCGACTTCAACGCGCTCATTGGCGGAACACGGTTGCGAGAAGCTGGCGCCACCAACCATTTGCCCGCCGATCCAAGCCTCAAGACCATCATTGGAATGCGTCTCCAACTCATAAAGACCGGGCTCGTCGAATTTGATGAACCCGCGAATATCTGCGGCAACGTTGTAGTGTTCAGGATGGGTCATAACAGGGTCACCTTTGTTGGTGTCGCTGTAGTCGAGACCCCGAAGCGGCGTTCCGGGCGCTTTCTTTTCGTTCAACAACGCCTTGGCTTCGGTGAGTGAGTCGATCTTGCGCGGCGGCGCTCCCAACCAGGCATAGTCCGTTGCAAGGCCGGTTTTCAGGCCCGAAGGCTGCGGACTGGCTGGTTTGAGCTTAAGAGGCGCGCCAATGGCGGCACCCGCGATCATCGTTGAAACGATGGCAATTGCACCAATCCGAACAAACTTCATTTTGGTCTCCCTGAGTCTGCGCCGCCTTGCATAAGTTACTTGTTTGGACGCTGTTTTGATGACTCTAGGCGGTTAGAATCTGACCTGCAAGACAGTTGCAGATCACATCATCGGGTCATGCCCGCATGTCCTTGGGCGACCCCATCACCACGTAAGAGGTGATCGACGTCACATGCGGCAGGGTGCCAAGCACTTCGGTGTGAAAGGTCTTATAGGCCGGCAGGTCAGCGCATTCGACGCGCAGAAGGTATTCGATCGTGCCTGTGATGTTGTGACATTCCACCACCTCTGGCGCGCGTTGAAGGGCACGTTCGAATCCTTCCTGCGCGGCCTTGGTATGCTCGCCCAGACCAACACCGATATAGGCCACGAACCCTATGCCCAGCGCCGCCGGATTCAACGCCGCGCGATAGCCCGAGATCACGCCCGTACGCTCAAGTTCCTGCACCCGACGCAGACAGGCCGAGGGCGACAGGCCCACCCGGTCAGCCAGTTCCAGATTGCTGATGCGCCCATCGCGTGACAATTCGCGCAATATCTGTTGGTTTGTTCGATCGATCTTCGTCATAGATTGCGAAGATACCGGAACCACGCATGAAAACGCAATTTCATTCGGCCGCTACGCATTAAAATAGCCGCCATGACTTACGACATCCTCTTGGCCCTGATCGCCTTTGCCTTCGTTTCGTCCATCACACCGGGGCCGAACAACCTGATGCTGATGGCATCGGGGGCCAATTTCGGGTTTCGCCGGACCATCCCGCATATGCTGGGGATCGGGCTGGGGTTTACCGTCATGGTCCTGCTGGTCGGAGCCGGGCTGGTGCAGTTGTTCGAAAGGTATCCGGTCAGCTACACGGTCCTGAAAGTCGCCTCGGTCGGATATCTGTTATATCTGGCGTGGAAAATCGCGCACGCGGCGCCCACCAGAGGCCAGGCGTCCGAGGGCGACCCCATGACCTTCCTGCAGGCCGCCGCGTTTCAATGGGTCAATCCCAAGGCCTGGGCCATGGCCCTGACGGCCACCACCGCCTACACGCCGGACCATACGTTGCAGGCCATCGTGATCGTCGCGCTGATCTTTGGGGCGGTGAACCTGCCGTCGGTCAGCACCTGGACCGTTCTGGGACAGCAAATGGCGCGAATCCTCACGAACCCGCGCCGGTTGGTGGTGTTCAACTGGACCATGGCGGCGCTGCTGGTTGCGTCGCTTTACCCGGTCCTGTGGCCGAGCTGAGCTACTTCAGCGGCAAACAGATTTCCGTCAGCAGCTCTTCGGGTGCGGTGTCACGGGGATCGTTCAGATAGATTTCGTAACAGGGCTGATCCGCGGGCTCTTCGCCCGATTCCGGCAGCCAGTTGCCGAACAGGCTGTGATAAGCGGCCTCAAGCCCCGAATACGGGCCCTTGAAGGTCAGAACGGCCGTCTTGCCACCGGGGATCTGCACGGCCTCCATGCCGTCGGGTGTGTCGTCACCGCAAAATTCGGCCCCTGCATAGCTGCGCAGGTCGTCGACGGGCACGGAGTCGGGGCTGTCGAGGTAGACGCCGATTACCGGCCCAACCTTCGGCCACAACCGGCGGGATTCACACAAGGCGCCGAAGGCCTCAAAGCTTTTGCCGATCTCGGCATAGGCCCCCTTGTGCGGCAGGCCAACAACGCGGCGGGCGGGTTCGGTTCGGGTGGTTACAGGATACATTGGATATTCTCCGGTTCTGAAATGTGGATGGGCGGGCAGGAACTGCCCGGCCTTGCGAAATGCAGCAGGGCTGCGGCCGTAGGCCTCGGAAAAGGCCCGCGCAAAGGAGTTCAGGTTGGGATAGCCAACGTCCGACGCGATCCGCGCCACCGGTTTGTCGGACCGAACCAGCGCGATGGCCGCTCGGTGCAGACGGATGCGACGCACAGACTGCGCGCAGGTTTCCCCGGTCAGGGCGCGAAACACCCGGTGCCAGTGGAACCGGGACATCGCTGCCACGTCGGCCAGCGCATCCAGCGACAAATCCCCGGCAGGGTGATCGTGGATATAGTCCAGCACGCGCAATATGCGGTTTTCATAGCTGGTTGGCATTGGCGTCCTTTCCTTCTCTTTGCCCATCCGTGGTCGCATATCCTGCATCCACAAATCTTGCTGAGTTGCATCCCGGGCAACCACAGGTCATATAGCAGAGAACTTCCGCGTTGAGAGGCGTCATGACCCAGTATCTGGATTTCGAAAAACCCCTGGCCGAGATCGAAGGCAAGGCCGAGGAACTGCGCGCGCTGGCCCGCGCCAACGAAGAGATGGACGTGGCCGAAGAAGCCGCCGCGCTGGACGCCAAGGCCGCAAAGCTGCTGGAAGAGCTGTATGCCGACCTGACCCCCTGGCGCAAATGCCAAGTGGCGCGTCACCCGGAACGTCCGCACTGCAACGATTACGTTGACGCCCTGTTCACTGAATTCACCCCACTGGCCGGGGATCGGAACTTTGCCGACGATCTGGCCGTCATTGGCGGCTTGGCCCGGTTCGACGATCAGCCGGTGATGGTGATCGGCCACGAAAAGGGCTCGGACACCAAATCTCGGATCGAACGCAACTTTGGCATGGCCCGGCCCGAAGGATACCGCAAGGCCGTGCGCCTGATGGAAATGGCCGGCCGCTTTGGCCTGCCGGTGATCACTCTGATCGACACCGCCGGTGCCTACCCCGGCAAAGGGGCCGAGGAACGCGGACAGTCAGAGGCGATCGCGCGCTCAACCGAGATGTGCCTGAAGATCGGTGTGCCGCTGGTCTCGGTGATCATCGGCGAAGGTGGCTCGGGCGGGGCCGTGGCTTTTGCCACCGCAAACCGCGTCGCGATGCTGGAGCATTCGGTCTATTCGGTGATCTCGCCCGAGGGCTGCGCCTCGATCCTGTGGAAGGATGCCGAAAAGATGCGCGAGGCCGCCGAAGCGCTGCGCCTGACTGCTCAGGACCTGCACAAGCTTGGCGTCTGCGACCGGATCATCACTGAACCCAAGGGCGGTGCCCACCGGGATCGCGAAGCCACCGTTGAATCGGTGCGCGACGCAATTGCCGCCATGCTGCAAGAGCTGGGCGGCAAAGATGCAGCGGCCCTGATTCAGGACCGCCGTCAGAAATTCCTTGATATTGGCTCGAAAGGGTTGGCGGCCTAACCGCCCAACTGCCGCAACAACTCGACCGAGGGTTTGCCGGTAACGGCCAACCCATTGGCACGTTGATAGCCACTGATCGCGGATTCGGTGTTCTTGCCAATCACCCCGTCCGCGCCCTGCGTGTCGTAGCCCGCCGAGGTCAGACGGCGCTGAAGCTCCTTGCGATCCTCCAGCGTCAGACCTGTCGCATCAGGCCCGAACGAGGCCTGAAACGGCGCGCCGCCCGCGATCCGGTCAGACAGGTGCCCGACGCCAATCGCATAGCTGTCCGAGTTGTTATAGCGTTTGATCACCTGAAAATTGCGGAACACAGCGATGCGCGGCCCCGGCGTTTGCGGCTGCAACACCGCGACCGGTGTGCCCGAGACCGTACCGGCCTCACCCCCCCAAGGCTGCCCGCGCACCCACCCGGCACGGGCCAGATAGGCGGCGGTAGAGGCCAGCGAATCCGTCGGATCATCCGACCATATGTCCCGCCGCCCGTCGCCAGTGAAATCCACCGCATAGGCCAGATAAGACGTCGGGATGAACTGCGTATGCCCCATCGCCCCGGCCCAGCTGCCGGTCATGTTGGCGGGGCTTGTATCGCCCTCTTGAATGATCTGAAGCGCAGCGGTCAGTTGCTTTTCAAAGAACGCACCCCGACGCCCGTCATAGGCCAACGTGGACACCGCCGAGATCACCGGCACATCCCCGCGCCGCGCGCCATAGCGGCTTTCCAGGCCCCAGACGGCAACGACGACCTCTTTATCGACGCCATACTGCGCCTCGATCTGCGACAGGGTCCCGGCGTGGCGCACCAGCATCTGCTTGCCGGTCGCGATCCGCTCGTCCGAGGCTGCGATGGCCAGATAATCCTCGAGCGAGCGCTTGAATTCGACTTGATTGCGGTCGCGCTCGATCACCTCGGGCAGATAGCCTGCCCCCTGAAAGGCAAGGTTGAGGGTGGTTTGTGAAATCCCCTGCGCCGCCGCCCTACCCTTGAAGCCTGCAACCCATGCGTCCCACCCGGCGTTGGGCACCGGTCGCATCCGCGAGGCGGGTGCGCTGGTCGGGGCGCCGGTGGAACAGGCGGTCAACAGGGCCGACCCGAGGCCCAATGAAAAAATCCGTCGATCGATCATGATTGAAATCTGCTCTTGTTGTGATTTGGGTCAGAGTAACCCAGACCCAACTTCCAAACCACAACGACATAGCCGATCAGAGGCGATTTCAGACCTTCGGCAACAAGCCGCTTAACTGACCAGCAACCGCAGGCCCTGTGTCACATCCGAGCGCACCGCCAACCGCAAACCCGGCTCGTCCCCGGCCTGCAACGCTGCGATGATCAGCTTGTGGTTATGCGGAGGATCGGTCCGCCGCAACCTGCCATAGAGCGCGCGCATAGTTGGGCCCAACTGCAGCCAAACTGTTTCCGCAATCGCCAGCATCGCCGGGGCCTGCGCCCGTAGATAAAGCGTGCGGTGAAACTCCAGATTGGTGCGGATATAGCCGACGGCGTCCCGTTTGGTGACCATCTCGGCCACGTTCATGTTGATGCTCTGCAGCCGGTCGATCAGCGCCATATGCGCCCGCGGCAGGGCGCGGCTGGCCAGTTCGACCTCAAGCAAGGCGCGCAAGGCGGCAAGTTCTTCGATCCGGTCATTGGTCAGTTCGGGTGTCGAAACCCGGCCCGATGTGGACAGGAATAACGCACCTTCGGCCGCCAGTCGCCGCACGGCCTCGCGCGCGGGGGTCATCGAGACACCGAATTCCTTGCCGATCCCGCGCAGGGTCAGCGCCTGCCCTGGTGCCATCTCGCCATGCATGATTCTGGAACGCAATACGCGATACACCCGGTCATGTGTCGCGCTGTGAGAGTCTGAGGGGCGTGTGGTCAGCATTCCCAATTTGTGATCACAAACAGGCGCGGGGTCAACTCACATCAGCATCAAATCTGTACTGGTGAAGCTGCGCCCCGTTGTCGCGCAGCCAACGCCGCTGATCGCGGTAATCCCCGAAAATCCGTTCGACCTGTGCCCAGAATGCAGGGGAATGGTTCATCTCGGCCAGATGCGCCACCTCATGCGCGGCGACGTAATGCAGGATCTCGGACGGCGCGAGGATCAGCCGCCAGGAGAACATCAGCCCCCCGGCCGAGCTGCACGACCCCCACCGGGATCGCGTATCGCGGATGGTCAGGCTGGAATACGACCGACCCAGCATCGCCGCGTAATCGTCGCAGGCCCCGGTCAGACGGTCCCGCGCCAGTTCCTTGAGAAATCGCGCCAGGCGCCGCGTCTCGGCCCCAGCAGGCACGGCGATTTCATCGTTCTGCAACAGAACACGACGTCCCGTTGCCGGCACGATTCGCCGCTCTATGCCTTCGATGGGGATGGTCTGACCGAACTGAACGATTGCCGGATCGGGGCGATCCTGCAAATGCTGACGGATCCACTCTTCCTTGGTGCGGGCAAAACTCAGCGCCTCGGTCTCGGGCACGCCCTGCGGGTAGGTCAGCGTAACTCGCCCGTCCAGTTGGGAAATCCGCAGGCTGATCCGCCGCGCCCGCGCCGATTTGCGCAGCGTCAGCGGCACCGGAGGCGTCCCGGGCAGTGCGTGATCTCCCATATGCCTGTTTCTCCTGCTCAAAGGCTTTGACAGTGCCTGCTGCATGTGGCACGTGACCTGAATCATTATTACGACTCACCTGATATCAAGGGGATTTGACATGCCCAAGGAAGAATGGGGCGTAAAGCGCGTTTGCCCGACAACCGGCAAGCGGTTTTACGACCTGAACAAGGACCCGATCATCAGCCCCTACACTGGCGAGATCGTGGAGCTTGAAACCGGCAAAAGCCGGATGATCGCCGCAGATGCGGAAGACGCCGCCTCGGCCAAAGCGCGCAAAGACGCTTCGGATGAGGAACTGGTTCTGGATGATGACGACAATGTCGATGTCGAACTGGACGATGATCTGCTGGACGATGATGACGACGACAATGATAACGTCTCGCTGGACGATATCACCGACATGTCGTCGGAAGACGAAAACTAAGACCGGTCAGAGGCGGCCCACGCCGCCTCATGCCCACCCCGGACGCGGGGCGGAAACTTTTTGGCAGAATCCGTTTTTTGGACTTGCGCTCACCGCCACCGTCTCATAAACGTCCGTCCACTGCTTCGGCAGTACCATGATGGGGCCTTAGCTCAGTTGGGAGAGCGCTTGCATGGCATGCAAGAGGTCAGGGGTTCGACTCCCCTAGGCTCCACCAAATCTCTACAATCTGTTGATTTGACCTAAATCCTTTAAGTTACAAGGGTTTAAAAATGAGTCTGTTACAGTAAAGGCGCTAGAAAAGATGCCCGGATAGCCAATGCGCCCGCCTGCAGGACGCTGCTGGGCACCACAAGGGAGGAGTTTCATGCGGCCACATCTTCCGGTGCACGGCGCATCAGCGGCACGACATGCCGGGTGATGACCTCGGGCGACCACAGGTCTTCGCGCGACAGGATCGGGCGGCCCGTGGCCTCGATGGCTTCGGCAGTGGCCAGAGGCGAGCAACTGACCATCCCCGATATCGCAAAGGGGCCGAGACCCGCCCGACCCAGAACAGTCACACCGCCAAGAGCGCTCAGCGCATCCGGGGCCGCGAACAGGATACCATCCAGACGGTCGCGAATGCGCGACGATTGCAGAATGGCCCGCGTTTCCTGCTGGAACACACCATCGGCAATCTCAACCACCACCTCAGACCCGCGCGCAGCGGCGGTGGCAACCATGGTGTCAAAGCCCGCTTCGATCTGCGCCAGCGGCATCCGGTATGTGGTGGCCATCCCAACATCCGTGAAATCAAGTGCAGAGCGCCGACGTCCTCGAAACTGTTGAAATCCCCAAAGGCGCCGGTTCCGGTCGCCTTGATCCCCGCCACGGCAAAGCCCGCCCGCATCAGGCCGTGCCCAAGGCTGGACGCGGCCGTTGTCTTGCCCGAGTTCATGGCGGCACCGAGAACACCAATGACCGTGACCTGATCATTGCACGGCAGGTTGGGCAGGGCATAATCTGCCACGTTGATCACCTGGCCGTCCGCATTCGTCAGCAGGCCGATGGGTATCAATCAGGTGGGGTTTTCCATTCGGGCATGGGCTGCATCCACCCGCCCCGCGACACCGCCACTGGCCGCCAGATCAATCAGATCGTCATCAATGATAGCGCTCGCCAGAAACTGATCCGGCGCATAACGATCCCCCAGGCAAGGGACAACAAAATCGCCCGGATAACAGGCCGGCGCTCGGCCAACTGGATTTTCTTATGGTATCCGAACTCGGCAATCTCGCAGAGGATCAGATCGCCCGCCTTTGCAGCGCCCAACCGCATGGAAAGCCCGCGCACGTCGGATCGATCGACCCTGCGGGTTGTGAAAGCCCATTTTGCAATGTCGCAGGCGACAGGAGAGAATTGGGGAAACTGTGTTATGCTTAACTCCGTGACTGGCTGTTCGGTGCTTTCGTTTCGCCAACGCCATATGAGAAAAATCGAAAAACCGAATGAAGGGGCGGCGTGTCATCAGATGAACGACAAATGAACGCGCCGGGTTCCGATCAGTCATCATCCCCGCTTCGGTCGTTTTTGCCTGCCCTTGCCGTTGTTCCGCCCGCCGCGCGGTTCGATGTTCGGGATGCGATTGTCGCCATTGCGATCTATGTCCTGAAGCAATTTCCTTGCCCCGGCTGTACCAAAGGCGGCCACAAACTCATCAATACTCAGAACGCCATCCGCGTTCGTATCAACCAAACGAAAGCTGGCTGTTTGCGCCTCGGCCGTGCTGAACTGCCCCAACCCAACATATAAGATGCAAGTCAGCCAAATAATGCAGACCGCGTGACAGATTGCCCCCGGCCAGCGTTTGCTTGCCCTACGTCCATTCCCCGACACAAATGTTCCTTTGCCCTCCGGCCCTTCGCGGAAACCGGCGTTTTCTTCGGTCCAGTAGGACAATATGGCGCGCGCAGATGAAGCGCGCATATTCGATTAACGAACAGAAAGTGAACGTCCGAAGGGGCGTGTCAGAAAACACATCGGCGTAAAATTGGTGAGGAAATCTGCTGGTCAAACGTCGGTGGAGCAACTTCGCCCCACCGCATGAAAAAGCTAGGTTTGCCTGAGCCGTTAGCTCAATCGAAGGCAAGTCTAATTCAGGTCAGATCTTCGACCCGCGCCTCAGGGGCATTGCGCTTGACGGATTCGATGCCGTTGTCGCGTCCGGATGCACTGGTATAGCTTTCGCTGGCACCGATAACCTGGCCGTTGCTGGCTTTCAGGTTGAATCGATGGCCGCCGGATTTGGTTTCCGTCCGCTCATACCTGGCGTCATTCGGAGCGTTCGTTTTTACCGATGAGACCCCATTTTCCGCGCCGGCCTTTTGGACATACCCTTCACTGGACAGGATGATTTCACCATTCCCGGCCTTCAGCCGAAACCGGTACTCTCCGGCCTTATCTTCATAGATTTCGAATTTGCCTGCCATGTGAGCCACCTCATTGTTGTAGAACTTAAACTCGTCACGACGTTGCGATTTTCACCGGACGGTCACAAGAAGAAATTCGCATAGTAGGTCTCTAACTTACGGCCCTACCACGGATTTCGGCACAAGGGGCCGCAAAGGACCAGTTGGCTCGGCGCTGCCCCGGGCCTGTCACGTATTCAAATACCTCCATCTGCCTTTGATGGAGCGCTCTGTAAGACCATCCGAATGACAGATCGTATGAGGTTGCTTTCAGACGGCCTGCGCGCGCAAGCTTTCCTCTTTCAAAGCAAGCATTCCTGCCACCATATTCAGGATCATGCCAAAGATCGGGAAATCGTGCGGGGCCCGTTCGAAAAACAGATGGCGCCAAAACGCCGCGAAGATCAGCTACGCCCAGAGTTGCGCAAAGAGCGCTGTCCACTGGCATGTGATTTCGATTCTATCCAGATCGTGAATCACTGACATTCGGTCCGCCGCAGTGAAACACGTCGCCAGCAACTCAATGGATCTTCGATCACGGTCTCTTCCAAAAAATCATAGACAAATCAACTTCGCCCACTAACGATAAATCCGATGGAAAGACATGAGTGAGCGATGGCCAGGCAACCTAGAAATATCCCGATTTCGCAGGGTAATAGACACGGCGCAGAGCTCACTAAATTCCAAAATCGCGACCTGCACTTGCGCCGCTTCGAAGACATGTTGTGTGAAACCGTTCAGCAACCGGATTGTACCCGCACGCTGGTTTTCCGCGGCATGGGTGGCAATGGCAAGTCGATCCTGATGCAGCGGTGCCGCGAAATTGTCGAAACCAACAAGGGGCCGAACGACGCATTCCGAGACGTGCTGGTTTCCAACTTTCAGTTCTCCAATGCCGAGCAGCCCCCCAGAATTGTCGAATTTCTTCTTGGGCTTCGTCAGATATTCAATTCTCTGGGTCTCAAGACCCTGCTGTTTGACTACGGGTTCCTGCTGTATCAGATACAGCAACCACAAGCAGGGCTGATTACTCTGAACTTTGGTCAATCGTCCAATATGCAGTCGGCCGAGGCCCTGGTCGGCAGCATCGGAACCGGCCTGGTCGAAGAACTTGGCACTGAAGCCATTGGACTGGCTCAAGAAGCCATTGGTGCTGTTGCCCCCGAGGCCATGCGCCGACTGGTTGCCGCGGCCAAAGGCGCAGCCGTCCGGTCCTACCAGATGCGCAAGATCAAAGAGTTGATCCCTGAATTCTATATAGGGCGCGATATTGAGTCTTCGGCGCGCAAATCGTTGCCGGCGGATCAGTTTATCAAGGCGCCCCCAGGCGGGGCCGCAAGCTATATGCTGGCTTGGGCATTGGCAGAAGACGTCAACCGCGAGTTGGGCGAAAAGAAGCGCCTTGTATTGTTTATTGACGAGTATGAGGCGATCCTTCCAAGGCCGAACGAGGGGCGCACAGCGATATCAGAGATCGACGGCAATCTCAGGGAATTCGCCGAGTACGCGAAGGGCGTCATGCTGGTGGTCGGCTCACGGTACGAACTGAACTGGCACAAGTCGCCGAGCCCTGCCAATGCGTCGAACCCAAAGTCCCATACATACATGGAAATGGACGTCAGGGGCCTGGCGAAGCCACATGCCGTTCGGTTCCTTCACGATTCTGGCCTCGCGCTTTCCCGGGGCCTTGTCGACAACGTGCTTTTCAACGCACGCGAAACAGATGATGAAGACACGGCTTACTATCCGCTGGCGTTGTTGCTGCAACTGCAAGACATCCTGAAGCGGTTGGAGCAAGATCCGCGGGATAGCTTTGCGGACTATCGGCTGACCGAAGCAGATGCTGGTCTCGACGACGAACAGGCGCGTAACGCACGGTTTGATATGATTGTCGTCAGACTGCACAACTCCTTCAAGAAGGACGACGAATTCAAAAACCTGCTGGAAGTCCTGGCGTTGTGCCGCGCATTCGACAGAGAAGTTGTCAACATACTGGCTGACCTGCACAACTTATCCAAACCGCTCGATCTCTTCGACAAAGTCGTTCGTCTGCCCTTCTTTACGCAAGTGGGTCAAGGCGGGATGTGGCGCATGCATAGTGTCGTCGCCGAAGCCCTGAGCCGGGAGAATTCGGCTGATACCCGCCGCTTTAGTCATCTGGAGCTTGCCGGAATCTACAAGAAGCGGGCGATGTATGACGACAGGCGTGATAATCTGTCCGCCTTTCAGGTGATATCGCTTTCGAATGCGCTATGGCATATGTCCCATTGCGAGCCCATTCGCCGTCAAGTCGAGTTCCTGAAGGACTACAATAAGCCGCTTGTAAAGCGCGGCTTTGCGGCTGATGGCCTGCGTCTTTGGCAGGATCTTGCACAGCAAGACGGAGCCGCCGCACTCGAGGACGTCCGCGTTTCGCTGGTGGCCTTACAACTCGCCACGGGCATGTTCGAAACCGCCGATGACGCTGTTGCCGAAATAGAATCCGTAGATGACGCTTCTCGACCTGATACAGTCCGAAGACTTGCGTTTCTGATTGACTACGCGCCCAACGGGATGATGGCTGCGGATCTGTATCATCTGGCTTTGTCGAGGGGCCAAGCCGACGTTGCACGGCACCGGTATCAAATGCAGATGGCGCTGCGTGCCTATCTGGAGAAGGTCAACAACTTTTCAGTGGCGGAAGATGCCATCGCAAAGCTGCAAGAAGCCGGTGTGCAACCCAGCGATCATGCCTATTCGCAACTGTTACGCATCGCCCCGAATTTCGAAACCGTGAGGCGTGTCCTCGAACGCGACATGGGCATCCCTGCGGATCGGGATCCGGCCGACTTGAACGAGTCGTTTATTACCTTCGCATACCAAAAGGCGCATGCCAGCGCCGATGTGCAGTGGCTCGCAGAGGTATTTGGAGAGATCAACAGCCTGAGGGTTCACAACGCACGCCTGTCGTCGTTCTGCACCCTGAACGAAGCCCGCGACTATGTCGCCACCGAGATGATCGCACGAGGAGAGACGCCCAGTATCATCACCTGGACCATTTTGCTGGACAAGGCCCGCAGCTTTGACGTGGCGCTCGCTCTCCATGATGAGATTCCGGGGGACATGCTGCGTTACGACCCGATCCCCTATAGCAAGCTTCTGAATTTCGCCCGCAGTTGGGAGGACATCAAGTCTTGTTTGACCAGCATGGCCGCGCAAGGCGTCGAGCTGAACGAAAAGCACTTGGCGCGGATCGATGCGGCTATGCTGACGCCTGAACGGTTGTCGGACATTTTGGCAAGATGCCCCAATCCTCCTTATTCGAACGAGGTTATGTCGACACTGAGCAAGTTGCTCAGCAAGGTTCCGGCGGAATCCTTTACGTCGGACCGCGTCGCGGCCATCAAGGCATGGGTCAGCGTGTTCAATGATCAAAAATCACCGATACCCCCAGGCCTCATTGCGCGAATTCTGGATGTGCAGCCTGATTTTCCGACTGCAATGGAAGTCTGGAAAACCCTGAACTTGCAGTCGACCGTATGCGCCAATGCAGCGTCATTCAAACACCTGTCCAACAAACTCCTGTCCAAGGTGCTCACAGTTAGTGATCTGACATCGGTCCGCCAGTGGATCGAGCAACGCGATCTGCCCCTGCCTCAGGAATACTGGGCGCAACGGATCAAACTCGGAGGCGGTATCGAAGCATTCTTCCAGGTCGCTGACGAAATGGACGAGATTGGTCAGACTTTCGACCTCTTTCCTCAGCAGGCGCTGGCAGGGGTCGTCGCGGACGCGAACGTGATTGCACAGGCGTTGTCGGAACGAGGCTATGAGATCAAATGCGCCCCGGAGCTGTTCAGACGGGCAAACGGGCTCGACGAGGCGATGGGCCTTTGGCGCCGCCTCCGCGAGCTGGGCGCAAAACTCACCTCCGGCAATGCCTTGGAGCCACTCATCGCAAAGGCCGAAACCCTGTCAGAATTGGGCAAAGTCGAGCGGTTTATGATTGCTGAGGGAGTGCCGTTGGCCCAGACGTTCTTCGAACGCAAGCTCAGAATGCTGGGCTCGCTTGATCTTCTCGCACAGATCGACGCGGACATGGCTGCTGCCGGGCTAACCCGGTCCGTCGGTCTCTGGCGCCTGATCGTTCAATTGTCAGCCAGCTTGGACGAGGCGTTGTCGGTGGTAGAGCAGATGGTTCAGGCCGGTAGGTGGCCGGATGCAAGTGTGATCAACACTTGCGTCAAACATGCAAAATCACTGGACGAAATTGAGGCAGTGGAGACCCGGATCCAAGAGCGGCGATGGGCAACGGATTTGACCGTATGGCAGAGCCTTGCCACGGCACGAGCCAGGCATCAGACCGCTCGGGAAATCATGGACTGGCACGATCAGATTTGCGCAGAGGAGCCGGGCGCACTGGAGGCCGCGATGCGCGCGTTTGGCGAGGCAGACATGCCTGACCATGCCATCACACTGGCCATTGCCCATCCCGGTCTTCCCGGAGCGCGACAAGTCTTCGCTCGGTATCCCGACGATAGCCAGATCGCACTTGGCGGAACAAACTTTCGCACCGAAGGCATTTCACCGCAACGTGCGATGACGCTTTCAGTGTGGGCTGCGGCCCAATCCGACACGCCGCTTGCCGCGCGCTGGGCCGATCTCGCGCACGAGATTGCAACGCAGCGTTGACATTCTGCACCTGCTCCTCGTGCAGAACAAGGCTCTGATGTGCAGTATTATTCCGGCTTGAAATGACACGGGCGATGTCTGCACAGGGTCATTTACCCATGCAGATACGGCGTCAATCCAAACCGATCTTCCGAGCCTAAATTCACCCAGCCTTCAAATATGGAATAGCTCCTGCAATGTCAGTGTCATCGATGACATGGAAATTCGATACGCTGCCCGACTGTCGGGCCTTCCCATAAGGCGCATAGTCGGGATCGTTGACAAATCCGTCCAGCGCAGCCCTGGACGGAAACTCCAGTATGGCAATTAACGTGCAGTCTTTTTCCTCACCTTCAAGGGCTTCGATGTTGCCGCTGCGCGACAGGTAGCGGCCGCCTTGCTTCTGCACCAGATTGTGGACGTCGGCAGCATATTCCGGCACCCAGCCGTCATCAGTGACTTTGATTTCCGCAATCAAGTAGACGCTCATTTTCGATCTCCTGCACAAGGGGCAACCGGGATGGTTCGCTCACATGAGGGAAGGGTGCCGACCAAGACGAAGTTTTTCCAGTCACGGAACTGGAGCGGGCAGTACAGTTTCTGGACTTTATGCATACTCCGACACTGTTAAAGTGCAGACAGCAGAAATGGAGGAGTGGATATGCCACGCGCCGGTTACAAGCAGTTTTGCCCGCTTGCCATGGCTGCCGAGCTATTGTGCACGCGATGGACGATGGTTCTGATGCGTGAACTCATTGCTGGTTCGACGCGGTTCAACGACCTGCGTCGGGGCGTACCAAAGATGTCACCGACATTGCTGTCGCGACGGCTAAAGGACCTGGAAGAGGCCGGTATTGTTGAGAAAAGACCAATTCCGTCAGAGCGTGGTGTTTTTGACTACCACCTTACGGACGCCGGTCGCGACCTGCGTGAGGTGGTGATTGCGATGGGCATGTGGGGCCAAAAGTGGGTTGAATCCTCACTCTCGCTGAAAAACCTCGACCCCTCGTTGCTGATGTGGGACATGCGGCGAAATCTGAACCCTGAACCGCTGCCCAAGCGACGCACGGTGGTTCAGTTTGTGTATCACGACCTGCCGTCATCCAAACGGGATTGGTGGCTTGTGATAGAACCAGCCGGAGAGGTCGATCTGTGCTGGGCCGATCCCGGTTTCGTCGTTGATCTATACGTCTTTACCGATCTTAGAACCATGACCGCCATTTGGATGGGAGTGACAGACGTCGCCGCAGAACGGGACAAGTTCGAGTTCACCGGCCCCAAGGAGATTTCCTCGACCATTCAGATCTGGCTCGGCCTCAGTCCCTTCGCGGTTCAGAGAAAGCTTGTCTCCTGATTGACATGCCGGGCCCCGTTTTCTGCATCGTGCTTAGTAGGTCCTGGTATCCCAAAAGAAAAACCACTTACCTTTTGGCAGCGGGATTTGAGTGTTTTGAAAGCAATCATTGGTATTCACAAAGCAAGCGGCAGCTATTTTGCGCATTGCAGCCACCGACACCGCGCACTGAAATAGCTGAGGCTGGCAGGACACATTGCTGCAACGGTCACGAATAGCTGCAACCTCAGGCTGGAACCGCATATCCGCAGGGTTTTCATGCGGACTTTGATACAATTGTCGGGATGTATCGCCTGCGTCCCGACCACCTTCGTGCGCTCTGGTTCTCAGTGGCCATTTGACAGAACGCAAAGTCGATGCTTACCCTAAGCGCAGCGCGGTGCATCTAATCTGAATTTCCAAGATTTATCAGCGTCCTGAGACGTCTTTCGCGGCGGTGTTAAAGCCAGACTTGCAACCTGGAGAGTTTGAGATGGAATTGATCACAGAACAGCTTCGCGCCTATCCGATCATGGCGCTGTTTCTTTGCCTGGGCCTGGGATACGGCGTTGGCAAGTTCCGGGTCGGCAAGTTCGAACTGGGCGGCATCGCTGGCACCCTGCTGGTGGCGGTCTTCGTGGGCCAGGTCGGCGGCATCAACCTGAGCACCGATGTTCAGAACGTCTTTTTCTCGCTGTTCATCTTCATGGTCGGCTACAACGGCGGGCCGCAGTTCTTTGCAGCCCTGAACCGAACCGCCCTGACCAAGCTGCTGGCAGCGTTCATGATGACCCTTTGGGGGCTGTTTTTTGTCATCGTCGTTGCCCGATTGGCCGGTCTGGACAAGGGGCTGGCGGCCGGTCTGGCCGCCGGAGGGCTGACGCAATCGGCCATCATCGGCACTGCAGGCAACGCCATTGACCTGCTGGGACTGGCCGCGGATGAGGCGGAAAAGCTTAAGACCAACATCGCGGTGGGGTATTCGGTCACCTATATCTTTGGCTCGATCGGTCCGATCCTGGCGGTCAGCGTCATCCCGATCATCATGCGCGTCAACCTGCGGCAAGAGGCGATCAAGCTGGCCCAAAAACTCAGCGGCGGCGGCCGCAAGCTGGAGGAAGGCGAATTCCTTCCGATGAACCGTTTCGATGCCCGCGCCTATCAAGTGAACGCCGGCGCCGCCATAGCGGGGCAAACTGTGAAAGCAATCGAAGGTGGGTACGACGGCGATCTGATTGTGGAAAAGCTTCTGCAAAACGGCGCCCCAGCTGACCCGGCGCCCGATACTGTCGTCAGCGCCGGAGATATAATTGTCGTATCCGCGCTGGTTGCGACCCTGACGCAGTTCGAAGGCTCGGCAAGTGGCGAGATCGGAGAATACCCGCCTGAACTGACTATCGTGGAAGAGCGCCGCAATGTCGTCATCACCAACCGCAAGCTGGCAGGCAAAACCCTGTCAGAGTTGCGCGACGCACTGACGGCGGATCAGCGCCGCGGGGTCCATATCTCAAAGATCACGCGTATGGGGCATGACGTGCCCGTTCTGCACAACACCGAAATCCACGCGGGCGACGAGGTTTCAATCGTCGGTCACAAAGACGATCTGAACCGGGTGTCGAAAGTGGCGGGCTATGTGCCGCCTGCGGCCTCGGTCACGAATTTCATCGCGCTGGGGATCGGCGTAGCCGTCGGTTATCTGATCGGCGAGATCAGCTTTGTCATCGCGGGCACAAAAGTGGCGCTGGGGTCTGGTCTTGGATGCCTCGTGACCGGGTTGATCATCGGATACATGCGTATCCGACGGCCCAAGATCGGCGGAATCAACCGGGGGGCTGCGAATTTCCTGCAAAGCTTTGGCCTTGCGGTCTTTGTCGGGGTCGTTGGCCTGAACGCTGGCAAGCCCGCGCTTGAGGCGATACAGCAATACGGTATCATCCTGTTGTTGCTGGGTGTCGTCGTCACGCTGATGCCGATGATCGTTCAGTTCCCGATCAACTATTTCGTCCTGCGCATCAAAAACCCGGTCGAGGCCTGCGCGGTTGTGACCGGGTCCAGATCAGGCAATCCGGGTTTCGCTACGCTGCTGGAAAAGACCGGGAACGCAACCCCGACACCCGCTTTCACCATGACCTATGCGGTGGCGAACATCTTCCTGACGCTCTGGGGCCCACTGGTCGTGGCCTTCGTGCCGTAAGCTACATCAGCAGGATCACGATGACTGAGCCCCACAGGGCCAGCAGCACATTGCCCACGGCATAGCCGAGGCCGTAACCCAGTGTCGGAACCTGGCTTTGGGCGGCCTCCTGCACGGCAGCCAAACCGGGTGCCGAGGTCCCTGCTCCGCAGCAGGTTCCAGCCAGAACGCCCTCGTTTATCCCAAACACCTTGCGACCGACTATCACCGCCGATCCGTGGGCCAATAGCACAATCGCAACCGAGCCGAAGATCAGCGATGGCCCGCTTTCCATCACCCCCGTCACAAAGCTGGGTCCCGAAGTAATGCCGACACAGGCCACGAACACGCACAGCCCCAACGAGTCGAAGATCCACAGCGTTGCCTCGGGTACAAAGCCAAATGTCCGGTGGACCGAGCGCAGCCACCCCGCCACCAAACCGCCCAGCAGCACCCCGACCGAAGTGCCCAGACCCAGCTCAATCGCACCGTATTTCAGCGCAGGGATGCCGATCAGCCCGCCCAGCAGGATGAAAAAGGCCACAAAGACCATGTCGGTCTTGTTGGTCTCGCGGTCCAGATAGCCCAGACGCGCGGCGGCGTCTTCTATATGGCCTCGGGTGCCCGAGACGGTCAGAACATCGCCCTTGTGCAGGGTCACGCCACGAAAGATCGGAAGCCGCTCGCCGCTGCGCATGATGCCGCGCAGATAGATGGTGCGCGCCTCGGGGCGGGCGGACAGTTCCGCCAGCGTTTGGTTGACCACCTCTTTATTGGTCACGACGATATCGTTGGTCTGAACCGGAAGATCGAGAAGCTCGGGGTCTTCGACCTCTTCCCCCAGCATGGCTGTGTGGTCGATCAGATAGGACCGCACGCCCGCAATAGCGGCGATGTCACCCTCTTGCAGGACCATATCGCGCGAGGTCGGCAGGATCTTGTTCCCGCGCCGCACCCGGTCGAAAAAGGCGCGGACATGGTCGGGAACACGGGCCTCGAGCTCGGATATGCGACGGCCCGCGAATTCGGGATTGATGCGATAGGCGCGGGCCTCAAAATCGCGGTGTTCCGACACCATCGGCGCGCCATTGTTGTCCAGCTCGGCCTCATGTTCCGCACAAGCTTCTTTCAGTGACCGGCCATAGAACCGGGGCGCCAATTGAGTGTGGAAAAAAATTGTGGCGATCACGCCGACGAAATAGGCAACAGCGAAACCGGTGGCGATCTCACCATCGAAAATCTGTTGCGCGGCCTCGTCGGCCCCGGTTTTGGCAAAGGCGTCTATCGCCACCCCCAGCGTGGCGCTTTCGGTCACGCCGCCCGCCAATAGGCCCGCCGCGATCCCGACCGACAGCCCCATCAGCGGGGCCAGCAGCGCGGCCACGACCAGCGCCACAACACACAGCAAAACGGTGACGGCAATCTGCGGCAAGGCATGCAGGTTCAGGGATCGGAAAAATTGCGGCCCCGTCCGGTAACCGATGGAAAACAGGAACAGCAGAAAGAACGCCTGTTTCAGGTCATCCGACACCACCACCCCGGTCTGGCCAACCAGTACACCGGCCAGCAGGCACCCCGCCACCGATCCCACCGTGAACGAGCCTATGGTGATCTTGCCCAACGCATATCCAAGGGCGAGGCTGCAGAACAGGGCCAGGGCAGGATGGTGGCCAAAGATCGACCCGATCAATTCCATTTAGGCCCCTCTCCCCCTGCGCTTTTGTTCAGCCGTGCAACGGCAACCCTTTCGAGGCACGATAAGCCTGCACATAGCCCACAGCCACCGCTCGCACCGCGCGGCCGATCTGACGATAGGCGCTGTCATCGAGATTGGCGAAGGATACCCGCGCTGACCAATTGGGCGCATCGAAACCCGACCCGTTCAGCAGCACGATTCCGTGGTCCTGCGCCAGCTTGAACGAAATATCCAGCGGGTGGACATTTTCCTTGATCCACTCGACCACCTCTTCGCCGACATATTTGCGCAGCCAGAATTCGAAATCGATGATGCCGTAATACCGGTCGAACAGCGGGTTGTCGGGCACTTCGATGCCCATCCCATCAACCAACTCATTAAAGCGGTGTTTCAGGATGCCCCAGCAGAACTTCTGATAGGCTTTGTCCTCATCCATCAACTCGACCAGCGAGAACAGCGTCATCATCACCTGCTGCGGCAGCGACAGGCCCGCCGTATGGTTCAGCGCCACATCGCGGCTGTCGGCAACGATCCGGTCGATGAATTTGAACGAGGACGGATCCGGTGTCAGCGTCTCGTACCGGGCATTTACAACGGCCTTGGTCTCGGCCGGGGCCTCGGCGATCATCTTGTCGAAGATGTTGTTCTCAGCTACCAGAATCGCGCCCAGACGCCAGCCGGTGCAGCCGAAATACTTGGAGTAGGAATAAACCCCGATCGTGTTCTCTGGCAGGTGCCCCATCACCGACTGAAAGTTCGGAATGAATGTTCCATAGACGTCGTCGGTCAGGATGATCAGATCGGGACGCCGGGTTTTGACGAACTCGACCAGCCGGGCCATGACCTCGGGGCTGATTGCAACCGAGGACGGGTTGCCCGGGTTGACCAGAAACAGCGCTTTGACCTTTGGGTCGGCCAGTTGTTCAAGGTCTTCGTCGGTCAGCTGGAAATGATCTTCCTCTTCCGAAGACACATCCACCACGTTCAGCCCGTAGTCTTCCAGCACCGGCATTTCCAGATAAGGCGTAAAGATCGGTGTTCCCAGCGCGATAGTGTCGCCCGCGTTCAGCAGTCGCTGGTTCTTGAGCGCCTTGAAGATATAACACATCGCGGCGGTGCCACCTTCGACCGCGTAGATGTCGAACTTTGCGTCCGGCCGATGCCCCGCGCACATTGCCCACATCACGTATTCATGGACGATCGCCTCATTGTGTTTCATGCACCGGTCCGGCATCGGATAGTGGTCGCCGACGATGCCATCGGTCAGTTCCAGCACGAAATCGTCCGGCGTGAAGCCAAACTTCTCAATCGCAAAATCCACGACAGCGGCCAGCGTATCCGCGCCCGGGGGGCCATTCTTTGCAACCGAGTCGGCGCAATAGGCCTTGAGCCGGTCATAACAACCCGGCCCCTGCGGCATCCCCGCCAGCCCGACCTGCGGTTCATTGCGGTGACGCTGCGCTTCGGTCATGGCGAACTGCCCCAGCAGGAAGAACGCCTCGCGCGCCTTTTTGGCGATCCAGTTGGGATTGCCGCGCCCTGCGTTCAGATACGGCAACGCCATTTGGCGCGACTCTTTCTGAGCCAGCTTGATGAGTTCGTCTTTGATCTGAAAAGGACTTAGGTTCTCGTACTTGTGCAGGTCCAGCGTTTCTGACATGGCTACAAACCCTTGCGTTAAATCAATCGGAAGAATTTACCCGGATCGTACGCAAGGATTTTTGCATGTGTAAACTGTGCTGTCGAATCCTGACGTAAGGGCAATTACTGCTAAGGGATTCAGTTGATCCGGGCAGAGGCCGCTAGCGCACCGGTCAGAGCCTTCTGAATCTCGTCAGGGAAATCCCGACCTTTTTCATGCAGCCCGGCGGCAACCCAACCCACGGTGTGCCCGCGGCTGCCGATATCATTGGCCCGTACCACCGTGGGGGACGTGCGCTCGCCACTGACCAATGCCATCGAGCGTTCGATCTCACTTTCGGTCAGAACCATTTTGACCGCGCTGAAGATATCTACTGATACCTGCAAGGTCTGATGCTCTAGCCGATGCACGGCATCCGTCAGCAGGCGCGTGCAAAAGGCGGACAGAAAATACCAGCGAAAGATGGAAAAAACCCGATCCTGCAATTCACTTTGCATCGCAACACCGTCAGTGGCCGCACCGGCGATACGTTCAAAAGCGGCCTCGGCCGCTTTGGACGCCTGGCAAATCTGCCGTTCACGTCTGGCAATAGAAATAATACGCGGCGCAAATTCCACTGCGGCTCGGTGGGATTCCAAATTCATACGCGTCCTCCAACGTTAACTCCTGATGAGGACTTGGAAACTCTCGAAAAAAATCGGTTGCGATTTAACGCCATTTTTTGCAGAAATTGTCCCTTTGCTGGCAAAATAAAAATGCCACAAAGCAAGCTTCAACGCAAATACAAGTGGTCTCTGGGGCTCAATATGTGTCTGTTTGTGCAGGTTTTCCCGCAGTCCGAATTGGGACACACGCGGTGACTTGGGCCAAAACCTACATATATCTGACACGATCTTGTAATAGTTATGCCCATTTTGGCATCTATCAAAGCTCAATCCTGCTGATCAGTTTACGAGTTTGAATTTAACGAGGGGGTACGAGCGGGACCAGGGGGTGAGCACCTGACCAACCGGGCTCGCCGACGGCCAGAGCAGCTCCCCCCGCCGCTGACAGTCAATCGATTTTGCTTTTCTGCGCATGTGGTGTGACGCCAAAACTGGACCGGTACACGCGCGAGAAATGGCCGGGGCTTTCGAACCCGCAGGCCATGGCGACCTCGGTCACCGATGCCTCGGTCTGCAAAAGCAGTTTCTGGGCGCGCTCAAGGCGCAGCTCCATGAAGTACTTCTTGGGTGAGGTGTTGAGGTATTTGCCGAACAGCCGTTCCAGCTGCCGGGTCGAGATGCCCAGATCCTCGGCAATCTGTGACGGCGACACCGGCGCTTCGATACAGCCCTGCATGATGTGGATTGCCTTGGCCAGATGGGCGTTGCGCATCCCGTTGCGCGACTGCAGCGATACCCGTTGTTTCGCCGTGGCGTTGCGCACCGCATTATAGACCATCTGATCGGCCACAGCGACCGCCAGTTCCTCACCATGATCGCGCCCGATCAGGTGCAGCATCAGATCGGCCGTCGCTGTTCCGCCCGAGGCCGTGATGTGCTTTTCGTCGGCGACAAAGACGCTGCGCACAAGGTTCACCTCGGGGAACGCCTCCATGAAAGCATCATGGTATTCCCAATGGATCGCCGCCTGCATCCCGTCCAGAAAGCCGGCCTCGGCCAGCAGCCAGGCGCCCGAGCATAACGCACCGATGGCCGTTCCCTTCGCCCTTTCGCGCCGCAAGGTTGCCAACAACGCACGCGTTACATGGTTGCGCATATGGATACCTGAAAGCACGAACAACTGGTCGGTCTTTGGAAGCGCGGCCAAGCCACCGTGCACCAGCGTGATCGACCCGTTGGAACAGACCGCCTGATCGCCATGTTCCGAAAGGAAGGTCCAGTCATAGAGGTCTTCACCACTGACCAGATTTGCAATTCGCAGCGGTTCAACCGCGCAGGAAAAGGCAAGGTGCGAAAATTCCTCGATCAAAATGAATGTGATGTGGCGCGGTTGGCTCATCAGGCGTTCCGTTCAGCTTGGCGTAGTCGATGGTCTATGCTGCACGATTTTTTTCTGTATACAAGTTGTATTTTATTAGAGTACAGAATGTGCACGCAAGCTGCGATGCGATTCGCACGACCCATTTGAGGAGGGATGGATGAAAGACGATGCCAAATCCCGCAAAGCCCAACTGACCGAGCATCTGCGGGTGTCCATCCTGACCCTGCGCCTAAAGCCGGGTGCGGACCTGGACGAGGCGCATCTGTCCGATGCCTTCGGCCTGTCGCGCACACCGCTGCGCGAGGTGTTCCGGCAGTTGGCGGGCGAAGGCTATCTGGACCTGCGCACCAATCGCAGCGCCCGCGTGTCCGAGATGTCCTACACGACACTGCGCGACTTTTTTCTGGCCGCGCCGATGGTCTATGGCGCGGTCCTGCGGCTGGCGGCTCAAAACGCGACACGCGCGCAGATTGAGGATTTGAAAGAGGCGCAGCAGGAGTTCAAGGCCGCGCTGCGCACCGGATCGCCCGAGGATCGGGCGATGGCCAATAACCGGTTTCACGACGTGACCGGCGCGATGTCCGGCAATGTCTACCTGCTGCCGTCATTCAACCGGCTGCTGATCGATCACGCCCGGATCGGGATGACCTTTTACCGACCGCAGACGGCCAAAATGTCCGAAAACCTGTCCCAAGCAAGCACCCAGCATGACGCCATCATCGCCGCCATCGAGGCGGGCGACGAGGCGGCTGCTGCGCAATTGGCCGAGGATCACTGGAACCTGTCACGCGATCAGATCGAACTGTTCGTGATGCCCGATGCGCTGGATGTCCCGATGGGCGTCCCGCCCCTTTCGAAACCTGCATGAGGACGGAATGAACCCGATTTTCAGATTTGAAGGGATTTATACCCCTGTGGTCACGCCCTATCACGAGGATGGCAGCGTGAATTGGGACGCCCTGTCCGACGTGATCGAATACCTGATCGAGAACGATGTGCACGGGATGATCTCGGGCGGTTCGACCGGCGAGAACTATGCGCAGACGGTCGATGAACGACTGGAACTGGCGCGGTTTACGCATGAGCGCCTAAAGGGTCGACTGCCGCTAGTCGTCGGCACCGGCGCGATGCTGACATCGGATTCGGTTGCACTGGCCTCTGGTGCGCGTGAGATCGGCGCGGACTCGATTTTGTTGGCCAGCCCGCCCTATTCGGTTCCCACCGACCGCGAAAACGCGCTGAACGCGCTGGCAATCGACAAGGCCGCTGACCTGCCGGTGATGCTCTACAACTACCCGCACCGCACAGGCACGATGATGGGCGAGGAATTTCTTGACCGCGTCGGCCGCAGCCGGAATTTTTGCGGCATCAAGGAAAGCTCGGGCGATATCAACCGGGTACACCTGCTGGCCCGCGACTACCCGCATATCCAACTGGGCTGCGGCATGGACGATCAGGCGCTGGAGTTTTTCGCCTGGGGTGCGCCGTTCTGGGTCTGCGGCGGGTCGAACTTCCTGCCGGTCGAACATGTGGCGCTCTACAATGCCTGCGTGATCGAGGGCAATTTCGCCAAAGGTCGCCGGATCATGTCTGCCATGATGCCGTTGATGCGGGTGCTGGAACAGGGCGGCAAGTTCATCCAGACCATCAAGCACGGCGTCACCATGAACGGGATTGACGCAGGTGTAATGCGGGCTCCGTTGAAGGGTTTGAACAAGGACGACAAGCGCGCGCTGGAACAAGTGACCCGCGTGCTGAAAAAGACTATCGCTGACATCGTGGCTGAAGGGTAAGAGACATGGATCTGCTGACACAGGACGAGTACAAATCCATCGCCGCGGGCCTGACCCTGCCAACCGGCGCCTTTATCGACGGCGCGTTCCGTCCGGCGATCTCGGGTGAAACCTTCGAGACGGTGAACCCTGCGACCGGCGACAAGCTTGCCGATATCGCCGCTTGCGGCGCGGCGGATGTGGACTTTGCCGTCGAAAAGGCGCGCGAGGCGTTTGACGATGGCCGCTGGTCGAAACTCCCCCCCTCAGACCGCAAGGACGTACTGATCCGGCTGTGCAAACTGATGACCCGCAACGCCCGTGAACTGGCGGTGATGGAGAGCATCGACAGCGGCAAGACCATCTATGACTGCGAAACCGTGGACGTACCTGAAACCATCCACTGCCTGAAATGGCACGCCGAGGCGATCGACAAGATTTATGATCAGGTCTCGCCCGCCAGTGACGACCACATAGCCATGGTCGTGCGCGAGCCGATTGGCGTCGTTGGTCTGGTGCTGCCTTGGAACTTCCCGCTGCTGATGCTGGCGTGGAAGATCGGGCCTGCGCTGGCGGCGGGGTGCACGGTCGTGGTGAAGCCTGCGGCGGAAACCACGCTGACCGCGCTGCGTCTGGCCGAGCTGGCGATGGAAGCCGGCCTGCCGCGCGGCGTTCTGAACATCGTCCCCGGTGGCGGTGCGAATGTGGGCGAACCCATAGGTCGGCATATGGATGTCGACATGGTGTCTTTCACCGGCTCGACCGTCACCGGCAAGCGGTTCCTGACCTATTCGGCGGAAAGCAACGCCAAAGAGGTGGTACTGGAAATGGGCGGCAAGAACCCCGCCATCGTTATGGACGACGCCGAAAACCTCGACCGTGTGGCCGCACATATCGTCAACGGTGCGTTTTGGAATATGGGCGAGAACTGCTCGGCCTCGTCCCGCCTGATCGTGCATAAGGATGTGAAGGCCGAACTGCTGGAACGCATCGCGCACCACGCGAAACAGTGGAACATCGGCGACCCGTTGGACCCCGAAACCCGCATGGGCGCGCTGGTCAGCGAAGACCACTACAACAAGGTTTGCGGCTATCTGAAGCAGACCGAGAATGTGGTGATCGGTGGCAAGGCCGAGAACGGGTTTGTCGAAGCCACCGTGGTCGAAGTGCCCGGCAACGACTCCACGCTTGCGCGCGAAGAAATCTTCGGCCCGGTCCTGTCGGTGATCGAGGTTTCCGGCTTTGACGAGGCCATCAAGATCGCCAATGACACCGAATATGGTCTGTGTGCCTCGATCTTTACCGCCAACGCGAAACGCGCCATCCGCGGTGCGCGCGCCATCCGGGCGGGCACCGTGACGGTGAACAGCTTTGGGGAAGGCGACATCACCACGCCCTTCGGCGGCTACAAGCAGTCGGGCTTTGGCGGGCGCGACAACTCGGTCCACGCGCATGACCAGTACACCCAGCTGAAAACCATCTGGATCGATTTGGCCGATGACGCGGATGAGGCGGTCGATTGAGCGCCTATACCGCCAGAACCCTGCCGGTCCATCGCGGACCAGCGGCGTGGAGCGCCATCCTTGGCGCTCGGCCGCCCGCGCAGGTACTGGACGGTGACCTGACCGCCGATTTCACCATCGTAGGCGCCGGGTTCGCCGGGCTGTCGGCGGCCCGGCGCCTGACCCAACTGCAGCCCGATGCCAGGATCGTCGTTCTTGAGGCCGGACGCGTGGCCGAGGGCGCAGCGGGACGGAACTCGGGTTTCATGATCGACCTGCCGCATGATCTGGCTTCGGACGATTACGCCGGGGCGGGCGATGACAAGGTGATGATTGCGCTGAACAGGCAGGCGATCGCCTTTGCCCGCGCAGCGGTCGAGCAATACGGGATCGACCCGAACTTCTTTGATCCGGCGGGCAAGGTGAACGGTGCGGCCAGCGCGGCAGGCCACGCCCATAACGTCAGCTATGCGCAACATCTGGAGACGCTGGGTGAAACCAGCAATATGCTGGACCCGCAGCAGATGCTCGACCTGACCGGCTCGCACCACTACCGGTCCGGCCTCTATACACCTGGCACGGTCATGTTACAGCCTGCGGGTTACATTCGCGGGTTGGCGGCCGGGTTGGTCGGGGATGGTGTGGGGCTGTACGAAAACTCAGCCGTCACCGGGTTCGAAAAACAAGGCGGCACGTGGCAGGTGCAAACCCAGCGTGGATCGGTCAGCACGGGCGCGGTGATCCTGACGGTCAACGGCCATCTGGAAAGCTTCGGTATCGAGCGTGACCGCCTGATGCAACTGTTCCTGTTTGCCGCGATGACGCCGGAACTGGACGCCGACGCATTGACCTTATTGGGAGGACAGCCGCGATGGGGTGTGACCCCGTCCGATCCCATGGGTACCACGATGCGACGGATCGACAGCGGACAGGGCGGCAATCGCGTCATCACCCGCACCTGCGCGGCGCTGCGCCCCGGCATGGCGGCGACCACACGCGATCTGGCGCGGGCATCAAAGGTGATGCAGCGCAAGTTCGACCAGCGGTTCCCGCAATTGGCGGGGATTGAGATGGAGTACCATTGGGCCGGTCACCTGTGCCTGAGCCTCAACAGCGTCTCGGTCACGCGTGAAATTGAACCGGGGGTTTATTCCGGGTGCGTCCAGAACGGGCTGGGCACCGCACGCGGAACCCTGACCGGGATCGCAGCCGCAGAACGCGCCTGCACTCAAAGCTCGGACATCACCGGGTATTTCGAGGCCGAAGATCAACCCAAGCGCCTGCCACCGCAGCCTTTCCGCGAGATCGGCGCAAATGCCGTTCTGCGCTGGAAGGAGTGGAAGGCGCGGGACGAGTGATCAGGGCAGGCTCAGCTTGGCCATGCGTCCGCCATCGACGGAATAGATCTGCCCGGTGACAAAACTGGCCTCGTCCGAGGCGAGAAACGCAACCAACGCCGCGACCTCGTCGGGTGAGCCGGTTCGGGCGATGGGGTGGATACGCTTGATATCCTCGCGGAACGTTTCGGGATCCGGCATCGATGCGATGAAATCCAGGTTCAGTTCAGTATCGATCCAGCCCGGCGCGACAGCGTTACAGCGGATGCCCTCGGCCCCGTGATCCACCGCCACCGCGCGGGTCAATCCGTGCAGCCCGGCCTTGGTCGCGCAATAGGCGGCGTGGCCGGGATTGCTGCCTAGCCCCTCGATCGACCCGATATTGACGATGTTGCCGCCCGCCTGACGCAGATGCGGCAGTGCCGCCTTGATCAGCAGAAACGGCGCGGTGAGGTTGACCGCCAGGTTGCGCTGCCAGTCCTCAAGGCTCATCTCAACGACCGATGCCTCCTGCATCATCCCGGCATTGTTGACCAGAATGTCCAGCCGTCCTGCCCGGTCGATCACCTTATCAACCACGGCTTGCGGGTCGTCGGGATCACTGAAATCGGCCGCGATACCATCGAAATCGGGATCAGAGCCGCGTTGTGCCGTGAACACACGCGCCCCGTCCAGCCTCAGCCGCGCGGCAATGGCCCGGCCGATTCCGCTGCGCCCGCCAGTAACGAGCGCGGTCTTGCCCTCAAATCGGCTCATGAGACCGGCTTCCCTCCGTTCACTTCCAACAACGCGCCACAAACATAGCGCGCAGAATCCGAGACCAGAAACATCACCACGTCGGCGATATCCTCGGGCTCGGCGATGCGACCCAGCGGAACGGTCTGGCCCAGTTCGGCCACGGCGGTATCCGGATCGAACCCGCGCTTTTCAAAGCCCGAGCGCAGCATCGGCGTGTTCACCTCATTCGGGCAGACGGCGTTGATGCGGATGCCCTGATGGGCGTGGTCCATGCCCATGCACTGAGTCAGTGAGGCGATCGCGGCCTTGGTCATGCAATAAACCGCGTGGTTCGGGCCGGGCCGCAGGCCCCAACAGGATGCGGTGTTGACGATTGCGCCGCCTCCGTTCGCGGCAAGGATCGGGATTGCAGCCCGGCAGATACGAAACGGGGCCTCGACATTTACGCCCAGCGACAGCGCCCAGTCCTGATCCGATGTTTCGGTGACCGAACCGCGCGCAATGACGCCTGCATTGTTGATGACGAAATCCAGACCACCCAAGGCCTCGGCTGCATTGCGGGGCAGCGCATCGGCATAAGATACGTCCAGCAGATCGCCGGACAGATGGGCCTCTGCTTTGATCCCTTCGGTCACACGGTCGGCCACCGCGACCCGCGCGCCCGCCTGACGCAGGCGCTGTACAAGGGTGGCGCCGATCCCGCCGGCAGCCCCGGTCACCAGGGCGGATTTTCCGTTCAGATCCATCTTCCCTCCGGTTGGATAAAAAACCCGCCCGATGGTCCGGGCAGGTGAGTTGCAGGGAGAATTCCTCAGTAGGTTTGGTTCAGTTCGTCAGCGGCCGGGATTTCCCGCTCACGCCGGGCGATGTAGTCCAGCAGCGCCTCATTCTTGGCCTCATCCAGCTTGGGTTCCTGGTATTCGGACAGCAACGACCGGGCGCGGTTCAGGGCGCGTTCGGTGATCTCAACGCCGCCTTCGGCCTGCCATTGTTCGATCGAGTTGTTGTCGAACAGTTCAGGCATGAAGAAGGCACTTTGAAAGTTGTCCTGCGTGTGCGGGTGGCCCAGATAATGCCCGCCGGGGCCGACATCGGGCACCGCCGCGATGGCCTGATCGAAATCGTGCCATTTCGGACCCTCGGCCATACGATAGGCCATGGCACACTGCTCGGCGTCGACGATGAACTTGGCGACCGAACAATGCATCCCGGCCTCGTTCCAGCCCGCGCTGTGCCAGATATAGTTGGCACCGGCGTGAACGACCGCCTGCAGCGTCGTGGCGGATTCGTACCCCGCCTGCGCGTCGAACGTCTTGGCCCCGCCCAGCGTGTTCGAGGTCCGCCACGGCACGCCGTAATAGCGTGCCATCTGACCGATCATGAAGTTCATCAGGCTGATCTCGGGCGTGCCCGCCATCGGTGCACCGGATTTCATCGACACGGTCGACAGGTAATGGCCATAGATCGCAGGCGCCCCCTTGCGGATGACCTGCGTGTAGGCCAGCGCGCTCAGCGCCTCGGCGTTCAGTTGCGCCACCGTGGCCGGAACGCTGGCAGGCGTGTTCGCCCCGCCCAGCACGAAAGGAGAGCACAGGACCGGCTGGTTGCGGCGGCAAAAGGCGCGCATCGCACCCAGCATGGTTTCGTCCCAGACCAGCGGCGAGTTGCCGTTGCAATTGCCGGTGGTGACGGGGTGGTCCTCTAGAAAATCCGCGCCGAACAGGATGGCGCACATTTCCATCACATCCTCGGCGTTTTTGGGCGAAGTGGTCATGCCCATGAACGTTTTGTCCGAATGTTTCATCGAGGAATAGGTGATCCGCAGATGCCTCTGGCTGATCGGGTGATCATAGGGTTCGACGATGTGATGAGCACTGGAATGCAGCGCGGGCAGCATGTGGCTCAGCTTGTGGAACATCGCCAGATCGTCCAGCGTCGGGTTACGGCGCACATCGTCCAGATCGCGCAGGAACGGCGCTCCGGTCATCGGCACAAAGATCGAATGCGGCCCGCCCAGCCGTACGTTCTTTTTCGGGTCCCGCGCGTGATAGGTGAAATCGCCGGGGATCGTGGCGATCAATTCGCGCACCAGTCCGCGGTCGAGATAGACCAGCTCACCCTCGACCCTGGCGCCTACCTTTTTCCAGTCCCCAAGCGCTATGGGGTCGCGAAACTGGACCCCTACATTTTCGAGAATGTCCATCGAGGCGCTGTCGATGCGTTCAACCTGACTGCCGTCCATCACCTCGCACACGGGGATACCGCGGGTCAGGCCGGGCAGCATTTCAAAGTTCGGGGCGGTGCGCAGGGCGCGGCGGGCTGAACGGCCACCAGCACGGGACGCGGTTCGAATGTTCACGGGCAATCCTCCAATCTTGCTTCCCAGATTGGGGGATTCGCGGACATTTCACCTCACTGATTGCGATATCTGCTTGCAGGAAGCGACACCGCTTTTGAAACAGAAAACGCCGCCCCCATAGGGGCGGCGCCTGATTTGATCTTTGACGAGGTCTTATTCGGCCGCCTGTGTCTCAACCCCGTGCTTGTCGCGCAGGCTGTCGCGGTATAGGGCCTTAGTCAGGGCAACCATCATCAGGCCCATCACCATGGTAAAGGGCAGTGCGCCGATGATCATCGCATTGCGTAAGGCGTCCATCGGGTTGTTTTCACCCGCCGCCAGGATCAGCGCACCGATCACAGCCGTAAGGATCACACCCCAGATGATGCGATGTTTGACGCCGGTTTCCTGGCTACCACCGGACATGATGGTGTTCATCACCAGAATACCCGAGTCCGCCGAGGTCACCAGGAAGGTCATGATCAGGATCACGCACATAACGTTCAGCATGGACAAGAGCCCACCGTCGATCATGTAGGACAGCGTCACGAACAGCTTGTTGGTGTTTGAGGCACCAATGATCGCACCTTCAGCCTGACCGGCCAGTTCCAGATCAATCGCGGTGCCACCCAGAACCGTCATCCAGGCAAAGCACACCAGCGCCGGTGCGAACACGCAGCCCAGGATGAACTCGCGCACGGAACGGCCCTTGGAGATGCGCGCCAGGAACAGGCCGACAAAGGGCGAGAACGCAATCCACCAGGCCCAGTAGAACGTGGTCCAGCCAGATTGCCAACCGAACTGACGGCCTTGTTCACCCGCAGCATAGGCCGCGGCTAGGGTTTCTTCATCCAGTTCAGCAGCTGCGCCTTCCAGACCGCTTTTGAAACCGTCAAAGCTGCCCCAGGCGTTGGTCGCACCGCCGATCAGATCATCAGCATGGGCCTGTGCAGCCTCAGGCAAACCAGCGGCAAAAGCATCCGCAGACATCGGGCCGTAGGCACCGAAACTCATGGAAACGAAATGGATGATGTAGTCGACCATCGCCGAGCCATAGGTGGTCATGGCAAAGACGAAGGAACCGAACACAATAAACGTTCCCAGCAGGATGATCGACAGTACCAGGTTCAGGTTCGACAGGTACTTAACGCCCCGACCAACACCGGATACGGCCGAAATGATCGACAGTGTCATGATGACAACCAGACCTGCGATCAGGCCAACCTTGCTGGGCGTTGGAACATCACCGCCCAGGTCCATCACCCATCCCATTCCGGTGATTGCATAGACGCCATCGATGAACTGGCTGACGCCAAAACCGATAGTCACCGACACACCGAGGATAGTTGCCACAACACCCAGAACGTCAACGACATGGCCCAGGAACCCGTTCATCAGACGCCCGAACAAGGGTGTCAGAGCAGACCGGATAGTCAGGGGCATATTGCGCGTATAGGCGTAGTAGGCCAGCGAAAGACCCGTCACCACATAAATCGCCCAGGCATGGAAACCATAGTGCAGGAACGTGTAGCGGTAAGCTGACTGGATTGCTTCCGGCTCGTTCGGGACAACGTCACCTGCAACGGTTACAGGGTTCGACCCCCACAGGCCCAGCGGCTCGGCCGTGGCGAAAACCATCAGACCCACGCCCAGACCAGCGCCAAACATCATCGAAAACCATGAGAAATTAGAGAACTCAGGCTTTTCACCCGGGGCTCCCATGACGCGCCGTCCGGTGGCCGGGATGATGGCGACAACGGCGAGGAAGAAGAAAAATAGTCCGACGATAACAACATAGAAGCTGTTAAAGCTTGCCAGGATGTTGCTGTTCCAACTTCCAAGCGTGCTGTTGGCATTGGCCGGGAAGACAAGTGCCCAAAGCACCAGTCCAACCATGATGGCCTTACTGATCAGCGCGATGGGGACGCTGTAATTCTCATAGAAACCGGCATCGGCCGTTTCTATCTCAACATCCGTAAATGGTTCGGGTAGCGACATGTTTTCCTCCGTGTTGACTGTATAGCTGGATTGAACTCATCTTTACGCGAGCTTCCAATCTTGATCTTGTCTTCGACCCGATCCCCTGAGGTGCATCATCATCCTCTGGCGGGGCAGGTCCCTGTTCGTTCCATTTGGGCAAAATGGCCGAACTGCCACCCAAACGATGCATTTGCTGGTTTTCCTGCCTATATCGGCGTTTTCCGGCTGATCCCTTTGGAACCGACATATTCGGTAGATTTGCGACACTACCCCCAGACGTGATTAAAAAATACACTTTTAACGCACTGAACTCAGGGTTTTGCGCGGAAAAAATCTAACACATGGCTTAGCCTGGCTCATGCGATGCTTGATCTTGCACCCGGATCATGATTTCCGGGCGCATTTCAAACCACCGCAGCTGATCAGTCGCCCGCCTTGCGCGCCGCACAGCACCTGCACATCGGGAATGCCGCCAGAGCACAGCACAGCCAGGTCGGGTCCGATGGCAAAACTCTGATCGAACACCCGTCCCCGACCCTACGGGAGGCTGTTCACAAACCCTTTCCGGCATATAGTCTGACCGAACCATAACGGTCGCTTTGGGAGGGGCGGGCCCATGGAGCGCAGCACGGACATGTTGATCATCGGGGCCGGGTTTTCGGGGCTGATCATGGCGCTGGAGGCCCGCAAGTGCGGGATCACCGATATTGCGATCCTTGAGAAAGCGGGGGATATCGGCGGAACATGGCGTGAAAACACCTATCCCGGTGTGGCCTGCGATATCCCCTCGCACCTCTATTCCATGGCGACCCACCTGAACCCGGACTGGAGCCGCGCCTATGCGGGCGGGGCCGAGATTCAGACCTATCTGCAGAAGGTCTGCCGTGATGAGGGCTTGTATGACCTGTGCCACTTCCACCAACGGCTGGAATCTGCCCGATGGGACGGAAGCCGCTGGCAGGTGGAAACCGACGACGGGAAACGCTGGACGGCGCGGTTTCTTATCTCGGCCATCGGCGCACTGCACTATCCCAGCATTCCCAATGCTCCCGGCGCCGACAGCTTCCCTGGCCCACGCTTTCATTCCGCCGAGTGGGACCATGACACGGACCTCGCAAACAAGCGCATCGCGGTGGTGGGAACCGGCGCCTCAGCCGTGCAGTTCGTACCGGAAATTGCGAAAACAGCCGCGCATGTCACCATCTTCCAGCGGACGCCGCCCTATGTCCTGCCCCGCCCGGACGGGGCGATTGCGCCGTGGGTCCGCAACCTCTATCGGCGCGTTCCGGCGCTGCCGCGTCTCAGGCGCAAGCTGATCTACATGATCTTCGAATACCGACACCGCGTATTTCGTGGCGAAGAGCGGATGGTGAATTTCGCCATGAAGATGTGGCGCCATGCGCTTGAGAAGGCGATCACCGACCCCGAAGAACGCCAACGCCTGACCCCGGACTACCGGATCGGGTGCAAACGTATCCTCAGTTCGAATGACTGGTACCCGACCTTGGCGCGGGACAACGTGACGGTGGTTCCGCACGGGGTGGCCACAATTGACGGCGATCAGATCATTGCGTCGGATGGCAGTCGGGTCAACGCGGACGTGTTGATCTGGGGCACCGGTTTTCATGTGACCGACATGGCCGAGCGTCTGGATATCACCGGCGCGGACGGACTGACCCTACGCGCTGCCTGGGCCGAGGGTATGCAGGCCAATCTGGGTACCGCCATCACTGGGTTTCCGAACTTCTTCATCCTGCTGGGGCCGCATACCGGGTTGGGGCACAACTCGGTCGTGCTGATGATCGAGGCCCAAGTCCGCCATATCGGCCGCGTGCTGGATCAGATGCACCGCCAAGGGCTGCACGCCATCACCCCCGACCCATCCAAACAGGCGGCCTTTACGCAAGAGATGCGAGACCGACACACAGACAGTGTCTGGCAGGCGGGCGGGTGTTCTTCCTGGTATCAGGACGACGAGGGCCGCAATACAACACTTTGGCCGGGCACCGTATCCGAGTATGAAAAGCGTATGGCCCGGTCCGGGCTGGAACATTACCACCCTGCCCCACCCCAAGGCGGAGACCGCTGAGATGACTTTTTTGATTATCCTCGTTCTGATCGTTGCGTTTTTCATCGGCATGAGCCTGTGGACCCGAAAACTGACCGCTGATGGCCAAAAGCGAGTCCCGCAGCTGGGCGATATCATCCCCGTAAACGGAGGCAGCATTCACTATGTCGAGCGGGGTGATCCGTCAAACCAGACCATTGTCATGATCCACGGCCTGACCGGACAGTTGCAGCATTTCACCTATGCGCTGGTCGATATTCTGACCGATGACTACCACGTCATTGCAGTCGACCGGCCTGGCTGCGGGTATTCGACCCGGGATTCGGCCAATCTGGGGCGCCTGCCCGAACAGGGGCGGATGATACAGGAGCTTCTGGACGCCAAGGGCATCACTGACGCGATTCTGGTCGGCCATTCGCTGGGCGGCGCGGTATCGCTGGCGATGGCGCTGGACCAACCTGAAAAGGTCAGGGCCCTGGCCCTGCTGGCGCCTCTGACGCACAAGCTGCCATCCACGCCGCAGGTCTTCAAACCGCTGGAGATTCGTACCGAGTGGCTGCGGAGCCTGATCGGCAACACCCTAGCCGTTCCGCTGGCTGCCAAAACCGCACCGCATACGTTAGGTGTTGTTTTCGCCCCTGAACCTGCGCCTGCCGATTTCCTCGACCGCGCTGGCGGAGCGCTGGGGCTGCGGCCCTCGGCCTATATCACCGGGTCGCAGGATGTTTTGGGCATTGAAGCCAGCATTGAGACGCAGATGGCGCGATATGGTGGGCTGACCGTGCCCGGAGGGATTCTGTACGGAACGCAGGACGCAATCCTGCCACCTCGGACACAAGGCGATCCGATGGCACAGTTCGGCTTGAGCAACGAGCGGATCGACGGGGCGGGTCACATGATCCTGATCACCAAGCCGGACACCTGTGCCGCGTTCATCCGCCGGATCGCCGAAGCCGCCCGCGCCAAGCCCAAGGCGGTTTGATCGGGGTAAAAAAGAATCCGGCTGTGACCGCCTTTTCCCTCTTGACCCTCTCCGGCCCCTCCCTTAAATCGCCTCTCACTCATGGCGGAGTAGCTCAGTTGGTTAGAGCAGCGGAATCATAATCCGCGTGTCGGGGGTTCAAGTCCCTCCTCCGCTACCATCAATCCACAAAATTTGGTCCCAGACGATCTCGTTGGTTCGCGCATCCTATAGATAGCCGCCTAACGCATTGAGTGTGGAAATGACGTTCAGCAATCCCAAGTTATCCAGAAGCTGCCGCCCCGCCAAAGACAGTATTCCCAAAGCAGCCATTCCTTATCATTCGGCCATCGAAGACGAGCGATCCAAGCCGCCAAATAACCGGCTTGCGCAAGATCCTTTACCCATTGATCGCAATATGTGTCTCGTATTGCCTGAGTTCGCTTCCGCGCCGATACTTCGTGCCATTGGCAGGGTTCGCAATTTAGGGAGTTCGATGTGCTCAACGGTGCGATGCTTGTATGGTTTTTGTTGACCGGCGCCAGCGTGAGTTTCGTTGTTTGGGATTCGGCAAGCAATGGCGTGACCAGTTGGGTTCAGCGCATGGCCTGGATTCTTGTGACGGTCTACACGGGGCCAGTCGGCTTGTTTTTTTATTTGACCACCTGCCGCCGACCGTTTCCGGGCGGGCATGACCGCTTTACGCGCGCGACGTGGAAACAAGGGGTCAACAGCGAAATGCACTGTTTGGCAGGAGACGCCACAGGAATCATTGTTGCTGCAATCCTGGTTCATTTCCTCGCGCTACCGAATGGATGGGACATCGCCGTCGAATACATATTCGGTTTCGTCTCGGGGCTTTTCATCTTTCAGGCTCTGATGATGCTTTCGATGTATGGAAGTTACTCGCAAGCGGTCCGAAAGACGTTTTTCGCAGAGACCGTGTCGATGAACATGGTGATGACCGGCATGATTCCGACAATGGTCCTTTTGGCGGCGGCTTGGCCTGAATCAGAAGATCCGCTCTCGCCGACTTTCTGGTTTCGTATGAGCCTGGCAACAATTGTCGGCGGTTTTGTTGCATACCCGGTCAATTACTGGCTGGTCGCAAATCACCTGAAACACGGATGCATGACCCTACCGGGGGCCGATGGTCCGGCGCCCGGCAACGGTCACGTGTCTTCAGAGATGGATGGTATGTCCCATGGCGAAATGGAGGAAATGCCCGGTCACAGCATGAGCATGAAGACGCTGCCTTTGCACTCCATGTTCCTCTGGGTCCTTGGCACCTACGTGATCCTGCTGATCGCGCTCTTTGTGACTTCGCGCGTTACACCCATCCATTTTTAGCGCTACAAATCCTGTTGGACATCTACGTCACGACGGCATTGCCGTCCGATGCGTGTGCGCGACGTACCGGCTTGGCAATACCGCAATCTGCACCAGCAGCCCCGGTTTTACTCGTGCGGCAGGTTGCGGCTGGCCTGCATTTGCTGAACATCGTCGGGCCAGGTAGAGCGGATATAAGCCAGAACGTCCCATATGTCATCGTTAGTCAACGCGCCCGCGAAACCCGGCATACCGCTGTTGAAGTCTTTGATGCCGCGTGCTGCCAGTGTCTGCGCGCCACCAAGTTTGGTGTAGTCGAACAGCAGCTGATTGTCGTGGTGCCACGTATGGCCCGTCTCATCATGGGGCGGGGCAGGCAGGACGCCGTTTTCGTCGGGTGTGCGCCAGTTGGGCTGACCTTCCAGATGTGCCCCGTGGCAGGATGCGCATTGTTCGGCGTATAGAGCCTGCCCATTGGTCAAATCCCGACCGTCCAGTTCGTGGCCGGCAAATGCGCCAGTCGCGATACAGTAGGCAACGAGGGTCAGAATGCGTCTCATGCGACCTCCACCCATGTCTTCATGCCCGCCGCCTGATGCCCCAGCATGTGGCAATGCAGCAGCCATTTGCCAGGATTGTCGAACACACAAACGATGTCGCGGGTTCCGCCTGCATCCACAAGCGTTGTATCGCGGAATGCGCCCAAGCTGGCGTCCGTCCCGACCTCAAAGAAATGATGCCCGTGAAGATGGATGCCATGCGGGAATCGGGTGTCGTTCACCAGATGAATGCGCGCCGTTTGTCCGCGTTCGAACCTGTGAAACGGTGTATCCGTCAGGCCGGATTGCCCGTTGAACGCCCAAATATCTGTTTGCGTGCTTGCGGGGCGGCTCATCGCCCCACCTTGCATGGTAAGCGTCAGAACCACGGCAGTGTCCAGATCCGGCTGTTTCTGCTCATTTGGTGGCAGTGCGGGAATCCCGGATGGTTGCCGCATGGTATTCACCCCCTCAACCGGGATTTCACCCAGCAGGTAGGGATCGTCGCGCGTTGGAAAGACAAAAGCGATCTGACCGGCTGACGTGACATCCGCAATGACATCTGCACGCTGAGCCGGTGCGAGAACCAGGTTGGAAACCACTTGCGGGCGCGGCAGGGGCATACCGTCGAAAGCAACGATTTTGCCGTCGACACCTTCAAGCTCAATCGGGAATATCCGGTCTGTCGCAACGTTGATCAACCGCAAACGCACGCGGTCACCGCGCCGAACCGGCGTATTTGGCTCTACCAGCGCACGGGCATAATTGCCCAGCCGCCCCTGATGCGCCTGATCGTGCATGTTCTCGAAACCGTCGGCGAGCGTGCCGCTTTCGGTCATGCGCCAGTCGTCAATGATTACGATCAGATCGTGATCCACATCGGGTGGCGCTATTTCGTCAACGATGAGCGGGCCGTAGAGACCCTTGGCAACTTGTTCCCACGATCGGTTGTGCGAGTGATACCAGAACGTCCCCGCATCGGGTGCCTGAAAGCGGTATTTAAACTCTGCGCCCGTATCGACAACGTCTTGGGTCATTCCCGGCACGCCATCCATCGCATTGTCAATGCGCATCCCATGCCAATGCACCGCCGAGCCTTCACCGATCCGGTTCAGGAACCGAACATCAAATGTACCGCCCTGACGGGCGCGAAGTACCGGACCGGGTGTATTGCCGTTAAAGCCAAGCATCGGGGTCGCCGGATCGCGCGCGGGCAGGATTTGTGCCATGACCGGCTTTGCAACCAACTCCACGGATGCCGATGCAAAAGTGATGCGCGGAGCCAGTGCCGCCGCGCTTGATGTGATCAGGAAGTCTCGTCTGTTCATGGATTTCCTCAATTCGGCAGGGTCAGAACGCTGGTAAGCGTCGCGGTGGCCGCAAGCACCACCAGAATGACCGCAGTTTCGATTTCAATGGATCGCGCCAAATGGCGCGCGGCTTTTTCGTCCCCCGCCTGCATGGCGGGAACGAAGTAGAGTTTGTTTGCGGTTGCCAGCGTCAGGACTGCGCCGACAAGTGCAAGCTTGATCAGCAGCGTTTGCCCGTATCCTGTTGTCGTCAGCGCCCATAGATCACCCAGCAACACCCAGGCCATCAGCAGCCCCGCCAAAATCAATGCGGGAACTAAAACCGAAGCTGCCTGCCCGAACCGATGCCCCAACGTGGCTGCATTGCCCAGATGTTCCGGCTGTCGCGACAAGAAATGCAGCGGACCGAGGATGCCGATCCAAAACGCAATCCCCAACAGGTGCAGAAGCAACAGGAAACGAACGCCTGTTACCTCCAATTCCGGGACATGCCCGATCCGGGCAAAGGACCACAGGGCGAGCATTCCACCGGCAAGCGCGATCCATTGCCCGACGAGAGGGAAAAACACGCCCCCGATGATTAAAACCGTCCCAATGATCCGAAACACGAGAACGTCGCCAACCGGGGTCTGCCACAACAGACCCAGCATTTCCGGATCGGTCATGCCATCGGCTCCGCCCGTCAGGGCGGCCCCGCGCAGCATGAAACCAAGGACAGAAGCAGCCAGCGCAAGCCCCGCCAACAGCGCGACCTGCACACGCATCCTGTCGCTGAGGGGTGACACAATATCAGCAAAAGCAGCCCGGATGATCAAAAGACCAGCCGCACCACCAATGCCGACATAAAGCATCAGCTTGGACAGAATTACGCCTATTCCCCAGATATCGGGCATGGTCAATCCACTGTGAACGTGAACTCGCCCTGCATGGCGTGGCCGTCCGCACCCAGGCCCCGCCATTCGATGCGATAGGTGCCCTCACCCATGCCTTGAAGCGGCAGCCTGAACGTGCGGCCAAAACTGGTCTGATCTCCCAGATCGAGCGTGACGGCATGAACATCCTGATGGACCATGTCAACTTTTGTCAGGCAAATATCATCCGCAAAATTGAAACTGATCTCAGCAGGCACTTCGGCAATTGTTGCGCCGTTTTCGGGTGTGGTGGTATCTACGTTCGAATGGGCAAAAGCGCCTGTGGCAAGCGTGGACATCAATGAAATTGTAGCGAGCTTCTTCATTCGGAGGTTCCTCAGTCTATTCCATTGGCGCGCTGGATTTCGCGGATATAGTCGATGACCATCGCCACGTCGCCACGGGTCAGGCCTTCAACTGGCGGCATATCGCCAAATTGCCAGTGATGGCTTCTGACGCCCACTTCGACCGCGCGTTGAAAGGATTCGTCTGCGTGATGGCTGGGCTCATAGATGACATGGATCAGTGGCGGCCCGGCGCCTTCGACGCCGACCGCGTTAGTTCCGTGGCACGCGGCGCACGCGGTTTCGAATATACGTTGTCCGATCGCCGCATTTCCTTCGATAGGCGGCATTTGGATGGCCACCATCGCAGCCCCCTCGGCAGGTGCCGACTGCGCGGTGTCGTCAACTGGGGCGGGGCGCAGAGTGATATAGGCAGCGACGGCTGCCACGGCGCATGCGCCGATTACGAGGTATTTTCGGTTCATGTACTGGTCCTAACCTTGTGTAACAGAGTGGGGCCGCAAATAATTTGCAGCACACTGGAACGTGTTCACTGCCGTGAACAGCGTCGGAAATCTGTTTCAAGGGTTAGGTGGCCTGTCCGGGTTGTCCGGTTCATCAAGCGTCGAGAGGCTTGTAACCTGCCATGCCAAAACGGCCGCCGATTGGTTGAGTTTGGTTTCGGAAGCCGGAGTCGCAAGCGCGATGACATTGCATAGGAACGGGTTGCATCCTTCGTGCGCCGCGCCGTCTGGCTGATGCGGTGCACCTTCGCCTGGCGCGACTGAAGCATGGCCGGCATGGTGGTCGCCTGCAGACATGTGCAGGTGATATGCGCAATGCCCACCATTGCAGTTCTCAAACATCGCATGCGCGCGGTCGCCGAGCCCTGTCATCAGGACCAACAAAGCGACAAGCAGCAATGCAGTTATGGCTCGAGCAAACTTCACGCCGGGAACCTATCCCTGTTTCCAACACAATACAACGCAAGCCGACGCTGATGCATCGTGCAGCATTGGTGGGTTTGGGCTGCAAACCGCCCAACGCGAGAAACTGATTTCGCGTAGGCCAAGTCTCCGGCGATGTTGGCTTGCGAGTTTCTGTTCCTAAGCCGCTGCCACACATCTCGACGCGTCAGACGGATGTGGGCACTCAAAGGTTGGAAGGCGACCCGGTGCACAACAGTTGAGAGGCTCTCTTTTCGTCGGCATCGAAGCCTGAACTGCCCCGGCACGGGGCGGCAGCACATAACGACCACAAGAAAAACTGCGCGGGTTGCCTACAACGGCAGGTTCGGCATGGATCGCGTGACCTCATGCAGTTGGATTCTGCCGGACTGTTCGATCTTTACAACCAGTTTCAAAGCGTTCGGAAAACGCTCAAAATAGGCAAAACCGATGGCGTCAATCACGTCAACCGTCTGACACTGTATCTGGTAGTCGGCCTGAAATTCGGTGTGCTGGTCCTGATCTTCGGACGGGGCGATTCCGGCTTCGGGACCAAGTCCTTCTGCCAATAGCGTGACGTTGGCAGTTGCCGTGAAACAGGCGGCGTCTTCCGAAAGGACAAACAATTCCAGCGGTTTGGACAGATCGGAAATCGCTCCGGCGACCAGGGCCCGGTCCTCATCGGTTTGCGCCGGGCGCTCAAATCCGACGATATCCGCAGCAGGCACCACAAGCGACAAGGACAGCTCGGCCCCTGAGACAGCGATGTCCAGATGACCCGCGCCATGTTCATGCTCAATCCCCGCTTGCGTCTGCGACAGGGCGACTACAGGGATCAGAGTCAGGGCGAGAGCTGCGCTTCTCATAAACAGGCACCACCTACCAGGGAATCACGGGGTTTATTTTAGTATGTTTCTAAATTGGCGCAATCTCGGCCCGGACCACGCGACCCCGCCAAATAAGGGGAGAGCAAGGATCAGCTAATCCGAGAATAAAACTCAGGTTGACATAGGCGACTAAATAACTCAGGTATCAGGAAGTATGCGTCGCAAAGGCGGCGCCTGTGAAATTTTACCTGACAGGAAAGTGTCGCCTTCATGACCCGATTTTTCGCCGCTACCAGCGCCCTGACCCTTGGCATCGCATCCGCATCCGTTGCCGCCGACGCCCCGTCGAAGGGTGATGTTCTGACCACCTATGCGAACATTGCCGAAGCCAAATTCGATGACAGCCTGATCGCGGCCAAAGCTCTGCAACAGGCCGTGAACGCCCTGATCGCCGAACCGTCGGATGCCACGCTGAACGCAGCTCGTGCCGCCTGGGTCGCCGCGCGGGTGCCCTATCAGCAGACCGAGGTCTACCGTTTCGGCAACACCATCGTTGACGACTGGGAGGGCAAAGTGAACGCATGGCCGCTGGACGAGGGTCTGATCGACTATGTCGACGCGTCCTATGGTGGCCCGACGGACGAGAACGAGTTCGCCGCGCTGAACGTGGTCGCCAACTCCAGCTTTGAGCTGTCCGGCGAAACCATCGACGCCAGCGAGATCACCCCCGAGTTGCTGGCCGAAACCCTGCACGAAGCCGACGGGATCGAGGCAAACGTCGCCACCGGCTATCACGCCATCGAATTCCTGCTATGGGGCCAGGACATGAACGGCCACGGTGCCGGTGCGGGCAACCGCTCGTACACCGACTATGTCCAGGGTGACGACTGCACAGGCGGCAATTGCGACCGTCGTGCGCAGTACCTGAATGCCGCGACAGAGCTGCTGGTCAGCGACCTGGAATGGATGGCAGCTCAATGGGCTGAAGGCGGCGAGGCCCGCGCCGCGCTGTCCGCAGATGAAACCGCAGGTGTAAGCGCCATCCTGACCGGCATGGGCTCGTTGTCCTATGGCGAGCAGGCCGGCGAACGGATGCGTCTGGGCCTGATGCTGAACGACCCCGAGGAAGAGCATGATTGCTTCTCGGACAACACCCATAACAGCCACTACTATGATGGGCTGGGTATTCAGAACGTCTATCTGGGCAGCTACACCCGTATCGACGGCACCCCGGTCAGCGGCGCGTCGTTGTCGGATCTGGTGATCGCTTCCGATCCGTCACTGGACGCTGAAATGAAGGTCAAGCTGGCCAACACCATGCAGGCGCTGGGTCGTCTGAAATCGACCGCCGAAGCCGGTTTCGCATATGACCAGATGCTGGAACGCGGCAATGAAGGCGGTGAGTTGCTGATCATGGGTGGCGTCGACGGGCTGGTTGACCAGACCAAGACCATCGAGCGGATCGTCAACGCGCTGGAACTGGATCAGATCGAAATTGAAGGTTCGGACAGCCTGGACAACCCTAACGCGGTCTTCCAATAAACTCATCTCCGGCCGGAAGCGTGGCGAACTCATGCTTCCGGCCTCCTGACCACGCAAGTTTGTGACTGGACAGAAACAAAGTACCTTACTAATTAAGTAAGAAACCTATCGAGCCTAGATTCGCTATGATCGTTTGTCACTGTACCAACATATCTGACCACGAAATCCGTGCCGCCATAGACTGGATGCGCACGTCCGACCCGGATACAGTGATCACCCCGGGCAAGATCTACCATGCCCTTGGAAAATCAGCGGATTGTGGTGGCTGCATGCCGCTTTTTCTAGACACAATGCGATCAAACGATAATCTGGAAGTCCCCATGCAACTCCGTGCTTTGCGCACCGGAGCCACACAGGAGAATACGGATGAAGGGCGACGCCAAAGTCATAGAATATCTAAACAAATCTCTGCGGCATGAATTGACCGCGGTCAGCCAATATTGGCTGCACTACCGCCTGCAGGAGGATTGGGGCCTGGGCCATATGGCCAAGAAAAGCCGCGAAGAATCCATCGAAGAAATGGAGCATGCGGACAAGCTGATCGAACGGATCATTTTCCTGGAAGGTCACCCCAACCTGCAGAATCTGGACCCGCTGAGAATCGGCCAGACCCCCAAAGAAACACTGGAATGCGACCTCGCCGCGGAACTTGATGCCCGCGCGCTTTATGCCGAGGCACGCGACTATTGCCGCGAGGCGGGCGACTACGTCTCTATGTCGCTGTTCGAAGGATTGCTCAGGGATGAAGAAGGGCATATCGATTTCCTCGAAACGCAGCTCGACCTGTACGAAAGGATTGGCGAAGCCAATTATGCGCAACTCAACGCATCGAAAATGGACGAAGGCGAGTAACCTTGCCATCCTGACGGTGGCCGCCCTAGCGGCCACCCCTCCCCTCGCAGCCGATCTGCAGGATCACCACCTCAATTTCGACCCCAGAACCGAGGATGAGCGCGCCCGGATCGCCAATGCCATCGTGGCACCGGAAGATTTCAGCGCGCCGCAACGGTTCGAGGAACTGCCCGCCGGGGCCGCCACAGTCCGCGCCCGCACAGATGCCGATGCGTTTTCGCAACCCTCCGGCAACCTGAGCTTTGAGCAGGAGCTGGACTTCAAAGTCGGCAACGGGTTGTTCAAGAAAATCTGGGTGTCTTCGCCCGCGTCCACATTGGCCTCGGACGGGTTGGGGCCGCTGTACAATGCGCGCTCGTGCCAACGTTGCCACATCAAGGACGGGCGCGGCCATACGCCCGCCGGACCCGGCGACAATGCGACCTCCATGTTCTTGCGCGTCTCGATCCCGGGCGGTGACGACTATGACGAGATCGAGGATTATATCGCCACCCAACCCGAGCCGAACTATGGCGGCCAGATGCAGGATCTGGCCCTGCCCGGACACGCGGCGGAATACCGGCTGGACATTACCTATGAAGATGTCGCCGTGACCCTGTCCGATGGCGAAACTGTAACCCTACGCAAGCCGACCTATCAGGCGGCAGATCTGGGATACGGCCCGCTGCACCCCGGGGCCATGCTCAGCCCGCGGGTGGCGCCGCAGATGATCGGCCTGGGCCTGCTCGAGGCGGTCCCGGTCGAGGATTTGCTGGCCAATGCCGATCCCGATGACGCGGATGGGGACGGCATTTCCGGACGCCCGAACATCGTCTGGTCAAAGGAATTTGGCGCGCCGATGATGGGCCGGTTCGGCCTCAAGGCGGGGATGCCCACGATCATGGAGCAATCGGCGGCGGCTTTTTCCGGCGACATCGGCATTTCCAGCCCGCTCTACCCTGCGGGTCATGGTGACTGCACCGACGCGCAAGCGGCTTGTGTGAACGCTCGGCATGGCGATGGCGACGACCGCGTGTTTGAAGTTGACCAGTTGGGCATGGATCTGGTGGCCTTTTACAGCCGCAATCTGGGCGTTCCGGCGCGTCGGAATGTGGACGATCCGCAAGTATTACGCGGCAAGCAGGTGTTTCACGACACCGGCTGTGTCTCTTGCCACACACCCGCTTTCGTCACCCATCGCATGGAAGACCGGCCCGAGCATAGTTTTCAGCTGATCTGGCCCTATTCCGACCTGCTGTTGCATGACATGGGCGAAGGGCTGGCCGATGGCCGCCCCGAAGCCCGTGCCACCGGACGCGAATGGCGCACGCCGCCGCTGTGGGGGATCGGTCTGACCCGGCAGGTTTCGGGCCATACTCAGTTCCTGCATGACGGCCGCGCGCAAACCTTGCTCGAAGCCATCCTGTGGCACGGGGGCGAGGCTCAGGCTGCCCGCGATACGGTTGTGGCGATGCCCAAACCCGACCGCGATGCCCTGATCCGTTTTCTCGAAAGCCTCTGACCCATGCGTTTGCTTGCCTTTGCTCTGGCCTTGACGTTGCCCCTCCCTGCGCTGGCACAGGACCGGGGTCCGATCCTGACCGCTACGGTTCAGGACCATGTCCTACCCGGCTTCGCTGCATTTGCGGACACGACAGGGGCACTGGCACAGGCGGCGCGCACCGATTGCGCCGCGACGTCGCCCGATTTGCGCGCGGCTTATCACACGGCCTTTGACGGCTGGATTTCGGTCAGCCATCTGCGGTTTGGCCCCTCGGAAACCGGCGACCGGGCCTTTGCGCTGGCGTTCTGGCCGGATACCAAAGGATTCACGCCCAAGGCCCTGTCCGGTCTGATCGCCGCCGAAGACGACGCCGTCGAAACCCCCGAAGCCTTTGCCGAAACCTCGATCGCCGCAAGGGGGTTCTTTGCGCTGGAACAGATGCTTTACGATCCGCGCTTTGCAGATCAGGGCAACGACATCCACCGCTGCGCTCTGATACAGGCCATCGCCACAGATATCGATCTGAACGCCCGCGCGATGAAGGACGATTGGACAAGCTTTGCAACGGCGCTGACACAACCGGGCGAAAACAGCCCCTATCGGTCCGGCGACGAAGCGATGCAAGAGCTGTACAAGGCGCTGGTCACCGGTCTGGAATTCACCGGCGACACCCGCCTTGGCCGCCCGATGGGCACTTTTGACCGCCCCCGCCCGAACCGCGCCGAAGCCCGCCGCTCTGAACGATCCCTGCGCCATGTTGAGCTGTCTTTGATCGCACTGCGCCATCTGGCGGCGCACCTGTCGGCAGATCACCCGCAGATCGCGTCTGATCTGGATGGCGCGTTCGACAAGGCCATCAACCGCGCGCAGGCGCTGGATGATCCGGCACTTGCAGGCGTAGCCGATCCGCAGGGTCGGTTCCGGGTCGAGGCATTGCAGCAGTCGATCAACGATATCCGCCAAATCGCCTCGACCGAGCTTGGCCCGACACTGGGTATCAGCGCCGGATTCAACTCACTGGACGGGGACTGACCCATGCCAAACCGCCGTCATTTTCTGGCCGGATTGGCCGCAAGCAGCCTAGCGCCCCTACGCGGCTGGGCCTCGGTCGGCGCGCCGGACTATCTGGCAGCGGCGTTATTTCCCGATGGCAGCTACCGTCTGGCCGGGCTGGGTACGGGCGGCGATATCCTGTTCTCACTCCCCCTGCCCGCGCGCGGCCATGCGGCTGCGGCCCACCCCGTTCGCGCGCAAGCGGTAGCCTTCGCGCGCCGCCCCGGCACTTTCGCACTGGTCATTGATTGCGCCACAGGCACCGAGCTCACCCAGCTAAGCGCCCCCCAAGGCCGTCATTTCTTTGGTCATGGTGTTTTCTCACCCGATGGCACCCGGCTCTTCACCACCGAGAACGACTATGAAGCCGGCGAGGGCGTGATCGGCATCTGGAACGCCGCTGACTACAGACGCTTGGGCGAGTTTCCATCAGGCGGCATTGGTCCCCATGACATGCGGCTGATGCCCGATGGTCAGACTCTGGTCATCGCCAATGGCGGCATCGAAACCCACCCCGACATGGGGCGTACAAAACTGAACCTGCCGACCATGAAACCGCGCCTGTCCTATCTGGACCTGAACGGGGCGGTTCTGGAACAGGTGGAACTGCCGCAGGCCCTACACAAGAACTCGATCCGACACCTGGCAGTGCGCCGGGACGGGCTGGTAGCGTTTGCTATGCAATGGCAGGGAGACAAGGCGCAACATCCGCCGCTACTGGGTCTGCACCGTCGCGGCGAGGCACCGCGCCTGCTGTCGGCCCTCGACGCGGACCAAAGCGCTCTGCAAGGTTATGCTGGCAGCATCGCCTTTTCAGGCGCGGGCGAAACCGTTGCCATCACCTGCCCCCGTGGCAATGCCCTGCACCGGTTCACCGTGAAAAGCGGCCAGCTTGCCGGTGCATTCCCGCTGGAAGACGTCTGCGGCTTGGGTCCCGGACCCAACGGTTTCGTCTTTACCACCGGCACCGGAATCGTCGGCGAATTGACCGCCGAGGTCCAGATTTCCGCGCGACCGGACTGCCAATGGGACAATCACCTGATCCCAATTCGCCCGGTCGCGTGAATTCGGCAAATCCAGTCACATAGATTACACTTGGACGAATCAATCTGCTGCCGTATTGGCGGGCGCTAAACTGGCACCCCTACGTTAAGGACCGACTTGATTGAAACAGACGCCCGACGCACCGCATTCCATCTACGGGGTTGAAAAATGGGGCAAAGGCCTCATTGAGGTGACAGGGGATGGCGAGATCGGTCTGCGCAATCCTTTGGCCCCCGAGGCCGATGCGATCAGCCTGCCCGGCATTCTGCACGATCTGGACGACCGGGGCATCAAGGCGCCGATGCTGTTGCGCGTAAGCTCTTATCTAGAGCATGAGATCGCGCATCTGAACCAGAGCTTTCACGATGCCATCGCCCGCGTCGGCTTTAAGGGCCAGTATCGCGGCGTGTTCCCGATCAAGGTGAACCAGCAGGCGCAGGTGGTCGACCGCATCGTCGAGTTTGGTAAGAAATACCAATACGGGCTGGAGGCAGGGTCCAAACCGGAATTGGTGATCGCCCTCGCCCACCGTCTGTCGCGCCAGGCCCTGATCGTCTGCAACGGCGTCAAAGATGCCGAATTCATTCAGTTGGCGATCCTTTCCCGCAAGATCGGTTTCAATACGGTCATCGTTCTGGAAAGCCCGAAAGAGGCCGACACGGTGATCGAGGTCTATAACCAGCTGGGCATCGAACCCCTGATCGGCGTGCGGGTCAAACTGACCAACCAGATCAGCGGCAAATGGGAGGAAAGCTCGGGCGACCGGTCCGCCTTTGGCATGAACACCGACCAGTTGGTCGCGACGGTGGACAAGCTGAAAGACGCGGGCTTGCTGCATTGCCTCAAACTGCAGCATTCGCATCTGGGCTCGCAGGTGCAAGACGTCAACGATGTGCGCCGTGCCGTGGGCGAGGCCTGCCGGTATTACACCGAACTGACGCGCGAGGGCGTGCCGCTGACCCATCTGGACCTCGGCGGAGGCATGGGTGTGGACTATACCGGCGAGAAAAAAGCCGCCGAGAACTCGATCAACTACACGGTCGAGGAATACTGCGCCAACGTGGTCGAAACCGTGGCCTACGCGATGGACGAAGCCGAAGTCGCGCACCCGACACTGGTTACTGAAAGTGGGCGCGCCGTGGTGGCTACGTCGTCCATGCTGGTGTTCAACGTGCTGGAAAGCACGCTCTATGACGCGGCAACTGCCCCGGCGGTCGAAACTGATGATCACCATATCCTTTCGGATTTGGCGGCGGTACAGGGATACCTGTCCAGCGACCGTCTGCAGGAATGCTGGAACGATGCCAATTTCTATCGCAACGAGCTGCGCGCCCTGTTCCGCCGCGGCTATGTCGACCTGCGCCAGATGGCCCGGGGTGAACGGGTTTACCTGTCACTGATGGCCCGGATCAAAGCCTTGGCGGCCAGCGACGAACTGGAAACCGACGTCGATGACCAGCTTGAGAAAGTGGCCGATATATATCACTGCAACTTTTCGCTGTTCCAATCCCTTCCCGATGTCTGGGCCATCGACCAACTGCACCCGATCGTGCCGCTGCAGAACCTGAACCAGACACCGGACCGCCGCGCGGTTCTGTCCGACATCACCTGCGACAGCGACGGCAAGATCGACCGCTTCATCCTGGCCGATGGCGTCTCACCCAGCCTGCCGGTGCATTCCCTACCCGAAGATGACGAATACTATATGGGTGTCTTCTTCGTCGGCGCCTATCAGGAAACTCTGGGCGATTTGCACAACCTGTTCGGCGACACCAATGTCGTCACCATCGATCTGCGCGCCGATGGCGGCTTTGACCTGCTGCACGAACAAGAGGGCGACACGATCAGCCAGGTCCTGTCCTATGTCGAGTTCGACCCGCAGGACTGCGTCGCCGCCTTCCGCAAAATGGTGGACGAGGCGATCTCGACCGGTACTCTGAAAGCCAAAGACCGCAAAACCCTGATGAGCGCCTATCGCGACTCGATCAACGGCTACACCTATTACGAATAAAAAGGAGACACACCATGGGCAAAACACTGGTTGTCGGCGCAGGCGGCGTATCCCACGCAGCCGTGCACAAGATGGCGATGAATTCGGATATTTTCACCGAGATCACGCTGGCCAGCCGCACGAAATCGAAATGCGACGCCATCGCTGCGGCGGTCAAGGACCGCGTCGGCGTTGATATAAAAACCGCCGAACTCGACGCCTACAAGGTCGAAGACACGGTCAAGCTGATCAAGGAAACCGGCGCCGAGATTCTCGTCAACCTCGCCCTGCCCTATCAGGATCTGGTGCTGATGGATGCGTGCCTCGAGGCCGGCATCAACTATCTTGACACCGCGAATTACGAGCCCGAGGACGAGGCCAAGTTCGAATACCACTGGCAATGGGCCTATCAGGAACGGTTCAAAGAGGCCGGCCTGACCGCTATCCTCGGCTCGGGCTTCGATCCGGGGGTGACCAGCGTCTTCGCCAAATGGCTGAAAAAGCACAAGTTGGATACCATCCGCCAGATCGACGTTTTGGACGCAAATGGCGGCAGCAACGATCAGGAGTTCGCGACCAACTTCAACCCGGAAATCAACCTCCGCGAAGTGCTGGCCGAAGTCCGCCATTGGGAAGGTGGCGAGTGGAAACACTCTCCCGCCATGACCCACAAGGTCGAATTCGACTTCCCCGCCATCGGCCCCAAGAACATGTACCTGATGTATCACGAGGAACTTGAGTCGCTCAGCACCCACTTCCCCGAGATCGAGCGCGCCCGTTTCTGGATGACCTTCGGAGACGCCTACATCACCCACGCCAAGGTGCTGGAAAATGTCGGCATGACCCGCATCGACCCGGTGATGCATGACGGCAAGGAGATCATCCCGATCCAGTTCCTGAAAACCCTGCTGCCCGACCCCGGCGATCTGGGCGCGGAAACCAAGGGCAAGGCCTGCATCGGCGACATCGCCACGGGTCAGGTCAAAGACGGCTCGGGCGAGAAGACCTATTACATCTACAACATCTGCGACCACGAAGAATGCTATGCCGAGGTCGGCAGCCAGGCCGTGAGTTACACCACAGGCGTTCCGGCCATGATCGGCGCGGCACAGGTGCTGAAAGGCAACTGGACCCAGCCGGGCGTGTGGAACATGGAACAGCTCGACCCCGATGACTTCATGGATATGCTGAACGAACACGGCCTGCCATGGCAGGTCCACGAACTCGATGGGCCAGTGAGCTTCTGATCTTCATCTTTTCCTAAATACTCCGGGGGTCCGGGGGCAGCGCCCCCGGCCTCTCCACCAATCGGAGACGCCGGACATGTCCGACATGATGACCACCCAAGCCGGTGACGCTGGAGCCTTCCGCGATTTCGACCTCAGCCGTGTGCCCACGCCGTGCTTTGTGGTCGACGAAAAGGCCGTGGAACGGAACCTGACCATCCTCTCCGAAATCGGAACCCGCTCCGGCGCACATGTGCTGAGCGCGCTCAAGGCGTTCTCCATGTTCTCACTTGCCCCGCTGGTGCGGCAGCACCTCGGCGGCACCTGCGCCAGCGGCATTTACGAGGCGCGTCTGGGCCGCGAAGAATACGGCGGCGAAGTCGCCACCTTCTGCGCAGGCTACAAGGACGCTGACATCGACGAAATCCTGTCGCTGTCCGACCACATCATTTTTAACTCGCCCGCCCAGAAGGACCGCTTCCTCGCGAAAGTCCAAGCAGCTGGTGTTCAGGTCGGCCTGCGGATCAACCCGGAACATTCCGAGGGCGAGGTCCCCAAATACGACCCCTGTGCGCCTTGCTCACGGCTTGGCACCCCGGTCAGTCAACTGACCACCGAGACCCTGACCGGAGTAGACGGCCTGCACATGCACACGCTCTGCGAACAGGGGTTCGAGCCGCTGCAGCGCACGTGGGAAGCTGTTGAACCAAAACTCCTGCCTTTCATGGGCCAGCTCAAATGGCTGAATTTCGGCGGCGGTCACCACATCACCCGCGACGACTACGACCGCGAGGGTCTTGTGACCTTCATCAAATCCATCCGCGAAACATTCGGCATCGACGTCTACCTTGAACCCGGCGAGGCGGTCGCATTGGACGCAGGCATTCTGGTCGGAGAAATCCTCGACCTGCCGACCAATGGCATGAACCTTGCGATCACCGATATCTCGGCCACCTGCCACATGCCCGACGTGATCGAAGCCCCCTATCGCCCCGCTCTGATGGACGAGGCCACGTCAGGCCACACCTACCGTTTGGGCGGCCCGTCCTGTCTGGCGGGTGATGTGATCGGCGACTATACGTGGGACAAGCCGCTGGAGATCGGCCAGCGGTTCGCCTTCCTCGATCAGGCGCATTATTCCATGGTCAAGACCAACACATTCAACGGCGTTCCCCTGCCCACCATCGCCCTGTGGAACAGCGAAACGGACGAGCTGAAAATCATCAAACAATTCGGCTATGACGACTTTAAGGACAGACTCTCATGAGCATTTTCCTCGACAGTGAACTGACCGCTGCTGAGCGCACCAAGGACGCCCGGTTCCGCGTGATCCCAGTGCCGTTGGAGCGCACCGTGTCCTATGGCTCGGGCACCGCCAAAGGCCCCGAAGCCATCATCGAGGCCAGCAACGAACTGGAACGCATCACTGGCCATGCCGAGCCTTGCGTCGAAGGCATCTTCACCGAAGAGCCCGTGGATTGCGACGCATCGCTGTCCGAGATCATGGAACGCCTTGCCCAACGCACCGAGGCCGCCATCCGCGCGGGCAAAGTGCCGGTCACTTTGGGCGGAGAACACTCGCTCAGCTACGGCGCGGTCATGGGCGTTGCGCGTGCCTTAGGTCAGCCGATTGGCATCGTCCAGATCGACGCGCACGCTGACCTGCGCGATGCCTATCAGGGTGAAAAACACTCGCACGCTTCGGTCATGCACCTGCTGGCCGAGGAAGGTGTTCGCCTGGCACAATTCGGCGTCCGCGCCCTTTCCACCGAAGAGGCCAAAAGCCGCCTGAAGAACCACGTGTTCCATGTGGATGCCGAGGAACTGGTCACCGGCAACGTTCACGCCGTCGACCTGCCCGAGAATTTCCCCGAGCTGGTCTATGTCAGCTTTGACGTCGACGGTCTGGACCCGTCCCAAATGCCCGCCACCGGCACGCCGGTCCCCGGTGGGCTGGGGTACTATCAGGCGCTGCGGCTGGTCGAACACGCCCTGAAGGGCCGCAAATGCGTCGGCTTCGACGTGGTCGAGCTGGCCCCGGACGGCAATGCCGCCTGGGACTTTACCGCAGCTCAGATCGTCTATCGTCTGATGGCCGCCTGTTAACTTTCTGACGTTTCGTTCAGTTCCATATGCCCTTCGCCCTTGTTCAGGATGCGGCGCAGCATAGGTTCAAAAAATTCCAGCGGTTTGGTCGGATAATTGGGATCAAACGCCTTCTGATCATATTCATGGCAGAAATGGCGGCAGTCCTCCCAATGCGGGCTGTCGCGGTACTTGTCGCGCGCGTTTCGGTCCCCGCCCAGATGGTGATTGTAGTAATAGCCCTGAAACACGCAGTGATGCTTGAGAATCCAATAAGTTTTCTCGCTGACATAGGGCTTCATCATTGCCGCTGACAGCTCACCATGGTTGTAGGGCGACAGGATATCGCCGGTGTCATGGATCAGCGCGGCCACCACCAGTTCCTCATCCGCGCCATCCTCATAGGCGCGGGTCGCGGCCTGAAGGCTGTGCTGGTAGCGGTTGACCGGATATGGCGTCCAGTCCTCGTCTAACGAGCGGATTGCGTCCAGAATCCGGTCCGGCAGAGCGGCGTTATACGCCTCTTCATATTGCATGACAGCGTCCCAGTCGGCCTTGGTGGCCTCTTCAAAACTGGTCCAGGTGGGTTTGTGGCTTTTGTCCAGCATGGCGCAGTCCTTTGGCTGATCTGTTGGCGTCAGATTAGCCCGGATCGAATACTCAAAAAAATGAATTGATTTTATCATTGCGATGAAAAAATACTTTCAGAATGCAACTCAAGGCAATCGAGACCTTTCTGTGCGTGGCCGAAACCGGTGGCTTTCACGCCGCGGCCCGCAAGCTGAACGTGACCCAGACGGCCGTCAGCGCCCGTATCCGCCTGATCGAAGAGGAAACCGGCAAGCCGCTGTTCACGCGCGGCGCCGGGGGGACCAGCCTGACCGATTTCGGGCGGCAATTCCGGCCCTATGCGGAACAAATGCTGTCGCTGTGGTCCTTTGCCTCGCATGATCTGCCCGCGCAAACGCTGAACCGGGTCGCGCTGCGTCTTGGTGCACAGCTGAGCATCTGGGACCCGTTGCTGGTAGATCTGGCCGTGCGGTTCGAAAAGAGCCTTGGGCCACTTCTGCTGACGCTGAACTATGACCATGACCTGAACATGGTTGACGCGGTCGCCACTCAGGTTCTGGACGCGGCACTGACGCATGAACAGCCCACCGCCCCGCGCATTCAGGCGCACGAGTTGAACCCCGAACGCCTGATGCTGGTTGAGAAGCCGAGCACGGGCGACCCAGTCTTCGTCAATCTCGAACTGGGCGAGGTGTATCAGGATCACGTGCGCTCGGCGGCGCGACAGGCGGCGGGTCAGACTCTGTTTCTGGGCAATTGCCTGATGGCCCTGCGCTATGTTCTGCGGCGGGGCGGGACGGGGTATTTCCCGGAATATGTCATACGGGATCACCTGTCCGCAGGTGAGTTGACCCCGGTGGCCGGAGCCATCGACCTGATGCTGCCCCTGTATCTGGTGACCCGCCGTGGCAGCGCCACCAGCGCGGGCATCCTGACCTGTCTGACCGACCTGCGCGCGGCGGTCTAAGCCCGCGTCAGCGCACCCGGCGCTTCCCTGTACCGCCTACGCACCAATGGCCGCCCGGCGATCAGCAGGAACAGGCACGAAATGGCGATGCCTATGATGGCCGGAAGGTACAGCAAACCCCACATGTTCGGATCTTCGATCACAACAGGCGAAACAAAGCCGCGCACGCCCTCAAGCAGAACCAGAATGGTAAAGGCGCCCAGAATCTGGGGCCACAGACCAAAGCGTGAGAAGCTTCCCAGCATCAGGGTCGCATATCCGGCCATGGCAACGGCGACGCAAATGGCAATCCAGGAGAACCGCTGGTGAAGCTCGTCGATCAGCTCGCCTTTGGTGAACTCTTCCGAGGCGCTGATCGCATCGCGGTCCCGCATAAGCTCGATCGTTGGAATGGCCTCAAGGCTGCGCTTGGCCATATTGTTGGTGTTGGTCAGCTGGGAAATGTCATACGAGGCGTCCTCGAACAGCGTCGAGGACAAGGTCAGGCCCTGCTGATCCAGACGCAGCGCAATCCCGTCCAGCATGACAAGGTGGATACCGGTGTCATTGTTGACCAGATAGGCCGTCTTTGACGAATAGCTGACCGGGTTCACCGGATCGCGCCGGTCCGAGACAAAGACTTCGGACAGGGTGCCATCCAGATCAATCTCGCCGATATAGACCGTGACGCCGTAGGTGGGGTGCAGAAATTCGCCCTCGTTCAGCAATTGCGCTGTGACGTCACCGGCAACCTCGGCCTGGCGCTGCTCAAGCTGCTCGACCGAGGCCGGGCGCAGAAAGACGCTGATGACGGCCATCATCAACCCGGCCACCAGACCGAACAGAACGACGGCCCGCGCCAGACGCCATGGGCTTGAACCGGTGGCCAACATCACCGTCATCTCGCTTTCGCGACTGAGGCGGTTGGTGGCATAGACGGCAGCGGCGAACACCGCCATCGGCATCACCGTCCGGATCAGCGTGGGCAGGGTCAAGGCGGTGAATTCCAGAAAGACCATCGCCGATTGGCCGCCGCTGATCACGCGGTCAAACAGGCTGACAGATCGGGTGATCCAGAACACGCCGACCAGAACCAGCGTGAAAAAGCCGAACAGAATCAGCAATTGCCGCAGGAAGTATCCATCAAAGCGCGACATGTATCCCCATCCGCGTGTTCGTAATGGACGGGACCTTATGCCATTCCGGTGACAGAGGAAACCGGGATTGGCCGGATCGCGCCCACCGAAATAGTAACCTGCGGCGCGGTGCTTGGTGGCTTTCCCAACGGCGACCTACAAGGTCGGGAATTTTGCAGAAACAGCAGTTCGTGCCAGAATTCAGGCATTAAACAAAATGGAGTTCATGACATGGCACTGTTTTTTTCTCGCCGCACATACAATTCCAAGAAGAAAAAGTTCACTCTGAAGCCAGCGGCTAAAACGAGATATGTCAATATTACTAAGAAGAACGCGGATGGCAGCATTCGCAAGGGCAGCATAGTCAAAAAGGCGAAATGGCTGGACCTTGTGCGCCAGCAGGGCGGAGACACATCCGTCTTGATCTATGTTCACGGCTTCAACACAAGCCAGAAGGACATGCTGGATCGTTTGGAGAAAATAGAATCCGGCGTCAGGTCCAACGGGTACAAAGGCGCGGTCATCGCGTTTGACTGGCCCAGCGATGGATCACTTCACACCTATGACCGGGACCGGGCCGATGCCAAGGCGGTCGCCCCCCATTTCGTTGGCGACGGTATATTGGAACTGTTGGGAATGTCTCCCAGACCCAAGGTCCACGTTATTGCGCACTCGATGGGCGCTTTAGTCGTGCTGCGGGCTTTTTCCGATTTCGGTGATTCCGCGGGACCGGGCAATAAGGTCTGGTCTGCGGATCAGGTCATGTTCGTTTCGGGAGATGTAGAGGCGGCCTGGTTTGAAAAAGGGGCGTGGGGGGATCTTGTACTGAAAAAACGCAGCAAGCGCTTCACCAATTACTACAGCGGCATGGACAAGGTTCTGGCACTTTCCAGCGGCATCGTGAATGGCGGAAGGCCTCGTGTCGGTCGCGCGGGAATGCCCAAGCTGACCTCAAAGGGGCAATGGGACCTCTTTTGCGACCATCAGTACAAGCGCGATGTCCCCAAAGGAAAACGCAACAGGACCAAATCCCATCGGTGGTGGTTCGACAGCAAGGCATTCTACAAGGACCTTGCCCTGACGATCGACGGCCGGGACGCGAAAACGATGCCGACCCGGCATAGTACAACCATCGGAGACCAGGCCTTGCTGGCCTGACGAACAAGCAGGGTGATCTCGGCGCGCTGAAGCTGTCTGAGTTTGGGCGTTTTTCAGCATCAAAGCAGGACCGGTTCACACAGCACGGAAAACCACTGCCCCTGTGCGCGCAGCTAAGTCCATAAGATTGTTTGGAATGGCAGGGGCAGCAGGGTTCGAACCCGCGACCTACGGTTTTGGAGACCGTCGCTCTACCAACTGAGCTATACCCCTAAGGTGCGCCTCAGATATGCCAGCCGCGCGACGGACTCAAGAGGCTTTTTCAGATTCCGCGCGACTAATGCACCTGACAAACAAGTTGCGCGCGGCGTTGAGTTCTATAAGACACGATTTGGTCAGCACAAAGGACCCCAACCGTGAGTATCCGCAAAAAGATCGCCGACAGCGAAGCCGTTCTGAACTGGGCCGCTCGACGGATTGCGAGTTATATCCGGATGGTCAATCGCAACACAAGCTGGCAGCGCATCGGGTACGAGGAACTGGACCAACTGGCCGAACAAGGTGAACCGGTCATCGTGGTGCTGTGGCATCAAAGGCTGGCGCAATCGCCCTATTTCTTTCCGCTGGACAAGGGGCGTATTTGCTCGATCACATCCTCTGCGCGGGCAGGCAGTATGGTCGGACGCGTGCAAAAGCTATTCGGCATGGACACGATTGCCATGGCCAGCAAACACAAAAGCAACGTTGCCGTGTCACGCGAAGTGCTGGGCAAGATGAAGCAAGGGATTTCCATCGGCATCGCCGCCGATGGCCCGCGTGGACCGGAACGGGTGCTGTCGACGGTACCTTTGGTCTGGGCGCGCACTTCGGGCAAACGGATATTCGGGATCACCTTTTCCGCGCAGCATGGCAGCGAGGCAGGCACATGGGATCGCCTGCTGATGCCCCGACCCTGGCGGAACAAGGGTGTGTTTCTGTGCCGCGAATGGACCGAAACCGTGCCGCGCAAGGCCTCGGAAAAACAGATCGAAGAGCTGCGCCAAAGCCTTGAGCAGCACATGAACGATATCACCGCCGAAGCCGACCGCTTGGTCGACCGCGAACCGTGGTCGCCCGAGGCTTAACCGCCCCGCAAACGCTGCATCAGGTAGACCTCGCTGCCCTCGGGAATCGGTTCGGTTAGCCCGCTGGCGATCACGCGCCCGTCGATGGCGATGGACACACCCGCATCAACCGGCCCCTGCAGTTGCGGATGCACCCGCACCAGTTCCCGCAACAGTTCGCCGGTGGTTTTGGCCTCAACTTCCACCACCTGCAGGCCCCCGGTCAGAGACCGGAGGCCGGACCAGAGGTGGACCTCAACCATTGTCCTTGAGCGCCGCAAGGATGCGCGGCGGTGACATCGGCAGTTGCTTCATCCGAACGCCCGCCGCGTGGGACACCGCGTTGGCGATGGCGGCCAGGGGCGGAACAATCCCAGTTTCACCCACGCCCCGCACACCGAACGGATGGCCGGGATTGGGCACTTCGACAATCACCGTGTCGATCATCGGCAGATCACTGGCCACCGGGATGCGGTAATCGAGGAAAATCGAGTTCTGCAACCGGCCGTCGTCGCCATAGATATACTCCTCATTCAGCGCCCAGCCGATGCCCTGCGCCGCGCCGCCCTGGTACTGGCCTTCCACATAGGTCGGGTGGATCGCCTTGCCTGCGTCCTGAATGACCGTGTAACGGGTGACGCTGGTTTTACCGGTTTCCGGGTCAACCTCGGCATCGACGATATGGGTACCAAAGGACACGCCTGCCCCTTCGGGGGTGGCTTCGAAATGGCCCGAGATCGGACCACCGGTTGAACCCATATGTGCGGTAATGTCTGCCAGCGGGCGCGGGTCGAAGTCACCTGCATTTGGGCCCGAAGGCACAGCACACCCGTTTTCCCATTTCACGGCCTCGGTTGGAATGCCCCAACTGGCCGCCGCGCGTTCGCACAGTTTCTCGACCGCGTGTTTTGCCGCCTTGATGGTCGCCAGACCCGACGCGTAGGTCACGCGCGAGCCGTGGCTGACGTCGTTATAGCCCAGCGTTGCCGTGTCAGCGATGGTGACACGGATGTTCTCATAAGGAATACCCAGAACCTCGGCCGCCATCAGCGCCATCGAAGCCCGCGAGCCGCCAATATCCGGCGTGCCGACCATCAGCTGCGCCGAGCCATCCTCGGACAGGGCCAGCGAAACGCTGGTCTCACCGCCGTGGTTGAACCAGAACCCGCAGGAAACCCCGCGCCCCTGCCCCGGTTTCAGCGGGGCCGAGTAATGCGGATGCGCCTTCGCAGCCTCAAGCGTTTCGACCAGACCGATGCGTTCGTACCGGGGGCCATAGCTGGCCTTGGTGCCTTCGTGTGCGGCGTTTTTCAGACGGACATCGATGGGATCGAGGTCAAGCTTCTTGCACAGTTCGTCAATCACGGATTCGACCGCGAACGCACCCATTGGAGCGCCCGGCGCGCGGTAGGCGGCCTGTTTCGGGCGGTTGGCCATGACGTCATAGCCGATTTGCTTGACGTTGGTCACGTTGTACGGCGCAAAGGCGCACATGGCGGTAAAATCACCCGGTGCACCGGGAAACGCCCCACCCTGCAGGCGGAAGACACCCTGTGCGGCGGTAATGGTACCGTCTTTCTTCATCCCGATCTTGATATCCATCGACGCCGAGGCGGTCGGCCCCGTGGCCCGGAACACCTCGGACCGGGACATGACGAGTTTGACCGGGCGATTGGCCTTGCGGCTGAGCGCCAGCGCCACAGGTTCGATGAAAACGGTTGTCTTGCCGCCGAACCCACCGCCAATCTCGGACGCGGTGACACGCAGTTGCGAGGTTTCGATCCCCAGCAAAGCGGCGCAGGTCTTCTGCGCGATCCAGTGGCCTTGGGTGGTGCACCACAGCTCACCCTTGCCGTCATTGCCCAGCATCCCCAGACAGGCGTGCGGTTCGATATAACCCTGATGGGTCGCCTCGGTGGCAAAGCTGTCTTCGATGACCAGATCGGCCTCGGCAAAGCCTGCCTCAACATCGCCGTGACCGCTTTCGTGGTACCGCACGACGTTCGGGTGCATCCCCTCGGGCACCGAATAATCCGCAGCACCTTCGCGGATCACGGGGGCGTCCGGCGCCATCGCCTTGTCCACATCGGTGACGTGGGGCAGAACCTCGTATTCGACCTCGATCAGTTTCAGCGCGTCACGTGCTGCCAGCGCCGAGGTGGCGGCAACGGCAGCCACCGCATGCCCGTCATACAAGACCTTCTCCCCCGCCATGACGTTTTCCAGCACGTTCCAGAACTCGCCTTCCAAACCGGGCTTGAACGGCACATCGGCAAAGTCCGCGCGCGTCACGACGGCTTTGACGTCCTTATGTGCTTCGGCCTTCGAGGTGTCGATTTTCACGATCCGCGCATGGGCGTGCGGCGAGCGCAGGATCGCCCCGTGCAGCATCCCCGGCGCATAGGCATCGGCGCCGAATTTGGCGCGGCCCGTGACCTTGTCCAACCCATCCGGACGATCCGGGCGGGTGCCAACGAAAGTGAACTCAGATTTGCGATCGTCAAGTGCCATTACGAAGCCTCCCGCAGCTCTTCCGCCGTTTCCATGACGGCGCGAATGATCTTGTCATAGCCGGTGCAGCGGCAGAGGTTTCCTGCCAGCCAGTACCGGGTTTCCTCCTCGGTCGGGTTGGGGTTTTTCTCCAACAGCGACTTGGCCGCCACCAGAATGCCCGGGGTGCAGATTCCGCACTGAAGGGCGGCATGTTCGATGAACTTTTGCTGCAGCGGATGCAGAACGTCGCCATCAGCGATGCCTTCGACGGTTTCGATCTGCTTGCCGTCGGCCTCAACGCCCAGCATCAGGCAGGAACAGACCAGACGGCCATCGACGGTCACCGAACAGGCACCGCAATCGCCGGTGCCGCAGCCCTCTTTCGCGCCGGTCAGGTTCAGCTTGTCGCGCAGACAGTCCAGCAGGGTTTCGCGTGGGTCACACAGGTATTCAACCGAGTCACCGTTCACGGTGGTGGAGACGTGGAACTTGCTCATGCGTGTTCTCCCTTGGCACGGGCATAGGCGATTTTCGCGGCGCGCTTAGCCAGAACACCAGCGACCTCGGTGCGGAATGCGATGGTGCCGCGTTTGTCGTCGATCGGGTTGCAGGCAGCGGACGCCGCAGCGGCCAAAGCGTCCAGCGCAGCATCATCCAGCGTGCTGCCGATGATCGCCTTGGCGCAGTCTTCGACCAGCAGAACAGTCGGGGCAACAGCACCCAGCGAGACGCGGGCCTCGGCGATGGTATCCCCCACAAGACGCAGGTTCACTCCAACGCCGACAACGGCGATGTCCATCTCGGTCCGTGGAATGAACCGCAGATAGGCGTCGCCGCCGTTCTCACCCCGCGCCGGGATGTTGACTGCCGAGATGACCTCTCCCTTCGCCAGCGACGTCTTGCCGGGTCCGGTTGGGATGTTCTCTACGGCCACCTCGCGGTCCCCGTCCGGACCGGTAACGATGACCGTGACACCCGCCGCCACCATTGCAGGCACCGAATCCGCCGCCGGAGAGCCATTGCACAGGTTGCCGGTCAGCGTCGCCCGCCCCTGCACCTGGGTCGAGCCGATCAGGTCCATCGCTTCGACCACACCGGGCCAGTCGCGGCCCAGATCGGGATGTTCGCTCATCTCGGCGCCAGTAGCAGCGACACCCAGCGTCCAGCCGCCATCGGCATTGCGGGTGATGTCGCGTACGCCGTCAATTTTCTTGATGTCGATCAGCGTATCGGGCGTCACCAGTTCCGAGCGCAGTTGCACCAGAACATCCGTGCCGCCTGCCAGAAACCGTGTGATGCCCTTTGCGTTTGCAGCCAGAGCTGACGCCTCGGCAAAGCTGGCGGGGCTGTGATAATCCATGAAGTTACCTCGCACCTGTTGATCAGGGTAGACTGGGGTTCGCAGGGGACGTTAGTGCAGCAACCCCCCGGCGTCCATGGCAGGAGCGACCAATTTTCGCGTAACCGGATGTCGTTTCCCGACCTTGTGTCAGAGGTCGAGCTCGATCACACCATCGGGTTGCGCCGCCCGGCTTTGGCACAGGATGATAGCGCTCTCGCGTTGTTTGTTGGACAGAACGAAATCGCGATGTTCGATTTCGCCGGAAACCACACCGCATTTGCAGACCCCGCAGATGCCATCTGCGCATTTCACGTCCACGTGAATGCCCGCCGCTTTCAGCACCTGAGCGGCGTCTTTTTCGGCTGGGACCGTCAACTCACGCCCGGACTGCACCAGCTTCAGGGTGAACGGGTGGTTTTCATATTCCGGCTGTTCGGGAACCGAGAAGTATTCAAGGTGCCGGGCGTCCTCGGTGAAGCCCTGCCGTTCCGCCGCCTGCATGACGCCGTCCATATAGCGGTCCGGGCCGCAGGTGTAGACATGCCAGCCGTCCTGATAGCCGGACAGGATCACGTCCAGATCAGCGCGCGTACCTTCGTCCGAAAAATGGTAGTGCACGTGGTCCGCCCAGGGCATCGCGGCCAGATCGCCCAGATACCCCGCCCCGGCGCGGGTGCTGGCGGAATAGTGCAGTTCGAACGGTTTGCCCAAGGCGTGCAAACGATGAGCGAAAGCAATCATCGGGGTGATGCCGATGCCGCCCCCCATCAGAAATGTTTTGGTGGCGGTCTCATCCAGTTCGAAATGATTGATCGGTTTCGAGATGAAAACCTTGCGCCCCTCGTTGAAGATACGATGCAACAGGGCCGACCCGCCGCGGCCTTCATCCTCGCGCAATACACCGATCTGATAGGTCGCGCGGTCCGTAGGGTCGCCGGACATGGAATACTGCCGCAGGAATTCCGGCGCAACCAGCACATCCAGATGTGCGCCTGCCGTCCATTCGGGCAAGGGTGCGCCATTGAGGGTCGAGAATTCGTATTTGGTTACATCCGCCGTCATCTTGTCGACCTTGGTCAGCTCGACCCGCATCACCGGCGCGTCTCCGGCGATGGTATAGCGGTGGATGACCGACGGATCGCCCGCCGCCTTGCGGGCCTTGTATTCATCGGCCGTGACCATTGCCTGATAGGCGGCGATCCCGGCCTCGCGATCCATGGCAAAGGGATAGGGCCAGGGGTGTGGCGCCAGATAGGCGGGGTAAACGGCCAACGTCTGGTCCTCGTACTTCAGCTCCAGATCGGTTTGCAAGCCCCGCCGGTTCAGTGGATGCTTGGTGGGACGATAGGCGCCATCCGGCTGCAATTCGATATCCCACCACCATTTCTTGACGTCGTTTAGTCCACCATTGCCAACCGCGTCATCCAGTTTCGCCAACGCAGGCGCGGCCTGGGGGATGTTCATCGCCGCCCATCGGAAGGGGCGCTCCTTGAAGATACCCTCCAGATTCCAAGGGCAGGTCTTCATGCAGCGCCCGCACATTGCTCCGCCCGGAGTGGTCACCCGATAGGTGGCGCATTTCTGGCTGTCAGATTTCCAGATTTCATAGCCGTTGAACATCAGCTTCGGCCCGGCGGTGATTGCGCCCGAAGGACATTCGCGCGCACATTTGTTGCACGCCTCGCAAAAGCGCTGCAGGCCGAAATCAATCGGCTTGTCGTGTTCCATCGGCATATCCGTCGTCACCGCGCCGGACTTGAGGCGCGGGCCGAGATAGGGGTTCAGGATCACCTCACCGATCCGGCTGACCTCACCCAACCCGGACAGCAGCAACAGCGGAGGTTGCAATACCTCGCCATCCATCACCGTATGCGCCTTGGCCTTGTAGCCGAGGTTTCGGATCTGCTGCGCAATCACCCCGCCCAGCAGGGAAAAGCGCAGATAGGCGCGCATTGACTGGGCGACGCTGATCCAGTCGTCGCCGCTGGCGCCTTCCATCGTTTCATAGCCCTGATCGATGATCATGCTGATGGCCTGATCGTGGGGTGGAGTGATCTCCTCGCCCGTCGCGTCATGGGAATACCACGCCCATTCAGGGCACCGGCTAAGGCCCACAGCATCGACGCCAAGAAAGTAAGTCGCCGCCTTGATACTCGCGGCGTTGCGCGCGGCGTCGGTCAGCGGCGTCGCATCGGCGCTGCCACCGTCCTGCAGCAACACGAACGCGCCCAGCGCCCGGCGTTGCGCGAAACTCGGCGCGGATTTGCGCACGTAATACCCGCCCTTCGCCGCGTCTTGCAGATGCTTGCCCATATCGCCGAACTGCGCCCGCGCGAACATATCGGCGCGTTTGGGCACGCGGGCGACGTTTTCCTCGTCGATGTAAGTGGTTGGCGCTTCAACTCGTTTGAGGTTCTCGAACGGATGCGCCCCGTCCACGTAACGCCGCTTGGCGTAAGCGTCACGATTCAGCGCGTTCTTGGCAAAGCCCGCACCCAGCCACCACGCCGGACCCTGGGTCCGGAACCAAGGCTGCTGCGCCATCGGCTGCAGGGGCTGGTCGTGTGCGATCTCCATCTCGGTGGTCACGGCAGCCAGACCGAACCGCCTGCCCAACCACGGGGCGACGAGGTCTCTGTCCTCGACCGAGGCCAGACCCGCCGCTACCGCCAGCCTGCCCAGATCGACCTCGGATGACATGGCCGTATGCGCCCGCGCGTCAAAGCCCAGCAGGCGGATATAATTGGCGATCACCACCGCATTCTCGGTCGCCAGCAGGCAGGCGCGATGATCCTGCGCGTCGCCGATCCACTCTGCGCCGGGTTCCCCGGGATCAGGATCGCGGTTGTGTTCGTACAGAAAGACGATGGCGTGGTGATGCCTGTCCATCGGTTTGGGCGCGGCTTCCATACTGTCCTTTAGGTCAGCCATGATCAGGTCGATGCCCGAGGCCAGCGTCTTGGTCTGTCGCGTTTTCAGTGCATGGGCCAGACGGTCGATATCGGGGTTGCGGCGGGGGGCGGGCAGCAAAGCCTCGGGTGGAAGCGGGCCGCACCCCATCATCGAAGCATCGTTGAAGTAGCCAAACGCCTTCAGGTGATTGGCGCGCTCCGCCGGGTCGGTCGGAATCTCCGAGACCACCGGATTCACGAACCCGTCGCGAATGGTGTCCATCATCGCCTGAAACTCACCCATCGCGTTGACGATGCTCTCGGGCCGGTCGGGGCGATGAAAGCTGAGCGTTCGCATCGGCTTCACCGCAGACACGTCAGGCATGGATGCCTGCCGCGCCAACCGCTCCAGCGGGAACTTACCCATATGAACCGGTCGGTTCTTGTCCGAGAAAAAACGGATCCCCATCGCGTGCCTCCTGATGATGACTGTCACCTAATGCGCGCTGGACCGCAAATCCATTCATGACTAATCATAGATAGTATGAGTAAAACTGATTTCACCGATCTTGACGGCAAGGTCCTGCGCACCTTTCTGATTATCCTCGAGGAAAGCTCGGTCTCGAAAGCGGCTGACCGTCTGGGTGTCACGCAATCGGCGATCAGCCATACGCTGGCCAAGCTGCGGCAGGTGCTGGGTGATCCGCTGTTCGTGCGCTCGGGTCAGGGCCTGACGCCGACCGAGCGCGCCCTGTCCCTGAAAGAACCGGTTCAACAGGTGCTGGACGGGATGCGCGCGCTGACTGACGACCGCCCGTTCGACCCACTGGCCGAAGAGATCAGCATCCAGATTGCCACCAACGACATGCCGCGCGATCTGATCTTTCCCCCACTGTTACGCGCATTTCGGGCCGAGGGCGTCAGGCTACGGTTGGGTTTCATCCCGTCGGGCGTCCCTGATCCGAATCTGCTACGCAGCGATCGGTGTCAACTGATGCTGACGCCGCTGCCGCCCGATGGGCCGGATATCTTCCAGAAACGCGTGCTGATCAGCCCGTTGATGATCTTTTACGATGCCGCGCGGCGCACGCCTCCGGACAATTGGCAGAGTTATTGCGAAACCGAACATGTCGAGGTGCGCTTTGCCGACGGGCGCAGCTCTCGCGCGGTGATACGTGGCGTGGATCAAAGCCAGATCCGGCCACCCACCGTGACCCTGCCGCATTTCAATGCAATCCCGTCTTTCGTGAAGGGCAGCGATCTGATCTCGACCGACACTTTGCTGATGAAACATGGGCCCTTGGCGGCGCTGGATTGCGCGCCCTTGCCGTTCGAGTGTGAGCAGGTTTCGATTTACATGGTTTGGCACCAGCGTTCGACCAACGATCCGGCCCATCGCTGGTTGCGTGATCGGATTGAGGCCGTTGCCGCAGCGTTGCAGGACTAAATCACCGTGACCAGAGCCGCGCCTTGACGAAATGGGTCAGCGCCGCGCCGGTTTCGAAATAGACGCGGCGCAGACCGGTCCAGCTTTCGTGATAATCCGCGACCGACGGGACGGGCAGCAGCGACGGATCGTCCTGCAGCAGGCTCTCTGCCATAAGGCGGCCAAAAACGGTGCCCGGGCCGATACCGCGCCCGGAATACCCATGCACAGACAGAGCGTTGGGACCGATCTGCGTGATCTTGGGAAGATGGTCCGAGGTCATGGCAATCCGCCCGTGCCACCCCTCGATCAGCGGCTGGTCGGCCAGCTGCGGGAAAAGTTCGGCCAGTTTGCGTCTGATCCAAGCGGTATGGGCGGCGCGGCCCGCCTGCCCCAGATCGCCCATGGCACCGATGATCAAGCGCCCCTCGGCGTCCATCCGGAACGAGGTCATGATCAGGCCGGTATCCCAACACCCCTCGCCGCCCAGCAGAATGCTGGCGCGCAGATTGTCCGACAGAGGGGCGGTCGAGAACTGGAAGTAGTAGATCGGCACATATTCAGGGGCTGATGCCTCTAGCCTCTGATGGTAGGCGTTGGTGGCCTGGAGCACCGATTTCGCCCGCACCGTACCCTTAGAGGTTTTCAGCGTCCAAACACCATCGCTGTGCTGCATGGACTGCACCGGATTTTGGGTCGCGATATGCGCTCCGGCCTCGGCGGCGGCACGGGCAAGGCCGCGGACATAGCTGAGCGGCTGGATTGTCCCCGCGCGGGGATCGAACAGAGCGCCCTGGAACGCGGCGCTGCCGGTGCGCTGCGCTGTCTGGTGAGCGGACAGCAGTTCAACCGGAGCACCCGTGGCGGATAGCTGCGCGTGGCGGGCCTGCAAATCCCGCAGTCCCTTGGCCGAATGGGCGCAATGCAGGGTTCCGTTCCGCACCGGTGCGCAGTTGATGTCATGCCTTTCGATCAGATCGAACACGTCACCGGGTGCGGCGGCCAGCAGGCTAATCAGACGATCTCCGGCCTCGTTCCCCAAGTACCGGCGAATGTCGTCGGGCGGCAACCACAGCCCGGCATTCACAAGCCCGACATTGCGGCCCGAACCGCCATGACCGATTTCCTGCGCCTCCAGCAGGCAGACCGATGCCCCGGACTGCGCCGCCGTCAGCGCGGCGGAACAGCCCGTATAGCCCCCGCCGATCACCGCCAGATCGACGGTCATATCGCCGCTCAGGGGCAGGCTTTTGACATGCTCGCGGCAGGTTTTCAGCCAGAGGGACTTATCATGGTCGCTCACGCGGGGCTCCTTGAATTTGCGCGGATCATCTGGGTTGGATCAGCCGGTTGCAAGCGCCCTTTGATCGTCGCGGCCCATTGCGATCAGGAAAGGCTGCGCGTCCTGCTGAGCCTGAAAAGCGGCCTTGTCGGACATGCCGTGCCAGTCGGCCAGAACCAGCGATTGCGCCACCGCACCGCCCAGCGTCGCGCCCGGACCGGTCACAATGAACAGGTCAGGTGCAAATTCGCGCGCTGCGGTCTGGATCGCGCGGGTAAAGTCATAGGTCTCGGTCACCTGATGGCCCAGCGTATACTCCCACAGCGCCTGCGTGTCCGTCGCGCCCGGCCACCAGATCTTGCCGCGCCCGTCGATCAGGGGGCGCTCTGGCTGGCCAAACATCTCGGCGCCCAAACGGGCCCGCCCTTCGGCCGCAACGGGGGCTTGCAACGCGGTGTGAAAGGCCGCGTGATTGGGAAGCCGCATCGGGAAACGGTCCTGTATTGTGGGGTGCGCGGCCTCGAACGCCTTGAGGCCCGCCTCATTCCCCGCAAGAACCAGCATCCCGCCCAGATCAATGGACAGCGCCAGATTACACCCGTCAGACGCGTTGATACGTGCCACATCGGCCAGCAAGTCAACTTTTTGGGCGGCATCATTTTCCCAAGTGTCGCCCACAAACGGATAGACCAGTTGCCCACCGATCAATTGGTCCTGCATCAGCGTGCCCATCGTGTTCACCACGCGGAACCCGTCCTGCGGTGACAGGGCGCCCCCTGCGGCCAGTGCGATATACCACCCCATCGAATTGCCGGTGACCGCAACCACCTCGATGCCCTCTGCCACGGCCTGCGCATCCGCCAGCGAGGCTGCATAGATCAGGGGCGAGGCCACATCACCGCGGGAATACTTGCTGACCGTATAGCGGCTTGCACCGTCCAGCGCTGTGACGGCCTCCTGCCCCGCCTCGGCACGGATGGCATCGAAACCGCGAAACAGGTCCATCCGCTGCGCGTGATGGCGGTGCAGGTAGCCCAGTTCGGGTTTGTTATAGGTGCCCCGCCCCGGGCAGATGACGACAGCGGTACGGGTCATGCGCGGCCTCCGGTCAGAGCCAGCGCGGCGGCGACAATACCGTCCTTTGACGGCAGCGGAGCGGCATAGGCCGGGCCGGTGGCGATGAAACAATCCTCGGCCACAACGCGGGCGGTTGGCGTATCGGGGCTTTCCTCGGCAAAGAACGTCATCAGCGCCTCGGACTGGCTGCCGGTGCGGCGGCATTCGTCCACGACCAGAATATGCGTGCAGGGTTTGGTGGCCTCGCGCAGCGCATCGACCGGCAGCGGCGCAAGCCAGCGCATGTCGATGATCCGGGTTTTCACGCCAGCGGCCTCCAATTCGGGCAGGGCCTGCTGAGACAAGTAATGTCCGTTGCCATAGGTCACGATGGCCAGATCGGTGCCGTCCCCTTGCATACCAACCTCGCCCAGCGCGATGCGTTGGTCCGGCGCGGGATAGGTGGTCATCCACCCGCCATCCTGCGCGTCCTGCAGGTCACGCATCGGGTAGAGGGCGATGGGTTCCAGAAACACCACCACGCGCTGCTCTTCCCGCGCCAGCCGCACGCATTCGCGTAGCATCTGCGCCGCGTCCGCCCCGGTGGAGGGGCAGGCAATGATCACACCCGGAATGTCCCGCAACACGGCCAGAGAGTTGTCATTGTGGAAATGCCCGCCGAACCCTTTCTGATAACCCAGCCCCGCAATCCGCAGCACCATCGGGTTGGTGAACTGACCGTTCGAGAAAAACGGCAGCGTCGCGGCCTCGCCCCGGATCTGATCCTCGGCATTGTGCAGATAGGCAAGGAACTGGATTTCGGGGATCGGAATGAAGCCGTTGTGCCCCATGCCGATGGCCAGCCCCAGAATGGATTGTTCGTCCAGCAGAGTGTCAATCACCCGGTCCGGGCCAAACCGTTGCTGAAGTTTCTGGGTCACGCCATAGACGCCGCCCTTGCGGCCCACGTCTTCGCCCATACAGACGATCTCGCCATGTTCCAGCATCAGATCGGTCAGCGCCCAGTTGATCAGGCGGCTCATGGGCTGAGGATCATCCATCGCGCGCATGTCCCCGCCAAAGGCTTTGGACCGAACCTCGGCGCTGGGGCCGTTGGTGGGTTTGCAGGGACGTTTGGGTGGGATCAGGCTGGCCATCACCTCAGGGGCATTGGCCAGATGCGGGCGCGTTGCTGCCTCGGCCGCGATACGATCCGTGCGGGCACAGGTTTCCTCGTAGATTTTCAACGCTTCCGCTGGCGACAACGCACCGGCCTGATCCAGCAGGCGCACACTATGCAGCAAAGGGTCGTTAGCCTCATCGGCTTCGACCTCGGATTTCGACAGGTAGGTAGTCGGCACATCCGCGCCCGCATGGCCGTAGAGGCGCACGGTTTTAAGGTGCAGGAAGGCCGGTTTGCGGCGGGTCCGTACGTATTCGGCGGCCTCATTTGCCACTGCATAGGTTTCATAGATGTCCAGCCCGTTTGCCTGAAAATACCTGATCCCCGGACGATGCTCCATCGACGCCTGTATCCAACCTTTCGGCGTTTTTACCGAAATGCCGATCCCGTTATCCTCGCAGACAAACAACAGAGGCAGCGGTGTTGACTGAACACTCGTCCAACCCGCGGTGTTGATCGCTCCTTGCGCCGTGGAATGGTTGGCTGAAGCATCCCCGAAGGAACACATGGCAATCCCATCCACCGGCAATTCCCGATGTTCAGGGTCATGCCGCCGGGCTGCGCCCAGACTATAGGCCGCGCCCACCGCCTTGGGCAGATGGCTGGCGATGGTTGAGGTCTGCGGCGGGATCATCAGCGCCTTGGAGCCCAGAACCTTGTGCCGCCCGCCCGAGGTCGGGTCCTCTTTCGAGCACGCAAAACTCAGCAGCATGTCCCAGGCGATCTGCTGACCCGGCACCTGCTCGGCCCGAGCAATCTGAAACGCCGCATCGCGATAGTGCAGGAACGCGATATCGGTTGGGCGCAGGGCGTGGGCAACCGCCGCCATCCCCTCATGCCCGGATGAGCCGATCGTATAGAAACCCTGCCCCGCCTTCTGCATCGCGCGACTGGTCCGATCCAGCGCCCGGCTCAGGACCTGAGAGCGGAACAGCGATACCGCGTCAGCGTTGCTAAGACCCGGGCGCGGAGCTGCACCATCGGGGAAGTCACCTTTCGCAACCCGCGTCAGGAAGTTTTCGTGAACGATCTGAGCGCGATCCATGGCCTGTTCCCCGGTCTTCATGTCTTCAGGTGGGCGATTTCATCTTGGATAGCACGTGGTTTCCTGACCGGTCACCCAAAAGAAAAGCCTGTATGTGTATCGGGCTGGCGCCCGGCAAATGCCAGTGATATTCCATTCGAAAGGTATGAGGATTCATCATATGATCGCGCCGCGCCGGTTCCTGCCCTCGATCCCCTCTTTGTTGGCGCTAGAGGCCGTCGACCGCCTTGGCAGCGCCTCGGCCGCAGCCAACGAGCTTTCCCTGACGCAAAGTGCAATCAGCCGTCAGCTCAAGTCGATGGAGGAGCAACTGGGCGTGGACCTGATCCAGCGCAGCCAGATGCGGTTGCACCTGACGCCGGCGGCGAAAGAATACGTGCAGGTCGCGCGCACTGCGCTGAACCAACTGGCGCAGGCATCTCTGAAGCTGAAAGCCAACCCCACCGGAGGGTCGCTGAACCTGTCGATCCTGCCCGCCTTCGGTATGCACTGGCTGGCCCCGCGCCTGCAGGATTTCGCGCGCCGCCACCCGGAGGTCACGGTGAATCTGAATACGCAGCTACGGCCGTTTGACTTTGAGACCGAACATTTCGACGCCGCGATTCACTTTGGCCAGCGCGACTGGGCCGGTGTGAACTACTTGCGCATCATGCGTGAAGACGTATTGCCGGTATGTTCACCCGACCTTCTGCCCGATGACGCCTATAACATCAGCTGGCTGACAGATGCCCCTTTGCTGCACCTCGAGACGCGCCCAGACGCCTGGGAAAGATGGTTCGCCACGCAAGGCCAAGAGACCACCGGCATACGCGGCATGCTGTTCGACCAGTTCTCGACCATGGGGCAGGCAACGATTCACGGGCTGGGCGTGGCATTGCTGCCCAGCTACCTGATCGAGTCCGACTTGGCGGCGGGTCGGTTGGTGCCGGCGTGGCGCGGCCCCGGGGTGAGCCTTGGGGACTTCTATCTTGTCTGGCCGCAATCCCGCGCGGAATCCGAACCGCTCAAATCGTTTCGTACGTGGCTGCAAGCGCAGATTGACCAAGCGAGCGACGTATAAGATCAGGGTCAGAATTTCCTGCGCGACCTTCGGCCTTGCGTCCTGCGGACGGCAGGGGGCCAGGCAGGCGCGGGCTGCGCCCGCGCCTGCCTGGCCCAACGGGAGGAGATGTTTCGCCAGAAACTTCGACGACGGGCGGGAGAAGCCCCGGTTTGGTTAAGTGTCCAATGATCGGGCGATGAGTTCCTTCATGATCTCATTGGTACCGCCATAAATCATCTGAACACGCGCATCCGCGTAGAGACGCGCAATCGGGTATTCCATCATGAACCCGTAACCGCCAAACAGTTGCAGGCATTCGTGCATGACCTCGTTCTGTACTTCCGACCCCCAATATTTCACCATCGAGGCGGTGGCGGCATCCAGCGTTCCCGACTCGAACCGAGCAATGCAGTCATTGACGAAGCTGCGCAGGACCTCGGCCTTTGTCTTGCACTCAGCCAGTTTGAAACGGGTGTTCTGGAAATCCATCACCCGCTGACCAAACGCCTTGCGCTCCTGCGTGTATTTCACCGTTTCAGCGATGGCAAAATCTATCGCGCCCAGAGCCCCGATGCCGATGGTCAGACGCTCCCACGGCAGCTGCTTCATCATCTGATAAAAGCCCTGCCCCTCTTCCGCGCCGAGAAGATTGGTCATCGGCACCTTGACGTCTTCAAAGAACAGCTCGGCCGTGTCATTGGCCTTCATGCCCAGCTTCTTCAGGTTCCGCCCCTTGCGAAAACCCTCTGCCCCTTCGGATTCGACCGCGATCAGCGATACCCCGCTGGAACCTTGCGCCTTGTCGGTCTTGCAGGCCACAAGGATCAGGTCCGCCGACTGGCCGTTGGTGATAAAAATCTTGGATCCGTTCAGCCGATAGGAATTACCATCCTTGTCCGCGGTCGTCCGAATGGATTGCACATCCGAACCTGTTCCGGGTTCGGTCATGGCCAGCGCGGCGACCATCTCGCCCGAGGCCAGACGCGGCAGCCAGTTCCGCTTTTGATCCTCGCTGCCATAGGTGTTGATGTAGTGAACGACAATGGACTGGATCGCATAACCCCAGCCGGAATCCCCGTGCGAGGCCTGCGCATAAAGCGTCACCGCATCAAACCCGACGCCACCGCCGACACCGCCATAGGATTCGGGGATCGCACCTGCCATCAACCCCATTTCCCCGGCCTTGCGCCACATGTCACGATCGACGACCCCGTTCTCGTTCCAACGTTCGAGATTTGGCACCAGCTCATCCGCCATGAACCGATCCGCCATTTCGGCAAACATCTGATGCTCTTCGGTCACCCAACCGGCGGTGGTGGTAAAAAGCGGCATACGAACCCTCCCCTTGCCTCTGTGCTATCAGCCTAGCTTTGGAGGTGTCGCAATCCAATCCGCCCCGAGGCGGTGCAACGCAACGTCGTTTTGATGATCAGGTCCGATTCAGACCAGCGCGTTATCCAGCAGAATCTGCGCCGCCGCCTTGGCATTCTGCGCCGGATTGCAGGATTTTAGAAACACCGCCGCGACAATCGCGCCTTCCTGCAACAACACAATCTGACAGGCCAGATGCTCTGGATTGCGCGCGCCCGCCTGACGGGCCAAATCCGCGAAATAGTCCAACATGATCTGCTTGTGTTTCGCCGATTGTTTGTGGATCGGATGATCGTCTTCCTGATACTCCGCCCCGGCTTTGATGAACATGCAGCCGCGATAGTCGTCTTCACTGAACCACTCGCCCAGCGCATCGAAACTTGCGATCATTTGCCCCGCCGGAGTATCCGACAACTCGCTGACACGGCGCAGGAAATCCCTGCGAAAGCTTTCATCCCGCAGCTGCAGCGCGGCAAGGATCAGATCCTCTTTGGTGCGGAAGTGCTTGTACATCGAGGTTTTGGAGACACCCGTTTCAACCACCAGCTTGTCCATACCGGTGGCGTGAAAGCCATCGCGGTAAAAGACTTGCAGGGCTTTGCGGACCAGTTCTTCTCGTTTGTTCGGGCGCATAGGCGGGCTCCTGAGTGTACAGATCAGTACATAATGGGCGATAGCTAAAATCTCAACCTCCGAGAGAGCCCGGGCGAAATTTCAAAATAAGACTTGCAAAAGTTTACCGATCAGTACACATTAGGCGCACGATGTACCGATCTGTAAACCTTGGAGCGATCAGATGAGACGCCATGCCAGCCTTTTCTCCCCTCAGTACGTCCCCGTTCTTTTGACCCTGGCGCTGATAGCAGCCGCTTTGACGTGATAGACCAGCCCACAGGCCGCCCCGGCAATTGACCGGGACCGTGAGAGGACAAGCCATGCCACGCGCCTTTTCCGAACTGACCTTTACCTCTGCCGTCCGGGCACATCAGGAAAGGATGGGCTCGGCCAAAACCTACGCCAAGTTCATCGAAGGCGGCCCGCAGCAGGGGCATCAGATCGGACCGGCCGAAAAGGCGTTCATCCAAGCGCGTGACGGGTTTTACCAATCCACCGTGTCCGAGACCGGCTGGCCTTATGTTCAATACCGCGGCGGGCCGGTCGGGTTCCTGAAGGTGCTGGACCCGCAAACCATCGGATACGCCGATTTTTCCGGCAATAAACAGTATATCTCGCGCGGGAATCTTGACGGTAATGACCGGATTGCTCTGATCCTGATGGATTATGCCAATCAGCGGCGCCTCAAGATACTGGGCCGGGTCACGTTTACCGAAGGTGAGGCCGCGACGGCCAGCCTGTACCCTGAAGGCGCCGAAGCCGCCGCCGAACGCGCCACGCTCATCCGGGTCGAGGCGCTGGACTGGAACTGCCCGCGCCACATCACCCCGCGTTTTACCGAGGCCGAACTGCGCCCGCATCTGAACGCGCTGGGGCAGCAATTGGCGCAGCTTCAGGCGGAAAACGAAAAACTGAAACAGCAACTGGCCCAACGGTCCTGATCCCCTGACCGGGCAGGTCACACCAGACACAAGGAGCACTCCATGCTGCGATCCGCGTTGAACATTGCCAGCCTTTGTCTGATTGGCGCGCTGCTGTTGGTGACGACCCTGACGCTGGCCTTTTTTGCCTCGCCGCAATCTGTCCGCAGTTCCCCACCTGTGACGTACGATTCCCTGTTGCTGGATCAGCTATTGGACCTCTGAAATATTGCAGAAATCTGTCGTGCCCCCTTGACCTTCCCGTGACTGGAACCCCCATCTGGAGGGAGAAGTTCTCTACAGGATGAGTCGGATGGCTACGCCGCAGACAATTCAGCTGAAAATCTCGGGCATGGGATGCGCGTCTTGCGTGGGGCGGGTGGAAACCGCGCTGCGCGACGAGACGGGGGTGTCGGAGGCCTCGGTCAATTTTGCAACCGAAACCGCGCAGGTTACATATGACGGCCAGATCGGCGCGCTGACCGAAGCGCTGAACCGCGCCGGTTACCCGGCAACGACACGGGAAACGACGCTGAAGATTGGCGGCATGAACTGTGCCTCCTGCGTGTCCCGGATCGAGCGCGCTCTGACTGCCGATCCCGCCGTGGTCGAGGCGCAGGTCAATCTGGCCACGGAAAGCGCCACGGTCACCTATGTTGACGGCGCAACCGATCCGCAGGCGCTGGCAAGACTTTCCGAGGATGCGGGGTACCCAGCCCGTGTGGCCAATAGCGCCGACACACCGACCGATCAGGCAAAAACCGAAGAAGCGCACGGGCAGACCCGCGCCACGATAATTGCCGCCATTCTGGCGCTGCCCGTTTTCGTCCTCGAGATGGGCGGCCACATGATCCCGGCCTTCCACCATTGGGTACACGCCACTATCGGCACTCAGACCAGTCACCTCATTCAGTTCACGCTGACCTCGGTGCTGTTGCTGGGGCCGGGGCGGGTGTTCTATGCGAAAGGCATCCCCTCGCTGCTGCGCGGATCGCCGGACATGAACGCGCTTGTGGCTTTGGGCACAGGCGCGGCCTATCTGTTCTCGGTCACTGCTACCTTTGCGCCGCAGATCCTGCCGCAGGGCAGCGCCAATGTGTATTTCGAGGCCGCCTCGGTCATCGTGGTCCTGATTCTGCTGGGCCGGGTGATGGAGGCACGCGCCAAAGGCCGAACAGGCGCCGCGATACGCAAACTGGTGGGCCTGCAGCCGAAAACCGCACGGGTCGAGATGGACGGCACGTACGTCGACCGCCCGATCGCCGAGATCATGGTGGGGGATATCCTGCAAATCCGCCCCGGTGAGCGGATCCCGGTGGATGGAGACGTGCTGGACGGAACCTCTTACGTTGATGAAAGCATGATCACCGGCGAGCCCGTGCCTGTTGGCAAATCCCCCGCTGATCAGGTTGTGGGTGGCACGGTCAATGGCACCGGTGCGCTGCGCGTTCGTGCCACGCGGGTTGGGGCAGACACCGTTCTGGCGCAGGTCATCCACATGGTCGAACAGGCGCAAGGGGCCAAGCTGCCGATTCAGGGGCTGGTCGACCGGGTCACCGCCTGGTTTGTGCCGGCGGTCATTGCCGTGGCCCTGCTGACCATCGCGGTCTGGCTGATCTTTGGCCCTGCGCCCGCCTTGCCGATGGCGTTGGTCACCGGTGTGTCGGTCCTGATCATCGCCTGCCCCTGCGCCATGGGTCTGGCGACGCCGACCTCGATCATGGTGGGCACCGGACGCGCGGCAGAGCTGGGCGTGCTGTTCCGCAAGGGAGACGCGTTGCAGCAGTTGCAGCAGGCCAAGGTGATCGCGCTGGACAAGACCGGGACGCTGACTTTGGGGCGCCCCGAACTGGAGAACGTAACCGCGGTAAACGGCTTTGACCGCGACACCGTTCTGCGTCTGGCCGCTGCGGTCGAGGCACAGTCCGAGCACCCGATTGCCACAGCAATCACCCGCGCAGGACCGTCGGACCTGCCCTCACCGTCAGAGTTCCAGTCCCTGACCGGGCTGGGCGTTCAGGCAACGGTCGAAGGGCGTGACGTGCTGATCGGCTCGCCCCGTCTGATGGCGCAGCATAGCGTCGATCTGGCTGACCTGACCGCCGAGGCCGACCAGCGCGCCAGCGAAGGGGCCACGCCGCTGTTCGTCGCCATCGACGGCCAGGCTGCGGCGCTGCTTGCGGTCTCGGACCCGATCAAGCCCGGCACAAGGCAAGCGTTGCAGCGGCTGCACGCGATGGGCCTGACACTGGCGATGGTGACCGGAGACAACGCCCGCACGGCGCAGGCTCTGGCCGACAGGCTGGGCATTGACCACGTCACGGCCGAGGTCCTGCCGGATGGCAAGCTGGCCGCAATCACCGCGTTGCGCGAACGGTTCGGCACGCTGGCCTTTGTCGGGGATGGGATCAACGACGCCCCGGCGCTGGCAGCGGCGGATATCGGCGTGGCCATCGGCACTGGCACCGACGTGGCCATTGAAACCGCAGATGTGGTGTTGATGTCCGGCGATTTGCGCGGTGTTGCCAATGCGGTTGAGATCAGCCGCCGCACCATGCGCAACATCCGCCAGAACCTCGGCTGGGCTTTTGGCTATAACATCCTGCTGATCCCGGTGGCCGCCGGGGCGCTATATCCGTTCAGCGGGCATCTTCTGTCCCCGGCCCTCGCCGCCGGGGCGATGGCCTTGTCCAGCGTCTTTGTGGTGTCGAACGCGCTGCGCCTGCGCCGCGTCCGCGCCAGCCTGTCCGAGGCACCGCACGACCACAAAACGCAAGAGGTCACACCATGAATATCGGAGACGTCGCAACCCAGACCGGCCTGCCCGCCAAGACGATCCGGTATTACGAGGATATCGGCCTGATCAAACCGATGCGCGACGATAACGGCTATCGCCGGTTTCGCGCGCAGGATGTGCACAAGCTGAACTTTCTGGGCCGTGCCCGCGCCCTGGGCTTCACGATCGAGGATTGCCGTACCCTCATGGCTCTGTACGAGGATGAAACCCGCGCCAGCGCCGATGTCAAAAAGGTCGCGCGGGCCCATCTGGCGCAGATCGAGGCCAAGATTGCCGACCTCAACGCGATGCGCGACACGCTGGGTCATCTGGTCGATGCCTGCGCCGGGGATGACCGCCCCGATTGCCCGATCCTGCAGGATTTGGGCGGCAAGCCCTGACGCGGGGTTGCTCTTTGGGCGCAGCTTTGCTTTGTCTCTGCGCAACACTCCGGCCTGCTGCGTGAAACAGGACCGGACAGCAGAGAGGATCACCAAATGGCAAAAGTTGCGTTTCTGGGCCTGGGCGTCATGGGCTATCCAATGGCGGGCCACCTGCAGGCGGCGGGTCATGAGGTGACCGTGTACAATCGCACCGCGGCGAAGGCCGAGGCCTGGGTGGCCCAGCACGGTGGCGCCATGGCGACCACCCCGAAAGAGGCCGCACAGGGCGCGGAATTCGTGATGGCCTGCGTCGGCAATGATGACGACTTGCGGAACGTCTGCACCGGCGCAGAAGGCGCGTTCCACGGAATGGCTGAGGGTACGACTTTCGTTGACCACACCACCGTTTCGGCCAAGGTAACGCGCGAACTTTATGCCGCCGGACAGGCTCAGGGCGTCGCCTTCGTAGACGCCCCGATATCGGGCGGTCAGGCGGGGGCCGAGAATGGCGTGCTGTCGATCATGTGTGGTGGCGATCAGGCCGCCTATGATGCGGCCGAGCCAATCATGCAGGTATACTCCAAAATCTGCCGTCGGATCGGCGACAGCGGCGCGGGCCAGATGACCAAGATGTGCAACCAGATCGCCATTGCCGGCCTGGTTCAGGGTCTGAGCGAAGCGCTGCATTTTGCCGAGAAAGCCGGGTTGGACGGGCGCTCGGTCGTTGAGGTGATCAGCCAGGGTGCGGCCGGCAGCTGGCAGATGGCGAACCGCTATGAGACCATGCTGGACGATCATTTCGATCATGGTTTCGCAGTCGACTGGATGCGCAAGGATCTGGGGATCTGCCTTGAGACAGCCAACGAGACCGGGGCGTCTCTGCCGGTGACTGCACTGGTCGATCAGTTTTACAAGGATGTGCAGAAGCTGGGTGGCAACCGGTGGGATACATCCTCGTTGATCAAGCGCTTGCGCGCTTTGGGCTGAGGGTTAGGGGGCTGTCTGCCCCCTCTTGGCCCTTTTGGCCAATTCACCCCCGAGGATATTTTTAGCCAGATGAAGAGACCCCGACAATGAAGGGACTGGAAATCGTATGAGCGGCATGACGGAATTTTGGGCGGATGCCCTGCGCACGCATTGGGGGCTGGACGCCAAATTGGAGCGTTTGGACGGCGAATACGACCTGAACTTTATGGTGCGGACGACGAACGGTCGGGATTACGTACTGAAGGTCATGCGCGCGGGATGCGAGGCCGAGTTCGTGGACCTGCAGATTAAGGCGCTGGCGCATATCGCAAGCGAGGCACCCGGCCTGCCGTTCCCGCAGGTGTTCCCGGACCTGAACGGGGCCTTGCTGCCCGAAATTGCCGATCAGCAGGCAGAGATGCGGCTGGCCTGGTTACTCGAATGCCTGCCGGGGCAGTGTTATGCCAAAACAGCGCCCAAATCCGAGGAGTTGATCCTGAAATTGGGTCGCGTTTTGGGGGCGACGGACAAGGCGTTGGAGCGGTTTTCGCATGGCGGGTTGCACCGGACGGATTTCAAATGGAACCTGACGCAAGCGGATTGGATCGCCGATCAGTTGGATGTGGTTGCCGATCCCACGCGCCGCGCGCTGTTAACCGGTATTAGCGAAGAATTCGTCGCGATTTCCGGGCAATTGTCAGGTCTGAACAAGCAGGCCATTCATAACGATGCCAACGACTATAACATTTTGGTCGAGGGCGAGTTGGGGCAACGCCAGAGCGTCTCGGGCCTGATCGATCTGGGCGACATGTGCGCGGCGCCACGTATTTGCGATCTGGCGATTGCAGGCGCTTATATTGTTCTGGACCACCCCAAACCCGAGCGCGCTTTGGCGGCGCTGGTACGCGGGTATCACGCAGCCAACCGGCTGCGCGCGGATGAGGTCGAACTGATCTGGCCGTTGCTGCGGATGCGATTGGCGGTATCCGTCGTGAACTCGACCCTGATGGCGGCGGAAAATCCGGATGATCCTTACGTGACCATCAGTCAAGCCCCGGCCTGGCGGTTCCTTGAGAATACGGGCGTGAATGGTGGCTTGATGTCGGCCCGGCTGCGCGCCGCCTGTGGCCTGCCTGTCACCGACGGGGCCGAGCGCATTTCCGCCTACCTGTCCGAGCATCGCGGCCAGTTCGCCCAGATGTTCGAGCAGGACCTGAGCGATGTGCCCATGGGCTCGCTGTCCGTCGAAAATTCAACCTGGCCGCAGAACCCGTTCCACATGCCGCTGGAGGAAGCCGCCCGCGTTGGCGAGGAATTCGGTGAGGGGCTGTGGCTGGGCTATTACAACGAACCCCGCCTGATCTATGCCGAACCCGGATTCCGCAAGGGGCCGTGGAAGGCCTCGGACCGGCGCACGGTGCATCTGGCGGTGGATGTGTTTGCGCCTGCGGGCACCGTTCTGCACGCGCCTATGAGCGGCCGCGTTGAGGCGGTCGAAAACCGGGACACGCATCTGGACTATGGCGGCGTGGTGATCCTGCATCACGAAACGCCCGAGGGTGACCCGTTCTATACGCTCTACGGTCATCTCGACCCCGAGGTCTGTGACCGCCTGAAACCGGGCGATCCGGTCGCACAGGGCGCAGCCTTTGCGCGGCTGGGCGATGCCAGCCAGAACGGCGGCTGGGCGCCGCATGTGCATTTCCAACTGGCCCTGACCACGGATGGCATGCAAAACGACTGGCCCGGTGTTGGCGACCCGGACGAGATGGAGCTGTGGCACGCCATCTGCCCCAACCCGGCGGCGTTGCTGAACTTGCCGGATGAGAAAGTGTTCTATCGCCCCACGGACAAGCAGGCGATCCTGCAGGGGCGGCACGATCATTTCGGCGGCAATCTCAGCCTGACCTATGACGATCCGGTGATGCTGGTACGCGGATGGAGGCACCACCTGTTCGACGAATGGGGGCGGCCGTATTTGGATGCCTATAACAACGTGCCCCACGTCGGCCACGCGCATCCACGCGTTCAGGCGGTGGCGGCGGATCAACTGAAGCGGATGAACTCGAACACCCGCTATCTACATCCGGCCCAGACCGCCTTTGCTGACAAGGTACTGTCGAAACTGCCCGAACATTTCGAGGTCTGCTTCTTCGTCAATTCCGGCACCGAGGCCAATGAACTTGCCCTGCGGCTGGCCCGCGCCCATACCGGGGCCAAGGGGATCGTGACACCGGATCACGGCTATCACGGCAATACCAACGCGGCCGTTGCGATCTCGGCCTACAAGTTCAACAAGCCGGGCGGGATCGGTCAGGCAGAGTGGGTGGAACTGGTTGAAGTCGCCGACGACTACCGCGGATCATTCAAACGCGACGATCCGGAGCGTGCTCAGAAATACGCTGACTTGGTCGATCCGGCGATTGCTGCTCTGCAGGACAAGGGGCAAGGCGTGGCCGGCTTCATCGCTGAAACCTTCCCCTCGGTCGGCGGTCAGATCATTCCGCCCAAGGGCTACCTGCCCGCCGTTTATGAGAAAATCCGCGCTGCGGGCGGTGTCTGCATCGCCGACGAAGTGCAGACCGGGCTGGGTCGTCTGGGTGAATATTACTTTGGCTTCGAACATCAGGGCGCGCTGCCCGACATCGTCGTCATGGGCAAACCCATCGGCAACGGCCACCCGCTGGGCGTGCTGGTGACAACCCGGGAAATCGCCCGCAGCTTTGACAACGGGATCGAGTTCTTCTCGACCTTCGGCGGTTCGACCCTGTCTTGTCGGATCGGCAAAGAGGTGTTGGACATCGTCGATGACGAGGGCCTGCAGGACAATGCCCGCGATATGGGCGCGCGGCTGATGAATGGTCTGCGCCAGATCGAGGCTGACTTCGGCTGCGTCGGTGATGTGCGCGGCATGGGCCTGTTTCTGGGGGTCGAACTGATCAACCCCGACGGGTCCGAGGGCACCGAGATCTGCAAATACGTCAAGAACCGGATGCGCGATCACCGCATCCTGATCGGCAGCGAAGGGCCGAAGGACAACATCCTGAAAATCCGCCCGCCTCTGACCATCGAGATCGAGGACGTGGACATGATCCTATGGGCGCTGCGGGATGTTCTGGCCGAGGTCGGCGATTACGCCCCTGCCCCGACCTGCGACCACGATCATCACCACGCAGGATGCGGGTGCTGCTGAAAAGAATAAACCCCGGCGCGAGGGCGGCCGGGGTTTTACGCTTGCCTGCTACTTAGTGCAGCACGGCCGCGGGGGATTGATGCCCGGTTGTAGGCATTGGAACGGAGGCTGTCATGCGGCGCAACGTCAGTCCGAACTCTTCGGACAACGAGGCCAATGCGGGCGCAAAATCCGACCGCACGATCAGCGCGGCCATCATCATTGCATCTTCGCGGTCCCCTTCTGAGGCCGCGGCGATCATTTGCGCGAAACAGTTCTCATCCGCGCCCAGACATGAACAACCCAACCCATGACGGATCAGGGGGCGACGCCCGTGGTGCGCGCATAACGAACATAACTGGTCCAGCGTCATCATCGCAGCGCGTCCGCTCGCAGTACCCAGCGCAATTTCGAAGTCACTGGCGGCGTCCGATCGACCCTGTGCACCGTCCCCCCAAAGCCGCAGATACATCACGGCGCCAGCTGCGACAGGGCTCAGGTCGGCAAGGCGGCCAACGGCCGCCCCGCCCCGAGGGGAAGGCGCGCTCATTTCGTCAGGATCAGCTTGCCGGCGCGGGTGATGCGCAGGGTATACAATTGGTCGCCCAGCTCGATATGAGCAAGGTTTCCACCCTTGGTCAGGTCTTCGGCCTTGTGGGCGGGCAGCATGGATACGGCGTAGGATTGGCTGGGATTCGGGTTCTGCATATTCATCAGGACAACTCCAAGTGGTCTCAGGCGAAATGCCTTGATCTGTTCGCGTTTTTCTTGATCTGGCTGACCCGAAATGGGGTTGGCTGCTCACTCCTCGGTTAATCTGATTAATTTAGTCAGGTAAGTCAAGCCTGTTCTGACGAAATCTCCAAACCTAAGTGATTGCGTCGAAAAATCAGGCAAGATAGGTCTTGTGCAAAACTTCAATCAGACAGGGCTGCCAATGAGCGCGACAATCATGTTCGATCTGGACGGGACGCTGGTCGACAGCCTTGCGGACCTTGCGGCAGCGACCAACAGAATGTTGCAGGACAACGCTGTCGCGCCCCTTCCACAGAAGCAAATCCAACAGTTCGTGGGCAACGGCCTGCCCAAACTGGTCGAGCGCGTGATTCTGCATTGCGACCTGTCGATGGACCGTCATGCAGACCTGACCCGACAAACCCTGACGCACTACAATGCAGCAGCTAGTGACAAAACCGTCGTTTACCCGGGCGTGATGCAGGCGCTGGAGCAGTTGCGCGAGATGGGCTGCGTGTTGGGTGTCTGCACCAACAAACCCGAGGCCCCGGCACGTCACGTGCTGGAAGCCATGAACCTGGCGCATCATTTCGATGCCGTTCTGGGTGGCGACAGCTTGCACACCCGTAAACCGGATCCAGCGCACCTTGAGGCCAGTTTTGCTGCCGTCACCTCCGCTGGTCCGCAACTGTTTGTGGGCGACAGCGAGGTCGACGCGGAAACGGCCCATCGTGCCCAAGTGCCGTTTCTGCTGTTCACCGAAGGCTATCGCAAATCACCGGTCGCCGAAATTCCGCACACCGCCAGCTATAGCGAGTCGTCAAAGCTTCCGTCTCATGTCACACATGTACTTCAGTCGCTGGGGGAAACTGCCTGACAGCAATTCCAGGGGGATCGGAACGGTTCGAAGCCGTTTGCTGAGGGGCCGGCCGAGGGGGTATGTAGCCAGCCCCTCACAGGGGAAAAGTGGTATCGTTCGAAGTGATCCGATCAATGAGTTACAGTTAACGAATTGCTCCATGTCCCGGTATTGGGGGTTTCCCGTAGCTCATGGAAGACGCTTGAATTTACAGAATTTTTTTCTGCTTTTTTCACCCCGAACCCGGTTTGGAATTGTCATTTCTTAAAGACGGCCTCCATGACAAAGGAAATGGCGCGCCAAACACCACTCCGCCTTTGTTCCCACAAGGGTTGCCCCTGACAAATCCCTGCCGCGCCGATTCCCTATTTTCCTGAGCACCGGGAACAGCTTGAAGACCTCATCCGGTTCCGCCGGGTGGGCCAAAAGCAGGGGTGGGATGCGGTCAATCGCTGCGGGTGCGAAACTGAAAGTTAACAAGATCTCAAAGCAGATTTTCATCCGACGCGGTAGTTATGCCGAGGTGGCCTTGCAATCAGAGCGGGAGGATTGCAAGTTCGTCGACATATTTCGCCTAAATGTTGGCGGAGGAATTCCTAATTTATTTAGGCAGATTTAGTGAGCACTGGCTGCTCGCAACAAGGAAAACGCAATACATGCCACGGACTACTCACCACACAATCCAAGGTTTCTTGTACCAGTTTTTAAAGACGTTGAAAGAAATCTTAGCAGCAGACAACGATCAGACGATTACTGTTGAAGGTATTGTCAAGGACATAGAAGTTGTATCGCCAAGTACGACAATGGCAACCTTGGCGCGAATTTACTTTTGGGGATGTGATAAGACGCTGGCGGAAAGAATGATACGCCTGGTGGTAGGTTGCGCGCGCGTCTGAACTTGACGAACAATCCACTTTGCTGACCCGACGGATATCCGCTTTCAGGATACTATAACGCAGCGACTGGCGCTGTTACCAAGGATCGGACTGGGCCGGACAATGAGCACTAACACCAAAGCAGTAGATCCAGCATCCTATTCGAGGAAGCATTCAAACTCTTCGAGGAGGGTCTGCATTGCATTTTCAGTTCCAGTTTGCGTTCTTACCCTTTCTTCCAACTGGTCAATCAACAATACCTGCTGAGTTATTTCATCCGCAACTATCTGAGATTGGCATTTAACTCAGACAACTCTTCATCCGCACCAAATGCGCGATAGGTGTTGCTCCAGCTACCATCCCTCCACATCCAGTTGGAATGAGGCCCTGGATCGCCGGCGGCTTGCAACAACCAATCAGCCACAGCGCGAGCTTCACCGGGATATCGAGGCAGTGCGTCAAAAACCCGGTAATCTATTGGTTCGTAACCGAATTCCATGAATACGAGACGTTTTTCACGGGCAGCGCGGGAAGTATCCGGAATCACTTCTTTGCTGCGAGTGCAGTTTTGAAATCGTTGACGAGCTGAGGTCGATCACGCGCCACATTTATGAATGTCTTATCAGTAATTGGCTGGAAAATTTCGAAACGCTCATCGAAGTCAGAAGCAACGGATGACAGTGCGTGCGCATAGGCTCTCATTTCATCAGCGAAGTCTTGCTCCTGTAAGAAACCTTCGACCCGAGATTTTTTCGAAGAATTCGCAGATTGATCACTTCTAAGCTGTTTGAGCTTTTGTTGGGCAGCGTTTAGCGAAACCCTTGCGGAGCCTTTGTCTTGCTCTGCGAAAGTCAACTGCGCCATAATTGGTTTGCAATCAGGTGGCGGGGGAAACAAAATCGGCTTGAGGGCCACCGCACTAAGGCATAATCCCAGACCTCCAATTACAAGATCCCACCTCATTTACAAAAAACCTTCAATCTCCAATGCTCGTCATTGATATCGACCCTTTGTGGGAAAGTACATTTAGTTGAAGTCTGCTTCGATGTTTCCAGCGAAACCATCTGCAGTTAAGCGGGCTGCTGCTGTATTCCATGGCGATCTCGAAAGGCAGGTGTGAGCCGAAAGGACATAATTATGAGTTTCCGTATTGGCGCGTAGCGCCAATATAGACGTTGCATGCACATGCTGGAAGACGCCAAATAGGGGGTCAGATGCAACGCTTACGGTGACACGGCTTGCTAACAACCCTTAGGTCATCGCGGTGCCGTTCGCGGTCACTATGCCGCCTACCTAGAGAAGTCATGGGGTCGTATGCGAGCCTGCAGAGGTTTGATCGTTTATCGAACGGATCGGTGGCCTGTTTGAGGATCGGATGTTTTTTTTGTGATATTGGTTGCGGGGAGAGGATTTGAACCTCTGACCTTGGGGTTATGAGCCTGATGAGGTGAAGACGTTAAGCAATTGATCCGGG
>NZ_JBMIRT010000008.1:0-597 GCF_049195285.1 Ruegeria sp. MALMAid1280 | reverse complement strand
CCTTGATGCCAGCTGTGTTGGCACCACTTTTGTCGATGACAATCTTGCGTGGCAATCCGTTCACCTTGAGAGCGCGGGCGAAGAACCTCGTCGCAGCGGCTTTATTCCGGCGCTCGGACAACATGAAATCCAGGGTCTTGCTGGACCTGTCTCGTATTTGTGCCGCCCCGAGTGCTCGTTTAGGCCACTTTCCGTTCGAATGCGACCGGACTTTTCCAACCCAATGCTGAGTGCCTTCGTCGCGGATTGTAGAACCCGTTGATGTATTCGAAGATGGCCAGTTCCACAGCCCTGCGTGTCGGCCATGATTGCCGCCATATGAGCTCGGCTTTGATGGTTTTGAAAAACGTCTCGACGGCTGAATTGTCGTAACAGTTGCCTTTGCCGCTCATCGACACCTGGAACCTATGTTGACGCAAAAGTTTCTGATAATCATGAGAGCAATATTGGCTGCCGGGATGTGTCGCAAACATTTGGAACGGCCAAAGCCAGCGACTTACTGGATACACCTATCCTGCTATCTTTGCGAATAGCTGAAAGCCGGAAGTCGTATCAATAGAGAATTGCCGCTTCCGGATCATGTTGGCGACCTCGATG
>NZ_JBMIRT010000040.1:0-131070 GCF_049195285.1 Ruegeria sp. MALMAid1280 | reverse complement strand
AAGACCACGGATCACGTTCAGCATCTGGGTTTTCTGCCGGACGATGAGCTGGCGCACCCGATGCATTGTGAGCAAGGCCTGTTGCTCTTTCGATTTCACAGCAACAAACCGCATCGTAGGTCGCGTGACCGCCTCGCAAATTGCTGCAGCGTCGACCGCATCCGTTTTGCCGCGTTTGACATATGGCTTCACATAAACAGCGGGCATCAGGCGCACATCATGGCCAATCGCAATCAGCTCACGCGCCCAATGATGTGCTGACCCGCAAGCCTCGATGCCGACAAGACAGCTCGGCAGCGTCTCGAAAAACTTGAGCAACTGCCTACGCCGGATCGAACGATTGAAGACCACCGTTCCGTCGGCCGCAATGCCGTGGGCTTGAAAAACATCCTTGCCGAGATCTAAACCTACTGTCGCAACTTCCATGATGGGGCTCCTTTCCTGTCAGAAGATAACTTCCGCACTATGCCGCATTGCGCGACGGCCGGGTGCAGACGTCATCCACCCCATCCGCTTCTTGCCTATTCAAACGTGGTGCAGCGAATGCCCGGAATGTCCAAGGACAAGAGTCCGTCCCAATCGGAACAGACCCCACATTACTCCAACCCGGTGGTCTCGCTGTTCCCGGCAACACATTCACCGGCGCGAACAATCATCTATCATGTCCTCCGTGGTTAAAGACTGTGTCCATCATACTCATGGACGTGGGTAGCCTGTTCGCGGGTATGGGCAATCTCTTGCACCACGGCGGCAATCTTGCTGGATGAAACTTGGTGCAGCTCACCAACAACGGCCTCCGCGCGCTCGTAGCTGTCCGGAACGCCTTGGCTGTTGAAATGGGCGGCAGCGGTGGAAATGTCCGCGTCTCGCCAAGTCGCAGTGGTGCCGACTGAAACGCTGTCATGATCGTTGTAGCGGGCCAGGAACTTGTTTCCATCGAGTCCGAAGCTGTTGGCGGTTGCAACAATGTCGTCACGCACTGCCAGCCATTTTTCGGCCTCGGAGGGGTCCAGGTTATCCAACTCGGCCGCATTCATGGATGTGGTGTAGCTGTCGTCGACAACAGTGTATGCCTGCAGGTCGGTGTCGTATGGGCGTAGCTCGGCAACATCGCCCTTCAGCTCTCCGATCTGCACGTCCATTGCAGCACGCAGATGCGGATCTTCGACCTCTCGTGCAAGTGCCTCCATGTTTTCGATGGAGTTCACAATGTCCTTGGTCTGCTGTTCGTAGTTCTCGAAACCGGCCTGCCCCAGAGCGGATTGCATATACTGAACATAGCGATCACCGGGCGACTGGTAGTCGTCGGAATCCTGAAAGCCTTTGTCGCCGGACAGATCCGCAAGGGACGAATAGTAAGGGTGATACAAGTCGTATTCCTGAGCGTCGTTCATGTGCTGAGAAACCAAAGCCTGCATGTCGTTCAGATCAACCGGCTCCCCTGACCGCTCCGCAGCCTCCAATTCGATTTTCAGTTCTTCGACCAGATCTTTTTGCGCCGTGTGTTCGTCAACACGGCGGTTGGCCTGGTCCTCGATGTCGAAGCTCTTTGAAGCAATGGCTGCACGATCATAGCCCATCGCCTGCTGCTCTTTCATGATGATGTCGATCTGCTCTGAAACGCGATCCTCGCGCGGGGCAGATTGATCGAATTGGGAATAGGGTGCGAAGTGTTCGACTTCGTTCAAAAGATAGTCTGTACGCGAAACCATAGTTTTTCCTTTGCGAGTTGATGGAAAACTCTTTGATGGATCTACCTACGGCGTTGGCGCGCTCATCAGGCAGACCGGGTGAACTCCTTATAGGCTGTGTCCGTCATCGTCGCCCCGCCCTTGCAAGAGCGGTTGCGTTGCGTGGGCGTGAACGTCTGAAAGTTCTTCTGAGATTGCGATGATCTTGGAAGAAGCAAGCTGGTGCAGCTCGTCAACAACGGCCTCTGCGCGGTCGCGGCTGTCCGACAATCCTTGAGCCTGGAAGTGGGCAGCGGCGGTCGAAATGTCGTCGCTGCGCCATCCCATTGTTGTGCCCAAAGTGACGTTCTGATGATCGCCAAAGCGGGCAACGAACGCCTCGCCATCAAGGCCGTAGCTGCTGGCCGTGTCGGTGACTTCCTTGCGGATCGCCGCCCACTGTTCGGCCTCCGGATAATCCAAGACATCCATTTCGGCAGTGCCCATTTCCATCATCGTTGAATAGCGGCGGTCCTCGATGATGAAGGCTTGAAGGTCAGGATCGTTGGTGCGCAGATCCGCAACGTCGCCCTTCAGCTCGCCAATCTGAATATCCATAGCGACACGCAGATGAGGGTCGTCAACCTCACGGGCAAGCCCTTCCATCTTGTCGATGGATTGCAACAAATCTTTAGTCTGAGTCTGGAAGTCCTCATAGGCCCCCTCGCCCAAGGTGTCCTGCATATAGACCTCGTATCGGCGTGCTGCCGGGGCGTAATCTGCGGACGCCTGGAACTCCTTGTCATCGACAATATCAGCAAGGGCAGACAGATAAGGATGGCTCTGTTCGTTGTCCCGAACGTCGCTGATATGGGCAACAACCTGAGCCTTCAGCTCGGGCGCGATTGTCTCCTCAGAACCGCCTAATTCGATGTGACGTCGCAAGTTGCTCATGACTTCGGGCGACACATAAGACGGGTCTCCCGGCTCGCCGTAATCATCAAAATGATGGGCCTGATCCAGCAGATGTTCCATTCTCGAAACCATAGGTTCGTCCCCTTCTACGAGTTGGATGGCAAACTCTTCGATCCGGTCTTTGACGGCGTTGGCGCGCTCATCAAACAGGTCCGACATTCTTGCGATGGAGAGAGTCATCACATCGGCGGCCATGTCGCGGGCTGTAACTTCGACGTCCGGAGTGGTTTCAACAACCGACATTCCGGCTTGAACTTTCCACGTGTCGGTCTCGACTTCCTGCCGCAAACCGCGCTCAAGGCGGGTCGTCGCGGTCAGCTCAATTCCGTATTCCTCAGCAACCTCGACCTGGATGGCGCGCTGAACGTCGATGTTCATTTCGCTGCTCATACCCATAGCCAACCACTGCCCATGCTCGACGCCTCGGTTGTTCACAACGATGTGGACATGGGGGTTGTCAGTGTCGTTGTGGAACACGGTAAGATAGTCCCAGGTATCGCCGAAATCACCGCTCCCAAATAGACGATCTGCGAACTCCAAACCGGCCTCGTGAGCGGCGTCGGGATAGGTGCCTTCGGGGAAAGATACGATCATGTGACGGGTGTAACCGTAGTTGGTTTTCCCGTTGAAATCCTCGGCCCAAGTCTCGATCAAATCATTGACCTGATCCGCATCGAGCGGTGTCACGCCATTGTCTCGAATGTCCAACACACCCTCTGCCCTGACGGTCAGATAATTGATCTGGCGGCGCAACTCATGCGCGTTTTTCACCCCACCTTTGCGGACGTGTTTCACAACCGCCTCAGGCTTTCCAACCACAGCACCTAGCCGAGCCTTGATGGATGAGGCCCGCGAGATCATGAACTTCATGCGCTTGGCGGTCTGCAGCTGCTGAGTGATCTGCTTAGAACGATCGACACCTTTCTGAGCCTCGCGGAAGGCAAGCTCCAGGAAGTCGCCTGCTGTCATATCGTGAGCCGCAGCGGTCACTCTTCAGGCCTCCAATTGTCGTCGCGCAAGATCCGGCGAATGGCGGATTCTGGTTCTCGGTTTCGGCGGGCCGCTGTTATCATCGCTTTCAAGTCTTGCCGGTGCTGGATGATCGCGCGATGGAGATGTTCGACGTCGCGGCGGTCGTCGTCCGTCCAGATCACAGTGCCGCGCTTGGCCGATTTCGCGAGCTGGTTGAGGTTGGTGTATCCACCCTGAACCTGCCGCAAGTGCTTCTGCCAGAGATCCACAACAACTGGGTCAGGATCGAGATAACCGATCAGGCGATAGATCAGTCGTTGGATGATCTGGTTGCGGCTTTTGGCTCCCAGCACGGTCACAGCCGCCTCAAGACGCTCCAGCGCATCCACTGGCAAACGTACGGAAAAGACGGTGGTGTCAGAAGTTTTGCTCTCGGCCAAATCGCAATCAATCTTTAGTTGTATTTGTGATTTGTAACACAACTACCTTATCCTGTCATACTCTCCAAGAGGAAACCGGGGTGATTTTAGAAATCCGTCATTTCTCAAATTGCCCCCGGAACAGTGTTGCTCTTGGAGGCAATCTCCACGCCGGGAAAAGGGTCCCGCCCCTTTTCAGCCAGCAGGCGTGGGTGCCGGTGGACCGGCGCAGGGCAATCACGCAAAGCGTGGGCTGCACGAACAGCGCCCGTCACATACCGGCACGTTTAAGTTCATTATGGCATTTTTGCGCGCCTCAGCGCGCTCTGTTTCCCGCCGCTTGCGCGGCGGGTGTGGCAGGGGTGCGAACTGCCGCGTTGCGGCCGGACGGTGCCCCTGCCCGGCCGTTGGGCCGCGCGCCACGCGTGGCGCATATGTGGTCCGGCTTTTGGCCGGAGCACGGGACAGGGCGGCTTGCGCCGCCCTGCCCTTTCGTCATTCGGTGACGGGCTCGTCATCGTTCCGCTTTGGGAAGGCCACCATCTCGACGCCGGGGAACATGTTGTGCTTGACCTGGATCGAGGTGATGTTGCCAACCTCATCGGTGTTGATGAAGAGAACTCCGCACCGATCCCAGAAGTTTTTGCCTTCTTTTTCACCGGTCTTGACGTTCAGTTTCAAAGTTTGAGTTGCCATTGTTTGATCCTCGCTTTGGCGTGTTTCGATGAACATGAGAAAAGCGGGCAACAAGGGGACGTCAGCAGGGAATTTGATCCGCGCGGAATGCGCCGCAGGCGCAGGGGAAATTCCTTGTTGAAGCGCGGTGCCCGGACCGGGCACCGCGCGCCTTCCCCGACTGCCCGCTTATGTTCATCCCTTCAGAAACACCGCAGCCGAGGATCATCTCCGGCAATGGGTTTGAAACTGTCAGGCCAAGTGAACAGGCAAGACTTTCTGGGATCGCTGCGCACGGGTCATCTGAACAAAGCGATACTCTATGTGGCGGCAACATCACCCCGATCCGACACAGGCGCAGTGCTCAGGCCCAAATGCTGGTGGCCTTCTGGGTCAGAATGACCCTCGAGGCAAAGAATGAAGGATCATTGGCGGCGCAAGTCGCCCTTTCCAATTGGCGGAGGCCAAAACCTGGACTGTCCGGCCCTGGTCCGCGCATGTGCGGATCAGGTTAACAGGTGGACTCAATTTGGCGGGGTGGATTTGGCCGAGATAACACGACAACCCACGTGACCTATCTCACGCGCGGATGTCGGCGTGACCAGCACATGGGCGGAGGCCGCACGATACCGCTCCAAGAAAGAGGCCCACCGAAGCGGGCCACAAGTTTAACCGAAGGAAAATCTGGAGGTATTGAGTGCAGGCTAACGCTTGCGCGCGCGATCGACAACACCGTCAGCTGTGATCGTGGCAATGCGATCCTCGGTGCGCCGGGTCATTTCCACCCCGTCCCCCGTCATATGCGCCTCGGCAAATTCGGTAAACTTGAAGATGCTGCCATCGGCCTCAACATGGGTTTCATCCTCTGCCGAGCGGCGTTTCACCGAGCCGTCATGGCGGATTTCAATGATCGTGTTGTTGGCCATTCGGACCGTCACGGAATGCTCATCCACGGCCACGCCTTGCCACCACATGTCGGCATCGCGGCGCACAACAATGCGACTGGGATGCAGTTTGATCTGCACATCTTGTGCGGCCTCCGGATCAGCAGCTTTGACAACAACGATGGCTTCTTGCGCGCTGGGGTCACCATGGATCGAGGCGCTCCCGTTTTTTGGTGGCCAAAGCTTTGGCTGTTCGCGCGGCTTGCCTTTCTGATCCGTGTGAAACCCGACAAACATCTGCGCGGATTTCCAAACGCGGCGGGCAGCTTTTTCGAGCTTGTTTGATGAGGTGTCCATGGGTCTTACCAAATCCGTTCTGATCAAGTGATCGCTTTAGAACATGTGCCGGGTGACCGACCTCTGATAGCTATGCGCGACGGGGTGTTTGCGCAATGCCACTTTGAGTTTTCATCATTCAGACTGACACAGCCAGAGATTGATAGGCAGGTCGCGATGCGCCCTGCCCCGTTAGGTTCAAAAGCAATCAGGAACCCAAGCATCGATCCGGGCTTTCTGTGCCTCAGACACACCCAGTGCATCCTGATGCGCGTTGTCATTGAAGAGCTTGTGCATCGCTTCGTTCTTCGCACCTTTCTTGGATTTCTCGAAAGCCTTGAACATGTCGGTGTCGCCATGCAGGTCCAGCAGGTGTTTGTAGAGATCATCCAGCTGCCAGCCTTTGAGGCGCTTGAAGCAGTTCTCAGCCGACGGGGTCCAGATCGCGCGCATGTCAGCGCCAATCTCAGCCTCGATCTCCGCCATGAACTCCGGGCGTTGAGTCAGAAACCGCCGGGCCAGAAAGGCTGTGATCTCACCGTTGCGGGTCTTCTTACCCAGATCGCGAAACGCTTTGAACGCCTCCACGCTGCCTTGTGCGGCCATCTCCTGGAACTGGTCATAGGCTGCCTCTGCCGCCTCATCCCGTTCCCCGCCAAGGCGCGGGTCGAGGATGAACTGGTCGTCGATCTCCGGCGTGTTTCGCTCAGCGCCACCATAGCCAAACCCAAACAGGGTGCTGGTCAGACCGGATGCCGGTGCGGCGGAGAAGGCAAACAGGCTCAGCACATAGTCAGGCTTGACCAGAAAGGCTGTTTGAACCGCCGCCAGCCGGATCGCCACCATGTCGTCGATGAACTTTTGCGAATAGACCGGTTTTGGTTTCTCTTTGGCCTCGGGCTCTTTGACCGGGGCCAGTACACCGGCCTCAATGGCGGCCTGCACATGTTCTCCCGCAACATAGGCCGATGACGTTTTGATCTCACCATTGTTGCCGACATAGACAAACACACCGGACAGCTTGCGCTGCGCATCGGAATAGAACGGCGCGGCATAGTCTTCGAGCGCGGCCAGCTCCTTTTCGCCATCCGCGTCCAGAGCCTCAGCCTCACAGAGTTCCGCAAGTGCGTCATACTGTTCGGCCTGTTCTTCGGTGAAGTCCCGGCTCACCATCTCCAGACGGTGCATGCCTTCACTTCCCGAGAACCCATAGGGAATGTAGCTTTCGTCATGGGTGTCCACCCAGTCCCAGCCTTCCGCTTCGCGCAGCTTTTCCGCTTCTGCCGCCAGTTTCCCAGCAAACAGCCGATCCAGTAGCGCGCCGTCATTGAACAGGGTTTCATCGGCAAAGAGATCAGCGGTGACCGTGCCGCCTGCTTCTACATAGGCCTCTTGCCCTACATACACGGCCTTGCGATTGGTGCTGCTGACAGCCTCCGACGTCAAAGCCTGTTTCACATCATGCTCACTGAACCACCGGCACTCCTTGGCCTGTTCCAGAACCTCCAGAATTTTCTCTTCCTCGGTGCTGACGGTCATGGCTTTCGCCAGACCCATGCTGATCTCACCCGCCTTGAGCGCGTCCAATACGGCGGCAGGCAGACCGGCCAATGCGAGGCGGCGGCGCACATGGGCTTCGGTCACGCCAAAGGCATTGCTGATCTTGGCAACAGACAGGGATTTCTCGGCCATCTTGCCATAGGCTCGGACCTCGTCCACCGGTTCCAGTTCCTCACGGGCGGTGTTTTCAGCATTGGCCCATTGTTCTGCCACAAAGGGGTTGTCCGTGACCTTCACGGGAACCTGTGCCAGGTCGGCCCGCTCGGTCACGGCGATGTTCAGAGCTCGCAGGCGGCGGCCACCGGCGACGATGGCAACTTTGCCATCCGCATCACGCAGACCATTGAGGTTCTGGATCAGGCCGCACATGACCAGACTGTCGGCCAAGAGGGCGATACCTTCGTCGGTGACCTCCTGTCGTGGGTTCAGGTCGGACAGGTAGAGATCGGAAAGGGCGATGGTTTCAATGGTTTCCGGTGCGGTGAATGTTTCGACTTTGCTCATGGGGCAAATCCTTGTTTGGGTGTTTTACTTCGTGTTAAGGGTGCCCTACCCCTTCCGGGGTAGAGCGGGGCCGCTTACGCGGCTGCGTGTTGTTTCAAGAAGCGGAGCGCGATGTTTGCCGACAGGCCTCCCTTCTTGAGCAATTCCACAGCTTCACGTGTTCGCTGTTCGATGATCTTTGCAGGCATGGTTTCACCTCCTTTCCTGCGCGGGTTGCGCATGCAGACCCTGCCCCGTTGGGACAGGGCTGATTTCAGTATTCGCTGGGGCACATGATGGTCAGGACGCGGCGGGTCACGGTGGGATCAAACGGGCGGTCGGACCCGTATTTGTAGTCCGCGTCATACAGATCGATCTTCCAGAACAGCTTCTGGCCGCTGACTGTCACCGTCCCGAATGTGTGATCGTCATAGGGATCGTTTCCTTCGTCAAACTGGTCATCAGATGCCACAGCCTTCAGTGTTGCGGTCTGGAACTCCACCCCTTCGCCGGACACGCCGGGCGTGACAAACACCTGTCCCTGAATGCCTTTGGAGTGCATCTCAATCGCTGCAGTCGGATCGATCAGGGCTTTGCGAAACAGGTCATTCTGGACCGCAATCTCTGCCGCCTGAAGGCTGGTGTCATTCTCGATGTCTGTTGTTGCTTCACTGTTCAAAACCGTCTCTCCTTTTGTGGTGCGACCTCCGGGGTTGATCCCCTTTTGGTGCTGGTTTTGAGCCGAGCCCTGAAAGGGCGTCGTCTCTAAAACCTGCCCCGTGGCGAACGCGGAGAGGGGCGAGACAGGACAAATCGAAAAGAGTGGTGCGGCCCGCAGCGCAACGCGCGAGGACACGGTCTTGTCTATTTGTCTTGTCCGAGGGGGGAGGCCGCGCCTTCCCCCTGACGTCGGGTGGCGTTTGGCTTGTCCAAATCCCGCCTGACCAACAAAAGAGGCCAAAGGATCTTCGATCCTGCGGGAGCGCAAAAGAGATCGTCACCCGGAGGGCAGATCACAACGGCATGGGGCGACCATGACCCAAAGCCCCTGCCCCGGCTTGCAAAAGACGGTTCAGGGGCACCTGCGTCAGGGAGATCATGCTGGGGTGTTCTGGGTGGAAGCCGGCCTGCCGGCTGAAACCTAGAGCCCGGTCACGAGACGACAGGCTCGGGATTTGCCAAGGGACAAAGGCCGCAGCTCGAAATCACTCAACGACCGGGACGTAACCTCGTCGGAGCTTTTGCTTTTCGAGTTTCTGGAGCACTTCATCGGCCTGGGCTTCGTCTTCATACGTCACCCTCATAGCTTGTCCGTTCGTGCCAATTCGTCCCCAAGTACGAAGAACGGTAACCTCCCCAAACAGCGTCGGCTGCAACTCTATGCCATAGAATCGCGCCATGTTGGCGTTCGGGCCCACATGGATCAGGTGGACAGGTTTGGTCGCTGTCATCTCCATGCCAACATTATCGTTTGATGCGGCCTATCTGTCCAATGACATTGGGAGATCCATTCAATTGGAACGTTTCTGAATTAGAATGGAAGCGAACGAACATCCCTGCTGCAGAGGGTAGATCTTTCCAGAAGTAGCCGCTTTGTGTTCAGGACCTGACAACCATCCGATTTAAGATATCTGACTGTTGAAATTCGCGCGGAGACGTCATCCAAAGCTGAACCTGCTGTGGCGATAAGCCAGAACACATACGCTAGGGTACTTGGGCTACTTGCGTCTCAAAGCCTCGAAAATCTTGCCCTTAAAGGCCTCTTTTGAGGGCGCTTCCTTGTATAGAATAGCTTGTTGAAGGTTGGCGTGACTCGTGCCTTCAACGCGCTTTAGCTGAGGACGAAACTGACCTGGTCTTTCCGGATCGTTCTCGAACACGTACGTCATAAACACGATGTTCACAGTGTTGCTCGTGATATCAGTCGAACGCATGAAGTCGGCTTTATCAATCACGGATTGGTACACCTGATCTTGTATGACGGCGATTATTTTGGTGCCCCAATGGTGATGGAAATAGCCTTTTCGGATCAATTGGGTGATGTACCGTTTGTACACGTTATCCCAGTTGAACCCATAGGTGGGGCGCCTTGGCATTTCCTCACCGGAGCGCAGCGCCTCGTATGCCGGGTACACTGATCCGGTTATGTCGATTGCCTGGAGCTCAACTGAAAGGAAGTTTCCGATTGTTCCGTCTGCCTGCTGATCGGCGATGACAAAATCAACGTTCCCGAAGCCTTTCATTTTAACTTCTGTAGCGACCACCGGGTTTTCGGGTGGATCAAATGGCCAGCAATTCTCAACAACGGCGTGGAGCCAGTCAACTTGATAGAAACGCTTCGGGCAAACGCATATCAGGTCTCTCACGGGATCGCGCGCGAGCTTGCTGTTTTTCCATAGCGAGCAAACAGGGTATGGTTCTTTGCCCAAGTTTGTTGAACGCTTTGGGCATTCAACTTCAATGTATGGACAAAAGAAGTCGGACTGCTCCGGACTCGCATTGAACTCAGCTTTCTGACCCTGCACTTCCGCAATTGCATCACGCGGGTCAAACGGCATGCAGCATACCGTTTTTCTTTCTGACCGGTTGAACGTTTGCCTTCATGTTGTCGGCAGAAAGTATCGCTTCAGCGACTGCCTTTCCAAGAAGCGGTGGAACCGCATTCCCGACCTGAACATATTGCTCAGTCCGGCTGCCAGAGAACGTGAAGAAATCAGGAAAGGACTGAAGTCTGGCCGCCTCACGCACAGAAAACGACCGATCTTGTGTAGGATGGATATACGCACCCCAATGAACGTCGCATTTGGTAAGAACAGTACAGGCCAAGTCGGATTTTGCAGGTCGCCCATATCGCTTTGTATGGTCGCTGCGCTTGGCCTTCTTCATCCCTGCTGGGAGAAGGTCATACGGGATATCCCGCCAAGAGCCCCCAGGTGGAATATGCTTCATACGTTCCAAATTTACTTTAGACAGTCGCGGAGCGCTGTGGTTGCTTACAACCGTACAATCGCCCCGCAGCACGGCTTGATAGGGATTCTGTGCGGACTTGCCGTAGGCGCGCGCGCCCATGTCCTGGCCATTCTTCAGTGACGGCAAGTCAGAGATGGCATCCCAAACTGTCACGAAAGGCTGCAGTTCCGGACCGTGAGTTGGGTTTGGGAATAGGATCGGACAGTGCTCTTCTTTCGTTGCGATAAAGAACATGCGTCGACGTTCTTGCGGGACGCCATACTCTTCAGCCTTAAGAAGCTTCATATCCACCCGGTAGCCAAGACGGCGCATCCCAGCCTGAATTTCGCGAACGATGGCGCCGCCAGCAATCGAGGTAATGCCAGTGACATTTTCCATCACAAGCCAGCGCGGCTGGATAGCTTCAACGAGGCGCAAATACTCCTTGAATAGTCCGGCACGTGGATCATCAGCGCCACGCTGATGGTTGTAGACGGAGTAACCTTGACATGGGGGCCCCCCAATCAGGATATCGACCCCGCCAGGACTACATCCGGCAGCCGAAAGAAGGTCGTCGGCAGACACGGACTGAATTGGACCGTAAACAAATGTCGCCTCGTTGTGTGTCTGAGAAAACGTCTGACCGAAAGTGGCATCAATGTCCTGCCCTGCCAACACATGAACTCCGGCTTGGCGGAACCCTTCTGAAAGGCCGCCTGCACCACAGAACAAATCAATAGCCGTCCAACTGCCCATCTAAATCGTCTCCCGCATCTTGTGTGATGCTTTTTTGCCAATACAACAGGTTGCCCCATTGGAGGCAACAGAAATAGCATACCGAAAAAATGTTCACAATATGTTCTTCAGAAGGGCGCAAGGTGATATTCACACGAGCCTGCTCAGCATTCTCTTGTAAACGGCTGACCAAGATTTGCGCCTGTACTTTCCGTCAAGATTTGCCGCCGTAACAAGTCGAATACGGTCTAAGACGATCCCAGCGTCACCAGATGCTTCGAAAATACTTTCGATAGGCAAGCAATGAGGGACAGCAAAAACATGCGCGGGGCGGACCGGAGGCACATCAAACCACTTAAAAAACTTGCTGTTTATGTCAGTAAACTTGTCGTCCCAATCACCTCCGCAGGCGCACTGTCCTAAAAAGAAGAGTTGCCCCATTGGTCGCCCACATCCGAACGCTTTCCATAGAACGTAGTCCACGCCTTCATCCCCGGCCGGTGGCGGCGTAGCGTTTTCTAAGGTAACTTTAGGCTGCCAGCGCCATTCGCCACTACGAGTGTGGACTTCATTCCACGTTTCCCGAAAATTTGGGTTTTTACGCGGCCATCCGACGTGCATAAATTCAACGTCGCCGCCTACAAAATTGGCGGAAACTTCCATTGCTACGCGCTCGAAGTTCCTCGGAATGTAGACATTGTAGCCTTTCGTAATGTTTTTCGTGGCAGAACAAACCAGCAAAAACTCGTACAACCTGTGATCTGTGGGCGAGTAAGACAGTGTCGAGCCATTAAACTCGAACGGATACAAACTCCCCAATAATTCGGCACGACGAAGTATTTCTTCTACAATCTCACTGCTCAAGTTCTCAATTGCGTTCGCTTCGTACTGCCACTGGGCACCCGCAAGCTGCATCTCTACATCATCGGAGAGAGTGCCCGAGATCAAATCGTTGCGTACGCCTTCGAACGGATTTGATTGGCCATTCTTTAGTGCGCTAACTTCCACTTCGTCACAGTCTTGAGATACTTTGAACTTCTTCCGTCTGTCCCCAAAATTAAACTGAGGCATGTCATTCATCGTCGTCTCCAAACGAGATGGCATTGAGTTTTTTGTGAATCTCTGTACTCAACCGCCTCACAATAGCCGCAGTCTCTATGTGTTGACCGGCTACTTCCGCGAGTGGCGGTGTTTCTTCCAATCCGGTAGATATGTTTGCCAGCAACTCTCGAGCGCGTTGTAGATTCTCGCTCAACCGTTGCTCAACTGGTTTAGTGCTGTCCAGCGCTGACTTTAGTGAATGGCCATCGTTTATCAATGCCGCAACGTCGGAGCGTGTCATGGACTGCGCCAGTTGAATAAGTTGGCGGCTGTCATCAATCGCAGCGCTGCGGCCTTTAGACTTGTCCCCAAAACACGCTTTGATCAGATTCGACGCATTTTCTAAATAGTCTGCGGGGATAGGATTTGGCTTCCCGGACGTTTCGTCCAAACCGCAGAAGTCTCTAGCGGAACGAAAGCCCAACAAAGTGTATACCCACGAAAAAGGATATTCCGTTACACTACCTCGCCCCTTTCGTTGGCTATCCGACGGAACAAACTTTTCTTCAGAAATTAGTTGCTGAATGAAACGGTAACCCTCCAAAAGGCGGACAACGGTGCTGTGATTGTCGCCGATCATTTCGGAAATCTTCGTTTCCGAAAGTTCGGAACTGTCTTGGAGTTTGGCAACCCAGGACGCCTTTGCATAGGAGTCCCACGGCTGTGATGCTGAGATGTGCCGAACCCCAAGATAGGCCAGCAAATCGCTGTCAGCGTCTTCCTTCTCGTAGAACTTTAATACGCTAATGGGTTCAATGGCCTTCTGACCATTGTCTTTCCAAATCTTATTGAAACGCCTATGTAAGTTTGCCTGGTTTTTGCCGCGTGGGTCACCGGTAATAATAATTGAAGCACAAAGCCTACGATTACCTTCCTTGACCACCAGGCTAGGACTATCGTTCGCTTGACACACAAGCGGTTCCGCCGAGAAGAACCCGTTGACGGCAATTGAACTGATCACATCGTCAACGCCAAAACGATCAACTATCAAATCGACCAACGCTTCTTGACTTGTGCCTGGATCAAGGTCCCCAAATCTTGGGTTTTGGTAGTCAAGCAACAAATCACTGATGTTCACTTGGTCCGGCTCTCCCCTAGGCATGATAGGCTGGGGCATGTTTTCGGGCATTCTTAATCTCTTTCTCAGAACTTCGGCTACACTGATATTTTTTTGCGATGTCTTCAAGAGCAGCGAACGAAAACAATCTCTTGTATTGTGAAGCAAACAGTTTGTTTGCCTACCCCGTTGTTCGGTGACATTCTAAAACCATCAGGATGTTCGAGGCCAAACTCAACGATTGAAACCAGCAATTTCGGTGGGATCACGGCACAGCGTGCGACCATTAATCTAGATTGTTAGCCGAGCAAACACACTTTCTGAATTCGCCCAAACTCGAGCTGGACCGCTCCAAGTAAAGGTTTCATATGGTGAGATTGAATGTACTGTGCGATGAATTTGCTGGGAGCGCGTAAGGTGATTGTCTGATCTTGCATTTCAACAAATTTGAGATCGCAATACCAACTTTTAAACAATAGTGCTTCAGACTCTGATAGGCGCCGAAGCGCCCTGCCCCACGGATCCTGAAGGTCTTGTCCTTCATGTTCAACAGCTGCTGGTTTTTCTTGGCCAAACTGAACATGAACAACCTTTTCGGTCGGTTTTGGGGTTTGTGTCTCCATGCGCGATACAAAATCAGAACCAACATTTTTCCAAACCGGTTCGCTCAGACGGTAAATTTCCACGTAGTTGAGTCGGTATGCTGCAACGCGGCCTCTAACCCCAGGCCTAAGTTGGAGAAGTATACTTGAATCCGTCAATCGTTTAACTTCTCGCTTGACGGTTCGTTCGTCCACGGACCATAGGCGGGCCATTTCTTTTTGACCGACCGTCAGCTCATCAGTGCGCCAGTTGTATCGGGCCGTTATCAACGCAACGAGCCGCATCATCGAACATTGAAAACCGGGTGTGCCATTCAATCCCGCAACAGAGATTGCAGTCAAAAGATCGTACTTCTGAGAACCGGCCTGATATCCTGTAAATCGTTTTATTTCCATTTTGATACTGCCACTGTGCCTCGAGCGGATCGGTTTCGCTGACCGATTCCATCAATTGGGTTCAGTGTGATGAAATCCCGTAGTTTGTCAACGGGCATTGAAAAACAGGATGACCGCCTCTTTCTTCAAAATCAAAAGAAAATTCGGTTAAAAGGTTATAGGTGACACTATGCTGTCACCCTATTGGGGGTCGAGTGTCACCATATATCTGGTAATTGATCGCTGCCTGTCACCAAAACATAGCTTAGCTTTCGAAATACCTCCCGTTTTTACCGAGTCGAAGGCGAAAAAGCGGAAATTCCATTCTTTACGTTTTGCAGTTTTCCAAAATCGCGTTATTAGAAGACATTCGTGATATAACAAGAGCAGCACCATGCGTGACCACACCGACCTTCAAGCTATGAACGAACGAAGCCTGGCTCAACAGGCTGCCGTCCGCCGCGCTACTTTCTCGCCCGCTGACGAGAAAGTGCTTCGACCATTCTCGATCTGGGAAATTAGCCAGTTCATGTTTGATGTCCCGGCGGACACCTTGAGAAAGAAGTTGGCCGAAGACCCGTCTCTTCCGCAAGGAGCGACTGAAGATGATGGGCGGCAAAGATGGTTTTCTCTGGCTGAGATAAATGAGCTGAGACGCCGCCTGAGATTTAGAGGTAAAAGCCTTCTGCCTCAAAGACCAGGAGGCCGGGCTATGAGAGTCGCAGTTTCGAACTTTAAGGGCGGTGTTGGTAAAACTGTCGTTGCCCAGCACTTGGCGAATGCGGCCGCGCTTGATGGTTACCGTGTTCTGGTGGTGGATTTCGACCCCCAGGCCACACTCACTCATTCAATGGGTCTGTCTGAAGTTAGAGAGTGGAATACTGTCTGGGGCATTATGTGTCGTGACCTCTGCCGTGAAGCGAACCGGATCGCAGACGAATATGATGACCCCACAGACTGCCCCTACCCTACTGCTGACGAGTTACCAGAAGACGTTCAGTCGATTGGTGCGCAACGTGTGCAGGATTTCATTCAAAGAACGTCATGGTCGACGATCGACATCATCCCGAGCTGTGCGAACGCCGCCTTCGTGGAATTTGCTTCTGCTCAGTACAGGTCGATTCATAAGGCATGGAGCTTTTTTGGGTGCGTCGCAAGGTATCTCGATGAGTTGCCGGACGACCAATATGATTTGATTGTATTCGATTGCCCGCCTGCAATTGGATACCAGTCTTTGAATGCGGCTTTTGCTGCTGACATCCTCTACATTCCGTCTGGTCCTGGTTATTGGGAGTATGACAGCACGACGAGTTATCTTGGTCAGCTTGGCGATGCCTTGGAAGACATAACCAGCGGGTTCGAACGTATTGCAAGGGATGCTGGTATCACTCTTCCTAAACGGTTCGATGATATACGCGTTCTCATGACTCGCTTCGAGGCCAGCAACTCTTTGCATGTCGCGATGATGGATGCTTTCAAAAATGTCTTCGGGGCAGATGTCTGTCAAAATCCCATCGAAATGACACGTGCGGTCGAGCAATCTGGTAGGTTCCAGATGTCTGTTTACGAGCAGGACTACAGACAGATGACTCGGGACACATGGAAACGAGCGCGTCAGTCCTTTGATAATGCATACAGCGAATTTAAGGATGTTGTCCTACGGGCCTGGGAGGCGCGTACTAAAGTTGAGGAGCGGGTAGAATGAGCGGTAATAAATTTGGTTTCACTCCGATTGATGAAGATGACCTCAAGAAAACACGCCGCCGCGAAGTGGGTCCAATGGGGGCTGCAGTACGCGAAGCAGCAAGCAGCTTAAATGAAAGCACTGAGAATCGTGTCGAACAGCGACGGCAAAATGCCTCCGATGCCAAGGAGTATCGCAAAGCTCGTGATGAGGGGCGGGTTTTGGTTTCGGTCGGCATCAATGAAATTCATACGACAGACCTGCCAAGAGATCGCTTGGATCTTTCGGCCGTCGCAAGTTCCGATGAGATGGATGAACTCAAGGCTTCTATACAGGAACGCGGCCAGAAAGAGCCCATAGAGCTTTATAAGGATTCAGATGGTCGCTTCCAGCTCAAAAAGGGTTGGAGACGAGTTACTGCTCTTAAGCAGCTTTATGAGGAGACCGGTGATGAACGGTTTTCCTGTGTTACAGCGAGGGTTGCCGAATCCCAGAGCGATCGCATCGAGCTCTACATTGACATGGTTGAGGAGAACGTTGTTCGGGAGGACCTGACCTTTGCTGAGATGGCGCAAGTCGCAATTCTTGCTTCCAAAGATTCAGAGTTGGGGGCAGGGGATGCGGAAGCTTTGGTCGGAAGGCTGTACTCATCCCTGCACAAGATGAAACGCTCTTACATTCGCAGCTTTGTTTATCTGCTCAATGAACTTGAGGGTGCGTTGCCGTTTCCTAAGAGTGTCTCTAGAAACCTTGGCGTTGAGGTTGCGCGTAAACTTCGAGCGTCATCGGGTTCAGCTGCTGGGTTAAGAGATGTGTTGGTGCGCGTATCCACAGCCGCTGAGCAAAACGAGGCGCTGGATGCCTTCTTGGCAGATACTGATACTGAACCGGGTAGTAGCAAGCGACGTGAGAAAGCCGAGAGCGTGAAGTATGAGTTCCACGTGGGCGGCTCAAAAGTCACTGCGCGAAAGGGAGAGTGCAGGATATTGTCTGGCCAGGACTTTAGTTCGATTGACCGGTCAAAGCTCCAGAGAGCGGTCGAAGCTTTCGAAGCTGTTTTGAACGAGTAGTAACCCGCGGGTTACCCATGCTCAGATTTCTTGATTTCAGAGGCGGTAACCCACGGGTTACCGCCTTCTTCGTTTAGCGCCAGCTCACCCCAGCAGATCCGCCGCAGGGTTTTCTGCTATATCTACGTCATCGTAATATTTCTGGGCCTGCGCCATTGACCGGTGCAGGGAAAGTCGCATGGCGGCCTGGATCGGGGCACCGTCGAGTGCGGCCTGGGTCAGGAAGCCCGAGCGCAACCCGTGCGGTGAGGCAAAGCCTTCAGGCAGGCCTGCGAGTTTCAACCGGTGTTTGACGATCTGATAGATGGCGTCCGGCGAAAGCCGACGTTTCAGCACACGATCCGCCTTGGAGACCGGCCGGAACAGCGGGCCGTCGCTGATCTGGCCAACCTCGATCCAATGCACCAGCGCCTGGGCCGCGCGACCCTTCAGCACCAGCCGCGGCGTCTCGCCTTTGGTTGTGGTTTTGGTTTCCAGCAGCGACAGCCAGACCACGCCTGATTTGTCGAACGCCTTCAACGACACATCTTCGCGTCGCAACCCGGTGATCTCTGACCGGCGGCGGCCACCACTGGCCCAGCCCAGCATCAGGATCGCCCGGTCGCGGCAATCCCGGCGCGTGCCGCGGCAGGTGGCCAGAAGTTGCTCGAGCACATCGCGGGTGATCGGGTGGGCGGATTTCGGGGCAGGGGGCCGGGCGGCGGCGCGGCGGGCCTTGGCGCGCGCCTGTTTCACCTGCGGGGCGTCAAAGGGCGAGGGGAGGTTCTTCATCCGGTGAAAGGCCAGCCAGGAGGCGATGCGCCGGTCCAGCGTCGACGGGGCCGGACAGGCCAACGTCTTGCGCAGGCCTTTTCCGATCAGCCTCTCTGCCACCTGTCGCGCGATGTCTGTGTCCGGGGCATCGCTGAGGTCACGGGCGTGATCAAGGATGAAGGTGAGGGCGGTGGCCTCGGTTTCCGGCCAGTCCAGTGCCGCAACGAACCGGGCACTTTTCCAGGCGGTGATGTAGAGCAGATCGCGCTCATAGGCGCGCAGCGTATTGACGGGCGTGCCGCGGATATAGAGATCGGTGAGCGCGTCTTGATCCGCTGCAGACAGGGCAGGGGAGGGGTTGGGGAGATAGGGCTGGGGCGTTGTCATGTGTCGATTTTCCCAAACCTGTAGACTGCTCTTGCTTGTTGAGACCATTTTTCATGGTTGGCCTTGTGCTGTGCTGGTCCTTTAAGTGTAGACTCGCGCTGGATTTGTGCCAATACTTGTTTACAAAATGGCAGATTTCAGCGCGGCGGAGACGAATGGGTGGTGTTGAGGCGATTGACGAAGCCCGTTGGGTGGAGGCCGTGCGGCGTGAGCGGGAAATCCGCCCCCTGAGTCAGCGACGGGGCAACCGTGCCGAGGTTGCACGGGCGGCCCGACGGCTGAACCTCTCCGTGGCCTGGGTGTACCGGCTGCTGAACAGATATTCGGAAGATCCCCGGACGGTGTCGCTGGTCCCCGCAAAAGGTGGTCGCCCAAAGGGGCATCGTTTGCTCTCGGATGCGGTTGAGGTCATCATCACCGATCAACTGGACCGGTTTTATGCGTCGCGACAAAAGCCGGTCCTGTCTGCCGTACACCGGGAGATTTCGAGGCTCTGCCGGGCGCAGGGTTTGAAGTCACCGAGTTTGAAGGCGGTCAGATCCCGTGCTTTACGCCTGAATCAGGTCAAACTGACGCGGGCACGGGAGGGGTATAGGGCTGCTCAGTCAAAGGTCGGGCCGTCCAAAGGGTCTCTCCAGGCCACTATGCCCCTCAGTGTCGTGCAGATTGATCACACGCTTGTTGATGTCCAGCTGGTCGATGACGTTCGTCGCAAACCGATCGGCCGACCCTGGCTGACGTTGGTCCTGGATGTTGCCACTCGCATGGTGCTGGGATTTGTTGTCTCTCTGGACCCGCCATCGCGCCTGTCGGTCGCACTGGCCATTGCACAGGCCGTTGGAGACAAGGAGGAGTGGCTTGCAGGGCGCAATCTCGCACAAATTTGGCCCTGTACAGGGCTTTTTGACACGATCAAGCTCGACAACGCGGCAGAGTTTCGGGCTGTTGCACTGAAACGGGGGTGTGAACAATACGGTATGGCGCTGGATTTCCGCCCGCCGGGTGCGCCCTGGTGGGGTGGCCATATCGAGCGTTTGATGGGCACATTGATGACCGAATGCCATCTGTTGCCGGGCACGACGTTCTCCAACCCGGTCGAAAAGGGGGGGTATGACAGCGAAGCCCGGGCCGTCATGACGCGCGCTGAGCTGGAAACCTGGCTCGCCGGCCGGATCACCGGTGTCTACCACAACCGGGTACATACGGCGCTTGGACGCACGCCGTTGAGTGCCTGGAGAGCGGCCGAGGCTACAGGGTGGATGCCCAGAACTCCGAAAGATCCGGACCGGTTGTTGCTCGATTTCCTGCCCTTTGCATACCGCACGCCGCGCCGCGATGGGCTGCAGCTGTTCAATATCGCTTATTGGCATCCGGACATGGCGGTTTGGGCGGCGTCAAAGCCCGGCAAACTGCCGGTGCGCTACGATCCCCGGGATCTGTCCTGTGTCTGGCTTCAGACGCCGGAGGGGCGGTTGGAACGGTTAACCACCAAACATGCGGATCGCCCGCCGATCACCCTTTGGGAGCACCGGGCGGCCCTTGCTGCGTTGCGCGAGGCGGGGCAGGGGACGGCAAATGAGGCCGCTGTGTTCGACGCCATTGAAGCGGGCCGCCATCTGGTGGCGGCTGCCGCCGGGAAGAGCCGGGCGGCGCGGCGGGCTGAGCAGCGCCGAACTGATGCGCATGAGGGGCTGAACGCACCAGAAACCGGTGCTGAAGCTGAGGTGCCAGACACGGATTATGTGCCAAAAATCTACGATTCCGAACTCTGGTGAGGACATGAAAGCATCTTTCACGCATTTACCGCCCGCAATACGCCCGCTGGCGGCTCTGGGCGACGCGGAGCGCAGGCGGATTATCCGGTCTGATCGTTGGGTGAGCTACCCGCTGGCAATGCAGACGGTGCGGCGGGTCGAGGAGTTGCTGCAGCGGCCCAGGGTGTCACGAATGCGCTCGCTGTTGATCCATGGCCCGTCCGGCATGGGCAAAACCCTGATCCGGCGCAAACTGGAACGGGATCATGCGGACGGCTTTGCCGTGCCGGGCAGCGACAGGCCGCATCCGCTGGTATCGATGCAACTGCCGGCCCGACCCGATGAGCGGCGGTTTTACGCACATCTTCTGGACCGGCTGGGCGCCCCTGCGCGCCCGCGGGACACGCTGGACCAGATCGAGATTGCCGCCATTCGGCTGTTGCGGCACCTGCAGCCGGCGGCGCTTCTGCTGGATGAGTTCCAGCATGTGGGGGCATCAGGGGTTCGGGATGTTCAGGCGCTGCTGAACCTGATCAAGTTTCTGGCCAACGAGCTTGAAATGCCCGTGATCGCCTTCGGCACCGATGCCTCCCTGCATGTTCTGAAGCTGGATACCCAGGTCGACAGCCGGTTTGACAAGCATGGCCTGCGGGTCTGGCGAGATAATGAGGCATTTGCGGATCTGGTGTGCAGCATCGTGGCTGCAATGCCGTTGCGCGCCCCAAGCCCGGTGCAGGACAGGGCTGTGATGCGGGCGCTTGTGGCCCTTTCGGGCGGTATCACGGGGGATGTATTTCATCTGCTGACGACGGCTGCGGCAGCAGCGGTCGGGGGTGAAGAGCGTATTACGTTACAGGGTCTCGAAGCCGCAGCTGCGGGGGAATGGCAGGCCCTTGCCTGACAAATTGCCATTTGTCCCTACGCCTCGGGCCGGAGAAAGCCTTTCGGGCTGGTTGAGTCAGCTGGAGGCGCTGTATTTTGGGACGGAACGGCGCATGTGGTGGTGGATGGGCCAGCAAAACGGCCTCGCGGATAGCGATCGACCCGATCACGCCCATCTGGAGGCGCTGGCCCGGTGCACTGGCATCGATGTCGCGCGGTTATCTGCGATGGTGTTGCCGTGGGTCGAGGAGGCGCCCAGGCTTGCGGATCGGCTTCGGGTCACAGCTGCTCCATGGCGGATCGGGCCGTTCCGGCTGTTAGATGGCACCCGGCGCTTTTGTCCCCTGTGCCTGGCCACGGCCACGCCGCTATGGCCGCTGCACTGGCGCATGGGCGGTCCGGTGTGCCTGACGCATCACGTGTGGCTTGAGCGGGCGTGCAGCCACTGCCAGGAGCCCTTGCCTGTGACCGGCCTGCCACTTACCTGTTGTGCCCGCTGTGCCACGCCCTACCGCGTCACCCCGGTTGATCCGGTCGATCCCAGGGCAATGGCGTGCCTGGCCTCGATCCATCGGCGTATCGTGAAGATCGTGTCGGACCCTGATCGGACACGGGTCCGGGCGATGACCGGGGCTCTGGATTGGGCCGCGCTGGGACAGCTGGCCGGGCAATACGGACAACACCTCGCGGTAGACGCATCTTTACGAGACTGGCGAGCTGGCCTGGAAGCCTGTGCAATCGCGGCCTCGGAACGAAACGTTGTGCTGGCGAATATGCCGGTCCTGGCGGAGCGCGAGGCGGTTGCGATCCAGGGCAGGGCACCTGTCGTACAGGCGCGCACAGCCATGGTGACACCAAAACCTCCGCAGCCGGTATCTGTTCTCGACGGGCTGAAAGAGCGCGTAGCTGAGGCGCTTGCGCAAGCGCGCACAGATTTGGCGGCTCAAGGCCAACCGGTCACAGCAAAAGCGCTGCGGCGGCGCGCCGATCAGATTTTGCGGAAACAGAGCGTCGGGCAGGGTAGGGGTCTACGGGTTACGGACCAATCCCGTCGCGAGTCCAGGGATTAAGGAAAACCGACACATGTGGTCCATTCTGCGCGGTTTTCGCGGCAGGATCAATTACTCACGATAAGGGGTACTTATCGAGTGTAACTTGAAACTGATAGCGCAACAAAAGTAACGAGCAAAAGTAACAGATTTTGCGCGTAAAGTAGGTAGAGGGCTTGCGGAATAATAAAATCGGAGGTTCTGTCGCAGGTCTGTAAACCAATTGGCATCGACATTGCGCTGGAACCGTTGGCAAACTAAATGAAATGAACAGATATTTTGCCACTGAATTGCCTTTCTGGAAGTTTGCCAGAAACACGCTGATCGTCAGTTGCCTTGCGTTGTTTCCGCTGTTGGCCATCTTCGTTTTGCGCACGCCGGGCTTTGCGACGCACCTCCTGAACAGTGGTCCCGCGTTTGTTCGGTTTTTGCGTCAGGTGGTGACGAATGGGTTGCCGGTCGTTTTCCTTTTAAATTATCTCAGCTTTTTTCTTTTCGCCGTTGGGGTAAGGGCGCGGGGCAGGGGGGCCATCCCGGCCCGGTATCTGCTAATTGACCTGCTGCTACGGGCCGTCCTGTTCATCGCGCTGCACGCGCTGATCTACGCGCTTTCGGCAGACTGGTTCGGGTCTTTCGGCGGTGATCCCGTAGTGGCGTTGCGGGTAGTCGGTCCGACGCTGGTACGCTCCGCCTACTTCGAGAACATCTCAGGCGTTTACCTGTACGCCACGCTGGTCGGAGCGCTGCCGCTATACCTATCCGTCGTTCAGAGCCAGATCGCCCACGGTACTGGATTTGCAGCCCAACTGGCACGTCGCGTACCTGGGCGCGGCGGACCTGTGACATTGGCCCTGCTACTGATGGCGGTGTCAGTGGTCGTTCTGACCACCGCGGCGGCGCTGATTGTCCGTTTACAGTCGGTTTGGGGCTGAAGGGTCAGAACGCCCTGCGTATCGCGAAGGAGACTGCGTAATCGCGTTCAAGCTGGGGCCCATCCAGATCTTGATACACAGGGATCACGCCCTCGATACCCAGGCGCGTGCCCGCCAAAACGCCCGACCCCGGCACAAGGTAATTCACTCCGATTCCGATACTCAGAAACTGGCCGCCGCGCAGGGTCGGATCAGCGGTGGGCACCATGCCTGGGTTCAGGCGCGCATCCGACCCGTCAATGTTTTCCACGATGTCGCCGACCACCCGCAACGAGGAGCTGAACTGGTCATTCCAGCGCCGTGCACCCCAAACTGTTGCTGAATAGACGTCACCCAAGGTGTAACCGGCATCATTCTCACCCATCCGGATCACGGCGGCCAGCTGGGCGCCCCAAGACCAATCCGCGTTCTGGCCCGTATAGGTGACGCCCGGCAGCAGGTCGTAGGTGCCTGAACCCAGTTGCATGGGGTAGGGCAGCAGCTGGTCCGGCCCAGCTGGCGTGGTGTCGGTCTCGTCTATCGAGCCAGTCGGCAGACTGAGGCCAAGAGATAGTTCCAGCACCTGCCCGTCGGATTTGTAGATATCATATCCGCCGATGATCTTCAGATCGCCAAACCCCTGTGCCCTGGTCTTAAAGGTCTGGCCCATGCGGGTCTGGTGCTTCATCGTCTTGCGGGTATAGGGCAGCATCGCCATCACCGAGATCTCGTCGGTCACACCGTACATCAGGCCGACCATCGCCATGTTCATGCTCATGCTGAGCGGCGCGATCGGATACTGCGACAGAACGTTCGAGGTAGACAGCGACTGCGTTCCGGTACGATTTCCGTCCATCTCCATGTTCATGTAAGAGAACACAGGCATCAAAACACCCTCGGGTGGATGCATACCGCCAACGACACCCGTTGGCGGCACCGCGTCGGGGCGCATCATCCTGGACATGCTTCCCATACCTGACATGTTGCTGGAGGCTTGCGGGTTCATCGCCACGTTGTCAGCCGGACGGGTTTCCGGTTGGGCCATGGCAGTTGACCCAAGGCTCAGCCCCCCAGCCAGTATTACAGCCTGGAGGCGTTGCCAGACGCACGTAATCTTGCTGTTGCTCCGTGTCATGATGCCCTCGTGTTCGTTTGTTTCCTGAGTCCCTGCCCTGAAAACAAAGTGTTCGGTACGTCCATCGGTGAAGTCGAAATGGTGGGGGTCTCCAGCGCTGGAAGGTCAAGGCCGCCGGCCAGATTTGCGCTCGTCAAGCATGCATCAGCCGAAGGGGGTGCGGCAATAATGCGCTTGACCCTCCAGCGCTGGATTGTCGGACAAGGCCGCAAAACCGGAAATCCGGAGGGATTGGAATGATACCGGAAATCGGGCAGTTCGCCCTGGCGCTTGCCCTGGCCGTGTCCTTGGTGCAAAGCGTATTTCCCTTGATTGGAGCAGCACGGAACAATGTCATGTGGATGCGATCGGCATCTGCGACCTCGGTCCTACTGACAGCGCTGGTTGCTATCGCCTTCGCCGCTCTGATGTGGTCCTTCGTGGTCAGCGATTTCACTGTGCTAAATGTGGCCAGCAATTCTCATTCGCTGAAACCGATGCTTTTCAAGGTGGCTGCGACCTGGGGTAGCCACGAAGGGTCGCTGCTGTTGTGGATTCTGATATTGGTGATTTTCGGGCTGGGTGTGTCTCTGTTGGCTCGGAACATCCCACTGAAACTCAAGGCGCGCACTCTGGCAGTGCAGGCCTGGATCAGCGCGGGGTTCCTGTCATTCATGCTGTTCACCTCGAACCCGTTTGACCGGGTGTTTCCGGCACCGCTGGATGGTCAGGATTTAAATCCGCTGTTGCAGGATGTCGGCCTGGCTATGCACCCGCCGTTCCTATACCTGGGTTACGTCGGCTTCTCTATCGTATTTTCTTTCGCCGTGGCTGCCCTGATTGAGGGGCGGGTCGATCCGGCATGGGCGCGGTGGGTCCGACCCTGGACATTGGCGGCCTGGGTGTTTCTGACACTTGGTATCGTTCTGGGCAGCTGGTGGGCCTATTACGAACTGGGTTGGGGCGGCTGGTGGTTCTGGGATCCGGTCGAGAATGTCTCGTTTATGCCCTGGCTTGCTGGCACAGCGCTGTTCCATTCGGCCATTGTGACCGAAAAGCGCGGCAGCTTCAAAAGTTGGACGATCCTACTGGCCGTTTTGACCTTCTCGTTGTCCTTGTTGGGGACATTCATTGTCCGCTCAGGCTTGCTTACATCGGTCCATGCGTTTTCGGTCGATCCCGAACGCGGCATTTACATCTTGGCGCTGTTGGCTGTCGCGATCGGTGGTTCATTGACGCTGTTTGCCATACGCGCACCGGAGATGGAGGGCGGCGGTCTTTTTGCCCCGATCAGCCGCGAGGCCGGTTTGCTTATTAACAACCTGCTGCTGGCCACCGCAACGGCGACGGTTCTATTCGGTACGCTTTATCCGCTTTTGCTTGAGGCTGTGACAGGTGAAAAGATTTCGGTTGGACCACCTTATTACAACGCCAGTTTCGTGCCGATCATGCTGGTTCTAGTCGTTGTAATGGGGATTGGGCCGCTGTTGTCATGGAAGCGGGCGGATTTGCGCGGTGTTCTGTCCCGGCTCAAATGGGTGGCCGGGGTTAGCCTGCTCGTAGCGTTGCTTGTGTGGTATCTGGATACCGGCGGCCCAGCCTTGGCGGTAGTGTCGATCGGCCTTGCGGTTTGGTTGCTGGGCGCTGTGCTGACAGAGTGGGCCAGCCGAATTAAGCTGGGTGAGGCACCGTTGGCCGAGTCCCTGCGTCGGGCCCGCAGCCTACCGCGTTCTCATTACGGCATGGTCGTGGCCCATGCGGGGTTGGCTGTCTGTATGATCGGCTTTATCGGGTCCAGCGCTTGGAAATCCGAGGTCGTGACTTTTGCCGAGCCCGGAACACAGATTGAGATAGCAGGGTTCGACGTGCGTTTTGACGGTGTGGAACAGCTTCGCGGTCCGAACTATCTGTCTCGCGCGGCCACACTGACGGTATTTCGCGATGGCGCTTATGTCACCACGCTTCAACCCGAGCGCAGGGCCTATCTCGTGGCGGGTACCAGTACGACCGAGTCAGCAATTCGAACGACGTTGGCAGGGGACCTTTACGCCTCAATATCGGAACCGGCGGCGGAATCAGAACAGAGCAAATGGACCCTGCGTATCTTGTATGAGCCATTGGTGGTCTGGATCTGGATAGGTTCAGGATTGTTAGCATTTGGTGGTGTCTTGTCACTCTCCGATCGGCGTCTACGCGTCGGTGCACCACGAAAACGGACTGGGCAGAGCTCCGTTGCGGTGGCGGCGGAGTAGGGCAATGAAACGTCTATTTGCACTGTTCCCAATTACGATTGCCGGCATCCTGGGTGCCTTCCTGCTATGGGGACTGAATCCCGATCGCGATCCAAACGAAATCCCGTCTGTTTTGATCTCGCAGCCGGTGCCTGAGTTCGACTTGCCGCCGGTCGAAGGGCTGGATACCCACGGGCTGTCCAGTACCGATCTGGTGGAAAATGACGGGTCAGCTCCGATCGTGGTCAACGTGTTTGCGTCCTGGTGCGTGCCCTGCCGGGCCGAACATGCGGTGCTGACGCGTATGGTACGCGATGAGGGCATTCGCCTGATGGGCATTAACTACAAAGACAAGCCGCAGGACGCGCGGAAATGGCTCGACGATCTGGGCAACCCTTATGAGCGCATCGGTTCCGACCTGGACGGCCGAGCCGGGATCGAATGGGGGATTTCCGGCGTGCCGGAGACCTTTGTGATTGATGGCGCGGGCAAGGTCGTATTCCGTTTTGTCGGCCCGGTGCTGGGCGACGAGGCAATTTCAAAGATGCGCACCGCGCTGGATCAGGCGCGGGCGGCCGGAGGAGAGGCGTCATGATACGTCGCATTGTAATTACCGCGGTCACTCTGGCGATGCTGGTGTCGCAGCCGGCATTCGCGGTTGAGCCCGACGAGATACTTGCAGATCCGGTATTGGAAGAGCGGGCCCGGGCGATTTCGAAACAGGTGCGATGCGTGGTGTGCCAGAACCAAGACATCGACAGTTCTAACGCTGGCGTGGCGCGCGACCTTCGTCTGCTTGTGCGCGAACGGCTGGTGGCAGGCGACACGGACCAGCAGGTTATGGACTTTCTGGTTGCGCGTTATGGCGACTATGTTCTGTTCAACCCGCCATGGAAGCCATCAACTTACATTCTGTGGGTTGCGCCTATCGTCATCCTGGGGCTGGGTGGTATCGCGACTGCAGCGGTATTGACCCAAAATGCGCGCCGATATCGGAAGTCGCGAAAACAAGAGACGGAACGCGGCGCGAGCGAAGAACGGAATCCCGAAAACCATTCACTCACGGAGCCGCACGCATGATCTGGATTATCTTTTCATTCATGGCCGTGGCGGTGTTTCTGACGCTCGCCCTCTCCGGCCTGGGGCGCAAGACCTCGGACTTGTCGAGACGCGAAAGCGCCTCTGCCATCTTTTCCGACCAGATCGGCGAAGTGGAGAAGGACCTGGAACGAGGAATTATCTCAGCCGAAGAGGCCAAGGCCGCCAGAGCCGAGATAGAACGTCGCCTGAAGGCGATTGACCGGCAATCGGACGACAAAGCGATAATGGGCCATTCCGGGCGTGCGCTGATTTTACTTGCCGCGCTGGTAGTTCCAGCGCTCGGAGCCGGTCTTTATTGGCAACTGGGTAGTCCCTACATCCCCAGCCAGCCATTTGCCCAACGCGAGGGGGAGCAGGCCGAAGCCCGTGAAATCGCCGACCTTGCCGTGCGCCTGAAGTCGCGGCTTGAGGCGGATGAAACCGGCGGGCCAACCGAGGGATGGGTGTTGTTGGCTCAGACCTATATGCGTATGGGACGCTTTGGAGATGCCGCAGACGCGTTCGAGGGGTTGCTGGACCGACCCAATGCGAATTCAGCGCTGGTGTCGCAATATGGCGAGGCGTTGGTCTATGCCGATGACGGTGTCGTTACGCCCAAGGCCGATCGGGCGTTTGAACGAGCCTTGGAACTGGACCCATCGAACCCAGCAGCGACATTCTACAAAGCCATTGGTCTGGAGCAGGCTGGATCGCCTGATAAGGCCTATGACCTACTGAAGACGCGGATGGACGCCGAAGAGGAGTTCCGGCCATGGATGGAGAGTTTTGTGGCCCAGCTTAACCGCATCGCCCCGTCGATCGGACGGGCTCCGGTGAATCTGGCGGCTTTTGCCCCTTCCATGCCCGGCCCAACTGCCGATCAGGTGGCGGCGGCCGAGGAGATGTCAGACGAAGACCGGCAGGCCTTCATCCGCTCGATGGTCGAACGGCTTGCGAGCCGGATGCAGGAAAACCCAGGCGATCTGGACGGCTGGATGCGGCTGGGCAACGCCTATTCGGTGCTGGGCGAGACCGACGGCGCCCGGAACGCCTATGGCAGGGCAAGGGATCTGGCGGATGACCTGCCGCAGGGGGATCCGCGCAAGGTGGCAATCGACCGGGCATTGCTGGAACTGGGGGGTTGATTCCCGCAGCCCGGCGTGGATCGGGCCGGCGCCGACTTCGCGCTGATGCCCAGTGAGCCATCTGGAAAATTCCGGTTTAGGCTATCGCATGCCGATCTTTAGGAGGTTGAGACCATGAAAGTTGAAACGTTTTCTGATCTAATTGTCTGGACGCGGGAAATGCATCATTGGCTCGCCGAATGTTTGGCCCACTGTTCGACACAGTCAGAGCAGGAGCTGGCCAGGATGTTGCTTACCTACCTCGCCGATCATGAGGCTGCTCTGGAGAAAATCGTCGATGGTTTCGTGAAACGAGCCGATCCCAAAGCGCTCAACACCTGGGTATATGACTATTTGGGCAATGAGCCGATCGACCCACATCGCGCCTGCGACAGGCCGTTCGCACAGATGAGCGTCGATGAGATCTGCGAAGCGGTCTTCGATCTTCACAATCAGGTGATCGACTTATATCGGTATTTGCACGGGCGTGCCGAGATACCCGAGGCACGCGAACTCTTTCAGGCGATACTGGATATGGAAGAGCACGAGACCATGCGTTTAGCGCAGCAGAGCAACCGCGTCCGGGATATGTGAACTCCGGGGTCAGGATCCGCTTTCCACGGCTCCGCCCGCAATCGGCGCGGCCTGTTCCATCGCGTCGAGAATGGCGTTCGTGGTCAAGATCTCTGGCAGGGCGATGCCTTCGGGGGCCGACGGGCCGTAGACGATGTTGAAGGGGATCCCGAACCGTCCATTGTCCTCAAGGAAACGGGCGATCACATCGTCGGGGCGGGTCCAGTCGGCCTGCATCGGAATTGCTTTGTCCGATTGCAGTGTTGCCAGAACCTCGCCGCGTTCCAGCACCAGCGCTTTGTTGGCCTTGCAGGTCAGACACCAGTCGGCTGTGACATCGACGAAAACCACCTCGCCGCGCGACACAAGGCGGGCGATTTCGGGGCGGCTGAAGGTAATCCAAGGGATCTCTCCGGCTGGTTCAAGCAGCCTGGACCGGTCTTTGCCGGCAATCGCAACCGGTGCGGCAAACGCTGCGGTCAGCGTCAGCAACAGGGCTGTCCAGCGCAAAACGGGTGGCATCATCGTACTTTTCCAGATCAACAGGACCAGAACAGTTGCAGCCAGCACGGTAGCAGTTGCAGCAGTGTCTCCGGCCACCCCGACCATCACCCAGACCAACCAGCCGATCGTGGTCAGCAGTGCCGCCGACAGGGCCCATTTTAATCCCACCATCCAACGCCCCGGTTTAGGCAGAGCGGCGGTAAGTTTCGGGTGCACTGCAACCAGCAGGTAAGGAATGGCCAGCCCGACCCCCATTGCGGTGAAGATCGCCACGATATCCACCGGTCGGCCGGTCAGGGCAAAGGCCACCGCCGTGCCGAGGAAGGGGGCCGAGCAGGGCGTCGCCAGAACTGCTGAGAAGGCTCCGGTCAGGAAATCCCCGACCAGCGACACGCGGCCCTTTTCGACATGGGCAAGCCGGGTGTTCAGCGACTGCGGCAGCGTGATCTCGAACAAGCCCGCGAGGCTGGTTGCAAAAACCGCCAGCACCACGATCATCACCGCAAGGAAAAGCGGATTCTGGAACTGGATGCCCCAGCCGACGGAATAGCCCAGCGACCGCGCCGCAATGGTGATAGCCGCCAACAGCCACATGAATGTCAGGATTCCGGCTGCCGAAGCCAGGAACCCGGCGCGAATCTGAGCCGCAGAGCGGTCGCGAGCCTTTACCGCCGAGGAAAGCTTGATCGAAAGCACTGGCAGTACGCAGGGCATGACATTCAGAATCAACCCGCCGCCCACCGCCAGCAAAATGATCCAGACCAGCGCGCTGGCTGAAGTTTCGGCGGCCGCGATCTCATATGGTGGCGGGGTAGGGGGAGCGTCGGTACGGGGCGAAAACTCGGCCACGCGGTTGGTGTCGGTAACCGTGACGGACAAGGCGGGGGGGTCCTGTGCCAGAGCGAGGACCGGGAACTGCACCCATAGCTGACGCCTGTCGCCAGCGAGCCGGATGTCGGGTGCACCAAACGCGGTGTCACGTCCCATGTCGGGAAAGACATCAGGCGCATCAAAGGGCAGGTCGCTGGTGAAATTCAGCGTCAGCATCTCGGACTCGGTATCCAGGGTCGCGGCGTCGGACTTCATTCCGCTTGTGTTTCCCGTGGTTGGCACCCGCGACAGAAAGGCATTTATAAGCCGGGCCGAGTCCTGATCCCGACCCGTTCCCTGAGTCAGCGACAAGTCCAGCGAAAACTCGACCGGCACACAGATATCGGAACAGATCAGCGTTGTCACAGCGGCCTTCAAGTCAACTGGCGCTCCGGGGTTCTCGAGTGTGACGGTCAGCGGAAAGACCACTTCGTCCTTGTACCCGAAATTCTCGATCCCGAAGGCGCGAAAACGGATCGGCGCGGGCCAGTGAAACTGTACGTCGCTGACGTTTTGCGAGCCGTTCCAAGTGATCTTGGGCGGAATTCCCACCTCACCAGGCGACTTCCAGTAGGTTTTCCAATCTTCGCCCAGTTTCAGATGCAGTCCTGCAGTGATCGTCTTGACGTCAGGCGCGATCCCGTCCTGCGCGGTAATTATGTGTGCGACCAGGGGCTCTGATTCATACGCTTGGGATGTAGCTGCAAGGCTTGTCCCGGCGGAAGTCTGGCCAAAGATTAACCCCAAGATCATAATACATAAATTTAGGAGTGTTCTTGCCATTGCGCGTTGCCATCGGTTGTTTTGCACCCGTCTCTGCCAGATTCCAGCGCTGGAGGGTCAACGAGCCGGAATGTCACATCCCCACGATCAGCTCACGAAACCTTCGCGCCCGTCTTCGCAGATGAAATAGGCCCCGCCATCCGCGCCCTCCCATTGAACCCGGCAACCTTGGGGCAGGGCGTATTCAGGCTGCGGCGGTTGCAGCGGGCATAGTTTAGGGCGTGGTGCGCAAGCCGCCAGCGAAAGAGCGGCCAGCGACATGGCGGCCAACCTTGAGCACCAAAGCTTCATGATTGAAGATTATTGCCGGTGTACTGGGTTCGGTCCGACCGCGGCGTCTGTTGCCTTTGGTCTTTCCGATTCAGATTTGTTCGAATGACAGGATTTTTCCATCGCCTTGTGCATAAAGAAATGGGCTCCGAGGCACAGGATCAACGGTGCGAAAAGACCCAAGGAGTCAGAAAGCCCACCAACCGTCCCGCCGGCGATCAAGTAGAGAGCGATCGGCGTTATCATGGCAATGCAACATACCATCATGCCCCATTTCATTATCTTGCCGCCGCTAACCGGTACTGACGCCTGCGGCGCGTTTGCAGTCTGTTTTTCTTTCACATTCAACTCCAAAATTTGGATTGGAGACCTCTGCTAACGCCTTCCCACGATGGAAGGTCAAGCTGTTTTGGCGCGAAGCGAATTTGACGCTGTCAAACCAGTCCAGCATTTGCTTGGGCCTTACTTGGTGCATAGACACGGCCGGAACAGGGAAGTTTTTAGGGGTATGAACAGCAGGCATTGTCGTCCCGACGCCTGGTGAAGTTTCAGGTTAAACACGAAGCTGCCTAGGTCACTTTAAGCCTTGAAAACTCGCGGGTGGGTCGAAGCGATATCGAACGAATAATTGAATGGACAAATCTTCCCCCGTCGCGGATTGTCTAATCCCCTGGGTACTAACTCCAGACACCAACCAGCCAATAGGAGCGCTATCAATGCTGACCAGACGACATTTTGTTGCAGCCTCGCTCGCCATTTTCTCTCAGCCGGTTTTTGGAGTGACGTCGGCGGCGGCCTCGCAATGGTCGGAGTGGGATGCGCAAGTAACTCCAGCCAATTTTGATCCCGCAACATCCAATCCCTGGGGTTTACACCCACGTTTCCTGCCTCAGCGTGTGCAAACCAATCGACCACTTACTCCGGGTGACATTCATGTCGACGCGGTGGCACGATATCTGTATTTCATCGAAGACGGTGGCACAGCAATGCGTTACGGCGTAGCCATTGCCCGAGGCAATCTTTACGAGCCCGGAGTCTACACGATCAAGCGAAAGGCCAAATGGCCGCGTTGGACTCCTACAGCCGAAATGATTGAGCGCGACCCTGATGAATATGCGCAATTCGCAGATGGTGTGCCCGGTGGGCCGACAAACCCATTGGGATCAAGGGCGTTTTATCTGTTCGAAGGTGGTCGCGACACATACCTGCGAATTCACGGAACGCCTTATCCAAGATCTATCGGAGGTCGCGCAAGTTCTGGCTGCGTAAGGATGGCGATGCCACATATCATCGGGCTTTATGATCGTGTCAGGCCAGGGTCCACGGCTCATCTCTACCCTCCCGAGCGGCTTCTGACCGCGACCAGCTGACAGGCGCTTGTCAGGCGCGCGTACAGATTGGGCGCCCTTCAATAGTCCTAAGTGGTAGGTAGGTTGTTTCAACTGGCCCAACATAGCGATACCAATAGCAACCGTCCTCAGGCATGATTTTCACTGCGTTCAGGTCCTGGCCCGGAGCAGCAATCTGGGCTACGGCGTCAGGAACTTGGGAAAGCGTTCCGGGCTCGCTATCTGCAGATATTGACGTTGTTTCGGTACAAGCGCCGATGAACAAAAGTGCGGCCAGTGCTTGGAAAGCTTTCCTGAAGGACATGGTGTTTAGTCCACTGTGATTGTCATTTGTAGTGCCTGCTACCCTCGCATCGACGGGTGATCACATCAATTCACCAAGAACTAAGCAATTGTTAGCGTTGCTTTTTTGTGTTCGGTTGATTCAAGAAAGTCAGGTTTTGCTTAAAGCAGCCTGGAGTTACGTCCAAGAAAAATTGCTTTTCCACAATGACTTGATGATTTGGGTCCGCCTTCTAAGGAAATATCCCTGCGCCAACGGCAACGACAATTCAGACGAGACATCCCATATGAAATGTCATTTGCGTGTTGACCTTCCAGCGCAGGAACCGGGCATACGAGTTATTTGAGTCGGAAAAAAAGAATAAACTTTGGGATGGCAGGCATGAAACGGAGCAAAGAAGGAAAGGTTGTTACGCGACGTGGAGTGATTGCCGCGTTTGCTGCGACGACGCTTTTTCCAGCACCGGCCGTTTGGGCCCAATCAACGGCAACTGAGGGGACGCGCCGCAATGTTTCCTCATTCCGCGTTGCTAAATGGCAGGACCACTTTGATACGCTTAAGAATGGTGTGATCCTGTCCGATACACAGTCCAAGGTCCTGCAATATTGGTCGGAAGACGAAAGCGTCTACCGAATGTATCCAACCAGCGTACCGCTGACGGAAGACCTTACAAGGCTGGGCTACACCACAGTTACTCGCAAGGTCGAAGGGCCGTCTTGGCGACCGACACCAGCAATGAAAAAGCGCAACCCCGCTTGGCCCGATTATGTGGGCCCGGGTCCGGAGAATCCTCTGGGGACACATGCACTTTATTTGAGCTGGCAATACTACCGGATCCACGGCACCAACGACACGCGCAAGATCGGGAGAAGATCCTCCAACGGCTGCATTGGCTTGTACAACGAGCAGATTGCGGAATTGTTCGAACTGGCCACTGTGGGCACTCAGGTAAAACTGATCTGACCTTGGTCAGGCCGATTTTTTTTGCGCGCGTTGAACCTAAGAACTGACAATCATGTGAAGAACAGAGATGGATAAACTTACACTCTTGATCGGCGGAGTAGTGATCGCAGGCGCCGCCGCGTTCGTCTACAACTTAAATCAGCAACCAACAGGTCACTCGATGACGCCGCCCGATACGTCAGCACTGGAGCAAGGAGACCCAATCGAAAACGTCACTCTGCCGGACCAGCTAAGCGAATTTGCGGCCGTCGGCAAAGTGGCATTCGACGCCAAATGCTCGGCGTGCCATGGCGCGAATGCAACAGGTCTGGAAGGCCTTGCACCACCTTTGGTGCATAAAATCTATGAACCAAGCCACCATTCGGACGAGTCATTTTATGTGGCAGTCCAGAATGGAGTTCGGGCACACCATTGGAAGTTCGGCAATATGCCGCCGGTCGATGGCTTGACCCGTGCGGATGTGAAGGGCATCGTGGCGTATATCAGAGAGCTGCAGCAGGAAAACGGGATTTTCTGAAGGTGACGAGCCGAATGGGCAGTGCAATTCGTTACATCATACTGTCAATGGTGCTGACCATTGGCGGGCTGCTTGTGACGGCCGATTCTGCTCATGCACATGGCAGTGGTTCTCAGCACGTGATTGACCAAACGGACTCCGCGGACGTTGAGCATGTCAAGCAGGGTCATCCCGGACATTGTCATGGCGGAACGATTTGCAACGCTGTTGGTCTATTTTCGATGGGTCCACCACCGCCTGGCCCCCAAGATACTGAACAAAGATACTCGATCCCTCGAGCCCAATACCGGGTTCTCGGTATCGCGGCGTTTGACCCACCACCGCCGCGTGTCCTGATCTGACCAGTCGAATTGCGCTCAACCTGGGCGCGTCGAAGCAGACGACAAGGACAAAACAATGAACATTCTGAAAATGACCACAGGCGTTGCCCTGGTTTCTCTGTTTGCAGCCGCCGCCCTGGCGCATGGTGGCGCAACCGGCATCGTCAAAGAACGCATGGATGGTATGTCCGCGATGAAGGACAGCATGAAGATCCTTACGCCGATGATGCAGGGGAAAACGCCCTACAATGCGCAAACGGTACGAAGCGAGGCCAAGAAAATCGGGCGTCACGCTGGCGAGAGCATGACAAAGCTGTTTCCAGAGGGATCTGATGGCAAACCCTCGGAGGCCAAATCGGAGATCTGGCAGGATTGGGGTTCATTTGCAGAGTTAGCCAGGCAGTTGGAATCCTACTCTGAAGGCCTTGTGCTTGCGGCGGACAACGGGTTGATGATGTCCGGGTCGGGCCATGGTTCGGGCATGATGGGCGGCGCATCCATGATGGGTGGCGGTTCTATGATGGGTGCCGGAATGATGGGCGGCAGTCCAAACCAGGCACAACTTTCTGAAATGCCGGCAGATGGTGTGTTCATGATGCTGAGCCAGACATGCTCGGCGTGTCACACGCAATTTCGGTCGGAATAGGAATGCGTCATGAGACCGATATTCCGATTGGGCCTTGCTGCCGCCGTAGCGGCGTCAGCGGGACTTGTTGCTGTGATGGCTTGGCCGATTGGCCAGCCCTTACAAGCTCTCGACATTCAGGGTGACGTTAACCGCGGGGCGTATCTGGCAAGGGCAAGTGGTTGTATCGCTTGCCACACAGATTTTGCCAAAGGGGGCGCGGCCTTGGCCGGTGGGGTGGAGTTGGATACCCCGTTCGGCACGCTCTTTTCGCCGAACCTGACCACAGATCCCGATCACGGGATCGGTGATTGGACAATCGAGGAGTTCGCCCGCGCGGTGCGTCAAGGCGTATCACCCGGCGGACAACCCTATTACCCGGCCTTTCCTTATCCATTCTATGCCAATTTCACGGATCACGACATCGCCGATCTCTGGGCCGCATGGCAAACAGTTCCACCGGTAGCGGAACCGTCAAAAGAACAGGAAATGGCGTTCCCCTTCAATCAGAGATGGGGCCTGAAGCTGTGGCGCGCGGCTTTTCTGGAACCACCCCGCACTGATCCCGTGCCGGGCAATGACGAAGTGTGGAACCGGGGCCGGCTACTGGTCGAAGGTGCCACACATTGTGCGGCCTGCCACACCGGGAGGAACCTGGCTGGCGCAAGAAATTCGGACACGGAACACTTCAAGGGAAGTGACTCTCTGCCGGGCGGTGACAAGGCACCGGCCATCGACTTTGAGACCCTGCAAAAGCGTGGTTGGACGGTAGATGATTTGGCCTACGCGTTGCGCACCGGCGTCATGCCTGATGGCGATGTCTTCGGCGGCGCCATGGGAGAGGTCGTAAACTATGGCACCAGCTTTCTGACAGACGAAGACCGGAAGGCAATGGCGACCTATCTGCTGGATGTGCACGACGGGGGGTAATCGAGTGAGAGATCAAATTTTCTTTGGAGGGAAGTCCTCATGAAGCTCAATCGCAGGCAATTCGTTGCAGGCACGTCGGCACTAATCGCAGTGCCGACTATCGGGAGGGCGGCTACCGCCCCCCGAATAATCGAGGCGCGTTCAGGATTGGCACGTGTTGCCCCCGACAGCTATCCTGAAACCGAGATATGGGGATATGATGGCGGTGTTCCGGGCCCCGAAATTCGTGCCCGGCAGGGCGAAACGGTTCGCCGGACACTCCTGAACTCACTGCCTCAGCCTACGGCAATCCATTGGCATGGACTGCGGGTACCAAACAACATGGATGGGGTGCCGGGTCTTACACAGGAGGCTGTACCAACAAGCGGCGAGTTTCAGTATGACTTGCCTCTGAAGGATGCAGGAACCTTCTGGTACCACTCTCATAACCAGTCAACGGAACAAGTGGCCAGGGGCCTTTACGGCGCGTTCATCGTCGACGAAATGGACCCGCCGGACACGGATCATGACATTACGATCCTGCTGGATGACTGGAGGTTGGGTCAGGACGCCCAAATCGTCGATGATTTCGGCGCGATGCATGACTGGACGCATGCAGGCCGAATGGGAAACTACGTTCACGCACACATATCGCCCATGACAGAAGTTCTGACAAACCAGCGTTTGCGACTTCGAATGGTCAACGTGGCAACTGATCGGATCATGTATGTCTCAGTAGGTGGCGCAAACGGGAAACTGGTCGCTTATGATGGCATGCCTGTAAGGCAGCCAGAGGATTTTGAAACCCTTGTTTTTGGGCCTGCACAGCGAGCAGACTTAATTGTTGATGTCACAGCGGAATCGAACGAAGCCGTTCAAATAACTCTTCACGAACGCGATGAATCGTTTGTCATTGCTGAAATCCCGGTTTCGGGAAGCGGTGCATCCGCAAACCGCGGTGCAATAGAAGCCCTGCCACCCAACCCTGTTTCCTTTCTCGAAGATGTTTCTGACGCTTTGACAATCCCATTAGTGATGGAAGGCGGGGCGATGGGCGGACTGCGTCAAGGCACTTTTAACGGCCAGGTCATGAGCACCAATGAATTGGTTCAGGAAGGGCAGATCTGGACATTCAACGGTGTCGCCGGGTTACCTGAAAACCCCCTTGCTGCCGTTTCGCGTGGCGACATAGTCCGGATTCAGATGCAGAACGACACCGTCTTTCCGCACGCTATGCACTTGCACGGGACGCACTTTCAGGAAGTTCTGCCAAACGGCAACCTAGGGCCGCTGCGGGACACAATCCTGGTTGACCGGATAGAAAAGCGGGAGATTGCGTTCGTTGCGGATAACCCGGGGGATTGGCTGTTTCATTGCCATATGCTGTCGCATCAGGCCGCTGGTATGAAGACCTGGCTGAGCGTGGCATGATGAACAAGAGTTCGGCGAAATGGGTGTCACTGGCTGCTGTAGTGATCATTGTCGCGGTCGCTGGCTGGGGCCTGAGTGGGCGTGCGCAGAACAGTGCATCAGCGGATTCGGCACGTGGTGCAGTTTTGTACGCCGAAAACTGCGCGTCATGCCACGGGGCAAATTTGGAGGGTCAGCAGGATTGGCAAACACCTGATCCGGATGGCGTCTTGCGGGCGCCCCCGCATGACCGAACCGGGCATACCTGGCATCACGGCGACAAGCTGTTGTTCGACTATACAAAGTTTGGCGGGGACCAAACTTTGAAACAGATGGGTGTCGCTGACGTCAAAAGCGGCATGCCAGGCTTCGGGGACACTCTGTCGGATCAGGATATCTGGGACATCCTCGCCTTCATCCAGGAGAGTTGGCCGGATCGGGAACGCAAGCTGCAAGAGCAACGCACCGAAGCAGAACAAACGGAAGGAAACTGATGTGAAACGAATACTTGCAGGCTTAGTCGCTATCGCCATGTCGATTGGCATTCCTATGGCACGCGCCGACGAGCTGTCTGACTCCGATGTAAAACGGCTGGCTCTCGAAGCCATTTTGGAAAACCCTGAGATCATCATGCAGGCGATTCAATTGCTTCAACAGCGCGAGGATCAGGCAAAAGCCGAAGCAATTGGAAGCGTCTTGGAAAATCAGCGTGAATTGCTGGAACAGGATCCGAATGCGCCTGTAATCGGAAACCCGGAAGGCGATGTAACCGTGGTCGAGTTTTTCGACTATAACTGCCCATATTGCAAACGCGCTGCCCCGGTCGTGAAGAACGTAATCGCGGGCGATTCCGATGTGCGAATTGTTTATCGAGAATGGCCCATACTTGGAGAAGGTTCCGACTTCGCGGCACGCGCTGCGCTGGCCTCACGAAACCAGGGAAAATACGAAGAATTTCATTGGGCGCTTATGGCTCTGAACGGTCGTGCCACTGAGGCCAGTGTACTGAAAGTTGTTCGGGAACTTGGCCTGGACGAGGATCAATTGCGCGCAGATATGGAAGCGCCGGAAGTCGACGCGCATATTCAGATTTCCATGGAATTGGCCCGACAGCTTGGCTTCAGTGGCACTCCTTCGTTTGTGATTGGAGATGCGCTTGCCCCGGGTCTGATCACCGAAGATGAAATGACCCGGTTAATCGTGGCAGTCAGAGACGCAAGATAGAACCAAGGGGGCGACAGCATGTGCGCTCCTAAGTTTATCATGCGATCGTGGCTTCGTATCCCTCGGACTTCAGCGCTGCAAGGATATGATCAAGTGAATTGGTGCTTAAGACACGTACCCTGCGGTTTTCCATGTCAAAGTCCAACTGTGCGGAGGAATCCACCGTGGCAACGGCTTTTTCGATAGCTGACTTGCAGTGCCCGCAGCTCATATCCGGGATATTTAGGGTCGTCATGGATGTTTGCTCCTGTGTTCCGTCGTCCCGGCTAAAGTATTCCAGCACAGGAAGGTCAAGTCGTGATTATTGGATCGTCAAAATTAGTGGCAAAGAAAGTCAGCCCCATCCCTTGACCTTCCACTTGCTGGAACCCTTATGTTTCCCGTCAGCAGAACATTGGTGGTGACAATATGACTGAAATTTCACATGCAAGGTTTCAAGTTCAGGGTATGAGCTGTGCGTCCTGCGTAGGGCGGGTTGAGCGCGCGTTGAAAGATGTGCCAGGGGTAGATGCCGCTTCGGTTAATCTCGCCAGCGAAAGCGTTCAGGTCGATTTCCGCGATCCAGCCGATAAAGCGGCCATTGCTGATGCGTTAAACAGCGCCGGATATCTGGCACGGACGGAAGAGGTAACGCTGGATATTCAGAACATGTCCTGCGCATCGTGCGTGGGGCGCGTTGAACGGGCATTGCAAGCAGATGATGGCGTCTTGTCCGCGTCGGTCAATCTGGCCACCGAAAGTGCAACTGTACGTTATGCTGAGGGAGTCACAACACCCGAAGCCATCGCGGCGCTTGCGGCATCTGCTGGCTATCCGGCGAGCCTGCGATCCGCGACGCAGACCGAACCACAAGACCGCAAAGCCAAAGAGATTCGCCAATTGGCCCGGCGAACAAGCTTTGCCGCCTTGCTCGCTTTGCCGGTCTTTATCCTTGAAATGGGCTCGCATGTTATTCCGGGCATGCACCACCTGATAGCGAGCACGATCGGCATCCAGAACAGCTATTACCTGCAATTCCTTCTAACCACGATCGTTCTTTTTGGGCCAGGTTTGCAGTTCTATACTAAGGGATTCCCTTCCTTGTTCAAAGGCGCGCCGGACATGAATTCTCTGGTGGCTCTGGGCACTTCGGCGGCTTATGGGTTCTCGCTTGTTTCCACCTTTGCGCCGGGTGTTCTTCCCGCCGGAACCGCAAACGTCTACTACGAGGCCGCAGCGGTGATCGTGGTTCTCATATTGCTGGGGAGGTTCCTCGAGGCGCGCGCCAAGGGGCGAACTGGTGAAGCGATCCGAAAACTGGTCGGTCTGCAGGCAAAAACAGCGCGCGTTGAGCGCGACGGATCGGTTGTCGAGCTACCGATCGAGCAGATCGTTGTAGGGGATATTGTGCACGTTCGACCGGGCGAAAAAATCGCGGTGGATGGTGCCGTAGTGACCGGCGCGTCATATGTCGATGAAAGCATGATCACCGGCGAGCCGGTTCCTGCCGAAAAGACCGAGGGCGCAACTGTGGTCGGCGGAACAGTTAATGGCGCGGGCGCATTGACGTACCGGGCTGAAAAGATCGGCGCAGACACTATGTTGGCCCAGATCATTCAAATGGTCGAACAAGCACAGGGTGCCAAGCTTCCGATTCAAGGCTTGGTTGACCGCATCACGCTGTGGTTCGTGCCGGTAGTGATCGCTGTGGCCGTAATGACTGTGCTGGTTTGGATGTTGTTCGGACCCGATCCTGCGCTCAGCTTGGCGTTGGTAGCCGGGGTTGCGGTACTGATCATTGCTTGCCCCTGCGCCATGGGGTTGGCCACACCCACCTCAATCATGGTCGGCACCGGCCGCGCGGCCGAGATGGGTGTCCTGTTTCGAAAGGGCGACGCCTTGCAAATGCTGCAGGAAACCACCGTTGTTGCGGTGGACAAGACGGGGACCTTGACCGAAGGGCGTCCGGAGCTGACCGACCTGATTGTGGCCGAAGGATTGGCCGAGGATGAGGTTCTGCGCCTTGTTGCTGCCGTTGAGGTCACATCCGAACATCCGATCGCCACGGCCATCGTGCGCGCGGCTGAAACCCGTGGTCTGGAGCTTTCGAAGCCAGAAGACTTCACGTCGATCACCGGTTACGGGGTAAGCGCCTCAGTCGAAGGCCATACAATCCTGATCGGGGCCGACCGCCTGATGAGTCGCGAAGGGGTTGAAATGGGCGCGTTGTCTGATCGGGGCGCTGAACTCGCAATCAACGGAAAGACTCCACTTTATGCCTCCGTAGACGGAGTTATCGCAGCCGTCATCGCCGTGGCGGACCCAATCAAGACCACCACGCCAGACGCAATTGAAGCTTTGCACGGACTGGGGCTGAAAGTAGCGATGATTACCGGCGACAATACCGCTACAGCCAAATCCATCGCGGCGCAGCTTGGCATCGATCATGTCGTGGCCGAGGTTCTGCCAGAGGGTAAAGTATCCGCGTTGCAAGATCTGCGCTCAAATGGCGGAAAACTGGCCTTTGTGGGTGATGGCATCAATGATGCCCCCGCTCTGGCGGCGGCTGACGTAGGAATTGCGATCGGGACAGGCACTGACATCGCCATCGAGGCGGCTGACGTCGTTCTGATGTCAGGCGACCTGACAGGCGTGGTCAACGCCTTCGATATTAGTCAGCGCACCATGCGTAACATCCGCCAAAACCTGTTCTGGGCTTTCAGCTACAACACGCTGCTCATACCGGTTGCAGCGGGGGTGCTCTATCCGTTTGGCGGCCCGTTGCTGTCGCCGGTTTTGGCTGCAGGTGCCATGGCGCTGTCCAGTGTATTTGTCCTGACCAACGCGCTGCGGTTGCGCTGGGTTAAGCCGATCAAAGTTGGGCGAGAACAGATCTCGCAGAATGAAGAGCAGGCGCTGCGATCAGCGCCTGCTGAATAGAATAGGAGAACCGCTGTGAATATCGGAGATGTAGCAGAACGTTCGGGTCTGCCTGCCAAAACCATCCGTTATTACGAGGATATCGGATTCATCAAACCCAGGCGCAGTCTGAACGGGTATCGACATTTCGACGAAAAGGAACTGCACAAACTGGCCTTCATCGGGCGGGCCCGCTCATTGGGCTTTACCATTGAGGATTGCCGTTCACTACTGGCGTTGTACGAGGACAAAGAACGCGCAAGCGCGGACGTGAAGGATATCGCCAAACAGAACCTAAAAGAAATAGATGCCAAGATCGCGGACCTGAAGGCCATGCATGCTACACTGTCTCATTTAATCGATGAATGTGCCGGAGACCACCGTCCCGACTGCCCGATCCTGAAGAACCTCGGCCAAACTTAGATGCGCTCATCGTATGAACTGCCTCCTATTTTGGCAGTTTGTTACGTGTATTCGCGGGAATCCGCTTCATTTCGATACAGCGCACCAACTCACCTGTTTTTTCCTCCGACTGGCTTGAACACTCGTTACGTTCGTCCTAACTGCACGGGATGAAGTGGAAGTTTTTCTCAGTGTTGCGAATGACGTTTCTGACATGCGTCTGCTTGGCGATGACCTTCGTCGGCACTGTTGTGGTCGCGAGCAGTGACGTCAAAAACAGTAGCACCTCTGAGCCTCACGGCGTTTCAATGGCTGCAAAGTCATCAGACTTCAAACACGACCATAGCGGTTTGCATCCGACGACTGGCCAAATCCACACTGATAGCCACGTAAATCACAGCGGAGAATGTCATTCCGGCATCTGCTGCGTTGGTGAATATCCTACCCAAGTGAGTGTTGCTGTGTTGGCTACAGCTTTCGGGCAGCAAAACCGAAACATGGATTCGGAAACCCATCTGTCTCAGGGACCTCTGACTCCCGATCGTCCTCCTCAAATCTCCTGACATCCTCAGGCCCGCAAGCGCGGGCATTCATGTTGTTTCGGTTCCAGCATTCAATGCGACCGTCGGGAGATTATTATGCGTGGAAGATATGCGGCACTATCAGTACTTGCCTTGGCGTTTGGCCTGGGTGGAGGTGTCATTCTTGAAAGACTGTACCTGAATCCAATTGATCAGGGCCAGTCGAACGAACCAGAGGTCCTTTATTGGGTAGCACCGATGGATCCGAATTTTCGGCAGCCTGGACCTGGAAAATCGCCGATGGGTATGGATTTGATCCCGGTTTATTCTGGGCAGGAACCTACCGGCGACCCTGAAGAAGTCACCCTAAGCGCTGCGGAAATCAACGCAATTGGTGTGCGGACTGCGGTTGCACGCATGACTGATATCGAACCTCGCATCGAGACGGTGGGTTTCGTCGGCTTTGACGAACACCTGACCAATCACGTTCATACGCGTGTTGAAGGTTGGATTGAGCAACTGAAAGTTCGCGCGGTCGGTGATCGGGTTGAGAAGGGGCAAGTTTTATTTGAACTCTTTTCACCATTGATCGCAGCTGCGACCGGCGATCTTGTACGCGCAGTTGAAGCCGGTGACCCGCGGATTTTGGACGCGGCGCGCAATAAGTTGATCAGCCACGGTATGTCCGCACGTCAGGTTGCAGAGATCGAGGCGGGCGGTGAGTTGGTTCGAAATGTGCAAATTGAGGCGCCTCAAAACGGTGTTGTCATAGCGCTGAATGCCGCTGATGGAATGTACCTGCAGCCAGGCACGCTTGCGTTTTCGGTCACCGATCTTTCTGAAGTATGGTTGATCGTCGATGTTTTCGAACGAGATATTGCACGTTTGTCGGAGGACATGCGCGCAATAGCAAGGTTCGAGCACCTACCCGGTCGCACCTTCGAAGGCGAAATCGACTATGTTTACCCTGAGCTTGATCCGCAAACCCGAACTCTTCCCGTCAGACTGAGTTTCGATAACACCGACGGCGTTCTTCGGCCGGGCATGTTTGGCAGCGTTAGCCTTATACCGGATGAAAGCCGGAATGTTCTCACTGTTCCATCAGAGGCGCTAATTCGTACTGGTTCGGCGGAACGCGTCATCTTGAAAACAGGCGATGGTACTTTTCGCCCGAGACTGGTGACCACAGGTCTTCGAGACAGTTTCGGCGAGGGGGGTCGAACAGAAGTTCTGCAAGGGCTTGAACCCGGTGAGGAAGTTGTCGCATCCGCACAGTTTCTAATCGACAGTGAAAGTGCTTTGAGCGCCGGTTTCACCCGAATGGCACCAACGGATACCGAACCAGCACGCGGGGCAGGCACCCTGGTTTCACTCGATGCCGAAAATCGTATGGCAACTGTTCGTCACGATGTTCTCGAAAGCCTCGATTGGCCCGCAATGACTTCGCAGTTTCCGGTTAGGTCTGGTGTTTCGCTCGACCGTTTGAATGCTGGCGACGCGGTTGCTTTCGTGATCGCGCGGGGTGCGGATGGGCTTCTGAGCCTGATGGAGCTTGCGCCGGACGACGGTATTGCCGGAACTGGAGCTGGTGTTGCGCGCGCCGTCACTTCCGATGGCAAATTGACGCTTGAGCACGGACCAATCCCCGAGCTCGGTTGGCCGGCCATGACAATGGATTTGTCGGTTGTCGGAGTAGATCTCACTACCGTGCCTATCGGCATGCCAATTGAGTTTGATCTGGCTGAGGGAGAAGGGGGGATGTTCTCGATTGTGGCAATTCGCGAAGAGGGCTCCACGCCAACGGATTCTGTTGAACCTGAAGAAACCAAGACGCCTTCTGCTCCACCGATTGTGGTCACCGGCACGATCAACCTCGTTAATGCTGAGGCGGGAACTGCAAGCATCACTCACGGGCCGATGACTGAGATTGGTATGCCGGGGATGACCATGGATTTCCCATTAGAGCCGTCATTGGACCCTAACATGCTCGAAGTCGGTTCTGAAATGACTCTGACTTTCGCGCGTGCAGATGGCATGACAATGGTATTGGCCGAGGCAACGCCTATTGCGCCGCCGCTTCAGGTTTCTGGCCGGATTAACAGTATCGACGCAAACGCGCGGACCGCGAATGTAACACACGGTCCGATGACTGAGATCGGCATGCCGGGCATGACCATGGATTTCCCGGTTGCGGAGGGGATTGAGGTTTCTAACTTGCCTGTAGGGATTGATGTTTCTTTGATCCTTCGCCGCAATCCCGACTTTTCGATGACGCTGTTAGAGGTCGCGCTTGATGGGAGTGTTACGCAGTGATCACGGCCATCATTCGTTCTTCTCTTGCCAACAGGTTCGTCATCTTGGCCCTCGCATTCATGATAGGAGTTGCGGGTATTTGGGCCATTCGTGAGACGCCGGTTGATGCAATCCCGGATCTTTCGGATGTCCAGGTAATTGTTCGCACGCCATATCCCGGGCAAGCACCTCAAGTTGTCGAAAACCAAATCACATATCCACTTGCGACAGCCCTATTGGCCGTACCCGGTGCAAAAGACGTTCGCGGGTTCTCGTTCTTTGGAGACAGCTTTGTATATGTCGTCTTTGAGGACGGGACGGACCTCTACTGGGCTCGGTCGCGTGTGCTCGAATATTTGGGCCAGATTACCGGCAGCTTGCCTGAAGGCGTGTCGCCACAACTTGGCCCAGATGCGACTGGGGTCGGGTGGATTTATCAGTATGCGCTGGTTGACAGAACCGGAAATCATGATCTGGCTCAGCTCAGGACTCTGCAGGATTGGTTTCTGAAATACGAATTACAAGCCGTGGAAGGCGTCTCAGAAGTCGCCACCATCGGCGGAATGGTCAAACAGTACCAGGTCGTCGTCGACCCAAACAAACTACGTGCCTATGACATAACACTTGCACAATTGAGGACGGCTATTCAGGCGGCCAACCGCGAGACGGGCGGCAGCGTCATTGAGATGGGTGAAGCCGAATTCATGGTCAGGTCATCGGGCTACATCGATGAATTGTCAGACCTTGCAAGCGCGCCATTGATGGTCAACGAGCGCGGCGCCGCTCTGACGCTTGGAGACGTCGCTGAAATCCGCCTGGGGCCTGAAATGCGCCGTGGTGTCGGGGAGCTCGACGGGCAAGGAGACGCGGTTGGCGGAGTGGTCATCCTGCGATGGGGTGGGAACGCATTAGCGACGATCAAAGCGGTGGAAGCGCGCATAGAAGAGTTGCGTTCAAACCTGCCGGAAGGGGTCGAAATCATAACGACCTACGACCGATCTGGTGTGATTGAGCGCGCTATCGATAACCTCCAGAAGAAATTGACGCAGGAATTCATCGTCGTTGTTCTTGTGTGCGCGGCTTTTCTACTTCATCTGCGGTCATCCCTCGTAATTCTTCTGTCGCTCCCTCTGGGAATCTTTGCCGCATTTATTCTGATGAAGGCGCAAGGAGTAAACGCAAACATCATGTCGCTCGGCGGCATAGCCATCGCTATTGGTGCGATGGTCGACGCATCGATTGTGATGATCGAGGCGATGCACAGGCGGTTGGAAAAAGAAAAGCTCACAGCAGAGAACAGATGGCGGATTGTGCAAGAGTGCGCGTCTGAGGTGGGACCAGCACTTTTTTATTCTCTGGCGATCATCACGGTTAGTTTTCTGCCTGTCTTCGTTCTGGAAAATCAGGAAGGTAGGCTCTTCTCGCCACTCGCTTATACCAAAACCTACGCCATGGCTGCAGCCGCCATCCTTTCGATAACGCTGGTTCCGGTCTTGATGGGTTACTTTGTAAGGGGGCGTATTCTACCGGAGCGAAAAAATCCGCTAAATCGCTTGGTCGTGTTCGTGTACCGCCCATTTCTGGACGCGGCAATTGCCTGGCCATGGGCAACAACACTGTTGGCCGGCGTTCTGGTGACGTCCATGTGGTACCCGTACCAGAGAATTGGCTCTGAATTCATGCCCGAGTTGAACGAAGGTGATTTTCTCTACATGCCGAGCTTCTACCCCGGGATCTCGACGGGAAAAGCCCGTGAGGTACTGCAGCAGACCAACCGTCTGATCGCGACCGTGCCTGAAGTCGAAACTGTTCACGGTAAAGTTGGGCGTGCGGAGACTGCAACCGATCCAGCACCTCTAACGATGGTGGAGACCACTATCCAACTCAAGCCGAAAAAAGAATGGCGACCCGGCATGACAATGGAGAAAATCCGGAATGAGCTCGATCGAATTGTTCAGGTTCCGGGCGTCACAAATGTTTGGATCCAACCTATCAAGAACCGCATCGATATGCTTGCAACCGGTATCCGTACACCTGTCGGTGTCAAAATATCCGGCACCGACTTGGAGGTCATTACAGATATAGGGATCGAAGTAGAACGTGCGGTCGCTGATATTGAAGGGACGGCTTCCGCCTACGCAGAGCGACCTGTTGGCGGGCGTTTCATCGAAATCGACGTCAAGCGTGATGCCGCCTCCCGATACATGATGAGTGTTCGAGAAGTTCAGGACGTAGTGCAGACCGCAATTGGCGGTATGCAAGTGTCGGAATCTGTGGAGGGGCTGGAGAGGTTTCCTATAAACCTTCGGTACCCTCAGGCATGGCGAGACAGCCCGGAACGGCTCGAAAATCTTCCTGTCGTCACGCCGTCGGGTGCTCATGTGCCACTGTCCGCTCTCGCCGATATTCGAATAGTTGACGGGCCGGGAATGATACGATCAGAGAACGCTCGACGAACTGGGTTCGTGTTCATCGACATCGCAGGGCGCGACCTGGGCGGCTATGTGGCCGAAGCACAAGAGGTGGTTGCAGAAAAGGTCAACCTGCCTCCGGGTTATTCGCTGACCTGGTCGGGGCAGTATGAGTACATTGAGAGAATGCAGGACAGGCTGACGATCGTTGCTCCTGCAACCCTGCTAATCATCACGCTCATGCTTTTCTTGGCGTTCAATCGGGTGATTGAGGTCGGGATAATTCTTGCGGCGCTTCCGGTCGCATTGGCAGGTGGGGTTTGGTTCTTATGGTATCTTAACTTCGATATCTCAATTGCTGTGCTCGTGGGCTTCATCGCGCTGGCGGGAGTTGCCGTGGAAACAGCGATTGTCATGTTGCTGTACCTCAATCTTGCTTGGGAGAAACGTCGTGGGCTGGCGCAATCGGAACAGCGAAAGCTGACACGTGACGATATCGAAGACGCGGTGTTCGAAGGCGCCGTTCTTCGGGTTCGGCCGAAGGTAATGACTGTAGCCACGATCTTTGCAGCACTGATACCCATCATGTACGGCACCGGTACAGGCTCTGAAATCATGCAGCGGATCGCTGCGCCGATGATTGGGGGCATGGTGACAGCGACCCTTCTTACGCTTTTCGTCATTCCCGCAATATTCGTGATTTGGAAACGGCTCGCGCTCAATCGCGTGAACCGAGAGATCTCCCACACGATCCAGGAAGTGCCCCCTGCGCTTCCGGCAGAATGATACCCACAACCTTGAAACAGGAGCATCTGATGAAAACTTTGACTGCAATTTTGGCCCTATTGGCCGTGTCTACAACATCCGGCATCGCGCAAACGAACCACGGCATGGACCATTCCAACATGCCCATGTCTTCCGAACAGATGGAAGGTGCGGTCCACGCAAAGGCTTTGGTGAACTCAATTGGCGACGAAACCGCTAACGTCAGCCATGATCCGATCCCCGAGATCGGGTGGCCCGCGATGACGATGGATTTGCAGCTTCTTGAGAATGCCCAGATGATGGGTGAGATCAGCGCAGGTGACGAAGTCACACTGATGTTGGTCAAAAGCGATGATGGTATGTATGCGATCGGCGCGATCATGAAAAACTGAGTCTGTTGATGCGGCAGCTATTCACCAATGATGTGATTGTTCGCCGTTTCAACGACTGTAGGAAATTCTATGAACTAAGAGAAATGGAGTAGGAGCCACTCAAGAACCAAATCGTATTTCAACGATCTGTGGCTCTGCTCATAAGTTATCAGTCCATTGTCGGTTAAAGGCGCTTTAAGCAATTCGTTGACTGATTGAAGCTCCAAAGCTCAGAAAATCTTCCGGCTATACTGATTGAACAGAGCAATCCAGGCAAGCAGTACACAAACTGCCAACGCTTCGGTATCTCCGGCCCGCGCCACTGCAGTTAAACTGCGCAAAATTCTGGAGCTACTTGCGCAGCCCAGTGGAAATCTGACCGACAAGCAAATCCCACCTAAAACATTTCACAATTGGAATGTGTGTACTACATTGTCGCCGAGATGACTTCACGCGGCCATTCAACGGACCAGCGTCGAATTGTCTGGGGCGTTGCCTTGTTGGTTTTTGCTTCAGTCGAAAACGCAGCGCGGAGCGGTCAAAATGAGGATATCTCCAGGGCGACGACTTGGGAAAACGATACGACATGACAGCTAACACAAGAGAGCACTGGGACGATGTCTATGGCGAGAAGTTTGACACCCAATTGAGTTGGCACGAGGATGATCCAGAGATATCGCTTGAACTCATCGAGTTGATCAGAGTGTCTAAGCCTTCATCCGTCATCGACATTGGTGGAGGTACATCTCGTCTTGCTGGAGCGTTGCTTGCGAAGGGGCTCCATGACGTGACAGTTCTCGATCTATCGCAGGTCGCGTTGGACACGGCCCGGGAAAGGTTGGGGCGCGCCGCTGAAACAGTCACTTGGATTTCTGCAGATATAACTTCTTGGGTCCCCGATCGCAGATATGACGTCTGGCATGATAGGGCGGTTTTTCACTTTCTCGTGGATACATCGCAACGCGCGGCCTATCTGGAAAGCGTGAAGAAAGGGGTAAAAATTGGCGGCCATGTGATCATTGCTACGTTTGCACTTGATGGGCCGGAGACTTGCAGTGGTCTCCCTGTCGCCCGCTATAGTCCGAGCGATATCGCCGTGCTTTTTGAGGAACACTTTGAACTCGTCGCGCATCGCCATCACCTGCACCAAACCTCTTGGGGGGAAAGTCAGTCTTTCCAGTTCAGTGTTCTCCGCCGCTGCGTTTGAGCCCACACCTGAAACTGGCCCAAAGCGGTACGCTTCCAATAAGCTTTCGGGGCATGCCGATTGTGTTCACAAGTTACGTTTGGCCCTCAAAAACTGGCAGAACCACCTTAGCGCACAAGCCGCCAGTTTCCCCGTTTAGCAATTCTATCGTGCCACCGTGCGACTGGATGATCGTACGTGCGATCGACAGCCCCAAGCCGGTTCCGCCAGTCTCTCGCGAGCGGGATGTTTCAAGCCGCACGAATGGGTCGAATACCGCATCGAGCATATGCTCGGGGATGCCGGGCCCCTGATCCTGGATCAATATTTTTGCCTCATTCCCCTCTTGCATGACTGAGACGTTGGCCCGGGCACCATACCGGCAGGCGTTTTCAATGATATTGCGCAGAGCTCGCTTCATCAGCATCGGCCGAAGCGTGACGGCCGGATTGTCTGCGACCGATACTTCAACCGTGTCACCGGCTTGCACAATGTCTTCGGTCGTTTTGGTTACGAATTCACCAATTGGGACGGTACTGGAAGGTTCGCGCGTGGCCACGCCCTTGGCAAATGACAGGGTGGAGTCCACCATCTCCTGCATTTCCTCGATGGTCTCGATCAGATGGTCACGGGTCTCCTCTTCCTCCACCAGTTCGGCGCGAACCCGCAATCCCGTCAGTGGCGACCGCAAATCGTGACCCAGCGCCCCCAATAGTCTGGTCCGATCGGCAACATAGCGAGTCAGCCTATCACGCATATGGTTGAACGCCTGCGTCAAATCTCGCACCTCGGTCGGACCAGAAACCGTCAGTTCCTGGACGTCTTCACCGCGACCAAACTGGTCTGCAGCCAGTGACAGGCGGCGCAACGGGCCGGTCAGCCGTGTCAGTAGAAACCAAATGGCTGCTCCAAGAATTAAAGTTGCAGTGAAACCGAAGCTGACGAAGGACTGCAAAGGCCATTGCAGAGGAGGGTTATGGAACCGGGTATCCACGTTGAGCCATTGATCGGTCGTCAGAGCGATCGACAGCTGCATTTCAATTGCGGAAACGTGATCACGCATCATTGCCATGTGCATTTCAGCCATTGTAGACGGAACACCTTCAACCGGCAGCATATCGGGAGAGAACTCATGCAACTCTACCCGGATGGGACGGTTTTCATAGCCTGGCAGAATTCTGCGGATTGTGTTTTCGACCGTCCCACCAGCGCTATGTCCGGTGTGATCGACTGCGGGCGTATCTGTAAGGCTGAAACGCACCAGTGGAGAACTTGCCGCCCGCAGGATCGCGTCGTGCATCTCGGGTGGAGCTTCTTCAATCAGCCGCGCGATGTTTGCGGCGCGTCCGGCGGTTTCCAGGCCAAGGGCCATGTGCACTGCCATTGAGCGTTCGTCGACGAACAGCCACAGGCTGACCAGTTGCGCGGCAGCCAGCGCGGCGATGATCAAAAGGATAAGCTGACCGCGCAGACTTTGGGCAAAGGCTTTCATCCCGTAAGCTCGCTCACGTCGGTCGACAGGCAATAACCGCCACCTCTTATCGTGGTGATGAGCTTCGGCCGCGTTGGGTCAGCTTCGATCTTGCGACGCAAGCGGCTGACCTGGTTGTCGATCGTACGGTCGAACAAGTGCGGGCTGCGGCCGGCGGTCAAATCCAGCAGTTCGTCTCGCGACAGGAGTTTGCGGGGCCGCTGCAGGAATACGGCCAGCAGCCGGACATCGGCGGTGGTCAGACTTTCTTCGGCCCCTTCGGCGGATATCAAGGTGCGACTGTCGGCATCCAGAACCCAGCTTCCAAAGGCGATCCGTTTGCCGCTCAGATCGCCAGCCGGGGGGACGGTGGTTTCGGAACGCCGCAGGATCGCCTTGATCCGGGCCAGCAATTCACGTGGGTTGAATGGTTTGGGCAGGTAGTCATCGGCGCCGATCTCTAAACCCACGATACGGTCGGTGTCATCGCTGAGGGCTGTCAGCATCAGGATCGGCGGGCCACCGGCCGCGGACAGGCGGCGACAGACCGACAATCCGTTTTCGCCCGGCATCATGATGTCGAGTACGATAAGATCAATCCGACCGGCCGCCAGTCGTGCGTCCATCTCGGTTGCGTCGCGCGCGGTACTGGCGCGCAACCCATTCTTTTCCAGATAGCGGCTGACAGCATCACGGATTTCGCGGTGGTCGTCGACAATCAAGATATGTGGTGCTTCAGTCATGGCGCAATCATAAGCCCCGGCGCGGTACAAATCCCGGCTTTTTTGTATCCCTTTGTATCAGTTGGGCGGGCTGCGACACAACGATACAAACCGGGTTGAGCAGGGGGGTGGTGGCGCGACCGAGGGCGGCCATATGCTTTGTGTAGAAACAAAAACCCGAGAGGTGAAAGTCATGAAACGTACCTTCACGCTGGCCGCTGGAGCCATTGCCGCGACTTTGATGGCGCTGCCCGCGCTTGCCGCCGGTCAGCATGGCAGCAGCGCGCAGATGCAGGGCCATGAGGGCGGCATGATGCAGGGTGCGCCCGGCGGCATGATGGGCGATCACGCAGGCATGATGCAAATGATGGTGAAAATGCATGGCCAGATGATGGGCGGCAACTGGCTGGCGGTTCTGGACATGGACGAGGACGGTCGCCCGAGCGAATCTGAGATCGCCGAAGGTCTGAAGGCCCGGATGCAGGCGCATGACGTTAATGGAGATGGCAACCTGTCGATTGATGAGTTCGAAGCGCTGCATTCCGGGATGATCCGCGAAACCATGGTGGACCGATTTCAGCATCTTGATGCCAATGGCGATGGCGTTGTGACCACAGGGGAAATCGAGAAAGGCGCAAAGACGATGTCGCCGAAACACGGCATGAAGGCCTCGAAACCTGTGACAAAGGCTTCTGAAACCAACAACTGAAACGCAACCGTGTAGCCGGGTCATCGCACTCGGCACAAACCACTGAGGAACAAAGCGATGATGGGCTATGGCGCTGGAATGGGGTTTGGAATGATCTGGATGTTGCTGATCGCAGTGTTGATCGTTCTGGCGATCGTAGCGCTGATCAAATACATCGCTAAGTGACCTCGGAATCCGTCACTCCCGTTTAGGGGTGGAGGGCTATGTCATAGGAGGAACGAAAGCTGGAGGGCCTGCACAGCAATAGCCGTTTGGTTTTCATCGCGGTTTTGATCGCGTTGCTGATCGCCACCATCTGGTTGTGGCTGTCTGGCGCGTTGGACGCAGGACTATCGCGCGAAGTCATTACTGCGTGGGTGGATTGGGCCGGCCCGTTCGGACCCGTTGTCATCATCGGCTTCATGACAGCCGCAGTGGTTGCCAGCCCAATCCCCAGCGCTCCGATCGCTGTCGCTGCCGGGGTGGCATATGGGCATGGGCTGGGAACCGCATTGGTTGCTATCGGAGCGGAGTTGGGGGCGCTGCTGGCGTTCCTGATAGCCCGTTGGTTGGGGCGCGACGCGCTGCGCCAGTGGTTCGGCGACAAGCTGGACTTGGGGTTGCTTGGATCGCAGAATGCCCTGATGTTGACCGTGTTCACCAGCCGCCTGATGCCTTTCGTTTCTTTCGACATGGTCAGCTATGCCGCCGGTCTGACCCGACTTCAATTTTGGCGGTTCGCACTGGCCACCTTGGCTGGACTCCTGCCGGCCAGTTTCGTTCTGGCCCATCTGGGCAGCCAGATTACCGAAACCGCGACAGGCGGCACCAGCCTTGCGGTTATCGGGCTTGGGCTGTTGACGGGGGCGCCACTTATCTGGTTGGCTTGGAAACGCAAGATGCCTGTTGGCTCTTCAGACCACGAATTGAGCCAGATCAATGCGACCGGTCCAAGCGGCCCTAAACTGTTGGAGAATGGAGGAAACCCTAAGTGATCCGCGCACAATGGATATCAACTGCGACACGGACGGCCCGAGCCATGGGCCGGCTGCAGGTCCTGTTGATCTGTGCGTTGGTGGTTTCGATGCTGATCTCTGTTGTGCCGTCCCATGCCGGGCATGACATCGCGAAGGCCGCCACCCAGGCCGAGCTTGTGATCGATGACAGCGGTGGGTATCCCGCGTCTCATCCATCAGAAGAATTAGACTGCTCAGTGCACCCGGGCTGCTATGCGATGGCAGTTATGGCGGCACCTGAATTGCTCTCGATGCGTATTGCTACGCCCGTGGCGCCAGAACGGTTCCGGCCACGCGCAAGCCTGCCGGTCGCACCACTACCACATCCGCCAAACCTGTCCTGAACGTGACCGGCAATGGCTCCGGAATCGCTCCGGGGTCTTGCCCAAGCCGTTGATTGCGGCCCAACTCAGTTCAGGACACTTACCATGCTTACCATTCTGTACTTTTTCGTCACGGGCGTGGTGCTATTCGCACTGTTGCGCCTGACCTGTGGCCCCTGTGTGATGGGGACACAAGAACATCATCCCGGTGTTCCGGTGACAACCCTTGGCTGGGCGCTCAGCCTGTTTCTGGCCGCAACCTACCTGCTGTGCGTGGCCTTTGACCTGATCTTTCCAAGTTTTGCCATGTACCGGGCTTGGATCGGCCTGATGCCCGGAATGACTTGGCTCAGCCTGCCCTCATTCCTGTTGGGACTGTTATGGGCGTTTCTCTACGGCTGGTACGCCGCGTTGCTGTTCGGCGGACTGTTCAATGTCTTTGCGGCTCGCACAAAACTCAACTGATTGAAAGGACAAAGCCATGAAGGCCATCGCTCTGACCCTGCTTTTGACGCCCTTCCTGATGGCCGTCATCTACCGGATTTTTCTGCACGTGCCCGCCAATGCGCGCGTTTCAGTTGACGAAAGGAAACCTAAATGACCCTGTTCAATCTGGCCGCAGGCCTGTCCGTCGCAGCTTTGACTGCGCCTTCGCTCACGCTGGCGGCAACCGTGTTCATTCCCGAAGGCAGCGCGGACTCGGTTCTGGTGATCGACTCCGAAACCGGCAAGACCGTCGAGCGGCTGCCGAGGCTCGTGGCGGTCCATGGGCTGGCCGGCGCGCCCGGCTTTAAGTACCTGGTCGCGGGCAGCTACGCAGAAACCGAGGCCACAACGCCACCAAAACCCGAAGGTATGTCCAAGGATGAACACGCTGCGCACCACGCCAAGCGCGATGTCACTGCGTTGCCCAAAGACAAGGGGCGGAGCCTGCTGACGATCCTTGATGCGGAAACACGCGAGGTCGTCCGCCAGATCGAGGTTCCAGGTGCGGTGCATCACACTGCGGTGTCGCCCGACGGGCGGTTCGCGGTGGCGACCCATCCGGGCGGTGACGGTATTTCGATCGTCGATCTCGATAAGCTCAGCTTCCTTGGTTTCGTAGCAACCGGGCCAATGCCCAACTATGCGGTATTCGCGCCTGACGGCGACAGGGTCTATGTCACCAATACCGGCAATGGTACACTTAGCGAAGTGGATGTCGTCAAAGGCTTCGTCGTACGCAACATGCCCGTCGGCGAAGGCCCTGAGCATCTTGTACTTAACGCCACCGGCAGCGCCGCCTTCGTAGCCGACAGTGATGGTGGCAAGGCCTTCCGCGTAGATCTTGCCAGCGGTTCTGTCACCGAAACCTATGACATTGGAGGCGAGTTGCACGGGATCGGCCTGTCCGACCGCGAGGGCGTACTGTTCGTGGCCGCCAAAGGCACCGACCGGTTGTTGTCGATTGATCTTGCTACGGGCAAACAGCGCTCGACCAACCTGTCACCGGCACCTTATCACCTGACGACCATACCGAACTCAGGCAAAGTGATGGTATCAAGCCGAACCGAACCGAAGGTCTGGATCGTCGATCAAGTCAGCCTGACGGCTATTACCGAAATGCCGATACTGGGTGAGGGCCACCAGATGGTTGTTCTGCCCTGAAGGACTGTGCCCGGCATTGCGTAATTAAACGGCTCTACGACCAAAGCTTAAACCAGGGAGCAGAACATGACAGAAGACCACGACATCAGAATCCACGCGAACGGCCCGACCGAGGTCGCTTACGTCTGCCCCATGCATTCTGACGTGCGTCAATCTGGGCCCGGCGACTGTCCCAAATGCGGGATGCACCTTGTGCCCGAGGGCGAGGTGGATGCGCATGCGCATCACCACCATTCCGCGCATCATGGCGCGACGGACGAGAACGGTGAATATGACATCGTTCCGACAGGCTATGACGGACCCGTATATACCTGCCCGATGCATCCGCAGGTGCGGCAAACCCATCCCGGGTCCTGTCCACTCTGCGGCATGGGGTTGGAGCTGGAAAGCGCGGCGATGGTGGACGAGGGGCCGAACCCGGAACTGGTGGATTTCACCCGGCGCCTATGGGTAGGTGCGATTCTGACGCTTCCACTTTTGGTTTTCACGATGGGCCCCTACGTTGGGCTGTCTGGTGTGCGAGAGATTTTTGGTGAGCGAACAACCCTATGGATTGAACTGATACTTGGCACTCCGGTTGTTCTTTGGTGCGGTTGGCCATTTCTGGAACGAGGGTGGAATTCGTTTCGCACCATGAACCTGAACATGTTCTCGTTGATTGCCATGGGGGTTTCGGCCGCGTGGCTGTTCAGCGTTGTCGCCGTATTGATGCCCCACATATTTCCGGACGGTTTTCGAGATTCAGAAGGCCATGTTGGGGTCTATTTCGAAGCGGCCGCAGTTATCGTTACACTTGTTCTGCTCGGGCAGGTGATGGAACTGCGGGCACGCGAAGGCACAGGAAAGGCAATCCGCGCTTTGCTGGACATGGCCGCAAAGACCGCCCGCATTATCCGCCCTGACAGCAGTGAAGAGGAAATTCCGCTTGAAGAAGTACAGGTAGGTGACCGCCTTCGCGTACGCCCCGGCGACAAGGTGCCAGTAGACGGCATTGTACTCGAAGGGCGCTCATCTGTTGACGAAAGCATGATCTCTGGCGAACCGGTTCCGGTCGAAAAGGTACAAGGCGAGCCGGTCACAGGGGCCACAATCAACGGCACCGGTAGCCTTGTGATCGAAGCAACCCGAGTGGGCTCTGACACAATGCTGTCCCAGATTGTCGAAATGGTGGCCAACGCGCAACGCTCGCGCGCACCAATTCAGAAATACGCTGACAAAGTGGCGGGCTGGTTTGTACCGGCGGTCATAAGTATAGCTGCGCTGGCCTTTATTGCATGGGCAATTTGGGGACCGGCTCCGGCGCTCTCCTACGCCTTGATCGCAGCGGTGTCGGTACTGATCATAGCTTGCCCGTGCGCGCTTGGCCTGGCCACTCCGATGTCGATCATGACGGCCACGGGGCGCGGGGCGCAGGCCGGAGTGCTGATCAAAAATGCCGAAGCGCTGGAGCGGTTCGAGAAGATCGATACTTTGATCGTCGACAAAACTGGCACGCTGACCATGGGCAAGCCAAAGCTTGTGGCTGTATTACCCGAACCTGGCCATGACGAGGTCGAGGTGCTGCGGCTGGCCGCAACGCTGGAGAAGGGCTCGGAGCACCCGTTAGCTGAGGCAATCGTCACAGGAGCCGAGGAACGTGGCGTAGCCCTGTCCGACGCCAGTGACTTCGAGGCGGTGACTGGTAAAGGCGTGAAAGGCACGGTGGATGGCCGCCCCGTCGCGCTCGGCAATCTGAAACTGGTCACCGATCTCGGACTCGAGGCGGCCGAACTGACGGCCAAGGCCAATGCGCGTCGGGATGACGGCGAAACGGTGATGTTCGTGATGCTTGATGGTTCAGTGGCGGGGTTGGTCTGCGTCGCCGACCCGGTCAAGGAAACAACACCAGCCGCACTCAAGGCGCTGCACGAACTGGGTTTCCGGATCATCATGGCGACTGGCGACAACGAACGCACTGCAAAGGCGGTGGCCGAACGTCTGGGTATCGATGAGATACGAGCAGACGTTGTACCTGAGGACAAGGCCCGCATAATTCGCGAACTGCAGGAGAAAGGCGCAAAGGTCGCCATGGCGGGTGACGGAGTGAACGACGCACCCGCGTTAGCGCAGTCCGATGTGGGCATCGCCATGGGGACCGGTGCCGACGTGGCGATCGAAAGTGCAGGCTTCACGCTGGTCAACGGTAGCCTCGATGGCATCGTGCGCGCCCGAAGGCTGGCCCGCGCTACCATGCGCAATATCCGGCAAAACCTTTTCTTTGCCCTGATCTACAACGCCTCGGGCGTTCCGGTGGCGGCAGGCCTTCTGTTTCCGCTCTTCGGCATCCTGATCAGCCCGATGTTTGCGGCCTTCGCTATGAGTGCTTCATCAATTTCAGTGGTGTTGAATGCGCTGCGATTGCGGGGGGCGAAGATTTGAGCACGCACGAGCATAGTACCCACGGCGCCAGTGGCGCGCTGAAGCCCGGATCAATCTCGCTGACCGGAGCCGTCGCCATGGGGACCGGCGTGATGATTGGCGCTGGGATCTTTGCACTTACCGGACAGATCGCCGGGCTGGCGGGGCCATGGTTTCCGCTGTCCTTCGTGGTCGGGGCCGTGGTGACGGTTTTCAGCGCCTATACCTATATCGCCATGTCCAACGCCTGGCCCTCATCGGGCGGCATCGCCATGATCCTGACCAAGGCATATGGGCCCGGGGCGGTTGCGGCGGCGGCCTCGCTGCTGATGGCACTGTCGATGGTGATCAACGAAAGCCTCGTCGCGCGTACTTTCGCGACCTATGCGCTCCGCCCGTTCAACATCGAGAGCGGACCGCTGGTGTCTTTGGTCGCTGTTGCGCTGATCGTCTTTGCCTATGCGGTGAACCGGTCGGGCAACCGGTCGGTGGGGTTGTGGTCGATCATCATGTCGGCGCTCAAGATAGGCGGGATCGCAATATTCGGCATCGCCGCACTTTGGGCGGCGGGCGGAACCTGGCAGGTTCAGGGCTCGGAACCGGCGGCGCCGTTGGGGTTCGTCGCCTCGGTGGCCCTGTCGATCCTCGCGTTCAAGGGCTTCACCACCATCACCAACAGCGGGGCTGAGATCGTCGACCCGCACCGCAATGTCGGGCGCACCATCATGATCTCGATCGCGATCTGCGCGGTGGTCTACCTGCTGGTCGCCCTTGCGGTCGGCGTCAGCCTGCCGCCCGAGCAGATCCGCGCGGCGCAGGACTATGCTCTGGCCGAGGCTGCCAGGCCGGTGCTGGGGCAGGGCGGGTTCTACCTGACCGTTGCGCTGGCGATGGTGGCAACGGCCTCGGGGCTGATCGCCAGCGTTTTCGCCGTGTCCCGGATGCTGGCGATGCTGACCGACATGAAGATGATCCCGCACAGCCATTTCGGCATGACGGGCAGCATCCAGTCTCACACGCTGATCTACACGGTCGTGATTGCGGGTCTGCTTGCGGTGTTGTTCGACCTGTCTCGCATCGCCTCGTTGGGGGCGTTCTTTTACCTGGTGATGGACATGGCGGTGCATTGGGGTGTCTGGCGACGCTTGCGCGGTCAGATCAAAGCCCGTGGATGGGTCTTGCTGACCGCCCTGGCGCTGGACTGCGTAGTCCTGACCGCGTTCACAATACTCAAGCTGCGCTCCGACCCGATGATCGTAGTATATGCCGTTGCTGGCATCGGCTTGGTCTTCGTCTATGAGCGCATCTTTCTCAAACAATGGATCATCGAAAAGGAGACAAATCAGCTATGACCCAATCAAATTTCGACGAAACCCGCGCCACACAGGAGACGACCGAAAGGGTCAGCTCTGACGTAACGGCCGAAGCGCCCAAAACCGAAGATCAGACGGCCAACGGTGCCAAGCGTAATTGGCTCCCGGTTGTCATTGCGATCGCGTTGGGCGCCGCTGTTCTGGGCTGGGAATACCGCGAGACACTCTATCCTTTGCTCAGTTCTCCGTTGCTGTTCTTGCTGGTCTGCGTGGGCATGCATTTCTTAATGCATCGCGGCCACGGCAAACACTGAGAACGGCGCCCTGTATGGCTGGCGGCTTTGCGGCAAGAACACTGCGCAACAAGGAGCAGCAACGGCCAACTGATCAGAACAAATTTGTAACCCAATAAGGAAGGGAAATTGCCATGTTAGCAAATCCAATTCGGAGAGCAGCAACTGAACTGCACCTGACGGCCGGTGCACTACCTGTAGAGGCATTGCACGGTGACCCCGACGAAGATCACTCTGATGAATAGGGAATGGGGCATCGCGGTGAAGAAGAGAACCAGGGCGACTGATCCACCTCGTCCGAGTCCTATCATTCGATGAACCTGTCCTGACGCACAGGAGGAACAATATGTCTGAATTTTCTGAAAGACAGGCACCTTCAGAGCCTGAAAATCGGCGCGATTTCTTATACTTCGTCACCGGCGGTGCCGCCATCGTGGCCACGGGCGCGGCGGTCTGGCCACTTGTTAACAGCATGAACCCCAGTGCGGACATATCCGCCCAAGCCGTTGTCGACATAGATCTTGAAGGTGTCGGACCAGGAACGAGGATCACTGTCAAATGGAAAGGCAAGCCGATCTTTATAGACCACCGGACTAAAGAGCGGATCGCGCTGGCGATAGCAGAAGACGATGCACCAATGATCGACCCGCAACCTGACGCCGAGCGCGTACAGCGACCGGAATGGCTGGTAGTTATTGGCGTTTGCACCCATCTGGGATGCATACCACTCGGGCAGGGCGGCAGCGAACCCACCGGAGACTGGGACGGTTGGTTCTGTCCGTGTCACGGTTCACATTACGACACGTCTGGCAGAATTCGGAAAGGCCCCGCGCCCCGCAACCTCGATCTGCCCCCTTACGAGTTCGTCACCGACACACGGGTCAAAATTGGGTGACGGCGCGGTGAACTTTGTTCAGAGGCGCGTGCCTCACCAGGTTCGTTTGTCAGTCCTCGAATATCCCTCGATCAGCGCCGCGATGCTATGCGGCGGAATTCGACATGTACCCCGCTTTCTGGAGTTTTCGAGAAGAGACCTCGCCGTCATGTTCTGAACGGAACAATTCTAATCGCTGCGCTCAACGTTTTCTGCTTCGCCCATGTTTAGACATGCCATCTTGCCTTTTGACAGGATCGCATCTGAATTGCGGGTTGAGAGGAAACGCTTTGGTCCTGAACAAGGTGCTATTTCAACCCCGTGTCAGCCGCGCGGCGATCGCGACCTGTCCCAGCGCGGCCAGGATCGCAGCGATGAACACGGCTTCGATGGCGATCATGCTGACCACCACACCGCCCACAAGCGGCGCCAGCGCCGCCGGGGTCGCAAAGCTGTTGAACCACGCGGAATAGGCCGGGCGGCGGTCGTCGGGCGAGATCTCCAGCAAGTAGCCGAGATAGCCGATGGTCACCCCGTTCATCATCGCGCCGATCAGGAAGAACAGCACCGCGAACCCGGTCAGCCCCGAACCCGTGACCACAAGCAGCAAAACCAGCACCGGAGGTCCGAGACGCACCAGTGCCACTATCCCCAGCAGGCGCAATTTGCCCGCCTGGTCTCCGATGTGGCCCCAGAGCGGATTCGAGGCCAGCGCGCCGACAGTCTGCGCCGCCAACAGCGTTCCGACATCCGCCGCCCCGAGGCCGCTGCGGCTGGCGGCAACGACATAGAACGGCAACGCCATCAGCGTCGCTGCACCAAGCCATTGGAAGATCAGGAACAGCCGGAACCGGCGGTCCTGCCGCAGCGTCGAGAAACCTTCGCGCAGAAATCCAGACAGATTGGCAGGACGGTCCCGTGGCGCCCTTGCAGCGGTAGCGGCCTCACCCGCCGAGACAAAAAGCGTCGCAGAGACGATCATGAGCACCGCGCCGAGCCAGAATATCAGCGCATAGGCCCTGAGCGGCGGCATCACGTCGAGCGCGAGTCGCAGAACGCCCGCCACCAGAACCGCCAGAACACCGCCGCCGAAAAAGCGCCAGGCCAACATCCGGCTGCGGCGCTCGGACGGGATCGCCCGGCCGACGATGTCGTTGTAGGGCACCGCGACCACGCCGCTGACAAAGGCATAGACCGTCCACAATCCCAGCATCCCGAGCGCCAGCGGAACCGGAGGCCAATCGACCTGAGGCCAGTCGGCCCCCCACCACAGAAGAATACCGATCATCGCGACCGTGATCGCCCGCCCATAGGCACCAAGGGCGTAGAACGGCATGCGCCGATCGGTGCGCTCGGCGAGGTAGCCCACCGCGAACTGGGGCAGCAGCCAGCCAAGACGCAGGACCGTGCTGGCATAGCCCACGGCCAGCGCGCTACCGGTCAGCATATGCACCAGACTGGCCACCACCGTCGCGCTGTCCACCGCCGCCGACCCGCCCTGAAACACCGCACCAGCACCGGCGATGCGCCAAAATCTCGTGTCTTCGGGATTACGTCTTGCCATTCGCCGCCTCTGCCTCCGCCCGGGCGCGGCGGATGTCGATGCCGCTCTGCCACAACACCGTCAGGCCGATCCCGACCACCAGAAGGATCGTCAGCACATAGTTGAACAGGATCATCAGAAGGGCGGTTTCGTCCGGAACGCCAAGCACCTTGAGCGCGAACCCCGCCCCAAAGACAAAGCTCGCTGGGATGCGCACGAAACGACCCAGAACCATGGCGAACCCGGCAAACACCATCAGGAACAGATAATCCCACGCGCTCAGCACCACGCCAACCGCCAGCCCGGCCCACAGGAAATGGGTTGTCGCCACCAGCTTACCCGCAATGGCTGCGGCAATGGCGGCGATGCGGCGGGCCCGTGCCTGTGGCCAGACGATCCCTTCACCGAGCGCGGTGCGCAGATACGCGCCATCGGCCCCGATGCGGGCGGCAGCCCAGTCGAAGAGTCGGCAGACCAGAGGGTCCTCGCTCAGAAGTGACGCGCGGAACCGGAACAGAACCCAAAGCAGGCTGCCGAAAAGCATCAGGTTCAATAGGCCCGCAACGCTCAATCCCAGCCGCAGGTCACCCTCGATCTGTGGAATCTGGCCGGCGGCGGCCACCGCTCCGGCAAAAAGGGCGAAAACGACGCCGTCGAGGAACCGGGCGATGATCGCGGTTGCAAGCACGGTCGCCATCTTCAAGCGGTCGAGCCGGGCAACCAGCCAGGCCCGGACCAGCGGGCTGATGCCGAGCGGGACAAGGACATTTGCGCCATAACCTGCCAGTAGCGCCCCCGTCAGCCGCAGGGTGCCGACCGGTTTCACGTCGAACAGGATCTGCCGCCACTTCCAGCCGCTCATCAGCTGCTCCAGCAGGATGGTGGCGGCAAGAATCGCGATCCAGAACATGTTGGCTCCGCGCAGGCCCTGCAGAAACAGCGCAAAATCGAGGCTGCCGTAGAGCGCAAACACCAGATAGAGCGCCAGGGCGGAGCCGAATATCGGCAGCAGCCACCGTTTCAGGAAGATCCGCATATGACATCCTCGCAAGCACCAAGACCCCAATGTTTTAACCTCCGTATCATGATACGGTGTCAAGATGCCGGTGAAGGAGGGAGACCGCGATGCAACCACTTAAGATCGGCCAGGCCGCGCGCGAAGCCGGGATAGGCGTCGAGACGATCCGATTTTATGAAAGGAAGGGCCTTGTCACTCAGCCGCCGCGCCCAATTGACGGCGGCGCGCGGGACTATGGTGGCGACACGCTTTGGCGGCTGAAATTCATATCCGGCGCTAAGAAGCTCGGATTTTCACTTGCCGAAATCGCGGAAATTCTGGAGTTGCGCACGGCACCAAATTCCGAGTGCGTCGCGATGCAGGCCAGAGCGCGCAAAAAGCGGGACGAAATTCAGGAACGGATCGACGGGCTTGCACGGTTGAGGAACAATCTGGACGAGCTGATCGCGGCGTGTCCGGGGCGTGGTGGAATTCAGAACTGTTCGATCGTGGGTGCCATAGAACGCAGCAGTGAGAAATTGGCGCAATTCCGGCCTTGAACAGAGGGTAGCGGAGTTGCTTGCGAACCGGGTTATTGCCAAGCAAGATCCAGAGTGGCTGGTGCAGCGAAAAAAGGAGAGCGAGGGTTCCGTCTCCGAGCAGAGTTTGCGCCAGATCATTGTGAGAAATCCCTGCGTCGCCCAGAAAGCCATATCTGATGAGTATCCGAGGGTAACGAATATGGCAGTCTCGTATCTGCGATCCGCATTCAATCCTGCCGGTGCGCTTTCACATCGGTTCAAGACAAGTTTTCTCCGGAGGGAACATGACAACGAATAACCTGAGCCGCCGCCGCGTGATGCAAGGAGCCGCGGCCCTTGCGGGAAGCGCGGCGCTTCCCGCCCTCGCGAAAACCGGCCCCTCAATCCATGTCCTGAAAGATCCGAATTGCGGATGCTGCGGCTCGTGGATCAATATCATGCGGGCGGAAGGCTTTGAAGTAAGCGTGGAAAACAGTGCCTGGGAGGCCTTGAACGCTTACAAAACCGCCAATGGAATTCGGGAGGGCATGATGTCATGCCACACGGGCCGCGTGGAGGGCTACATGATCGAAGGACACGTCCCGCCCGCTGACATCCGGCGCCTGCTGGGCGAACACCCGGATGCTGTCGGACTGTCGGTTCCGGGAATGCCGTTCGGCTCGCCAGGCATGGGGCCGGAAAGCGAACGCGAAGCCTTTGACGTCTTCCTGATCCGCAAGGATGGAACCACAGAGGTGTTTGCCAGCTACCCGGCCGCATGAAGTCCCGACGGCGCTGGCAAGATCCTGAAGAACACGGCGCTCGCTTCTTCTGCCCGGTTTACGTGACATTCTTCACGGCAAACCAGGTGATCCGTGGCTTCACGCCTGCCCTGGCCCACCGGGAAAATTCAAGCCTGCGGTGAAAAAATGCCCGCGCCCGCACAGCCTGATGACCGGCTTTGCGGACAAAACCGGCATCCCGGTCGCCGTATCAACCGCAGCATTTGTCGCCCGCCTGAATTGGCGGGCATGGAGCCGATCCGTAGGAACAGTAGACGCAGCAATCGCCGGGAAGTGGCTTCAGGACTGTTCCGCAAGATGTGCATTCGTAGAACCACTGACACGCGTCTGTTGGCATCGTTTCAGGCCTTGAATGTCTACATTCCGGGCAGATGATCGTGCTGACAAGGTTCAGGCGTTTTTCACTCATGGCGTCACATCAAGGTTATCAGGAAATCATTTATTCGGATTTCGTTGAGCACGATAACCCAAGCGATGGTTGTCAACGCAAAACTACCTGTCAGCCACCATTTGAGGCGGTCGAGTGAACCATGGCGGTACGCGACGATGCCAGAGAGAAACAGCAGGGCCGTCGAACCGCCGAGCACGTAATAACTTGCGGCGGCGATCTTGCCAAATACGGCCAGCCAGCTCCCTCCCAAGCCAAGTAAAATCAAGGCCATCGGCAAGATGCAGCAGGTCGCAACGCCAAATGCGGTAAACGATCCAAGAAAACTCGCCCCTACAAATTTGCTCATGGTCAGCTTTCTCCGACTTTGACGATCTTGAGCGGAAGCCGGTTCGGCTTCCTCGATTTTTGCTTCGTGCGATTTGTGAAATTCGACATCATGACCGACAACATGCATCCTGTAGTGGCTACAGGTTCAAGGGAAAGGTCATCACATGATTGCGATTGGCGAAGCGGCGAGATTGACCGGCCTGTCGGTCGAAACGATCCGCTACTACGAACGGGAAGGCATAGTCGAGAAAGCCGGTCGAACCGCCTCGGGGCGCCGCGCTTACACGGAACGGGAAATATCCGAGCTCAGATTCATCAAACGCTGCCGCGATCTAGGCTTCACTATTCAGGATGCATGCGCACTTCGCGAATTGTCCAAAGCGCCGGAGCAAGCCTGTCGTGACGCCGAAGACGTCGCAACAAAACATCTCGACAAGGTCAGGTCAAAGATCGCCGCTCTCCAACGGCTGGAGCAAGCATTGGTAGAACTTGTGCAGACCTGTACTGAAGGAGCAGCATGCCCCCTGCTAACGGCGTTGCTCAACGAGCCTGTCGTCAAAGATGTCATTAGCGGTCACTAATTGCAGCGCCCGGAAAAACCGAAACTGCCTGTCTCAGTTTGGGGAGGAGCGGCTTCATTGTCCCAGTATTTCGTAACCTTAAGCGATGACGGCCGATCTGTGTTGTATTTTTGTTGAATGAGAGAATTGCGATCAGCTTACCCTCTAGTTCGCGCTGTTAGCTATGCCGGACTGGTGATGGCGTGGATGCTCTGATGCTGTCAACTAAGGAAGAAATACCAAAGAATCTGCAAATTTTTGCCGCTTTACCCCTAGAGGCTAAGAAGCTGTTGCAATGCCTCAAGGCACATGAAGGCTTGGAATAAAATACATTGGCCCCGGAAGTTTGGATACCTTCGAGGAACGAGCATGGAGAAGGCAGATATGACAAATCCCACGTTAGTTCAGAGAATGTTATCGAAAAACCTGCTGGGTTATCTCCCAATGATCTGTTTTATATGCAGCTTTTTTGTGTCTGCCGCTACATTACAAGCCTCTGAGCTTCCCTCGATCGGTCTTGACAGAAAGATTGAAGCGCCATCCGGTGCCAAAACACTATGCAAAGATTACTCTTGGGCGTGCGCGAGCGCTCGTAGTTCTGGTCTGTCCGTGGCACAAGAAAATCAGATCGTTAAAACGATCAACACGCGCGTCAATCGGAGAATCCGTGCCGTTTCGGATCAAAGCCAATACGGGACAAAGGAATACTGGACACTGCCGACGCAAGGGTCAGGAGATTGCGAAGACTTCGCTTTGCAAAAGAAGTTTGAACTTGTGCAGAACGGTGTGGATCCTACGAAGCTACTAATCGCGACCGTCTTGGACACCAATCGCAATGGCCATGCTGTTCTAGTCTATCGCTCGAGTGAAGGCGATTTGGTTCTGGACAATGTTACCAACAGGATCAAAACGTGGAAGGAAACAAGGTATCTTTTCCTACGAATACAGGACCCGATTCACCCTGATCGTTGGGTACAGGTTTCTAGCGGCTAAACCATTGGGTAGACATTGGTTGCCTCTCGCAATTGATGTCACGACCTGCATTGTTCTGGGCGCATAGTTGAGTTTCGATGCTCAGTCCGACTCGTCCATCTGCTTGTGTTTGCACCATTGCGTGTGAACGAATTCGATCCGCGCGCCAGATATCTCGGAGGTGTCGTATTGGCCTACTGCTGGGATTCCGCAAGCCATACACGTAGACAATGGGCGCGTTTCCGCAGCGAAACCTTCCATTTGACCCGCTCAGATTGGAGTATCTCCGTCAAGTAAAGGCCACCGGGTCGAGCGCGTTACGGCGAAGATATCGAACGCCTGATTAGGACGACCATGGAGGCCGTTCATCTACTTTAGGGAAGAACGCAATTATCCCCCAAGGATAAGGGGAAATGCGACGGCTCCGGCACTGCGTCGATGACATTGGAGGAGTTCGAAGACTGGCTGCACCCGGAGATATGCCGTTATCACAACACCCATCACACCGGGTTGCGGCGAGAACCGATGGCGGCATGGGCGATCCTCGGTTGTAGTGACGCAGACAGAAAAGTTGTTAATGCCGAGGCGTTTCGCATCAGCGTACTTCCTTTTGAATGTCGTCGGTTGTCGCTACGCATTCAGTCCCATGATCGGTCGTGGTAACCGAAAGGTAACCATCAAGCACGAACCCCGCTATATGTCCCGGATCTAGACTGTAATTGACGATAGAACGAACCTAGTTACGCGCAACAAGAACCTGTCGCGTCTCGGAATTCGCCTTGGGAGGCGCGGTGCGCGCGGACCTGAAAATAGGCGTGTCATGGCGAGCCGATCCCGGAGGCAATGCTGTTTCAGATTATTGAAGAACAAAGATGTTTCGCGTGAGCTGTTTCCACTTCATCGCCTACCACCTGCTTCAGCTCAGTCTCACGTAGAAACTTAAAAATTTCTTCGTCTGATGGTTGCTTCTTCGCCCTGCCAAATCCCCGTCTCGCACTCGGTGTATTTGCAAAGTTTTCGAGGGCTAGGGCTCATGTGTCCTTCCTGCCTGAGTATGGACTCTTTTCCAGACTTAGAGTCAAAACACGTATTGAAACTGAGCTAACAACCGACCAGCAAATATGAAATCTCAGATGGAAGTTCTCGATCAAGGATCAGCCTGACGCATGTGCCTACCTAACCTCACGCTTTGCAGAACCTGCCGCGACGCGGATTCCACCCTTTATGATCAATTAGCCGCAACGCTGGAGGCATCGGGGGTGCAAGCCGAGTTGCAGCAAGTGGATTGCATGTCCGGTTGTCACCGACCACAGACGTTGGCGGTGCGACAAAGCGGCAAGACCGCCTATCTTTTCGGTGAGGTTACGGTTGTCGATCTTCCGGACATAATGATCTTCATGCGGATGTATGAGGACAGTACTGACGGCGACTTCGCTGACGCCAGGAAGCTAGGTAAGCTACGTTTCAAGGCGATTGCACGTATACCGGCACAAAAAAGATAGCCAACATGCAACTTGCCGACCAAAGCTCCGGTGTCGAGTTTTCAGCTTACAGTTTGTGTTTTTCGACTTAGCCTTCTGCACTGAACGGCTAAAATCTAAACCAAGCCTGCCATTACCTAAGATTGACCGCTGCAGAATACTATGATGTCGCTTTCGTACTTGACGGAACAAAGCACTATGGAACAATAAAGGCTTCTACGGTGTCCAAAGGTGCCTACGCACTGGGACTGAAACGGGAATGAGGACGGTGCACCAAACTACCGCACTGAAGCCTTGACCGCCCCCGCGACTGTGAGCGGCGAGCGGCCTTCCAATACCACTGGCGTAATGGCGCTGGGAAGGGGGAAGTCTGCTGTGACCTGCGAGTCAGGAGACCGGCCGTAGGATGGACACAACATATGCCGTCGGGTGTGACGGCGAGGAGGATTAAAATGACGACAAAAACGATCAAGGCATCCGCCGCTGGCGCATCCTTTCTGCCTGCAGTATTCGCCGTGGTTCTGGGTCTAGGGATCATTACCGTGACTGGCCATGTTCAGGCTTCTGGCCTGCATGACGCGGCTCATGATGTGCGCCACGCAACTGGCTTCCCCTGCCACTAAAACAATGTTCAGTCGTATTCTGACCAGCGGCTTGTTCGCTGGTGCTGCAGCGGGGCTGATTGCCGCCCTTCTGCAGTTGTATTTCGTGCAGCCAGTGCTACTTCACGCCGAGCTCTATGAGGGCGGCGACCTGGTGCATTTTGGCGCTGATCCCGTAACTGCGCATCCCGACCTGCCCGGCATGTTCGCCGAGCCGATGCGCGATGGTCTCAGCATTATCTTCACCATGCTTACCTATACCGGCTATGCGCTAGTCCTGGCGGCGCTGATGTCAGTAGCCGAACGTCAGGGGCATGAGATCAACGGCCGCACCGGCCTGCTTTGGGGTCTTGCGGGCTTTGTCGCCTTCCACTTTGCTCCTGGCTTGTCACTGGCTCCAGAAGTTCCCGGCGTAGCGGCAGCAGATGTGGGAGTGCGTCAGATCTGGTGGACGGTCACCGTTGCCGCAGCCGGCGTAGCCATGTGGCTGATTGCCTTTGGAGGTAACCTGGTAAGCTACCTGATTGCGGCCGTGCTGCTAATGGTACCGCATATTATCGGGGCCCCTGAGCCTGAGAGTTTCTCTGGGCCGGTTCCGACCGAGATCGGGGCGCTTTTTGCTGCCCGGGCCTTCGGCATCGGCATGGCCGCCTGGGCACTCTTAGGCAGTTTCACCGGCTACTTCTGGCAGACAGAAGGCAAGCGCGCAGGCGCTGCAGTCTGATCGCGCTCCTCCATTGCTACCCCGCTGGTTACACCGGCGGGGTTTTTTTATTGAGGATGACAAGATGTCCCGTTCTCTTGCTCTCTTTGCCATCGGACTTGTCTTTGGCGGCGGTGCTGGCTTTGTGATTGCCGCCAGCAGCGGTAGCACCTTTGAGAGCCATGACCATACTGACCCGGCCCAACATGGCGGCAACATGGAGATGGCAGCGCACGACCACTCCGCTGCCACTAATCTGCCTGCCGACAGCGACGCCCCCAGTGTGGCGATCCAGATGATTAAGGATCCTATGGCGGGCTGGAATCTGCGTGTGACACCGCAGAACTTTCGCTTTGCTCCGGAAAATGCCTCCACGGCTGACGTTCCAGGCGAAGGTCACGCGCATGTTTATATCAACGGCGAAAAGCTGGGCCGCCTTTATGCCAATTGGTTACACCTTCCGTCGCTCCCCGATGGCGATGTTGAAGTAAAAGTTTCTCTCAATGGCAACAGCCACAGCCCTCTGGTGGTTGAGGGTGTGCCCGTGGAGGCCAAAGTGACCGTGCAGCCTGACGGCGATGACTCCTGATTGACATTCCTGGCTGAGAAGACAACTACGCGGATTCAGCGGGTCTAAGCGGCAAGTACAGCGTGCGCGCGGGTTTTTGCCGCTCTGTATCCAAGGACAGATAAGCTGTTGCAAAGCCGCGCCGAATTCCCGTCTTGTTCCTTTGGCTTGCATCGTCGGAAACCGAAAACACGAAGCAACTACAATGGGCATTTCGGTTCTTTCCATTGCTTTTTTGACCCAGTCCAAAGCAAACTCGATCAAATCAGAGTTCACGCCACCGCGCACCTGATCGACTGGATAAACTAAGCGTTACCTGAAACCTCTTGAAGCTCTAGCTGCTAGAGGCTTTAAGACTCGAATTTGATCGTGAAAATGCGATGCAAATACATTGAACTTGTGAACCAGGCTGAGATCTATGCTGACAAGGCGCTATTTCATTCAATCAACCACTGCGCTGTTTTCCGCGTCTGCGGCCAGTCCATTGATCGCCAAAACATGGCCAACCTCGTCGCAAAAGACCTATTGGGACAGCCAGGTCACGCCATTTGATTACGATCCAGCGACCTCAAATCCATGGGGCGTTCATGACCGTTTTTTACCACGACGTGTCGTAGCAAATGATGGTTTGGTTCCTGGTGACATCCATGTCGATGCGGTCGCGCGCTATCTTTACCATATCGAGGAAGGCGGGACCGCAATGCGCTATGGCGTTGCGATCGCGCGAGGGAACCTTTACGAGCCCGGAACCTATGCTATCCGGCGCAAGGTCGAGTGGCCACATTGGACGCCAACGGCTTCAATGATCGAGCGCAACCCCGAATACGCGGAATTTCGGGATGGCATGGAACCCGGGCCAAGTAATGCTCTCGGCTCTCGAGCCCTTTATCTATACGTTGGAAATCGAGATACATATCTCAGAATTCACGGCACACCTCAGCCCAGAAGCATCGGTGGTCGCGCAAGTTCTGGATGTGTTAGAATGATCATGGCCCATATCAATGATCTCTACCCACATGTAACAATCGGCTCGACCGCATATTTATACTCGGCCGAAGATAGCGTCACAGCCCGCTCATAAATTTTGGGCAGCGGAGGTGGACGTCGCCGCCCTCTTTTTTGTCAGGCGTCGCGCGCGGCGCAGATCGGAGCGCCATTCGTCGCTCGCAATGGTACCAATGTCGTCTCGACGGGTCCCCTGTGCTCATACCAGAAGCAATTGTCTTCTGGCAAAAGGCGTGCCGTAGCCAGATCCTGCCCCGGCCCTGCCAGCGCAACGACTGAATCTGGCAGATTGCCTGGTTCGAGTGCTTTACTCTTGCCCCCTGTGAACTGGGCTGAGCAACCGGCAGTAATCGATACTAACGTGATGGTAATTGCGATCCGTTTCTGCATTGACCTGTTCCAAAGTTTCCTGCGTTCTCTGCAACTAGATGGCATCCACACGACCAGCCCGCAAGACGGAATGAAGCATCAATATCGCGGGCAACGAACCCGGATGCTAAAAAATTCAGAAAGGTATTGAAGCTCTAGTTGCTGTAGGAACTATTTGCAAAGGACCGCAGAGATTCTTGAGGTCTAACTATGTCATCCGATACCCACAGCCACGACCATGACCACGAAAATAGACAAGGTCACAACGCGTGCGGCAGTGGCGGGTGTGGCGACATCGCGCCCGCCGGTCCGATTCCCGAAGGTGGCAGAAGCTTTCAGGTCTCTGGCCTCGATTGCGCCGAAGAGGTGGCGATCCTGAACCGTGTCGTCGGCCCGAAAGCAGGTGGCGAAGAGCATCTTGCATTTGATGTGATCAACGGTCGGATGACGCTTCTTGACGGTGCTGCCAAGCTTTCTGACGAAGATGTCATGCTGCTGGTTGCCAGCACCGGTATGACCGCCAAACCTTGGGATGACGGAAATGCCGCCCAGGATCAGGCGGCGCATATTGCGCGGCAGCGGCGGTTCACCGCACTCAGCGGAGGGTTTTGGGCGGCAGGTTTTGGTTGGCACATTTTCGAAACAGGCATGGGCGGTGCGCTTGGACTGTTTTCGGGACATGGTGAGGTTCCGATGCCTTTGCCCGAGGCCACTTTGTTCGCGGTCGCGATCTTGTTTGGCGTCTGGCTGGTGGCCCCCAAGGCCTGGTCTTCGGCGCAGCGCCTTTCGCCGGATATGAACCTTTTGATGGTTGTTGCCGTCGCTGGTGCCATCGGTCTGGGTGAGTTTTTTGAAGCGGCAACTGTAGCATTTTTCTTTTCGCTCTCTCTTTATCTGGAAAGCTGGAGTGTCGGACGGGCTCGCAACGCAGTATCCGCGCTGCTTGATCTGGCCCCCCCGACGGTTCGGCTGGTTCGTGCTGACGGCTCAGAGGCAACGGTCCCGGCGGCGGATGTCTTTGTCGGCGACAGCTTCATCGTTCGGGGTGGGGATCGCATTCCACTTGACGGGGAAGTCATCGAAGGGGCCGGTGCCGTTGACCAGGCTCCAATCACAGGTGAAAGCGCACTGATCCCCAAAGAGCTGGGTGATGAGGTCTACGCCGGCACAATCAATGGTGAAGGCACCCTCAAAATACGTGCGACGAAAACAGCGTCCGATACCGTGCTTGCCAAGATCATCCGGATGGTCGGTGATGCTCATGCGCGCCGTGCGCCGGTTGAGCAGTGGGTAACAAAATTTGCGCGGATCTATACGCCCATCGTTATGGTCGTTGCAGTGGCCATCGCCCTGATCCCACCGCTTGCATTTGGCGCATCGTGGGGCTTTTGGTTTTACAATGCACTTGTTCTTCTGGTTATCGCCTGCCCCTGTGCACTCGTCATTTCCACGCCGGTTTCAATCGTTGCGGCTTTGACCGCTTCGGCCCGGGCCGGGGTTCTGATTAAGGGCGGTGCATATATCGAAGCCCCCGGGCGCACTACCGCACTGGCCATGGACAAGACCGGCACGATCACCATGGGCGAGCCTGAAGTGGCCAATGTCTATCCGCTGGGCGGCGCATCCGAGCGGGAACTGTTGGCAAGCGCTGCCAGCCTTGAGGTTCGATCTTCACACCCGTTGGCCCGCGCCATTCTCACCAGGGCAGAACAGACCGACATTTCGATATCTGCGGCTGAAGATATCCGAACCGTTCCCGGTCGGGGTCTTGAGGGCCGCACCGAGCGCGGAAATATCTGGCTTGGCTCTGACCGCTTCGCTGTAGAGAAGGGCTTTGGCGCGTCCATTCCTGCCGAATTGAGCAACCAGATCGAGAGCGCGGGAAGCACACTTGTGGTTGTCGGGGATGAGAACGGAGTCACCGGTTTGCTTGAGCTGCGGGACCGCATTCGCCCCGAAGCCAAGAACATCGTTGCCCGGCTTCACGCGCAGGGCGTGAAGTCAATCATCATGCTGACAGGTGACAACGAACAAACCGCGAGAGCGGTAGCAGCCGAAGTCGGCATCGACGAAGTCCGGGCCCAGCTTCTGCCGGAAGACAAGGTCGCTGCGATCGAAGAACTGGCAGAGCAACACGAGATGGTTGCGATGATCGGCGATGGCGTCAACGATGCACCTGCGATGGCTCGGGCACATTATGCGGTCGCGATGGGTGCAGTTGGGTCCGACGCTGCTATTGAGACCGCAGATATTGCTCTAATGACCGACGACATCGGTAAAGTACCCTGGCTGATCGACCATTCACGTCGAACCATGTCGATCATCCGTCAGAACATCGGCTTCTCACTTGCGACCAAAGCATTGTTTGTGACTCTGACGGGTTTTGGGCTGGCATCCATGTGGGGTGCAATCGCCGCGGATGTCGGAGTGTCCTTGCTGGTCGTGGCCAATGCCTTACGGCTTCTGAAAGCTCCGGAAGATCACACCGCCCAGACTGCGGCAAATACCCTTGGCTCGCACGGAACAGGCGCTGCGACCACATAAGAGTGGAAGCCGGACTTCAAGGTGTCCGGCTTTCGCCTCGCTTACTGGCGCGTTACATCAGGCGCACAACTGCGATCGAAAGAAAGAACGCCACCAGGCCAAAAGCGATGGCATATCCTGTAGCGTATTGAAGAATATCAAGGCTGTTGCCATTCCGGCGCTTTGCCAGGACCCCACCCCAAACGGCGCCAACCAAGGCCCCCGCGATTGCCATCATCTTACATCCTCTGATTTGGTTCTTCTGCAGTGCAGTTCGCTTCAGGTGCGCATACCCGCTAACTGATAGCCGCGCACCTGAAGCCGTTTTAAGAAACTCTCACGAACTAGATTCGCTTTTTTTGGCGACGGTATTGCCCAGCTGTTCCTCAAGCTGTGCCCGAGCATTTCTTAAGCGTTTTCGCGCTGCTTCGCTTTCAACCTCGTTGTTCGCAGCGGCAGCAAGTCGGTCGTCAGAAAGCGGGTCCGTTGGGCGCCCGTCAACCAATACTTCATAATGAAGATTGGGGCCGGTCGCGGTGCCGCTCGACCCGACACGGCCAACCATCTCGCCAGCCTCCACGCGCTGACCTTTGGCCAGACCATCGGCGGTTGCGCTAAGATGCGTATATCGCGTGACCGTATCCGATCCATGAGCGATTTCCACCACACGCCCATACCCCCCGCGCCAACCAACATAGGATACCCGGCCCGGAGCTGTCGCATGTACCGGCGTGCCGCGTGCAGCAGCAAAATCGACACCTGTATGCATCCGCACATTGCCGTAGACCGGGTGTTTTCGCCGACCAAAGACTGAACTCAGGCGCGCGCCTTCGACGGGTTGGGCAAAGACACGAAGAAGTTCACCATCAACATAGATCGTGGCGCGACCGTTGTCGTCGTCTGGCCATGCTATTTCGTAAAGCCGATCATCAACTTCCAGCGCCGCAAAAATGAGCTCGGACTGGCCCACCCTCTCGCCATCGATGCTCTTTTCGCGCCAGAGAAGACGGAGAGCTTCACCACCTGTCAGGTCCCTCCGAAAATCCACTGTCCCGCTCAGCATCTGAGCGAGATCCACCGCAAAACGAACCGGGATCTTTGCGCTACTCAGCGCATTTGAAATCGAAGTTTCGATCTCTGTTTTGCGGGCCAGAATGACAGTGTCGGGTTCCGGTGAGACCACGCGCGTGGACAACGTCTCGCTAAGTGTCACTTCAATTCTCACGCCATCTTCCACGGCGAGCTCCACACTCCACAGTTGATCCGCTGCCGTTGCAACGACTGTTATCGAGTGACCCGGCCGCAAGCGCCGCAAGTCGTATTCAGCGCCAAGTGCAAGTGCGATTTCGGCGCGATCGGTTGCGTCGATCCCCGCGTCAGACAGCATACTGTCGAGTGTGTCACCCACTGCAAGCTCGCGCGTCCATGTTCGTGAAGGTGGTTCAACAGGTGGCAAAGGTTCCTCTGCCTGAATGGGTTCCGGCTGAGCAGGTCGAAACGAAACGGGGCTTGGAGCGAGTTCTGCCGATGGTACATTCAGCAACGGAGCCGATGTGATCTGCGGTTCCGCAGGAAGTTTGGGCAGCTGAAAGACCGTGGGCGCAGGCGCCGTCATTTCAGACCTGTTCGAGGCAATGAACATGATCGAAGCAATCGAGACGCTGCTGATCGCGATCGCCGAGGTTGCTAGAAACCGTGCGTTCATGATGTTGTATCCGCTCCACTTTTCAAAGCGCGGCGGATCTTGGGTACAGCGAACTCTCTCTGCTCATGATAGTCGATGGTGCTGACAAATTCGCCTGTGGGGTTAAACAGAAAAACACTTGCGGTGTGGTTCATTGTGTAGTCGCCATCTTCCAGTGGAACTTTTTCATAATTGGCGCGAAAGTCGTCTGCGGCTTGCGCGATTTGGTCCGAAACGCCGACCCAACCGCGAATAGCCGGATGAAAGTAGCTGACATAATCGGCCATGGCATCGACCGTGTCCCTTTCAGAGTCTACGGTTATAAACACGACGTTCAACTCGTCCGCGTCATTGCCCAGATCATCCAGCCAGAGGGAAATATCCGAAAGAGTCGTCGGGCAAACATCCGGGCAGTAGGTAAAGCCGAAGAACACCATTGTTGCACGTCCGACCAGCGATTGCGGGGTGACGGTGATCCCTTCGTGATCAACCATGCGAAAGTTCATGTCCGACAACGCAAGGGGGCGAAGGCGATCGGATTGAGCCGCTCCCGGCCCATCCACTTGCCACCATCCGGCAAAGAGCGTCAGGCCGATTGCTCCAAGTCCAGCAGACCCGAATGTGAGAACGCGTCGCCGCTGCATCAGCTCTCGGGGCCTCGCGCCGCGATGCCAAATATCGGCACGTTGACGGTCTTTTCTGCGCCATCAGCAAAGATAAGAGTCAGCGTAAAGCGCTCGCCTTCGATCATAGGGCGTTGCAGCCGCATGAGCATTGCGTGGAGCCCGCCCGGCTCAAGCGCTACGAAACCACCCGGCGCAATTTCCAGCTCGCCAGCGGGTGCCATGGAACTGACGCCCTCTGCATTGGTCGATGTCTGATGGATCTCGGGCATCCTCGCAAGATCGGTGCGGATAGACGTCAGCGTGACGGCCTCATTGCCGGTGTTGCGGATCGTCATGTAAGCGACCCCAGGTCGGTTGGAGCCAATAGAAGCGCGCGACCAGGCATCTTCAACGACAACATCGTTGCCCCCTGCCAGAACCGGTGCCGAGAGAATGGCCGTCAGACCGAATGCACTCAGTACACCTGCCAGAAGAGTATTTTTTGCAGTGAGTCTCATAGTACCTCTCGCTACTGCTCAGCTTTGCAGTGCTGCAACTTCTGCAGCGACCAGGCGCCTCAATTCAGCCTCACCAAACGGATCCAGAGATTTGCCATTGACGAAGAATGTCGGAGTTTGCCTTATACCGGCCGCTTCGACATCAGCGCGATCCTGATTGAGAACACCAACTGTCTGGGGCGCAAGCATTTGTGCCTGCGCTGCCTCGGCATCCAGTCCCGCCGCTGCTGCAATTCGAATAATAAGACCAGGCTCAGGCGCACCATGCGCGGCCCATTTGGGCTGCTCTCGCAGCACGGCTTCCAGGACCGGTTCAAAGACCCCCTGCATGCGTGCCGCTTCAAGCACGCGGATCGCCTCCTCTGAGCCTTCGCCATGGAAAGGGGTGTACCGGATCACAACACGCACGGCGTCTCCATGCTGAGCCATTATGTCCTTCACGACCGGATGAAAGGCACGGCAGGCTTCACAAGCCGGATCGAAAAATTCGACAATTGTAACCGGTGCGTCTTTAGGGCCGAGAACAGGCGAGTAGGAACGGATAAGTGTTTCGGCGATTTCGGGTGCGACAGGCTCGGTGTTGCCTGAAGCAGTCGTTCGGTTCACGTACCAGGCGGCGGCCCCGAATCCGGCCCCACCGAGCGCGAGAACGGACAAGATCATGCCACGTCTGTTCATACTTGTTTCTCCTTGAGTGAAAGGGCGCACAGAACGCCGATCAGCGCGAATGAAACGAGCGCCATCAGCGGAATCGGGATGCCCAAAACAGATTGATTTGCGTCGGTGCAGGACGGACCACTTGCCGAGCATGGTTGGATTTTTTCCGGGATCAGACCAGCATACAGGCCCATGTGCCACAAGGCGACAACGGCGCCCCCCAATGCCAGTGCTATCCCGTATCGGCCCACGTTCTGGTCCTGCCACCACAGGCCAAGCCCCAGTACGATCGCCAATGGGAACATGAACGCGCGCTGGAACCAGCACAGCACACAGGGCGTCTGCCCCAGGATCTCTCCAATGAACAGAACAGAAAGAGAAGCAACCAAGGCAATCGCCCAGGCCAGGCCGAGAAGTGTATCTTTAGAAAACCGGGACATGGTGCTCAGAGTCTCTGTTTCAGATCCGCAAGAATTTCTTCGGCAGGCGTGCCATAGGACCAGGACTGGACGAATCCAGCGTCCTTGTTGAACAGAAACAGATGAGAGGTATGCCCCATCGTATATCCATCCGGCGCAGGGGTTTGTTCGATCCGTTCGTAGAATATCGGAAAGGTCTTGGACGTTTGCGCAATCTGTTCTGGCGTGCCTGTAAGCCCAATGATCCCCGCATCGAAAAGTGGCACATACTCGGCCAGGACGGCCGGAGTGTCGCGTTCGGGGTCAATTGAAATGAAGATAGGTTGCACTTGGTTTGATTGGTCGCCCAGCCCTTCCTGCACTGCTGCTACCTCAGACAGTGTTGTAGGGCATACGTCCGGGCAGTTGGTGAACCCAAAAAACACCAACATCCATTTGCCCGCAAAGTCGTTCTGAGTACGGACAACACCAGAGTGATCTGTCAGTTCGAACCTGGCTTCGAACGGGACAGACCCCTCCTCAATCCGCGCAGGTCTATATTCTGACCACAGCATCAGATAGGCAAATGCCGCCGTTGCGACACCAGCCATTACCCATAAGATTTTCTGAAACACGGTCAGTTTCAAAGTTAGCCGTCCGCCTGTGATTCTTGGTTCAGAACGGCATGTACACCCTCTACCTGCTAGAGGTTCAAAGGGGTTTTTGAGCCTGCGGCTGGGTGTCACAGGTCCACCGGCTGGAAGGTACTATTGTGCGGTGTCGACGCGAACCTACATAAGCTGTAACTTTGCAAGGAGACCCAGATGCTGACGATCGGAACGCTCGGAAAAAAGACCGGAACCAAGGTTCAGACGATCCGCTACTACGAGCAGATCGGACTTATGCCGGAACCGGGGCGCACCGAAGGTGGCCAGAGGCGTTACGGCCATGCCGAACTGGATCGCCTTGCATTCATCCGTCATTCCCGCCAATTGGGGTTTTCGCTTGAGGCGATACGCGAACTGCTTGATTTGTCCGACGATCCGGATCGCCCATGTCATGAAGCCGACAGTATCGCGCGCCGGCAACTCAAACAGATTGAGCAAAGAATGGCGCGGCTGGAAGCGTTGCGGACCGAGCTGGAGCGCATGGTGCATGAATGCAGTGGCGGCAACACCTCGGACTGTCGTGTTCTCGAAGTTCTGCGCGATCATTCCGAATGTCTTACTGATCACGAAGAAATCGGCGCGTAACCCCGGGCAGCGTTATTGCGAACTGGAATTAGCCTCTTGAAGCTATAGTCACTATAGCAGTTAAAAGTCTTTCTGAGTTGATTCGACGAGAGACCAAATGCTGAACCGAGACCCGTTGCTAACCGCCACACCTCTGCTTGATTTTGAAACACCCGCAATTTTGGGGCTCATAACGGAACGGAGCTGGCCCGATCTGCCTGTATTGGATCGAATTGGCGCTATTTATGATTTCGTGCGTAACGAGATTGCCTTTGGTTACAACCGTGCAGACGATATCCCGGCGTCAGAGGTACTCGCCAATGGCTATGGGCAATGCAATACCAAGGGCACTCTTCTGATGGCACTGTTTCGCGGCAGCGGTATCCGATGCCGTTTGCATGGCTTTACGATCCACAAAGAATTGCAGAGGGGTGTGGTTCCCGAGCTTTTCTATCCGATGGCGCCGATGGAGATTGTGCATTCATGGGTCGAAGTCGAAGCAGAGGGTACGTGGCTAAAGCTGGAAGGCTTTATTCTGGATGAGCTTTTCTTACGCGTGTTGCAGCAGACATTTCCCAAAACAGAAAGCCTGTGTGGGTATGGTGTGGGGACGGATTGCCTGAGCGATCCCCAGGTCGAATGGGAAGGCCGTGACACATACATTCAAAGAAACGGCATCGTGCAGGATTTTGGGGTCTTTGACTCCCCTGACTCCTTCTATGTCCGTCACAGGCAGAACTTTGGCTTTTTCCGTGAACTGATGTACCGAGTCGTCGTGAGGCATTGGATGAACGCACGTGTCAGAGCACTACGCACTGGCAGGCTGGTAGCAAATGTTTCGGCAACACATTCCCATGGAAACAGCGGTGAATCCGTTTGAACGCTAGATTGGCACCAAGAATTTTCCTCAACGCAGGCGACTTTCAATCTAGCAAGCTTGAGGCCTTAACAAACCAGCGTGAGGGGGTGTGTAGCAGACTACACCGGCCCGGTTTCAAGCGAAGCATCCAACCTTCAACCGCGATGGAAGAAAGGAAAGACACGAGCCTTTTCCTTGGAGAATTGGGAGATTCCGGCTTAGTTGAACCGTTTTTGCAAGGCCGTATTCAGCGCCTCTGACAATAAAACCAGAACAATGATTGCCAACGTCACGGTCGCAGCCTTTTCATACTGAAACGACCGTACATAGGTTTGCACATACAGCCCGATGCCACCGGCACCGACAATGCCCAGTATCAGGCTTTCGCGCAGATTTAGTTCAAACCGAAATACGGTATCGCGCATGATCACAGGCGCCATCTGCGGCCAGATCGCCCAACGCAACTGTTGAATTCTGTTGGCTCCCGCGCTTTCAAGCGCCGCCACAGGAGCGGTAGCAACGTTGTCGATGGCTTCCGCATAGAACTTTGCCAACATGCCAGTCGCGTGAAATGTGATTGCCAGAATACCGGGAAGTGGTCCCAACCCAACAGCGCCCACCATTAGCATGGCGACCAGGATCAGCGGGATCGACCGGATAACCGCCAGCAAGGCGCGGACGGGGCGCCAAATTGTTGGTGACACCATAGTTTCAGAGGCCAGAAGGGCCAGTCCCGAGGACAGGATTACAGCGAACAATGTTCCCAGAATGGCGATCCTCAGTGTCTCCGCCAGCCCTGTCAGAACCTCGCGCCAAACGGACAGGTCAGGTGGGATCATGCGCCCCATAAACTCTGCCAGACGGGGCCCTGCGCCTGGCAGCTTGCCCAATCCCATATCCCCGCTGGTCAGCGACCACAGGATCGCCAGAGCCAGCATGACCCAAATGACAGATCGGCCCATCAACTGACTACACGCAGCCCCGATGTGACACTGGCGCCGTGATACAGCTCGTCGATGTCCCCGCTGGTAAATTGAGCCGACGGTTTGTCGAACAATACCACGCCATCTCGCAGGCCTATGATGCGCTCGGCAAAGCGGCGCGACAGATCCGGCTGATGCGAGCTGAAAATGACGCCGATACCACGGCTACGTGCAGAGCTTGTGATCAGGCTCAGAATTCGTTCGGCGTGAGCAGGGTCCAAATTGCTGACGGGCTCATCCGCAAGGATCAACTCGGGTTCTTGTGCCAGACATCTGGCAATCGCAACGCGCTGCCGTTGCCCACCCGACAACTGATCGGCACGGCGGCTTGCCAGGTCTGACAGCCCCGTATCCTGAAGCGCCCGTGTCACGCACATGTGGTCCTCTTCCCGGAACCGCCCCCAAAGCGAAGACCAGATATTCATCCGGCCCATCCGACCGTTCATTACATTCTGATAAACACTCTGCCGATCAACCAGTGCGAATTCCTGAAAGATAAAGCCGGTATTGGCACGGTCCTCGCGGGATGGAACCCCAGTTGCCAAAAGTGGCTTGCCAAGCACCTGGGCTTCGCCGTGCCAACCACGCAAACGACCGTCCAACAAAGCCAGCATCGTTGATTTGCCCGCACCCGAAGGACCGAGTAGCGCGACGCTTTCACCGGGCTGCACTGATAGTGAAACTTCTGTAAGCGCCGCTGCACTGGCAAAGTGTTGCGATATCGCGTTGAGTGAAACTACAGGATTCATTTCAGAAACCCATACCGCCGCGCAGTCTCGCGCACGCCCTCGTAAACCGATGGATCAGCAGGAAGATAGCCATCCGGGCCATAGAGGTAGGCCAACAGATGACGGTTCTCACTCTCGTTGAGGCGCAGCATGGTTTCAATGAACTTTGCCTGCAGCCCGGCGTCCAGATCAGGGCGGGCAATGATTGCGTGGCTGGGAATTTGTTCTGATTCCGCCAGCACCTTGACCTCGGCCTGCTGATCCGGGGTCAGATAGAGATCGGCATACTGGCTTGCGCCTGCCGCATCGACCAGTCCGTTGGCCATGGCCTGCATCGCTTGCTGATATCCGCCAGCAAAGAATTTCTGCCCGAAAAAGCTGTCGGCATCGCCCGTGCCCGCGAACAGCCCGGCGCGCACAAACAGATCAAGCGGATAGATGTAACCGGATTCCGAGACCGGATCGGAAAAGGCGATGTCACGTCCCCGGAGATCGGCCAGCGCTTCGATTCCGCTGTCACGCCGCACGAAGACCCGGCCCGAATAGCTGGGTTGCCCGCGATAAACCTCGGACAATAGCGGTACGGCGCCGATCTGGTCTTCGGCCAACACAAAGGGCAACGCTCCCATGAACGAGATATCGGCATCACCGTTGCGCAGCGCCTCAACGGCAGCAGCGTGGTCGAACGTGACAAACCCCGTGACCGGGACGCCCATCTGCTCTGAAAGCCAGCCGGTGATGACGTTGATGTCACCCAACAGCTTTTCGGGGTTCTCCTGCGGGATGAAGGCCAGCTTCAGCCCCTGGTCAGTTGCAGCCATTACGGGCATGGCTGCAGATGCGGCTGCAGCGACCAGAAAATTGCGGCGCGACAACATCAGAACATCCTCTCGTCAATTTCGGCCTGCATGGACTTGAACAGTTCCCACTGGCGGATGGCTTCGGTCCAGTTTCCTTCGGCGCTGGCATCGCCAACCGCTCGCAGGATCGCGGCGAATTCGTAGATTTCGGGCTTGGCGTTCTGATTGACCATGACACTGGCATCCGCGGCCAGATCAGGAGCTACCGTGTCGATCAGAACCGCTATGTTTTCGGCATCCTGCATCGGCAGCAGGGTATCGAGCGTACTGGCGAATGTCGTCAGCTCTTCCCAGGACAAGCGGAATACGCTGTTGCGACCTTCGAATACTTGATAGGGGTCTTCACCGTCTCCAACAGCTTCGACGTAGGCCGTCAGATCTGCGCGCTGTGCTTCGTCCAAACCCAAATTTTTGGTATCATTGAACCAGTCAACAACGCTGGCCAGCGTCGGCAGCGATCCGTCATGCATGTAAGGTGCAGTGAAATTGACGTTGCGCAGCGTCGGGGTTTCGAACGCAGAAGCCGTGCCGCCGGGGAATGGTGGTTCAGCGCTGCCGATGTCGTAGGTCAGACCATCGCGGAACTGACGGTCAGGCGTGTGACACGAAGCGCAGGATTTGTCACCAAGTCCGGCAAATTTGGTGTTGAACAGCAACTCCCCGCGCTTGGCGGCATCTGACGCCAGATCGGTCAGCTTGCCGGACCGGTCGATCTTTGGGTTGGGAAGAAAGTCGAACTGTTTGACATAGGCTTCCAGCGCGTCCAGTTGGAACGGCGTTGGTTCCTTTCCCGCGAATTCGGTCACAATCACATTTCGGATGAACCGGCGCAGGCTGGGTTCGCGCCCGTCGCGGCCATAAGGTGCGGTAAAGCGGATGCCACGCATAGAAGGCGTGTCCAAGTGATCATCGGTCCGGTCATTGAACATTGGATTGAAAAACGATCCGTCCACATCCATCCCACCCGGATGGGATGAAAGGCCCGGAATGAAGAAATCCCGGTTCACGTCGGAGCGGTTGTGGCAGGTCGAGCAGGCGATGCCCAACTCACGCGCCGGGCCGCCGAAGATTTCGGGGCTGTCGAACAGCATGTCACCGTAGGCCACCAGCGGTAGATTAGCTTCATCCTCACCCGCCTCCTCAAACTGAAGAACCAGCCGCGGCAGCTGCGCCTGATCTCCGATGTTTGACCCTGGCGGCAGCGTGGCGGGCATTGTGATTTGTTCGCCGGAAAGCACAACTGTTTCAGGCAGCGGTGTTAACTTGTCGCGTTGGGCATACTCGGATGGCAGATAGTTGGCACGAATATAGGCAGCGACAATGGCCTGAGCTTCTGCAAATTGGTCGGCATCCACCGTTTGGGCGCCGTTGCCCAGTACTCCTGCGCTGCCAAGGGTGGAGTTCAGAACCAGCCATGCCCGGCCCAGGTCGCGAGCCGCCGACGTGTCCGCAGCCTTGATACCATCTTCGAATGCGCGGAACAGAGCAGCCGCTTGCGCGACCTCGCGGGCCGCCTCAGGCTGACCCAGCGCGGTCTTTGCGACATCCAGATGGCGCAGGATTCCCTCCGCAATGGCAGTTGTGCTTGCTTCGAACAGCGCCTGCCGATCTTCGGCTTGCATAGCTTGGTTGATCGCAAGCGCTTCGTTGTCGGAGACGCGTGATAGGGGAGCGACCTGAATGTCACTGCCAGGTGCGGGCGAAGTCCAACTCCTCTCAATTTCATCCCAGGGAACCGGGGTTAGATTTCCCATGAACAAGGTCAGTCGATACGCGGCAGCGCGCGGGGCCCAAGGAGATTCTTCAATCGCCGTGGCATCCGCGATCACTGGCAGTGCGCAAAGAAGTGTGGACGCTATCAGATGTTTCATAGCACTGTCTATTTAAGTTAGCCTTGTCTAATTTAAGGATGAAGGCATGCTCATTGTCAAGCTCGGCTTTCAGGTGCATACACTGGAGACTAGACCAGCGACGTAATCATGAGCCGATGACCGAAACAAAACCGGTAAATTCAGATCGTAGTATTGATACCCAGGCGAGCGGGTTTGAGGCTGTGCGACAGGCTCACCAAAGCGAAATGGTTGAAGACTACGTTGAACTTATCGCGGAGCTGATCCATCAGAATGGTGCAGCGCGCCCGGTCGAAATAGCCGAGCGATTGGGCGTGACCCAACCTACGGTTTCCAAAAATTTGACTCGTTTGAAACGAGAGGGTTTCATTGAGCAAATACCTTACCGCTCACTTCAGTTGACCGATGCCGGGCGTCAATTGGCGGAAGCTTGTAGAAGGCGTCACCGGATTGTCGTGGAGTTCCTGATCGCCTTGGGCGTTTCACCGGAAGTGGCAGAGCATGACGCTGAAGGTATTGAGCATCATGTAAGTGACGAAACTCTTGCAGTGTTTGAACGGTTCGTTGGGCGGGCCGATGAAGCAAAGTAGAAACAAATAGAGCCTCAAATATGTTTGCGAAATTTGGTAGATCTAATTTCAGATAGACAGAGATTGTCCTAAGTTGCAGCTAGACAGTGACGCTATCTGAGGGTGGGTGGCCCGGCGCGAAACTACGTGGTACCTGAAAATCGATACAGGTGCAGCGTAGTGAACGAACCCTTAGAACAAGAATCCAATTCGGTAGACGATCTGGCTCGCTTAATAATCGGCGTCAAGATTTCCAGCGGCAAAAAACCTGACTACAGCAGCGATCTCGATACTGAATAGGCGAAAACTGAAAGGTTGCGTAAGAATAACAAATGTCGAAATCAAAGTGTCACTCATTGCACTGCTGACGAGGTGGCCACAACTGATCACTTGGTTTTCGGTTCCTGTCCTAGTGAGATCCAATACACCTTTGTTCAACTGGCCTTTAGTGATATTCTTTTGAAAAAATCAAAATGAGCCGGGCAGTTCCTATGAAAAGACGTTTGTTTCTCTCTGGCTTCATAGCCGCCTTTTTGTCTGGCTGTGCAAACAAGTTCCGTACTTACAATGGGCCGGTTGTGACTCGGCTTCGGCTATACAAAGGGCAGCGCCTACTTATCCTCGATGGTAGTGAGCGTGTCTTGCGGACTTTTCCGATTGGACTCGGATTTGCCCCCGAAGGTCACAAGCAATTCGAAGGAGACGGGCGAACACCTGAAGGCTCCTATGTAATTGACCGTCGCAATCCCGAAAGCCTTTTCCATCTTTCAATCGGAATCTCTTATCCGAACGAGGCGGATTCTGCGTTTGCCCGAGCTCGGGGTCGTTCTCCGGGCGGTGATATTTTTATCCATGGCGGCCCTCGCCCTGGAATTGATCCCACGAACAAGCGTGACTGGACCGCAGGGTGCGTCGCTGTCACAGATCAGGAGATTGAAGAGATCTACGCTATGGTCAAAGACGGAACGCCAATTGAAATCTATTCATAGAGGGACAGGTTCCAAATAGACAACGATTGCGGATTTGCCTTAGCGCTACGTTGACGGCGTCAGAAGCTATTACTGGAGCTTTCACGGCCAACGCCAGACTCGCTGTTTCGGCGAACGGGTCAGCACCTCCTGTGAAACCACGCTGGGCAAGATCCTCCAGTATACCAGGGCATTGCAGAGATAAGGCCTCAATCTCCAATTTTTGGCTGTTCGAACGAAGGTGACAGCATCTGCTGCCCTCGCGTCTAAGGGCTCTGTAGCCAAGCTTTGAACGTGACGCGTTTTCAGCAGAATAGGAGATTTAGAAACCAGAGTTAGAGTGGGCTCTACTACGGTGGCACAGCGGCGTAAGCGAAATTACGTGAAACTTGCGCCTGCGGTCTTTTCAAAGACAAAGCAGTGCGTTTTAGCCGAATTCAGAGATACCTAATCCGCAATCTTTGATCAATGTTACGCGCAAGTTCCTCGACCACCTCGTTTGCACTCAAGTTAAACTCTCTCACGAGATCCGTGATCTGGACCGGCTGAAAGCTATCAGCGTTCCGAACCAGTCTGCCGTCTTCAAAAGCGATAAACTCGTGAGACCTGCCACCCCAACGGACGATCCCACCGCATAGTCGCTGACTTTCCATATTGACCAGTTCGGCCACAGGGTCGGCAAAGAAATCGCTCCACTTAAGAAATCCAGTACTGACTGCCCGCGCCACTGCCTGTTCAATCGTCCGGCTTTTGAGCTTGGTGGTGATCGAAGCAGTCAGTGCCTCTACCATTCGCGAAGAATGCCCCGTCTGCCTGGCAATGACAGACGGTATCAAACCCGACGCGAGCATCTTCAACACATCCAGTTCATCGCCAGACAGGGAATCCGAGGGAAAGTTGAATACGGTTTCAATGACATCTAGCGCAAGCAGATGCAGGACCTGTGCCTCATGGCGAAGGGCAGGGAGCATTGTAGCGACCAAGGCGTCCCACTCAGACCGCGGCAGATTGGACGTAACCGTAAAAACACCACGCTCACCAAACGGATTGATAGCCGGAATGGAAAGGCCGTTCTGACCCACACCAAATTCCCTTGCAGCCTCGAATAGCGGTGCATGTTCACGCTGGTCATCAAACACAGCCCAATCAATTGGTGCAATCATTGCAGCGCCAAAGCGAATGAGGGGATCGGCCAGAACCAGATCGTTGTCGACGTAATGCCTGACCCATTCGGCCGGGAACGTGGTGCAGCCGTGGACAACGTTGTGATACTTGTCGATATGGGCGTAGGACGCATTTTCCAGTCCAAACCTGGAGCAAATCTCCTGGAGGCGCGCTTCGCCTGTTTGCCTGAAATCCAGTTCAGAATTGCCAATATCCGCGATTTTCATAAGCTGTCTTTCTGTTCCGCGTTGCCGTTGGGGCCGATTAGCAACCTAAAGCTGAACAAACTACTCGGGAATTCCCGTAGCCAATCACAGATTTGAATACGGTTCTGTTCTGGAGGCGGAAACAGAGCGATATCCTGCCGATGAGACACGTCAATTTGAGCAGCTGGCGGGCATAATCCGACACAGCTAAAACCCGCTCTAGTGGTCTTGCGGAAGCCCGTCTTCCTCCTCTCGGGCTCTACGCGCCAAAAGCCCCATGAAACTGGAAATCAGGTTCAATTTACCCCGTTCTTCAGCTTGCACCATGCCGCGAAGGTATCCACCCGAATTAACCACGGGCGGCAACCGCGGATCACTCAGCCTCGCATCCGTGATTACTCCAGCCAGGATCGCTCCCATGATGGTCAACCGATCAATCGCCGCGTGCCAGGCGGAGACATTGGTGCCAATCTCCGAAAGTCGGGACCAAACACCGGTCTCAATCGCAAAGAGGCTTGGCTTGGAATTCTGATCTCCACCACCGGCGATATCGATATGCATGCGCAACTCGGGTGAGGCCAGTTCATAAAGGATGCGATTGTTCACCCGCGGTAGTTTTTGGGCCTTGCGTGATGCCGTATCTGTCGGATGATTGCTTTCTAAGCAATTCGGAGGGCCGTCAGGCCCGAAGCCGGAACAATCTGGTTCCGAGGCTTTTGCCGAGGACATTGAACTCTCGCCATCGGCGTTACAGGACAGAATTGTTTCTTCAATTTGGTCTTGTATATGGGACCCGAAACGGGCTTCGGGTTCACCCGAAATTTCACCGGGTTTTGCGACATGATCTTCGATCCATTTCCAAAGGTCATGAGCCGCTTGAACGTGTAGCTTGAGCGCCTCCAGCGACATGTATTTCAGCTTGTCTGCGCGCGGCCAGGACCGAAACGCGTCCATCTTCGCGTCGAAACCTTCAGGAGGGCAGGGGAGTGAGGCAAGCACGGCCAGGCTGTGTTTCACATATCGATACAGCCGTGATCGATCCCCGCGCAGCTCGTCATGTTCTTTCTTCTCGGCTTTGCTTTGCTCGTCTGCGTCGCGCATCTCTGAAATGAGGTTCAGAGCAGGGGTCAGAAAGAGGCCGAGCCCCTTGCGCTTACAGCGCGCCCCATTTGCACCAAGCCTGCGTTGGAGCAGGCCAATCAATTCCAGTTCTCGTTCGTGATTGTGGATTGTCCGATCTGTCACGCCACGCCCGGCAATCAGTGTTTCCTGGCGCGCGTAGCAAAAGGGTTCCTGAGACGGGTCTCGAAACACGCATGGCGAGATCATGTCGATGATGATCTCAAAGGTGCGAATACACTGGGCCGAAGCGCCCCTGATTTGCGCATAGCACACACAGAGCTGTCGAAACCTGTCTCGGTTCCAACCCTCGGGAAGGCCGTTGTGAAAAGGTATGTTTTCGTGGTGATGTGTGGATGCGATCTGCCGAAAGCTCATTGTTTTGGCTTCCCTTGGAAAAGGTCAGTATTGGCATCGCGTCTTTGCGGGGCATGGAATTCGGAATGGTTCAACGGTCTCATGTTCTACTTCTCATCGGGGAAGCAAAGCGGGTTGAACCTCAGCGAAAAGACACAGAAAAACCGTTCGCACAGATGCGTTTATCCTTGTCAGTAAATTGGGAGTTTCCTATAAATCAGGTGATCAAACGTGACTTAGGAAGATCCCCGCTGAGGCCCCGCCTTGCGGGGGTTTTTTGTTTTTGGGACTAGGGTGTTCCTCTGGCCCAGACGACCTCGGTGCCAATCCGGCTGGCAAGCTTATTGGCATCAGCAGGGGCAACGCATTCACCCACTAGACAAACAATGTCAGTATCGGATGAGCTCGTAATCGCTGAACCCGAAAATGTCGGTCCACTCAACACCAACGCCGCGGAAGAAGCTGGGAGGTTCACAACGATTGCCAAGGGGCAGCCAGGCTGGGATTGGCGCGGGGGCGTGATCGGACCATTGAAAGCTTACGTTGTCGTCATAGCTGCCAACGACCAGATCAAGCGAACGCTCGCAGTCGTCCTCTCGCGACCGACGGCGATAGCTGTAGTGGCGCACATCCCAAACCCTGATGGACCTCACAACGTCGAAATCGGAAGAGGAAAGATCGACGCTGATCGGGGTGGCTTGGAAACCGTCACCGTATTGGCCGTGATGTGACTGGATCTCTTCTATCGAGATCGATGCGTCTACCAGTAATGGCTTAGCGGTGTCATCCGATGGAAGTTCTGGAACTGGGCTAGCACTGGTGCGCTTGATGGCTTCCAACCGTTCCATAGGACCCAAGTCCGAGGGGCTGTGTGACGTATTCATCGGACAGCGCCAGAGTTGAAGCGGAGGTTCGACCGGGTAGGGCGTGATGCGCCGAATGAACTCCGCCTTGGCTGCGACGCAATCAGCCGAACTTGGCCAACCTCCGGCGAGGCAAAGGAATATGGCACAGTCAATTGGATAGGCACTGGCCTGCGTGGCCGGCAGTGCAGCGAGTGCAACTGCAAGGACCTTCGCGCGAGTTCTATTCCTGGATTTTGAGTGTTTCAAGATGGTCTCTCCTGCTTGCGAATCGCTTAAGCAATATCCGGCCAATATATTTCTGACAATCCAATATCGTAAATCGGCTGACTTTCTTATATTGACGTAGATTGTGTTTTAGTCCACAACTTTTGGATGTAGAAGACGGCCCATAGGGGGTCGTCATGGCGGACAACAAGAGACAATACACTGTGGTAACCATCGAGATGGTCCGGGGCCTGAAAGAAGATCAGGTTCCCTTTACATGCCGCTACGAATTTATCGGACTCGCTTCCCTTGGACGACCAAAGTACCACTGCATTTATAGCTCTCCGAACTATGTCGGGGCCTTGTGCAAGTCGAAGATCTCTCGCGCGGGCGCTGAGCCCAGAGAGTTCGATCTTTGGCCGGGGCTTTTTAAGCATCACCAGGAATTTGGCGACGGGCGCATTCTTTGCGTCAAATCGGACTACACAATCGAGTCGATCACTCCAGAGGGTCTGGAAGCGGCGCAGGCTCTGGACGCGAAATCCAAAACCTGATCTGGCACGTTCGAGAACCTGGCTCATCAAATTACTGGGGCAGGGCACATGAAACGGCTCTTGTTTCTCAGCGCTACACTCGCGTCTTTGTTCTTTGTTGCGGTCTGGATTGAACCATCAAAACAAACAAAGACCCTTAGCGCGTCCGAAGTGACTGCCGTTGACGGCGATACGCTCGATCATGGCGAACACCGATATCGGCTTGTTGGGTTTGATGCGCCGGAGACCTATCGGCCGCAATGCCGTGCGGAAAAAACTCTGGGATTGAAAGCGAAAGCAAGGCTGACAGAGCTCATCCAGTCGGCGGACCAGATAGAGCTGGTCATCCAACCAGATCTGGACGTGCATGACCGCTTCCTAGCGGTTGGGCGTGTCGCTGGGCAGGAGGTCGGGGCCATTCTGATTTCCGAGGGTCTCGCGCGCCCATACTATGGCGGCAAACGCCGGTCCTGGTGCGGCTGAAGGAAAGGATCAAACAACGATTTAGTGACAACAGAACAAAACCACCGAGCAGTGAGCGGTCCTGTCGATTGCGCCAACAACCGACAGGACAAGAAACGCCCCAAATCCATCCGGGCATTCCTCAAACATCAAGAGAGAACTGTACTATGGTAAAAACAGTAACCCTAGATGCCGATCTTAGATCGGACAGCACCGCGCCAGAGTCAATGGGTGCGACCCTGAACAACGTGTCTGCGCTTGCGACGGCGCAGCACTGACCAGCGACAGCGCCGAACAGGACATCCCCGACACTTTGGTCAGACCTTCCGGCTGATTGATCCAAGCTGAATGCTGGCTTTCTACGAAGCCCGCGAAGGGCTCAGTGCTGTGTCCCGGCATCCAATTTCCTGCTGCTCAGATGATCGGAACCTCAACCTCATAATAGTAATTATGTAAAAACTACTGACCTATTTTTTGAAAGGCGGAAAGGTGATCACAGTGGCCTTCGACACTATCGAAAGCAAGATTGATCGGCGCTGGGTGCCTGCCGCCCAGAGCTTCGAGCAAGCCCGTAAGGACATTCTCACCGTAATCCGCCACCTTGCCGGAGAACGGTCAACCATCAAGCGCGGAATGCGCGAATACTGGCTGGAAAGCGATGCCCGCGCCACGGCTTTCGGAATCGCGCTCGAAATGTTCCATGTCCTCAATGATCTTGAGTATGTCCGTGCAAATCGGCTCTACAAAGCCTTGAAGTTGCACGCAGACGTTAACAAGGCGTTGGGTCCGAAAGAGCTGTTCCGCTTTGCTTCACCGGAAAAGGCCGCTGCGCTCATCCAAAGCAGCAGCCGAGCAAACTATGCCAACTCATACGCAACCCTGAAATTCGGTTGCGACCTGTCAGGCACAATCGACGCCGACACCGCGCGCGACGTTCTGAACCGGCATGAAGCCCTTTGGTTCGTTTACCCAAACGCCACCTATCACGTTCACCTGATCCGTGAGGGTGTCTGGCTGGACATCGTTATGCCGCTTGAAGTGGTCGTTGAGCTGCGCCTTGAAGTGGATTTCGCAATGCAAATCCGACAAGCGGAACTTGATGCGCAGGGAGCTTTGTCATGAACAAGCCTGCGCGCAAAGTTCTTCCTGATCGTCGGCTGGCTGAAACACGCCGCGTTGAAACTCCGCAAGGGCACACTGCCTTTGTCACCATCGGGTATGATCCGGCGTCGCCAATCAAACCCCGTGAAGTGTTCTATAGCGGCGGTTTTCGCTCTGGCAGCGACCTCGAATACCATCTGCATGATCTGTGCGTTCTGATTTCGCTGTTGCTGCAGCACGGCGTAGCAGCTTCGTTTCTGTCGCGCTCTATCGCTCGCAAGACTTCGGCCCTTGGTGGCGAAGAATACGCAAGTCTCGCAGGCTGGTTGGTGGATGCTGTCAGCATTCCGCCGTCCTGGACTGATGAGTACGTGGCCGCGACCGGCGACGAACAGAACCCCTCCAATTCCTCGCCAACTCAAGCAAAGGAGAAATCCGAATGATCGCAGCAATGCGGCCCCTTCTGCTCGTCTCCACGGCATTTGTGGCGACCGGCGCAAGCGCCCAGGTCATCGAATACGAGCCGGATGGCAGCGTGTTTCTGAACGGTGCGCGGGCAGAAATCGTCAATGGCGTCGTTCGGCCAATCCGGATGCGTGAGTACACGCTTGACGAAAAACCGGAAGCGCCGAAGGCCAAGCCACAGGAAAAGATCGAGATTGCGGGCAAGGCACCGCGGCCTCGCAGATCCTCGGGCGGCTGGTCGCAGGAGCGGATCGTCAAAGAAATCCACGCAGCGGCGGAACGCCATGACATTCCGGCCGAGTTGTTCATGGCGCTGGTCTGGCAGGAAAGCCGGTATCGGGCTGACGCTCTGTCACCCAAGGGTGCCTATGGCTTCGCACAGCTCATGCCCGGAACGGCGAAAGACCTGGGCGTGAACCCAAAGAACCCTGCAGAAAATCTCGACGGTGGTGCCCGCTATTTGGCGGCGCAGTACCGCGAGTTCGGAACCTGGAAGCTGGCGCTTGCCGCCTACAACGCCGGGCCTCACCGCGTCGTCGAATACGGCGGCGTCCCCCCCTTCACCGAAACCCGCAATTACGTGCGGATCATCCTAAGCAAAGTGAGCACTTCCTCATGAAAAGAACCCACTTCTACCAGCAGATGGCGTTTTTCGCGATCACTGCGTTCATCATCACAGCAGCGCCCGCCTCCGCTGGCTGGCTGCAAGATGCCATTGGCGATTTCATCAACGAAACGCTGGCCGACTCGAAGGTCGTTGGCGTCAGCCTTGCCGCTGTCGGCTTCATCTGGGGCTGTCTCGCCTACGTGTTCGGCTGGGGTTCGCTGAAAGGCCCGGTAATCGCTATCGTCGTCGGCGCTGTTATCGGCCTCGCTGATACATTCATCGGAGGCTGATTGATGCCGCGCCGCAATACGGTCTTTCGCGGCCTGAGCCGCCCCGCAGAATGGGGCGGCTTACCCGTGATCTATCTGCTGGTGATCCTCGGGATGACCATGCTTTCGTTCTTCATGTTCGGGATAGCGCCAGCAATCATTGCGGGTTTTGTTTTCTACACCGGGCTTCGCCTCTTTTACGAATGGGAACCGGCTTTCTTCCGCGTCCTGTCCGTAACCCTTTCCAAAACTCCGCGCACCAAAAACCGCCAGCATCATGGGGGAGATTACTATAGTGCCTAAGCCTGCTGCACAGGATTTGTGGACCCTTGCCCGCTCGTTGATCGAGCCGAGCTGGCGCAAGGATGAAATGAGCCTCTTTCAGATGTTGCCGTATGGCTATGTCGTGGACGATGAGGTCATTTCTACACGCAACGGTGGCCTCATCGCCGCTGCAGAAATCACCGGAATCAACGCAAACACGCTGGACGAAAACGAGTTCGAGTTCCTGGCCGAACGGTTTGAGCGTGTATTGCGCACGACACCCAATGAGGTGGCCTTTTATGTTCATCGACTGACCGTCCCAGCTGAGACTGGTCATGTCATCACAGATCCAACCGGCTTTGCCGGTGCAGTGGCGCAGGCCATGCGCTCAGCGTCCGTCGATGCAGAGCTGAAAGAACGCAAGATCATCATCAGCGCCATTCTGCAAAAGCGGCAGGATGAGCGGGCAAAACAGATGTTCGGCATGTCGTCTGGAACGATAGACGAGGAACGCCGCGAAATGATGGAACAGCTCGACGGTGTGTTCACAACACTGGCGGGCACGCTGGGCGAGGCCCGTATGCGCCGGCTGAAGCTCAGCGAGGGGCGTTGGCTCGGCTATTATGGAATGCTGTTGAACGGTCGGTATCAGCCGATCATTCACACGAACATTGCAGAACCCATCGCCTTCAACATGCCGCAAGAGGATGTGCTGTTTCAGGGCAAGCGCGGCAAACTGGTCACGGGCGACGATCAGGAACGCTCCATCCGTGTCTATTCCCTGAAGAATTACCCGATGGCTTCGTTCCCCGGCATTTTCGACGGGCTAGACCTGCCGGTTGATGTCGTGATTTCGCAATCCTTCCTGCCGATCAGCCGCGCCCAGGCGCAGGAAATGGAACGCCGCAAGTCGGGACAAATGCGCTCGGCAGGCGACAAGGCAAAGTCGCTTGAAGAGGATTTGTCCATTCTGGCGGACGGCATTGCCTCCGGCACCATGTCACTCGGCAAGCACCACCTGTCGATCTGCGTGTTTGGGAACGAGGAAGATCTGAAAACCGCCGAAAAACACATCATCGGTGAAATCCAGATTTCGGGTGGCACGGTGAAGCGCGAAGCGATGTCGGCCCGTGCCGTGTACTTCGCACAGCACCCCGGCAATTTCGCGTTCCGCGCCCGTGAAGAACTGATCACGGACCAGAACTTTGCGGATATGGTTGCGTTCCACATGCGCCCCAAAGGGTTGGATGCGGAAAAGCTACCTTGGCCGGGGCCATTGGCGACTTTCCCGACGACACACGGGGACAGCTACGATGTTTCGCTGCACCTTCCCAAGACCAGTAACGACCCTGAAAACCTGCCCTCCGGGCATACGATCGTTCTTGGACCGAACGGCTCGGGTAAAACTGTGATCGCGATGCTGCTGGCAACAATGGCGGTTGCACAGGGCGCGCGGATCATCGCTTTTGACAAAGACCGGGCAATGGAGGCTCCAATGCGGGCGCTCGGTGCGCAGTACATCCGCGTCCGAGTTGGTGAGCCAACCGGCATGAACCCTTTTCAGACCGAGACGGATGAGGCTGGGCAAAGCTGGCTCGCCAATTGGGTCATTGCCCTGTTGAGCTATGACGAACCACTGACCACCGATCAGAAGGATGAAATCACAAGGGCTTGCCAAGCCAATGCCACTTTGCCGCCTGCGCTTCAGAACTTCGATTCACTGGTGGAACGGTTCAGAGCCTTTGACGATGACAAGAACCTGTACAAGCGTGCAAGTGAATGGGCGGGCGAAGGCCGCTTGTCCTGGATGTTTGGCGAGGGTGGCTCAGATCCGTTTGCTGCTGGCGACCGTCATCTTGTGTTCGATATTTCTGAGGTTCTGGATGACGAATTGGTGCGGCTGGCATGGATCAGCTACGTCATGCGCCAGATTGAACGCCGCTGCGCCACCAAGATACCCACTGTCTTTGTGATTGATGAAGCATGGGTAATTGCTGGCAACCCTTATGGCGCTGGCATCCTCATAAATGCCTACACCACGTATCGGAAGCTGAACGTCATGATGATGATGATGACGCAGATCCCCGATCACCTCCTGTCGTCAGCGGCAAGTAAGTCGATCCTGGAAAACACCAGCACGCAACTCTTGTTCCCCTCTCGATCCGGCAATGAAGCAGACTACCGGGCAATCGGCTTGAACGATTCAGAGCTGGGCGCGCTGAGGGCGCATTTTGGCGACCGCGTAATGCTCATGAAGAAAGGTGATGAGAGTGTTTGGCTCGATGTCGATGTCGGCGCGCTCGGCCCGCTTCTTCGTGTTCTGAGCGGATCAGACGGAAAATCGTTCCCTGATCCTGACTGGCGAAAAAACCCCAACTTCTGGAAGGAAATCACATGAAAGCCCGCCTTGTCATCACCCTTGTAGTTCTGGCCGCTGTCTCGGCCTGCACCAGCACCTATTCGGGCTATCGCAGCAAATGCGCCTGTGACTTTGAGCGCATGACCTCCCCTGAAAACTTGGAGTTTGTCTGATGGATATTTCAAAGAAATTCCGCACAACCATTGCTGTTTCGGTTCTGGCCGCCCTGCCAGTTATGACGGCAGCCCAAGGTGTTCCGACCATCGACGCCACGGCCATTGCACAGGACGCAGCCAATTCGGCCCGCGAAGTCGCGGAAATGGTCCGCCAATACGAACAGCTGATGCAACAATATGAGAAGCTCGAGCAGCAGAGGGCACTGCTCGAAAACTCCCTCAAAACCATCAGTGGTCTGACGGATCTGGACCAGTTCAACAGCCGCAGCTTTCTGAAACTGGCAACGGCAGCTGACACGCTTGGATACGCCTTGAACGCGACCGAAGATACGATTGGCGATCTTCCAGGCGTCGCCGGACTCGCGATGGAACGCCGATCAATCAGCCTGGGGCTGAACAATGGAATCCTTAAAGAATTCAGTACGTCAGACGTGCCAGCCCGGCGCATTCTCTCGGAGCGAGGTGGCGCTGGCTTGATGGCATCGGCCTTGGGTGAGAATGGCTATGACATGGCCGGTCAGCTCTCCGAAGATGCAGAAAAGCTGCGCGGTGAAATCGGTCAGCAAGAAGATCTGAAGGATGCAATCGACTACAACACGGCGGTTCTCCTTAAACTCCTTCAGGTTGAAATTGAAATCTTACGCGCAACCTCGGCTAATGCTCTGGCGTCGGGCACGGATCTGGCTGCAACCGCTGCCGATCTTTCGACACTCAGCAACTATGTACGAGGAACCTCACAATGAAACTCCGCTCAACTCTCATCCTGACCATTGCAGCCGCCGCCGTTATGTCGGGGGCTGCATCGGCACAGGTGAAGCTGCGCCCATCACCCAAGGTCGATATGCCGTTCGGTGAATATCGTAAGTGCCTTGGGTACTCGGGTGCGCGTGAGTACGGTCGTCAATTCGTCAAAAACGATCAAGCGCGCATGGCCGAAGCGGGCCAATCCGCAGACAAGCAGCCTCTTGTGACCAACTGGTCGGTGGTGATCCTGAATGAACAGGTCATCGCTGCGCACGAGGCCACCATCGAGCAATGCATTCTGCGCAAATCTGGCGAGACCTTCAGCACCGAATGTCCGCTGGGCGGTTTAAGCCGTGAGGACGCCGCCCAAAAGGTCGGAGCTGACCAAGACGAGTTTTGGACCCAACCGTCCGACAATCTTGCCGCGCTGAAAAAAGAGCAACGGACCCGTCTGGAAGCTCTGCGCCCTGCAATTGAGGAGGCTTGTGGGCCGTGATCCAAGATTTCGTCAGCTCGATTGAGGCTGCGCTAAATAACTTCTCGCAGCAAGCATACAACAGCCTGGCGGCGGATCTAGCATCCGCCCTCTGGGCAATAGCCGCGCTGATCTTCGTGGCAATGCTGATCAACGGTGTGCTTCAAATCCGAGAAATCGGGTTTGGTGGCTATGTCGGCTGGATCATTCGGGCGACGATCATCATTGGTATGGCTTCTAGCTGGAGCTTCTTTCAACCCATTTATCAGGGCATTTCGAGCCTCCCAGACACGATTGCCGGAGAACTGACCGGCACAACAAATGTCTGGGAAGCACTCGATGACATTGCGCTTCAGTGTTTCTTGATGGGCCAGCAGGCTATTGAAAACGCAACCTGGGGTCTGAGCATCACCGGGGCTATTCTCTGGGTTGTTGGGGCTGTCATCGTTGCTTTTGGCACCGGCATGGCGCTGATCGCAAAAGGCGGTCTAGCGGTCCTGCTGGGTCTAGCGCCTGTTTTCATCGCAACGCTGCTCAGCTCGGCAACAGCCAATATCTTCGCAGCCTGGGCGAAAACGACTGTTGGCCTGATCATGGTCATCGTCGTTCTGACAGGCATCGTTTCTCTTATTCAGGCCCTTTTCAGCTCCGAACTGACCGCTGTTGAGGATGTGAACAATATGGAGGCCAGTGGCCGGTTTTTGGCGATCTGCATTGTTTCAATCGTGATGCTCACGCAGATCCCGTCGCTCGCGGGCGGGATGTCGGGTGCAATCGTTTCGGCATCCTCGGGTCTTGCCGTGGCAACTGGTGCTGCAGCAGCCGCAAGAAGTGCATTGGGCACTGCAAGCGACGGCGCAAGGGGTGCAGTAGCCGGTGGGAAAACTGCCGCTGCTATGGCTTCCGCAGCACGTGACGGGACTGGCGTTCGTGACAGCGCGTCTCGCGCAATGCAAGCGCGTCGGGACATAGCGCACAGAGCCCGAAATCAGGATGGGGCAGCTCGTCAGAGCTACGCCGCTGACCGTTACCGGCAGAGCATTCGACAAGCTCGCGCCAATAAATCTTCATAAATCGAGGTACAGAGCAAATGTCACACGTGACAGATCACGAAAAAGAACTCTTTCTGGGCGCACGCCGCGATGCCTTCAAATGGCAGGTATTCGGCATGGTCGGCATGGCAATGGGCGTGGCCTCTATGATTGGCTGGGCGATGCTCCTTCCCCTGAAGGAAATCCGCGCGGTGCCATTCTCCATTGATCCGGACACGAAACTGCCGGTCCTGCTGACTGAAAAAGTCGAAGAACTGGAACCTTCTGAGGCGATGGCCTTCCGTGAAGTCGCAAATTATGTGCGCGACCGGGAAACCTATGATGTCCAGGACAACAACGAGCGCCTGAAATCGGTGCTGCGTCGTTCTGATGAGCTGGCCGAAACGTCCTACCGCGAACTGTGGGACGGTTCGAACGACAACCATCCTGACGAAATCTATACGCCCAAGACAAAGGTGCAGACCGAAATTCTGGGCGTCTCGCCGGTCAACGATGAGACGGTGCAGGTCGAGATCCGCAAGTCCCTGATCGTGCCAAACCAAGCAACGGCCTCAGCCCGCTACGTGGTCACTGTGACCTACGGGTTTGAGGAAAAAATCGTGACGTCGATGGATGAGCTTCTGGAAAATCCGTTCGGCTTCGTCGTCACCAACTACCGCGTAGACGCCATAGGGAAGGTCTGATGCAGCGTTCTTTCAAAACACTCACCGCCACCGCCGCAGCAGTTTTGGCATTCTCTACGCCTCTGCTCGCTGAAATCACACCGACGCCAGACGGAAAGAATGCGGATCATCGCATCACGCATTTCCATTACGTCGAGAACCAGGTGTACCGCATCACTGTAGGTGAACGCCTGATTACCTATGTTCACTTTCCGCAGGGCGAGACCGTCCGCAGCATTGGCGCGGGCGACACTGAGAGTTTTCAGATCACCCGCCTGCAGGAAGGTCGCGTTATTGCGTTCAAGCCAGAAATCCTGAACTCGGATTCAAACCTGACCGTCCTGACCAATCGCGGGACATACAACTTCTATCTGGTTCCGGCCGAGAGCGCCGCCGAACGCAAACGTGTTCCATTTCGGGTCACGTTCTACAACAAAAACAACAGCGGCGGGACCACAACGCGTCGCGGCACAGTCGCTCGGAGCGAGCCGAAGCCAACTGGCCGGTTTGTGAACCAGAACTATTCGCGCTCGGGCAAAGCGGACTTTGCGCCCACCGCCGTGTGGGATGATGGCGTTCACACCTATATGCAAATCCCGCAGGATGCGGAGTTGCCGGGGATTTTCCGTGTCCTGCCTGATGGCCGCGAGCTGATGGTGAACACCACAGTCAAAGAGCGCGGCATTATCCAGGTGCAGGGCCTTTCCGACCTTTGGACACTGCGCATCGAGGACACTTCGATCTGTGTTCGAAACGATGGCGACGAGTTTCAGCAGGCAAGTGTGAGCGGTAGGCCCGTCACTTCACAGACAGTTAAACCGGGGGGCAGTAAGTAATGAACCGCGATCAGACAATTGCGGTACGGGCGGCGGCTGAACAGCCGTCGCAACGTGTCCGGAAGAAGTTCGACCCTAAGAAGCTGATGACCGTCGCAATAGCAGGCGCGGTGTTCCTGGGCTTTGTATGGTTTGTCATGGGCGACGAAGGCAAAAGCACGAACACGGGTGTCCGCGTGGACGCTTTGCAGCAAGGTGGTGGCGAACGATACGGGCTTTTGACCGCACGGGGGCCAGAGGTCGATGAGCCAGAACCAGAGGCTTTGCCCGAGGAAATAGCGGTGGCAACACCGGCATCAGTGCCGCAGGTCGATTCCGAAGGGCTGAAACAAGCCCTGAAAACAATCGAGCAACAGAATGGCCGGATTTCCGATCTGCAAGACGAGCTGACGGATGCCAAGGTTTCGCTGTCCGAAAAAGACGGTGAAATTGCAACGCTGACCCTGACCAACGAGCGCCTTCAGGTCAGATATGATGAGCGCGAGAAAAAGTTTCAAACTGAGCTGGCCCAAGCGGTCGCTGATGCAGAAGCCCGGGCGCTCGCCAGTATGAGCCACTTGCAGACTACAGGTCTGACCGATGATGAGCGGCGCAGGCTTGAAGAACTCAAGCGGATGCGCCAGCGGCAGAACCAGTCGGACGGCATTGTGTTCGATGAAAACCCATACGGCAGAAACTGATGGAGCTGACGATGAACAGAACAGCACTCACCCTCGCCCTGGTCACGTTGGCCTCAAGCGCGATGGCACAGGACGCACCCGGTCAAAACTACCAGCCGATCAATGGTGGATCGCAGCCGGTCATTTTCCAACCCTTCCCTGCAGCGCCGCAGCCGGTTCAAGTCCAGCCAGACGACACCCGCCTGCCTGAAGATCAACGCGGCTATCAGGAAAACCAAAACACGACATGGCAAAACAATCTGGTCGAAGAATATCCCCCCATCGTCGGGGCCTCGATCATTGACGATCCGTCGCGCACCCTGACGCAAGGCACGGTTTTGTCGGCTGTGTTCGGTGGCGCGGTCAGCTCGGAGTTGCCCGGCAGTGTCGTGGCGACGATTACACGTGGCGTCTACTCGATGGACGGCACGCGTTTGCTTCTGCCGCGCGGATCGAAGCTCTTTGGCGAGTATCGAGCGGACACGACATTGGCGCAAACGCGCATCATGATCGTTTGGAGCCGTGTCATCACGCCTGACGGCCTGTCAACTCAGGTCGGATCGGCTGGTACGGACGGTCAAGGCCGGACTGGTGCGACCGGCAGGGTGAACACACACTTTGGGAAACGGTTCGGAACTGCAGCGCTGTTGTCCATCATCGGCATTGCGCCGGTGGCACTGGTCTCTGACAACGATAGCAACAACTCGGTTCGCACTGATCTGGCAACGCAAGTGGGGTCTAACCTGCAGAACGCTACGGCAGCGGCGCTTGATGAATACCTGCGCATTACTCCGACAGTCTTTGTCGATCAGGGCAGTCGCATCAACGCCATCCTGCAGCGCGACGTTGTGTTCGATAGCTTCTGAGCGCGAGCCAATGAGCCGACCGCCTCAGCAGTCTTTCCGGCCGCTGCCAGCATGATCGAGTGCGGTAGCGGCCTTTTTTGAAGCAAATTCAGCACTTTTTGGAAGCAATGAATCTTATGTGGATGCCTTCGTGTTCGAGGCAAAGCCGAGATGCAGCGAAGGCAACCTCCAGTGTTCAAAAAAGTGCTCTACCAAGGACAAGAACATGAGCGGGCGGAACGGCAATAGCCTTCTGGAATACTATACAGGCAAGATCGAGCATCTGTTGCACGATGAAAGCCTGAGCGAAATTTCTGTGAATCCTGACGGATCGGTCTGGGTCGAAGAAATGGGCACAACACACATGACCAGGACAGACATTACTCTGAACAGAGATGATGTGGAAAACATCGGGCGCTGCGTGGCCGGATTCAGCGATGTGACATTCGGAGAAAAGAAGCCGATTGCGACGGCCAACGTGCCGACACAGCAGGGTAAAGCGCGGGTGCAGGTTGTGATTCCGCCAGCAACAACCGGCGTGGGGTCCGTGGCGATCCGCCTGCTCCGCGTGAAAACCGTCGATCTGGGCGCGTTCAGCTTCGCCAGCAAAGAGGCGGCGTTGGCAGAAAACAATGATCACAGCGCGCTTGAAAAGGCTCGGGCTGCTCTCGCTGCCGGAACAATGAACTTTGACGAGCTGGCCGACCTTGCGATGCTAAGCAAATGGAACGTGATCATTGCCGGGGGCACCTCGTCTGGCAAAACCACTGTTCTCAATGCAATGCTGAAGCGCGTCGATCCTGGCGAACGGATCGTGACGATTGAAGAAGTGGCCGAGCTGGACATCGAGCAACCCAATTCTGTCGATCTACTTGCTGACCGTTCCGAAGAAGATGGCCCTCGATCACCAACAAAGCTGCTGGAATCGGCGCTGAGGTTACGGCCTGACCGCCTCGTCTGCGGTGAAATTCGGGGCGACGACGCAAATATGTTCCTGGAACTGGTGAACACCGGCCACGATGGTTCTGTTTGTACCATGCACGCCAACTCACCAGTAGATGCCATTGGACGTATGAGCAAGATGGTGCGTCGCGGATCTCCGACCGTTCAAAAGTCAGAAGTGGTCGATGACATCCGGGCCACCATTCACATGATCGTTCACATGAAGAAAATCGGTGACGAACGGAAGGTCAACGGAGTGATCTTCCCACCCCTGATGACCGCTGATCAACTTATCTGAAGGAGAAATAGAATGAAAAAATTTGAGTATCGTAATGTCTTGATGCGGGTAGAGGAAAATGCAGGCGAGAAGTTTGCGAAGCTCGGGCAAGACGGTTGGGAAATGGTCGGCGTCGTACCTGCCGAGTTTGGCATCGTGTGCTTCTTCAAACGCGAGCTGACCGATGGCTGAGTTTCAGGATCTACCCAAAGGCAAGAAGGTCGCGATAGCCGGTACTATGGGCTTTATCGCTACCTCGGCTTGCGCGGTGTTGGTGGTCGGGCTGGCTCTCGAATACATCAACACCAGAGGCTTTCGCGGGCTGGACATCTGGGCGATCCCAGAGAAGTTCATGGCACAGCCTGCAGAGACGCAGCAGATCATGGGTCTGGTGGCGGTGGTCGCAGTGGGTGTTTTGACCTTTGCATTTGTGGCGGCTGCGCTGCGTGGTCCCTCAACGAAATACGGTGATGCGACCTTTGCAAAGGCCCCTCAGCTCGTCCAGGAAGGCTATGCGTCGGTTCTGAAGCTCAAAGACAAATTGGATAGTGAAATCGTGTTTGCCAAATTTGGTGAGCCAAAGGACAAAAACGCGATCTACTATAAGCCCGGCCCCGGTGTCCAAAAGCCGCACGCGATGTTCATTGCCCCGTCTGGTTCGGGCAAAACCAGCGGCTTTGTGATCCCGAATGTCCTGCGTTTCAATGGGTCTTGCGTCGTCCTGGACATCAAGGGCGAGATTTTCCAGACAACCGGCGCGCGTCGGGCAGCAATGGGCGATGAGGTTTTTATGTTCGACCCCGAGAACCCCGACAAAAGCCACAGCTACAACCCTCTGCGCCGCGCAGCACGTGCCGACAATCTGGACCGGCGATGGGAAGAAGTGATTCAGGTTGCAACTCAGATGTTCGACACGCCCAGCTCGTCCGCGCAGGGCTTTATGGGTGGTGTTGAAGGCATGTTCTGCGCAATGGCGATGCTGGCGATCAAAAGAAAGCGGCCATACATTTCCGAAGTCCTGCGCCTGGTCAAAACGACCAAGCAAAAGGACTATGAGAAAATGGCTGAAGAAGTTGGATATGCGCGAGCTGCAGATGAGTTTCTGAATCTTGCAGCCGAAGAATCCAAAATCCTGCGGTCAACGATTTCGGTTATGTTGAACTCCGGCCTGCAGCTCTGGCGCAACCCGTCGGTAGCAAGAGCCACGCAGGGCAATGACATCAACTTTGAAGATCTGCGTCGGCGCCCCAGCTCGATCTACTTTTCCGTGCCAGGGAAAAAGGTCAAAGAGTTCCGGACGCTCATTCGCCTGTTCTTCCTCGATCTGGTGAACACCATCGAAACTGTTGAGCCGGGCGAAGATGAGCCGTTCAAGGTTTTGATGCTGCTCGATGAGTTCCAACGCCTCGGCCATCTTGAGCGCGTTGTTGAAGCCTATGACACCATGCGATCGTTCGGGGGCAGGCTCGTGGTGATTTCGCAAACACTGTCGCGCCTACAGGACATTTATGGGCACGAGGGTGTGCGGGCGATGCTGGCAAACGCTGGAACCCAGATGTTTGCCGCCTCAGAGGATTCCGAAGTACGCGAACATGTGTCCAGGTCCATCGGGGACAAAACGGTCATAAGCAAGTCGAAGTCTCGAGCACTCGGCAAGATGGAAATGGGCAGCATATCAGAGCGTGAAGAAGGCATTCGGCTGCTCCGGCCAGAGCACGTTGGTCGTCTGCCGGAAAACGAGGTTGTGCTGATCCGCGAAGGCAAGATGCCCGTGATTGCGAACAAGATTCGATATTTCGAAGATCCTTATTTCATGCAGTTCCTTGGTGGCGACACGCCAAAGATCAAAGGGACACACCTGGATCTTGCTGAAGAGCAGGCCAAGGATACGGCAAAGGCAGTGGCTGATGCGAAACCGGCCCCTGCCCCGGTGAAAGAGGTTTCTGAAAAAGACCAGGAACTTCAGGCGGCATTTGATGCGCAGCGCACGGTCGCAAAGCGGAAAAGTCGGTCAGCGAAAGATATGGCGATGGAGAAAATGAAAGCCAAACGGGCTGAAAGTAGCGCCTTCACTTGACGGGGGTAACAGGACGCGGCCGAACCGGACCTTACTTCAATATGCAGAGAACGGCAGGAGAGAGCCCACACCTACCAAATGCCGCACGCCGCTCGAATGGCCGCTCACAGCGCCGCCGTTTGGAGGAATGAGCGGCCATAGACTTTCTACTGCGCAATCAAGCGACCTTTTCAGTCAACATCGAAGCTAGATTATCAAGTGCCTTCGTATAGCCGTCGCGATGACCTTGGACGCCGCCCTTTCCCACAAACGATGTAACCTGATCTGTCAGGTGCAAAATGGTGGTTCCATCTGGCGCTTTGTTAAGATCGAACGTGATGAGCGCGATGGTCAGCATGTTATCGCCGTCCCAAAGCTCCTCCGTGAAGGTGATAAGCTTTCCTTCTTCAACGAGATGGTAAGCGACATCCATGCGCCAATTCAGTTCCTCACCGCGTGTGCCGCATATGCCTGTCTCCGAACCGCCTGTTCGGACGTTGCTTTCCAGAATGCGGATTTCGGTTGTGTCGTCAGGTGCAGACCACATCTCGCGGGCTTTCGGGTCCGTGTAGGCTCGGAATACGTCCTCTGGTGAAGCTGGTAGCGATTTTTCCAGCGTCACGGTCTCATGGTAAATATCCATGGGTCAGTCCTTTTTGTTGTGAGTGAGATGTTCGGAAAGCTTGTCGAGGCGCGCTTCCCAAAGTGCGCGGCGATCAGAAAACCATTTTTCAAGCTGGCTCATCGCTGCCGGGTTAATCGAGCAAGTTCGAACCCGACCGATTTTCTCGCTCGTGATGAGACCTGTTCTTTCTAAAACGCCGAGATGTTTAGTGAATGCCGGAAGAGCCATGTCATAAGGCTCTGCCAGTTCGCTTACGCTGGCAGGGGCTTTCAGCAGGCGCTCCACGACCGCTAATCGCGTGGGATCAGCAAGAGCGTGGAACTGTGTATGTAATTGGTTATCCATTTGGTTAAGTTACAGAGCAAACGACTTAGCGTCAATAACACTTTGCTATTTGGTTAAGTTTAGTAGCGGCTTCAGATTAGGCTGCTGTGAGCCCAAAGAGACCGCTTCTGCAGCGGGCATCAATGTCAGCTTCTCTGGTGGTGGCTAAAGCAACTGGTTCGAACTGTGGCCTGCATTGTCAACAATGGTCTTGGCGGCGCGAACTTATTGAGGTCAGCGGAATGAACTGACACCACTTTCTATCTGAGCTCCGAGGTAAAGACGAAGAGGTTTATTCTGCAAGTCATTAAGGTCGAGTGCGCCAACCGATCTTACGGACCTGTCCTGCGTCAACACCTGTCTAAAAACCCAGTTGTGTCAGAGCGGCCCGACCGGTGTTTCGGGCCAGGCCCTCAGGCAGCGGAAAGGCTGCAAAAAACTGGTCCTGATTGGCGTCTGGGCGGCGGGAACGGGCGCGGGACGCAAAATGCCTTGCCTCATTGCTGTTGCCGCAAGCCTCATGGGTCATCGCCGCCAACATGTCTATGAGGAAATGAGCACCGGGTGTGCGCGCGGACCTGTCCGCCCATTCGGCGGCACCGGCCCAGTCTTGTCGATTGACCCGGACCCACGCTTTCATGCCGTGCATCCCGTAAAGAAGCGGGTCTAGCGGGCTGAGACGCGTGGCAAGTTCGGATGTGCGATCAATACTGTCTGAACTGATCCCATTCAACGTTTGAACAAGACCAAACGAGTAATGGCCCTGGGCATAGTTTGGATTCAGTTGGACGGCCCGTTCCAAGTGATGCGTCGCTGACTCCAAATCATGCAACATCCAGTAACTTCTGCCGAAAACAAAATTGCAAAAGGGATCGTCGGGGGCAAGCTCCATAGCCCTTTCGGCGGCGCGCAGGGCTTCCTGTGCGGCGGCCCCGCGATCTTCGTCAAAACTTGTGAAGGCACGTTGAAAGGCGACAAATGACAGACCCGCATGCGCGCGGGCAAAATCGGGAGCCCTTGAGAGGGCCTCCTGAAAATACTGAGCCGACCTGGCGTTATCTTCGGAGGTGAAACGGTAAATTTGGTTGAGACCAAGGTGAAAGAAACTCCAGGCATCTAAAGCTTCGGTATCAAGCGCCTTGGCTTGAATGGCCTGATGGCGCGGCACATGCATTTCCGCAGCAGAGACAACGGAATTGGCAACAGTTGCTTTGATCGTAAAGATGTCATCCAGCTTGCCGTGAAACCTGTCGGCCCAGATAACCTCTCCTGTCTTGGACGATGTCATGACCGGAGACACGGTTACGCTTTTGGCGCGGATCTCTACGGACCCAGTAACAACGTAATCGACATCCAGCCGCTCTTGCGCTTCCCTCCCGTCGGCCACTTGAAAGCTAGAAGCCCGTGCAATGACCGTCAGCGACCGGGTCAAAGACAGAGTAACGATCAGCTCATGAGCCAAGGCAGGGGCAATGATCGTTGCGCGGTCCAAGTCGCCGAACGCACTGAACGGGAGCACAGCGATAGACGGAGCCGACCCCTCCGCTGATGAAAAGCCGGCCATGTCGGGGTTCATTCGCTTCACGACCGGAACTACCAACCTATAGCCCCGGCCCCTTACCGTGCGAATGACGCGCTGGTGTTCGCCGTCATCTCCTATTGCCGCGCGGGCCGATCGGACACGGCTGGCGATCGCCGCATCTGAGATCGCTGCCCCGTTCCAGATCGTATCAATTATGTCTGTCTGAGAGGTCAGACCTTCGCCGTTCTTGACCAGCAACTCCAGCAGCAGGAAGACTTGCCGCTCGACAGGAATTTCCTGTCCGCCGCATCGCAGTTCAGCCGAACCCGTATCCAGTTCAAAATCACCAAAACAATAAATCATCGCTTACAATAACATCTCTACAGGATTTCTACAGATGTTCTGCAAGCTCTGACGCCAAAGCTGGAATAGAGTTGATTCAAAACAAACAGCCAAAATGGCCGAAACGAGGGAAAACACGATGATCTACGACAACATCACTGAAACCATTGGCAGCACGCCGATCATCAAGTTGCAAAAACTCGCACCATCACATGTGGAGCTTTACGTGAAGGCAGAGTTCTTTAATCCGGCGGCATCAGTGAAGGATCGTCTGGCCGTAAGCATCATTGACGAGGCGGAGAAGAGTGGTGCCTTGAAGCCTGGGCAAACGGTGATCGAAGCCACGAGCGGAAATACCGGCATCGGCCTCGCCATGGTTTGCGCCGCCCGGGGCTATCCGTTGGTTATCACAATGGCGGACAGTTTTTCAGTTGAGCGGCGGCGACTGATGCGCATGCTTGGAGCCAAGGTGGTTTTAACACCGCGTGCGCTCAAGGCGGTCGGAATGTACAACAAAGCCGTGGAACTGGCCGAGGCTAATGGTTGGTTTCTAGCCAGCCAGTTTGAGACGCAGGCCAATGCGCTAATCCACGAACGCACCACAGGGCCGGAGATCGTCGCTGACTTCAAGGGGCGCAAGCTGACCCATTTTGTGACCGGGTTCGGCACTGGAGGCACGCTGACCGGCGTGGCGAGGGTGCTCAGACGTGACCGCCCCGAAACCAAAATCGTGCTAACCGAGCCTGCCAATGCGGGGCTGGTCGCCAGTGGCATTGCTCAGGAACGCAACCCAAATGGCAGCCCGGCTTCAGGCCACAGCGCTTGGGAGCCGCACCCGTTCCAGGGGTGGTCGCCTGATTTCATCCCGGCGGTTCTTCAAGAATCTCTGGACAACAAGTACTTTGATGAACTGATGCCCGTTGCGGGTCCAGACGCGATCAAAACAGCGCAAGATCTGGCGCGTCAGGAAGGGATACTGACCGGCGTGTCTGGTGGCGGAACCGTTCTGGCTGCGCTGCAAGTCGCACAGGACGCGCCCGAAGGCTCTGTCCTACTGGCCATGATGCCAGACACAGCAGAGCGCTATATGACCACACCACTTTTCGAAAACATCGAGCCGGAGATGACCGAAGAAGAAATCGCGATCTCGCACTCGACACCCACAGCGCAGATGGGTGCGTAGTGTCAGGCGAAGAGACCCTTGATCCTGCTGACTGGGCGGCGCACCGCGCGGCGGCACATCGCGCGGTTGACGATGCGGTGGCCTATCTGAGCGAGGTGCGCGACGCGCCGGTCTGGCAACAGATGCCAGAGCAGGTGCAGTGTTTCTATGAATCTCCGTTACCCGAGAGTGGCACGCCGCTGGAAGAGGTGCTCGATCAGATCAAGGAGAATCTGATGCCTTATCCAATGGGCAACATCCATCCGCGGTTTTGGATGTGGTACATGGGATCGAGTAACTTCACCGGCGCTCTGGGTGATTTCCTGGCCGCTATTCTTGGCTCGAATCTGGGGGGGGGTAATCACGCCGCAGCCCAGATGGACCGGCAAGTGGTAGACTGGCTCAAGGAAATCGCAGGCTTCCCGAGCACCGCCAGCGGTACGCTGACCAGTGGCGGTTCAGTGGCCAACCTCATTGCGCTCACCGTTGCCCGCAATGAAGCCCTTGGGCAAGAAAGCATCCGGGAAGGAGGGTTGAGCGGCGCTCGTCTGGCCTTTTACGGCTCCGACCAGGTGCATGGCTGCCATCTGACGGCCATGGAACTTCTTGGTCTCGGACGCAGGGCGCTGCGGCGCATCCCGTCAACGCCTGACTATCGGTTGGATGTAGATCAGCTTCAGACGAAGATCGCAACTGATCGTTCCGAGGGCGTCCAGCCCGTGGCAATCATCGCCAATGCCGGAACGATAAATACCGGAGCCATAGATGATCTTCCTGCCTTGGCAGATCTAGCCGCACAAGAAAACCTGTGGTTCCACATTGACGGTTGCATCGGTGCCCTCGCTGCGATGGCGCCGAAACACGGACACCTACTGGCTGGAATGGAACGCGCGGATTCCGTTGCGCTTGATCCGCATAAATGGCTGCATGCTCCGTTTGAGGTCGGCTGCTGTTTAGTTAAAGAACGTGAACAACATCTGGACACGTTTGCCTTGTCTCAGGCCTATCTGGAAAGCGAAACCCGCGGCGTTGCGGCCGCCGATTGGCTGCACGACTTCGGCATCCAGACCTCGCGCGGCTTCCGGGCGCTGAAAGTCTGGATGAGCCTGAAGGAGCACGGTGCCGCGAAGTTTGCCCGCCTGATCGACCAGAACATCGACCAGGCGCATTATCTGGCAGATCTGATCCGCGCACGCACCGACATGGAACTTTTGGCTGAGCCGGTTCTGGACATCGTGTGCTTTCGTCTTTGTCCAAAGGGGCTTTCCGATACAGACTGCGAGTTTCTCAACCGGGAGGTTATGCTGAGATTGCAGGAAACCGGCATTGCGGCGCTCTCGGATACCCGCGTCTCTGGCACTTATGCCTTGCGATGCGCTATCGCCAATCACCGCAGCACGCAGAGCGACTTCGACATTTTGATCAAGGAGATGGTGTCCATAGCGCAAGAAAGTCTTAAGGATGGGTGAACCTCCGCCCTATTCCTTTGGGTCAGCGAGCCCACCTGAGATTCAGACATGCGAGCTTCAGAGCTGGGCTAGCCTATGACCTGCCACAAAAGTAGGCGACGCATGGTTTCGGACCTGTAGCGGCTTCCCCATCGTCCTAAGAATTTTGGTCTGCCGCCACCAAACTGTCGCTCGATCTGGTCGAGTAGATCGACCTGTTCTACAATCGAAGTCGTCGACATGGGTATCTTGGCAACGTAAGCCCGGCTGACTTCGCAGACCGGTCAGCTGGACCTTTTGAAACCGTCCACTGAAACGGGGCCAGCTTATATGGCCACAGTGCCATACCACCTCTGTTATTGTTCATGTTCCGCTGGGAAGCCAAGAACAATCAAGCAGAAGCGGTAGATACACTACCTCGAATATGCGTCGGTCTTGCGAGCTCACGCAGTCGCCGCTAGGAAAGCAGTATGAGTTCAACGAACGTTCAGCGCCGCTTAGCAGCCATCATGTCCACGGATGTATCCGGGTTCTCACGCATGATGAACGCCGACGAGACAGGGACCCTTGCCGCCGTCAACCAAATCCGCAAGAAAATCTTCGGCCCAACCGTAGCCGCTCACAAGGGACGCTTGGTTAAGCTGATGGGTGACGGTGCATTGGTAGAATTCGGCAGTGTGGTAGACGCCGTGGCTTGCGCCGTCGAGATACAGACCGCAATGTCTACCCGGAAGGAGGACCCGCAAGGCAAACCGCTCCTGCGACTTCGGATCGGCGTCAACCTTGGCGACATTATCATCGAGGGAAAAGATATCTTTGGCGATGGTGTGAACCTCGCTGCTCGCCTTCAGGAAATTGCTTCTCCAGGTGGGATAAGCCTTAGTGCAAGCACTCATGAACACGTTGCCAAGAGGATCGAAGCAAGTTTTGCCGATGATGGCGAACATCAATTAAAGAACATCCCCACGCCGGTGCGTGTGTTCCGTTGGTCTCCGGAGCTTGACAACAACACCCATAAAAGTTCTAGCAGCGTTCAGCTCCAGCGGCCGGAAAAGCCCTCAATCGCCGTCTTACCTTTCGACAATATGTCTGGTGACGCGGACCAAGACTACTTTGCGGATGGTGTCGTCGAGGCAATCACAGCCACCCTCTCGCGCATCCGGTCCTTCTTCGTGATCGCGCGGAATTCGTCCTTTGCCTACAAGGGTCGACACATGAATGTCCGGGATATCGGGCGCGAGTTGGGCGTGAAGTACGTACTTGAAGGATCGGTCCAACGTGCGGGGCAACGCGTTAGAATCACTGTGCAGCTGATCGAAACCGATGGAGGGGCACACCTGTGGGCAGACAAGTATGACGGGTCTCTCGACGACATCTTCGATCTCCAAGACAAGATAACGGAGAAAGTCGCTGGCGCCCTGCAGCCCTCAATTCAATTTGCGGAGATTGAACGTACACGGCGGAAGCCGCCTCATGATCTTGGCGCGTATGACTACACGATGCGCGCCATGCCCGATGCCTGGATGTTAGAGGAGCAATCAGCGGCAAGAGCGTTGGAGCTTCTAGACAAGGCTCTTGAGATCGATCCCGATTATCCAATGGCACTTGCTCTCGCCGCTTGGTGCTGGGCGCAACGCTCTGTGTACAATTGGGTCGCTGATATCAGCAAAGCGAAGGCCGAGGCGCTATCCCGCGCGGAACGGGCCGCCCAAATGTCTTCCGACGATCCATTGATACTGTCGGTACTAGGTACGGTTCACACATTTGCACGCAACTATGGTGCTGCGCGTGTCCTTCTCGAACGCGCGATCCAGCTCGATCCCAATTCCGCATGGGCATTGAGCCGTTTGGGCTGGCTCGAAACCTATGCAGACCGGCCAGAAATGGCCATGAAACACTTCGAACGGGCGATGCGCCTAAGCCCGTTAGACCCGATGAATTTCAACAATCTTGTAGGCATGGGCAGCGCTCATCAGGTTGCCGGTGACGACAATCAGGCGGCAGACCTATTTATTCGCGCTCTGCAAGAACGCCCGAATGCACATTGGGTTCACCGAAACCTCTGTGCCGCGCTGTTGGGAGCAGGACGCGAAGAAGAAGCGCGCACGTCTGCAGAGAAGTTATTGCGCGCCCATCCAGACATGACAGTGAAACGCTTCAAAGAAGCAATGGTCTTTTCTCCAGACGTACTTGAGCGGGTTGGCAAACAGATGGCGGTACTAGGGATTCCAGAATTCTGATACATGCAGATGCGTTTGATTGCATATTTCCGCCTTCCTCTCTTTCAATTTGCGCAGGAAAAAGGTCTGTGTACTACCGCAAGGTTCTCTGAGTAGGCACTCTCAGAGAAACTGGGATTGAGGCGGGAAGGGGCTGGTTTCCATACTACGGAAAACAGCTTTGTCGCGCACTCCCGACTTGGGCACGCGCCCGGCGCGCGATCAAATCGGTGGTAGAGCTCGCGCGATGTCTGACGCACCGTTAGCGATCAAGAACGACCGGTTTTGACACACTCACTCGAAGCAGTCTTTGGCGCAGCCGCAGCGAAAGCTCACTCCGTCCGCAGTTCGGAGATCTGAGCCCGGTTTTGCGGGAGGTGGCTATGCTCTCCTTGGCTGCAGAGGACATTTCCACCGTGCGCAAAGTTGTAGGCTGGCTGGAAGAGGCCGGTGATCCTGCGATGGGCTACTACGTTCATCGAGAAATGGCAGATCGAGGTGACTCTCATCAGGGCGACGAATTTTTGATTTCGGCGGCCCATCGCGGACATTTTCCCGCGCAACGCGTACTGTTGGATCGGAGGGCCAGAGAACGCGGGCTCTTTTCACCTTTTTTCTTTCTGGCGAGTAGGGTTGCTCACACCTGGCGGGTCTATCAGGTTGCCAGGCGAAACCCAAAGGACCTGCGTCTCAAATAGCGGCCATTGGGGTAGATGCAGCGGCCGCAAACCTTAGATCAAAACGCCATTTGGCCAAGAAATTGAAGGTCAGATTTTTCCGGTCACGTCGGCTTCTGCCCAGTTGTCAAAAGAAAACTCGGCTCTGGTGAGGAATGGCGCCAAGGCTGCAAGTTCTCTCAATTCCGCAAGAGATGAATATAATGGTGTTGACGGATCAATTCTCGCTTGAGCACGGCTTATGAAGAATTTCGCGTACTCTTCCACATAGACACGGTCCTTTGGCGGCATGTCCGCGAGATGGTTCGTCAGGAAATTGTCATAGTGATGAACCGCATCGGCAAACCTGTCCTGCCGATGCCGCGCCATTGCGCGAAACAGTTCTGCCTTGGCCGTGAAATACGGTTGTGCCTGGAAGCCATCGAGGCGGTCAAGAACGCCTTGGTAGTCACCTGCTTGCATTGACTTCGCTGCCTTATGAAAAATCCCAGCAGCTCTGATATCGCGGATGAGTTTCATAGGTCCGCCCCATCAATTGCGCCGCTGGCGTCTCCGAAAGGCATTATTCCCCAAGCTCCCTGATTTCCCGCTGAATCGACCATTCGATCAGCTCAGCCCAAAGCTTGTGCGCGAGGTCCGGGTCCAGCCCCTGTTCCGACGCGGTTGTGCTGACCTTGTCCAGCACCGCAGCAACCCGATCCGTTGTGCGTGCAGGCAATCCTTCAATCTTCTTTAGGTCCACTGCCCGGTCGATATAGTGGCTGCGCTTGACCAGCAGGCCTATCAGGTCCGTATCGATCGCGTCGATTTGGGCGCGGAGATCGGCCATGGTCTGGCAGGCATTGGGCGCGAGAAGGGTCGTCATGTTTTGATTTCCTTTGGTAGCTTTGAGTCTAGCCGAGAAGGTCGCGGAGGAGCCTGACAGCCCGCGCGGACCGCTCTTGGCAAAAGGTCTCCGATGGCTGAGGAAGGCGGCCTATGACGCGCCTGATCTGCTGATCGCCAATCAGCAGGTCCAGATAGAGCGCCACAGCCTCTCCGGTATGTTTGAAGTTGAGCACGCCCTCGTCCCGGGCGCGCAGCAACACCCGTTCGAGCAGTGGGAACACTGCCTCTCGCCCCGCCTTTGAAAGCGTCGCGCCGAGTTCGCCGCTGCTATCGGCTGCTGCGGCTCGATTGAGGGCAACAGCGCGATCACCTGTCAGCAAATCCAAAAGCTTCGGACCCAACGTTCCCAGAATTGAAAGCGCGTCATGGTCGGTTTGCAGTTCGGATTCCAGATGCGCTTTAACTTCTTCAGCGTTCCGTGTGACAAGGGCGCGGAACAACCCCTGTTTGTCTCCGTACCAGTTGTACAACGTCTCATTCGAGGCGCGTGCATGCTTGGCAATTCCCTGCATGGACGTACCTCCGTACCCTTTGGCCTCCAACACTTCGTATGCCGCCGTCTCGATCTGTTGCTGCCGCAGGGATCGTTTCTCTTCACGCAAAATTATTCTCCAGCCTGTTGACAGTAACCGTAACTGTAATTACGGATACATGCAACCGTAATCATAGTTACGCTTTGGAGAAGCAATGGAACAATCTAATCGTCATGTCATCGCCGCCCTGGCGACACTCATTCTTCTGCAGGGGATCATGCTTTCCGCCCTGTATGCCGGGATCAGACCTCACCCGCCCATCGCCACGCCCTTGTTCGGCATTGCTCCATTTCTAGGAGCTGCGATGTCTGTCGCTTTGGGGGCTATCATCGTGCAACCGCTGGACAGTCGGGCGGGACGCATTTTAAGCGCTCTCGCTGCAATCATGGCTTTGGTGTCCTTCGGGCCTCAAAAATATTTCGATGCGCAATTTAGTCTGATCTATCCGGCGGTTCTGCTTGGTCAATTCGCTGCGGTGGTCATCTTTGCCTCGGTCGTGTCAGCAGCGCGCCAACACCGGGAACTTGAGGCGGAGCAAGTCTAATGGCTCGGTTGCTTCTGCCAATGTCGATGCTTTCACTCCTAAGCATCGGGGCCATCTTTGGCTTTTTCTACGCTTGGGTATGTTCGACGATGTGGGGTTTGGACGCGACGGACCCGCGAACGGCAATCGCCGCGATGCAAGCGATGAACACCTCCGTCCGAAACGCGGTGTTTTTCCCGGCCTTCTTTCTGACTCCAATCATTTTGGCGGCAACGGCATTCATCGCGGCCCGGCAGAGCAGGAACAAATCAGCCGTGCACTTTGGACTCGCCGCCATTCTTTACATCGTCGGTGCCTTGCTCGTCACAGCAACGGTGAATGTCCCCATGAATGAAGCCCTGGCGGAGGTTGCCGTACCAACTGACATCGGATCAGCCCGTGAAATTTGGCAAGACTACTCAGCCTCCTGGCAGGTTTGGAACTTGCTTAGGACCATTTTGAGCGGGGTTTGCCTGATCCTGACCGGCCTAGCCATCTACTTTCTGAATTCGGAGTCCGCATGATGGAATTGTCTCTTTTGACATTCGCCCTTTTGGCGCTGGTTGTTGTTATGACGCCCGGCCCAACCGTTCTCCTCGCCCTGTCCAATGGATCACGATTCGGCATCGCTACGGCAGGGTACGGCATCGCAGGGGCCGCATTCTCTGATGCTGTTCTGATCACGGCTGCCGGTCTGGGGCTCGGAGCACTTCTGGCCGCATCAGTTTTTTGGTTCAGCGTCGTCAAATGGATCGGTGTCGGCTACCTCGTCTGGTTGGGCGTACAGATGATGCGATCTTCCGGCCAGTTGGAACCGGTCGCGAACCCATCCGAAGACAACAGATCGGGAACGCTTCACAACAGCGTTGCAGTCTTTAGGAAGAGCTTTCTCGTCGCTGTCACAAACCCCAAAGGCTACCTGTTCTTCACAGCTTTCCTTCCGCAGTTCCTCACACCGACTGAAGCGATGTTTCAGCAGTATGTAACGTTGGCTCTGATCTTTATCGCCGTCGATGTGATCGTCATGGCCGCCTATGCGGGCCTGGGCGCAAAAGCAGTTCAGTTTCTCAGCAATCGTGGGGCGCTCTGGATCGACAGAATTTGTGGTGGTCTTCTTGTCGCCTTGGGTCTCGCGTTGACCTTCTTGAAGCGCGCCGATGTGTAGTTCTCAACCGCACCAAACCAGAAGGCTGATAGCCGAGAAGACGATCGTTTTTGTCCAGCCCTGATCAACGAAGCGGACCTTGAGAGAAAGAAGTTCAAAGTTCGCTACGTCCCGCATCTTACCTGTTCGGGACTGACTAGGTGAAAGGCAGGTGCTCCGGTAATCTGCCATTCACGCTTGGCGCGGCGAAGGTTTAAGGAGAGCCCACAGCGGAATTGTCAAAATCTTGCTGCGCGCGCTCGCAGCACCAGAAATGCTGCATGCGCTTGAATTTCGGTTCCGACGCGCAGCGGAAGGAAGGGTCATTCATGTTAACCGCAGCGAGGATCAGACGCCGAATTCACCAGGAGCGGGACTAAGCCGACCTTACCCTTGAGGACACGTTTGTTGTCTCCTTCGCGCCCAATCAGTACCCTTGCGGAAAAATTAGCTGGAGTGATGATATGAGATTGCCTTTTTTGGTTTTCCTTTTTGCCATGGTGGCGGCTCCCACTACATCGGCGCAAGATGCCGTCTACGTCATCCGCCATGCTGAGAAGGAACTCAGCGGAGACGATCCCGCAATCACCGAAGAAGGCAAGGCACGAGCTTCTGCGTGGGCGGAAATGCTGGCACACGTAGGTTTGGATGTCGTGTTCACCTCAGATGCCAAACGTACCCAACAGACAGGTGCGATAATCGCTGAAGAACTGGGATTACCATTGAACTCGGTGAACCGTGCCGATACTGCCGGACTGATCGACGCGCTCAGTTTCGATCATGAGGAGGACGCGGTTCTGGTTGTTGGCCACGCGGAGACTATTCCCGGTATTCTTGAGAACCTTGGCATATTCGAAAATACCGACATTGGCCAAACCGACTTCGCAAATCTGTTCATCTTACTCCAACTTGGAGTGGACGAACCTCGTCTAATCCACATGCGGATGCCGTAAGGCAAAGAAGTAAGTGGCTGTGCGTCAAGCATAGTTCACCCGGCGCTATCCAAGGTCAACTTCGGGCTGATTCCGTTGAAAAACTCTTTGTTGATCGACGGCAAATTGGCTGATTCACTTCCGTCATTGAGCGGGAGGATTTGCTATGATGGGACCAAGGCAGGAAGCACAAGCGGCACTGTTTTACGAGTTCTCGCTGGAAGATCATGTCCCACGCGATCATTTGCTGCGGTCGATTGATCGTCATCTCGATCTGAGCAGCATCCGGGGACATCTGGCAGATTTCTACAGCCACACGGGGCGCCCATCGGTCGATCCCGAACTGATGATCCGGATGCTGTTGGTCGGCTATTGCTTCGGCATCCGGTCCGAGCGGCGGCTGTGCGAAGAGGTGCATCTGAACCTGGCCTATCGCTGGTTCTGTCGTCTTGATCTGACGGATCGCATCCCGGACCATTCGACATTCTCCAAGAACAGACATGGCCGTTTCCGCGAAAGCGATCTGCTGCGCCATGTATTCGAGATGACAGTAGCGCGCTGCATGGAGGAAGGCTTGGTTGGTGGCCAGGGCTTTGCGGTCGATGCCAGCTTGATCAGCGCCGATGTTCAGAAGCAGAACTCCAGCAATCCCGAGGACTGGGCGGCCCGCAAGATTGATCCCACAGATGCACCCCGCGCCGTGCGCGAGTATCTCGATACCCTTGATGATGAGGCTTTTGGCGCAGCGACAACGGCAAAGCCCAAGTTCACGGCTCATGCCGACCCTGCCAGCCAATGGACGGCAGCGCGCAGAGGCGAAGCGGGCAGGGGCCGTGTTGCTCATTGCCAAGCTGGACCGTCTCGCCCGCAATGTCGCCTTCATTGCGAACCTTCTAGAAAGCGGGGTCGAGGTCACGGCGGCGGATATGCTTGAGGCGAACCGCTTTGTGCTGCACATCATGGCCGCAGTCGCAGAACAAGAGGGCCGCGCAATCTCGGAGCGCACCAAGGCGGCGCTGGCGGCGGCGAAGGCACGCGGGGTCAAACTGGGCTGGTCTATCCCTGAGCGGGCTTCTGAACAGCGTCATGCGGCACGCAAGGGTGCGGCGGTGAACAAGGCGCGGGCGCTGGCCCATGCTGAGAACGTGTTACCGGTGGTCGAGCAAATCAGGGCAGGGGGCGCATCCCTTCGCCAGATCGCGGCGGAGCTGAACGCACGCGGGATCAAAACCGCACGGGGCGGAAAGTGGCACGCGACCACGGTTCGGAATATTCTAACGACGGAAAACGGGGCTGAGGTCTGCGCGGCCTAAAACGGTCGTTTGTGAGCGCTAACTTGAGATCAACTTTGGCGCGAGCATGCCGTTGATTCCCTGCGCCTTCACAGGCTAGAGCACAACCGGTTTCCCGTGAGGGGTACGAAGGTATGCGGTCTCCCAATCGGTGCGACGCTGCATGCGGGTCTCCTCGGAAATACCGGTGCTCTCGGTGAGCGTTTCAAGTGCACTCAGGACTGCGCCATAATATGTGTCAAGATTATCTGGAGCCCCTTTGCGCTCGGCGCTTCTCAATTCTTGGCCGAGCGTTTCTGCCCAAGCCGCCGCGGTAAAATGACCGGCTTGGACCAAATTGTCTGCCAGGGCGAGCGCCTGCGCCTGCCAAGGCTCATCAAAGACCGGCTGGGGTGGGGCAAGTGGATCGTCAGGCTGGAACAAGGTAGCTTTCCCACAAATCGAGTGTGACATCGTCGCGTGGGTCGGAATCCTCGCCCCATAATGTAACGGCGCGAAAGCCAATCGTATAAAGATGTTCCGGCACCTCGACACCTTCGGCATTGCGGTCTGGCAGCACATGCGCACCATGATGGGCAAGTACCACACCCTTTAGACCTCGCACGTACCGCGGAAGGCGGGTATGATTTGCATTGATATGACGCCGCGCTTGCACCGTGTCTCCGACGGAAAAAGCGGGCCGCTGCAACGTGTCTCTCTCAAAACTGAAATCCGACGCGGCCACATCCGCCACAGCTTCCTCAACGGTCATGGAAGGAGGCGGCGCAACGGGGTTTTGTACGTGACCGCGTTTGACGTCCTCAAGTGTTATCGTGCCGTTATCGAGCATCCTTATCAGATCGTTGGTGCACCACTTTTGGAAGTAGGAAAAGGCAAGGTAGTCAGCAGGCACCATGCGTTCGAGCCCGTGGCGAAACCAGTCTATGGTGCTTCCGGGCGCAATCGGCGACCAGTTCAACGCAAAGGCGCGTTTTTCCCAATCTTCCAAGTCGCGGAAATCCTTGTCGCCGCTCTTTACGGGCACCGGGCCAAAACCCTCAACGCCGCCGAGATCGTGAATGCCGTCCATCAGCCCGCCTCCGCCTTCAAATCTCGCTCTGTCCCGATCATGGAGTTTCGGGTGACAAGGGCTGCCAGGCGCTCCTCACCCCACCCATCGGTTCCCGGGGGCCGTTGCGGCACAACGATATAGCGAAGCTCGGCAGTGCTGTCCCAGACGCGGACACCCACATCTTCAGGGAGTGCCACGCCGAACTCTGTAAGCACTTTGCGAGGCTCTCGAACGGCGCGGGCGCGATATTCGGTCGATTTGTACCACGCCGGTGACATCCCCAGGATCGAAAAGGGATAGCAAGAGCATAGCGTGCACACGACCATGTTGTGCTGCGTGTCGGTGTTCTCGACCGCCTTCAGGTGAGCACTCGCGTCCCCCTGATAGTCAAACTCCTTGATGGCTTCTGCCGCGTCATCCAACAGGCGTGTCCGAAACCCCGGATCAAGCCATGACCGCGCCACTACATGCGCCCCGCGTTTCGGTCCGATATGCTCTGAATAGGCTTCAATCCAAGCGTCGAGGCTTTCAGGCGCGACCAGTCCACGTTCCACTGCAAGACTTTCCAATGTCTTGACCCTGAGTACAGGATCTGAGGGCAAGTGTGTATGCAACTCGCGGTGCAGCTTCGCAGCGTTTTCACTGTCAAATGTAGGCATTCGCGTTCTCCCCAACACGACACTAGCACCGCCCGCTAAGTGATGCGATGTATTTTGGTCTTGCCTGTCAGGACGGTTTGAGAACCTGACTTCCATACAAAGCACAGCATCCGGAAAATGGGTTCGCAGCTGTCGATGAAGTCCCAGCCCGATAGCAACCCCTGCGTGTGCACCGCTGCGGCCATAGTGCCATAAACGGTCGTTTTTGTCACCGAAGCGCAAGGCCAAGAAAATCGCTGCTGGCCAAAAACCTACGGCAAAACTCATAGGGTTTTGGCAGGTTTTTGCCCTACTCGATCACCTCAGGCGGCAACATTTCCTCAACGGTTCCGGTGATCCGCGCCTTGCGGCCTACGCGGGGGCGTTGCAGCTCGGCATAGGCGGCTTTCCGGCCTTCAATGTCCTTCGCCCCCCAGCCGATCAGAACGCCGGTGACGCGCCGCCCGGTTTTCTCGGGCATCACGGTCACGGTGAAGTCAGACAAAGGCCCCGCTTTCTTTGCCTATTCCGACAACTACTTGATCGACACAGACCACGGGATCATTGTCGATGTAGACGCCAGCCGGTCGAACAAGACGGCGGAGGTTGGTGCCATGCGCAAGATGCTCGACCGAACGAAAGAGCGGTTTGGCGTGAAGCCCGAATGGATCGCCGCTGACACCGCCTACGGATCATCCGACAATCTGGTCTGGCTAGTTCTCAAGCGCCAGATCCTCCCCTTCGTCCCGGTCTTCGACAAGGGTGAGCGGACCGATGGAACCTTCTCACGATCCGACTTCACATGGGATGATGAGAATGACCGATACATCTGCCCTGGCGGCAAGGAGATGCGACACACCTGGCGTACCTATTCCGATCCAAAGCGGAACGCGCCAAGCTGGCGCGCCCGCAAATATCGGGCGCGGAAGTCCGATTGCACGAATTGCGTGCTGAAGGCCAAGTGTTGCCCGAACTCGGAGACCCGCGCAATCCACCGCGAGAAATACGAGATCGTCCGAGACTTCGCCCGCCAATGCACGGCCTCAGAGTTCAATCCAACGGCCCAGAGGCGGCGCAAAAAGGTCGAGATGCTCTTCGCCCACCTAAAACGCATCCTCGGCCTGGGCCGGCTCCGATTACGCGGCCCATGCGGCGTCCAAGACGAGTTTACCCTCGCAGCCACCGCCCAAAACCTCCGGAAGCTAGCAAAACTCAAGCCCATGGTACCGGCCACAGGATGACAAGCGGCACCGTCTCAGATTGCCGAACAAAAATTGGCCACAACCAACCCCAAAGCGCAAAATCGAAATGAGTTCTTCAATGGAATCGGCTCAGAACGGCCTGATGCTCGTGCGGCGACGCCAGTGTAACACGCTTGTCGAGACCGTTCATCGGCACGGCGGTCCAAGTCTTTGATCTTGTGTCGTGTCGCTCAATGCACGGTCGTTGGCAAATCAAGAGCCGAAGTTCACGCTCTGGGCGGCGAAACCGGGGTGAGAGCACAACCTCTGATTCACTTTTTCGCTGCGAGCGCATGCAGCACGAAAACCGCTACAAGAGTTCGACTTACAATGCTGTGCGGTGGCAGAGATAGCGACGCAACCATGCAGCAGTTTTGCCTCTTGGACCGGCCAAGTGACATCACGGAATCTAGAGGCTAGTGTCTTCAATTTAGGGGTTTCATTATGTCGAAATTGAGTTTCGCTGAATTTGGATCTGGGTTTCCGTTACTCATCCTTCACGGAGGCAGGTTGGATCACCGACATATGGTTGATGCGGTCGAACCGTGCTTTGCGGGTTTAAACGGGTGGCGAAGGGTCTATCTGGACTTGCCGGGATGTGGGCAGTCAACCGGATTCGAGGGTGTGCAGTCACAAGATGATATTGCAAGTTGCGTCCTTGATTTCGCGCGTTCTATTTCCGGCAGTGACGGTATTGCCGTGATTGGTGAATCACGTGGCAGCTACATCGCCCAAGGCCTAGCTTATTCCGATCCGGAATTGATTGCAGGCCTGTGTCTCATTGTCCCCGGGGGATTTCCAACTGACCCGCCGCCGCCAAAGCCTGAAGCCCGGCCTATCATTGCGCGACCAGACTTGCTCAAAGGGCAGCCGTCTTCAGTGACAGGTCGAGCGGAGAGACTGGTGATCCAGACCCCCGAAATCATCGAGAAAATCCGCCAGACGAAGGTTCCCGCCGCCGCGCTCCACGATGCCGATCTCGAAGCGCGAGTGACAAACAAATTCTTGTTCTCATACCACGACGAAATGTTGGCATCGCGGTTCGACAAGCCTTCGTTGATTCTTTCGGGCAGGCAGGACTCGATCTCCGGCTATGCTGACACGATGGCGATGCTTGAGTGCTATCCGCGAGCCACCTACGGACTACTCGATATTGCGGGGCATTCGTTGAGTTGGGAACGCCCTGCTCTGTTCAAAGCCATGCTGCAAGACTGGTTAAGTAGGCTCAAATCAGAAAACTGAATCAAAATTGGGCTGCATCGATACCAGACCTTCACTGCGCAACCAAAACGGATGGCCGAAAAAACGCTGACGGTTCAGTCAAAATCCTTCCCTGAGCGTGTAAACGTGTCGTCCCAGATCACGAAAAAAGGACTTTCGAATCAATGCGTTGCTTCAGTCTGGTCAAGATATCTGCACAGACCGCCGTAGCGATACCAAGTAGATCGCACCAATTATAGCAAGGTTTACAAGTCCAAAAACCGTAGCGTTTGCAAATGCCCAGAAATACGTACCTGCTAGGTCGAATGTTAATCCCCCTTGCCATCCGCCGGCCGCGTGACCGAGCCAAGCAAAAGCCAGCACAATTCCGGTCGCCGAGGCGCGTCGGGATGCTGGCGTGAGGGCACGCACAGACACCAATACGCCGGTCATTACGCCGCCGTAGCCAAACCCATAGAGAACGACGAAAACCCAAAACGCCTGCAGCGATCCAAGCGTCATGAAACCAAGCATCAACGCAGTTTGCCAAGCCGTGGCTACCATCCACGCCCGAAGCGGACCAATCGTGTCGGCGAGCCGTCCAAAGAAGATGCGCCCTGCAATTGCCGTTATGAGCATCAGAAGCAATGGACCACCGGCTTCAGCGCCGACTCCGCAAACGATCTGAATGAGAGGCACAAGGTGGATAAGCGGCACGGCCATGCCTGCACAGCACCCCAAAACTGCAATCGACAAAGCGGGAAGAACCAGACGGGGCGAAAGCGTCGAACCACTTTCAACCTGGGCTGCGGCGCTCCCGTTGCCTTCTGGCGGATCGATCATCACGAAGGACAACGGCACCAGTACAACCGCGCATATGATCCCGAGGTAGCTCAGCGCGCTCTGCCACCCCACGGTTTCGATAAGGTATCCGGAGCCGAACGGTACGAGGCCCTGGCCTACCGCCTGCCCAGCCGAAGCGATGCCTATCGCAAGTCCCGCTCCGCGTCGGAACCAGCCGCCAACCAAGGCAATAACGGGCGCAAAGAAAGCCCCGCCGCCGAGAGCGCCTGCAACAAAGAACAAGGCGTAGAATTGCCATAGTGCAGTGGCGTGGGCGGACAGCATTAGGGCTGCACACATTGCACCCGCGCCAATGAGGCAGACTGTACGGGTCGCCGCCCTGTCGGCAAGAAAACCCATTGCAATGCCGCCGAGCGCAATGCCGATCAGCCCGAAGGAATTGATGGCCGAGGTCTCTGCTCTTTGCCAACCGAATGCTTCCTCGAGCGGCACCAGAAACGCAGACATCCCATTCACGAGGGTTCCCATCGCCACTGCCAGAAGCATGGCCGCGGAGATGGCGACAACCCACCTGAATCGGGATTCTGGGATATCTGCGGCTTCCTTCACCTGGATGGCTTTCCTTCATTTGAACGCAATCGCGTTGATCCGACAGCTAGATCGCTGCAAACTTTATGTCACTTCACTAGTGAGTATACCTATGGAGGATGGATTTGAGTCAGACCGGCACCCGAGAGAGGATTCTTGCCGCTGCCTATCGGCTTTTCTATCGAGAGGGGTTTTCGAGGGTCAGTGTCGATGCGATCGCCGAGGCGACCGGAGTGACAAAGCGCACCATCTACTACCATTTCAAGAGCAAGGATGACATCGTCGCAGACGTACTAAACGCACAGCACGATTATGTCCTCGGTCGGTTCAAGGCCTGGGCGGGACCAAGGGAAACACCCCTAAACCAAGTCATCGAGAACCTATTCCTTCAACTCACGGACTGGGCTGATGGTGACAACTATATGGGGTCAGGGTTCACACGGATCTCTACCGAGCTTGCTGATCGGCCGGGTCACCCGGCACGTCTGGCAGCCAGCGCGCACAAGACAATGACAGAGAAATGGTTGTCTGAACTGCTTCATGAGCATGGGCTGGAAAGACATGATGAAATCGCCAGACAGGTAATGGCCTTGATTGAGGGCAGCATGAGCCTTGCTCTGATCCACGGCGACACCTCTTACTTCAAGGCTGCCGGCAGAGCAGCAGGTGAGTTGGCATTCCGGTCGGAGGAAAAATGACACTGATTGTACGGAATGAGGTGTCGTGGCCAGTTCTATTGTCCCAGATTTCGGAAAGGATCAGAAAAGCGCAAACCACTCACTCGATCATTCTCCTTTTTGGTCCTTCGAGGGCAATGTTGCCATGTTTCGTTGCAGGAGCATGTCTATTTGCGCAGTATGAGTTGCGAGTGCTTTCAGCAGAATTGGACTACATCAGATGAAACGCCTGTTTCCCTCTCTGCCCGACAACGCGACACTTGGCAGTGTCTATCAAGCCTTTCCGGAAAAGCTCGCGCCGCTCTGTGCATACGAAAGTCTGGTGATGCGGGGTGAGAGCGATCTCTCGGTTGCGGATCGTGAACTGATCGCAGCCTATGTCTCGGGATTGAACGCCTGCGCATACTGCCATGGTGCACACATTGTTTTCGCCAAGGCCTACGGTATTGAGGTCGAGACGATAGCGGCATTGATGGAAGATCGTGACACGGCCCCTGTCCGGGAAGACCTGAAGCCAGTCCTTGCCTATGTTGAGAAACTCACCGTCTCACCATCGCGCATGACGGAGGCGGATGCGCAAGCCGTGTATGCGTCGGGCTGGTCGGAAGGTGCTCTGTTCGATGCCATCCAGGTGTGCGGCGTTTTCAATCTCGTGAACCGCTTCATCGAGGGCACAGGCGTTCAAAGCCCCGGCAATGACCCAAGAGAAGCCGATGAGGCGACTTTGGAGAGGTGCCGAAGCGATACATTCTACACTGATTTCGGCCGTCAAAACGGCCTTGATGTTTGATGTGAAGAGGCTTTGTCGGTGTCAGCCTGCCTTTCGCGCGACGACAACAAACTGGGTGAGGGAAAAGAAGAACCGTCCTTTTTTCGCAAGGCTAACTTGCTCGTCGAACCAAGCCTGCGCCACGGCTTCCTCGACGTGTTCGTTCGCAACGGCGTAGTTCTTCATCAGATGCATCATCATGATCGCAAGGCCGTCGGGTTTCAGCTCGTGGTCCGTCATGTTGTGCGGCACAACGGCCTCGATCTCATGACCCTTGGCTTTAAGGACGCTTGGCAGTCGTTCCGGCAGCGTCCCACTGGCAAAATGATCGTCCCAGGAGGCGATCATTTTTGACATGCGTTCGGGATCATCACTCGCCCAGACAAATGTTCCAAAGTGCAAATCACTGATGACAAGTCGTCCACCCGGCTTCAGGCAGCGCAGGACGTCATCGACCGCGCCGGAGACATCATCGATGTATTCAAACGTCTGTACGGAAACCGCTTTGTCAGCGGTGCCGTCCGGGAGAGGGATGCTGTCAGCGACGCCTTCCAAGAAGTCTACGTTGTCATAGGGCGCGCAGCGCTCCTTCGCGGCGGCCAACATGTCCACGCTGGGGTCAACGCCGACGACTTTGCCGTCGCTTCCTACGGTTCGCGCGAGCTCGGCGGTGAGCAAGCCATTTCCGCACCCGACATCAAGGATTGTGTCACCAGTACTGGGCTTCAGAGCGTCAAAGGAAGCTTGTCGCCGGCGGGTCAACTCGGCGCCCTCATAGGCAATCGTTAGCAATCGGGTGGTTTCGGCGTTGAACTGGAGCATGGGCCGTCCTTCTTGTTCTACATTCGCTTGGAAACGGGTTGATCCGAAAATTCAATCTCGGCAGCCTTCAAGATGGCCGCGACATGGGCCGCCGTTGCGTCCAGAAAATCAAAGCCATTAGCGGTGAACCTTGCCTGACCCACGCTCTCCGGAAATGCAGGGGTCAGGTCGGTGCAGGCCAGAATGATCAGGACGCTCCTCTGATCGGCCACAATTGATCTGATGAAGGCGATCAGACTGTTCCGACCTTCGATGGCTCGTCCAGTGTAGAAAAAATCTTCGAGAAGGCTGGTCATCCCGGTCACGTCGTTCTTGTTTGGCTGGATTGTTGTGACACCCACTTCCGCCAGCCCATCGTCAAAGAGGTTGCCATTCATCGTAACGCTCGTGCCGAGAACTATTGCCTTAGAGTGCGTCCCGGGGCGAACCCTGTCCGTCACGGCATCCACAACGCTAATGACGGGCAGCGGCGTATCTCGCGCAATAGCATCCAGTCGGTTGTGCGGTGTGACACTGGCGATGGCGGCACAATCGCACCCGGCGGCCGACAATCTGCCGAGTGCCTGCCTGAAGATTTCGTCAAATCGCGACCAACTCTTCTCATCTCCTGCAACGCCGCGGGCAGCGACGGTCACGGACATGTCGAGTGACTCGATGGCCATCTCGGGCGATCCTTTGTGACCGTCCAATTTAGCTGCCCTGCAAATGGCTTCGTAGTACGCAACCGTCGCGGGCCAGCCAAGACCGCCAATCAGGCCGATTTTACGTGACATGCCGTTTCACTTGCAGCACCTTCTCACTAAATATAGGAGGCAACCTATATAGGATGATTGCTATATGCAGAGTGAAATCGAGTCAACGGCAGAGGCTTTGCGGGCACTTTCGAACCCGAAGCGCCTTACGATCGTTCACTGGCTGGCGGACCCAACCAGCCACTTCCCGCCACAACGCGACGGCGATCTTGTTGCAGATGGCGTCTGCGTCGGGTTCATCACGAAGAAGGTCAAGCTGAGCCAGCCCGCCGTCACCGAACATATGCAGGTGCTCGCCGCGGCCAATCTCGTGACATCGAAGAAGATCAGGAACTGGGTGTTCTACAAGCTGGACAAGAACGCGTTTGCCGCGGTTCTGAACGACCTTTCGAAAGGCATTTTGGAATCCGAGAAAGAGCTGAAAGCTGGCAAGAGTGCGGGCAGCTCTTCGATTTGACTTTGCCGATGCGAACTGTCCAGGAGAGAAAACCAAAGAAGTCTGAGTGTTAGGGGGACAATACACATGGCCGATCCGTTTCAAGATGTGGATGCAGCAGGGGAAGAGTTTATTTCAGCCTTTGCTGACTCGATGGATGAACGACAGTCAGACCCCACGATGGAAAAGATCGTTTCGGCATACCTTGGGAAGCTCGCGTTTTCAGAAGACAGTCTGACGATAGACGTGGGGTGCGGTGCCGGGGCCGTAACCCGCCGCATCGCCGGGAAAGCCAGCCCCGCGCGCGTCATTGGCTTCGAGCCATCCAAGGGCTTTGTGAAAGAAGCAAAGGCACGGGTGCAAGGGCAAGACAATGTGGAATTCGAGGTCGCAGACGGAGCCTCGTTGCCTCTGGAAGATGGGGCAGTCGACAACCTGATCATGCACACAGTGCTGACCCACGTTGAAGACCCGGCAGCACTTCTGACGGAAGCTTCGCGTGTGTTGAAGCCCGGCGGGCGTTTGGTCGTTTGCGATGCAGACTTCTCCAAAGCGTCGTTGGGGAACTATCCGCACGACCCTCTCGATGCCTGCGCCAAGATTTTCGTTCAGGAGTTTGTCACTGACCCACATGCCGTTGCGAAGTTGCAAAGGCTGGCCACCGAGGCAGGGTTCATGTTGGAAGATTTCAGCTTCCAAAGCCGCAGCGTTCTCGACAATGACCAGATGCTGCCTTGGGTTGAAGAAACCGGAAAGGTGCTGATGAAGCGCGGCGAGATTGGCCAGGCGCTGCACGACGGTCTGGTTGCGGAATATCGCCGTCGCGCTGAAAGTGGCGCCCTTTATGGCTATCAGGTCTTTGCAACGCTCATAGCCAGACGGCCTTAACTCGAACAAGGAGGCGACACCGTGCAATCAGCCAGACAACTAGTTTCAGACTACCGCCAAACCTGGGAAAGTGTCATTCGAGGTGACGCTCCGCTCAAGGAATTGGACCGCTTTTTCAACGTCCCATGCTTCATGGTTTCACTGGATGGCCAAATGACGCTTTACGTCTCTCAGACAGAGATCACTGATTTCAATCAAACGAGGCTTGATGCGTTCCGTGCTGGAGGTGTTCACAATGCCTCCCTGCGCGCCGTGGATCTGTTTAGCCAAGGGCCTCATTTGAGCCTAGCAGTCGTAAATTGGGAGCTCACGCGGGAGGATGGGTCATTAGAGCGGGCCTGGCGGCACTATTACACGATCTTGGATAACGAGAACGGCGTTGCGCCAACTATCGTGATTTCCGCATTTCAGACCGGATCGTAGTCACAGCTTGGTTGTATCAACAGCAATTGAGCGTCGGCGTATTCAGAGCACTCTTTATTGAATGATACAAAACTGGGGGGAAACATGGCTGAGACAGAAACGCCGGACTCTTTTGCCGCTTTGGAAAGGCGAGAATGGGCAAAATCGGATGTCGCACAATCTTATGCCCGCGTCTTTGCCAAGGCCGCAGACATGGTGGTGCCAGCGATGGTTTCTGCGGTTGGGGCAAGACCTGGTTCCAAAGCGCTCGACTTGTGCTGTGGTCAGGGAAACGTGACCGCTGCTCTGTGCAAAGCCGGTGCGCAGGTGATCGGGCTGGATTTCTCACCGGCCATGTTGGAGATGGCCCGGGTTGAGGTGCCAGAGGCAAAGTTTGTCGAAGGCGATGCCATGTCGCTCAGCTTTGAGGATGAGACCTTTGATGTCGTGACAATCGGTTTTGGGATGCCTCACGTCCCGGACCCACCAAGAGTTCTGGCGGAGGCACGACGTGTGCTCCGTACTGGTGGCAAGCTGGCATTTTCTGTTTGGTGTGGACCTGAAGTGGACACGGCGCTTGGCTACGTCTTTGGCGCAATAGGCCAACACGGGTCTCCGGATATTGCCTTGCCACCTGGGCCTGGCGCAAACGACTATGCCGATCCGGAGATTGCATTTCCCGTCCTTGAGAAGGCTGGTTTCAGAGATTTTCAACAAGTCATTGTCGCGTCGAAGTGGCACGTGACAGACCCAGGTGCGCCGTATGACTACTTCCTTGAAGGAACAGCCCGCGGTGGTGCACTGCTGCGACCGCAACCCGCCACGCATGCCGCTGCAATACGTGCGGCCGTTGTTGATAAAGTTCTGGAAAAACATGGATCGGGACCAAAGTGGGAGGTGCCTATTCCGGCTGCCATGACTGTGGCGACCGCTGATTAGTCAACCATCTCGACTAGGGTCGCCATTTGTGAAAGGGGCCGAGTAGGTTGTTCCATCAGGCGTTGGTCGCTGTGCCACACCGACACTGGTCAAAGCCGACTTTGGAATAGACGCAACAGTAAGACGCATGGTTCGCGTATAACTTGTTCCGCCGGACTAGGGTGAAAAATCAGCTCAGGTTTTTGCTAAATCCATGACTGTTAATGTCTGCTCCGGCGACTTCGCTTCGGAGCCGTGATTGAAATGCTGCATATGCAAGAAGATGCTGCGTCAGCAGTATCTGCGACTGCGCAAGTCCGCAAAGTCCTGTGTGGATGACGTCTGCTTTGCAAGGGAAAAATGCTCTGATTGCGCGGCTGGTCAGTACAGTCCTGTGTCCGGCCTTTGATCGCGGTTTTCGATATTGCCGCTGGCCTTGATGGGTTCCGTGAACCTGGTCCCAATCGGCGACGCGAACCTGAAAGTTCAGGACAAAGCTCGGGTTCCCGGGTTCTCGGATGACCGCACGTGCCATCATGGCATTCGTCTTGCAATTCGTGTTTGTATTGCTCCTCCGTTTATGCGGCTGATTGCCGGTAATTTGTTTCCTTGGTGAGGATGGCCCAGATGATCCTGGCCGTTTTGTTTGCCATAGCAATGGTCGCGAGGCGCATTGGTTTGCGTTCCAAAAGCTGCATGATCCAGGGATGCACACGTTCTGGATATCCGCGGGCACGCTGAACCTGCGAGGTCATGCCGATCACCAGCAATCGTCGGATATAGCGATCACCCTTCTTGCTGATCCGGCCTAGCCGCTCTTTACCGCCACTTGACCGATTCAATGGCGTGAGTCCGAGCCAGGCGGCAAACTCGCGTCCGTTCTTGAACTGCTTGCCATCGCCGATGGTGGCGACAATGGCCGAAGCGGTGATAGGGCCGACGCCGGGAACTGTTCTGATCCGCTTGGCGCGTTCATCGATCCGGGAATGATATTCGATCAGCTTGTCGTAGAAGGTCACCCGATCATCGAGATCAATAACCTGGTCGCAGAGCGTCTTGAGCATGCTCTTCGCCACGTCCGGAATGTCCGGGCAGTCATCGGTCTGGAACGTTTTGACGAAGCGCATCGCCGCTACCGGCCCGTTCCCGATCACATGGCCAAACTCTCGCAGAAGACCACGGATCACGTTCAGCATCTGGGTTTTCTGCCGGACGATGAGCTGGCGCACCCGATGCATTGTGAGCAAGGCCTGTT